>NZ_JBQFMH010000001.1:0-587808 GCF_056531745.1 Ruegeria sp. L12
CATCAAAACGCGGCGTAAATTGAAACTACAGCGAGCCTGAGCCTCCAAAGCCAATCAACCGCTCGTGTTCCAAATCATTTGATGACAGACACATTCTGATGGCTCTTGAGATCGCTCGATCCGGGCTCTCCGTCATGATATTGGACACGGACCCCAAGCTCTGGCTCTCAAGCTGGTCAGGCCTGAAGCCGCTTCCTGAAGGCATTCGGGTCCGGCAGGTCTCACAAAAGGGTCTGACCGATGAAGCCTTCAGCGCGGCTGAGCAAGCGGACTACGTTCTGGTCGATGTAGAAGGTTCGGATGATGCTTCTCTCATTGATGCCGTTCTGGTCAGTGATTTGGTTGTCGTTCCGACCAAGGCTTCCCGATTGGATGCTTTAGCAGCAGTGCAAGTTCTGAAACAAGTACGCCAGAAAAGCTTGGTTTCGCGGAGGAACATTCCAGGTCGAGTTTTGATGACGCAGACCGAGCCAGGTGCTGTTCAGTACCGCATTACTGGTGAAATCAAATCTATCCTGAACCAGGCCAACGCTCCATTAATGCGGACTCAACTGCCGGATCGCCCAATTTTCAAAGCCATGGTTAGTCTGGGAGGCGATTATTTGGAGTTGCCCAAAGAGTTCCAAGGTTCATCCCCTCATTCGGCAAGAGCCAATGTCTCGGCCCTGGCGCGGGAAATTTCGGAAATCCTAACGGCAGAATTGCAAGCAGCGTGAAAGGACAGATCCAATGAAAACACAAAATCCAACTCAAGCCGCCGGTATTGGAGATGTCGAAGAAAGAGCCGAAGGCGACATGCTGTTTCCAAGGACAGAGCGTCGTGCTCGAAACTCGTTGTCGGCAAGCGAACTTAGCCCAAGTAAACGGCGCGCCGCCGCGCGGACAAAAACATTCACAGCGAACGTTAACCCAGAACTATATGCTGTGTGGGACGGCATTCGCGAGGGCAATGAACAGTCTGTTGTCCGGGCTCTCGAACTTTCCCTGATTGCATTTCTGGAAAAACACGGGAAAGAATTTGAACTCTAATAGCTTGTATTCCAAGGTAAGCGTTGGCTTGCCTTGGGCTGCGCATCTACATCAATGATGACCTGATCGCAAAAGGAAACGTAGGCAGTTGAATTAAGCACTTTAAAGACTAGCGAACTCTGTTTAAGTGGGGTTTTCGTTTTGCCGGAGCTTGTTGATGCAGATTAACGTTTCTCAGTTCGTTCCCAGTTGAGTGCAGGTCCGGTGCAAGACGCGCGGCCTCAGCGATGACACGTTGCACTCTACCATCATCTGGATTTTTGACCGTAATAAGCACTGGTAGAGCTGATACAGGAATGCCAGCTGCAAACTCGACAATCTCGAAGAGCGGTTCGGTTTCATGGGAGCTACTGATCCGGCCCGGAATGACCACAATATCAGCATGAATGGCGTGTGTGCTGGGCGGGGCAAAGTCTTTGTCGAGCGACACTGGCGGATGATCAAGTAAGAAAAGTCTACCCGTTCGCCTATGACGGCGTCTCAGCAGCACGTGAACGCGCGAGCCGGTACCGGGTTCTCTACAACACGAGACCGTATTTAACGCTCGACGACCATACGACCGATCACGCATATCTCAACCCGCCGCAACCAATCCCGGTACCGGCATAACCGAGGGGGAAGCCCGTGTACGAAGCCGTTTGAAACTGTACAGGCAAACCGAACACTCTCTCGAATGATCGAAAGAAAACAGTATTAGCCGAGGGTTTTGCAGCAGTGTGACCAGCTGCGGATCCGATCCAGACAGATAACGCAGAAGAGGTGGCAATAGAGTTTTGAGCGTAACAAAGACTGTGCTAATCTATAGAAAAGTTTAAAGGAATTTTCATGCCAGTCATTCTTTTTAGAAAACTTGTCGCACTTTTCTCTCTAGTTGTTGTTCTGGCGGCATGCGAACCGATCATCAGCCCATTCACTGAAAAGGCCTATGAGAACGCGACGACACTGAAGGCGCAAAGTTTGGCGCTCATCGCCAAATCCGGACAGCCATACAGCACTCATCAAGCTGCTGTAGAGGAGCTCTTGGTCGAAGTTGATTCCGCGTATGAGTATGCGAACGGACTACCGAAGAATGATGTGGTTACAGAACAGTGGGATATCTTGCGCGATCCTGATGGGAATTTGTTGGGGGGATTTGCCAATAGATGGCGCAATTCTGGAACGCTAAGCCCGTTTCTAAGAGAGGAAATCGGCATACAAGTTGGAGATGCATTCGACGCCATTATTTGTGTCGAAATCAATAAGCGGGAAGCTTCCGTCTGCGAAAATTAATTTCTGAGGGATAAGCAATGTCATTGTCAGATAACTGGAATGAGTTTGTTAACGCGGTCCAAAAAGGTTTGAAAACACTCGCCAAGAACACGGTTCAAGAAGCGATAGAGCAAGCGGAGGCGGACGCAAGAGCTTTTGTGAATGACAGTGAACAGGCTCTTCGTCGCTGGGGTGATGCGCTGGCTCAAGGAACCATCACAAAAGATGAATTCGAGTACTTGGTTGGCGGGCAGAAAGATTTGGCCAAAATGCATGCTCTAAAAGCGGTCGGCGTAACTCAAGCAAGGCTTGAACGGTTTCGGACAGGACTACTTAGCCTCGTGGTTAGTTCCGCATTTGATGCAATAGGGCTGTGATCAATCAGAAATGGACGAATGCAACGGTATTCCAATAGCGAGTTGATTGTCAGATAACGCCGTACTAAACCCATCGATCTGAGAAAATGTTCTCTCAAAGCTACTCTCAACAACTTCGCTGACGAGTGATACTAGTTTTTCGGATGCATCCCGCCTCGTGACTAGATAAGCACTTAACCCGAATGACTTAACATCTGCTTCTTGCACACTATAAGTACCTCGGGGAATGACAGTCTCTTTAAATACTGGATGATCTCTAGAAATTTCTTCGTAGTCAGAGAGATCTACGCTAAGTAAGTAAGCACCGCATTCCTCTATTACTCGCCGTGCCATTGAATTTGGAAAGCCTGCAACCCAGAAACTTGCATCTATTTCATCGTCACAGATAGCTCGTTGTTGTTCGTCGGGGCTCAGCTCAATGAGTATACTATTCTGGTTCGAAATATCCCACTTCCTGAGAATGCTATTGGCTATAGAGTTTGAACCACTTCCTTGCAGCCCAGTATTTATCCTTTTACCCAACATGTCCGAAATAGCCTTTATTCCGGACTTCCTTGATGCAATGACATGTAAGGATTCACTGTACAATGGACTGATTACTGCCATCTTTGAAAGGAATGCTTCCGGAGCAGAAATAATGACGTCGGATTGCAACACAGCAATGTCGACGGACCCATCAATTAGGAGGTCGAGGTTCTCTTTTGAACCAGCAGTGACCCTAATTTCGCACCAGATACCCTGCAATCTACCAACTGAATTAAAAGCCTCACAAATCTCACTTCCTATACGAAAGTAGATGCCTCCAACGCCTCCGGTCGCTACCGAAACAATTTCGTGTTCGAGCTCCTTGGCGTCCGACGGGCTTATTGCGTTGTATCCGGCAACAAATAGCACTATCGAAAACTTAACGATTTGAAAGTACTGCAAAATCAGCCTCCACCAATTAGGGGTCAGTTCTTGGCGAACTGCCCGTGTCGGGCCTTTTAGGAATGAGAACAGTTGCGATCAAGTCAGACACTTTAGGCTCGGCAAATCCGCAGAGGAGACCTGCAATCAAACCAACCGCTGGTTTACTGTCTTCTAAAGACTCAAAATCAACCATCTCATTTAGTAATACATTTCCGACTCCAACTTGTATTAGACCAGCAAACAGCAGAACCAAAAGAACAATCATGATTACAGATATGATCAGAATCTTCTGGGTGGACGATATGTTCCTTCGTCTAGAAACTCCAATCGATTTCATGTTTTCGGTCTGAGATTCGAAAATTGTGGCAAGTAGTACGCCTAAAAAGAGTCCCACGCAGCAAAACCCAAGTGCTCCAACGAGTCGGATTGCAATCTCAATATCTTGCCGTGTGAGAGTGTTCGCCCAAGAGTCTGAGATCTCTTCTATGCGCCCTTTAAAGCCAAAATATCCCGCCAAAAATACAAAACCAGCGATTAGCACTATCAAGCCAGCAACAGCGATACTACTGACATACTTTCTCCTAACGACGGCACCCTCTTTTAGTATTTCTTCTTGGAGAAGATCGAAGTCCCTATCCACTTGCGTGCTGTCATATTTTCGACCGATCAAGCATGACTCACAAATTTCCTTCAACCGTTTGAACAGATTCACCCGAATTTTCGCCTCGTCACTAAATATATTGGTGATAGCCTGCTGTTCGTCATATATTCTATTCAGAATTTTTGACTGATCCTCGGTTAGGGACGGCCCGTCTTCTCCACTAGTAAAGATCAGCCTAGTGGGTTCGTTTCGATCATCGAGCAAGACTTTCTGATAAGACATCCTACCAATTCTCCTTCAGCTCTTGTTCAATGTACTGTAGTTGCTCCAATTTTTCCGTTGGGAAGCCTTTTGTGTAACTCTGAAAGGCAGCTTCGCCCTCGGCTAGTTTAATAGCAATGCCAAGGTATGCACCTGTTGTAAGGCTGTTGGGGGAGAGTTGGTTGGCTCTGCGTAAAACATCGAGAGCTGCGACAAAATCCCTATTGGTCAAAAGATAATATCCGTATGCACTCAACGCGCCAGGATCATTCGGTCTAATCCCGATCATCTTTTCACAAGGAATTTGTGAATCCTCTATGCCAAGGTGGTAAATCTGTAGTGAACACAATTGATAGTGAGAAGGGAAAAAGTCCTCATCCCTCAAAATGGCGTCATTAAAGCTCTCACTAGCTCTCTCATATTCCTTCAAGTAGCGAAGCATAATCCCTTGCAGATTAAAAATTTCTGGCAAGTTTGGGTAATTCTCTGCTGACGGGTCTGACTTTTGTTCTACAGCCAAGATAGTGTCAATGATATTTAGAGACTTCTGGAATTCAAAAAGCTCATAATATAAGAAGGCCAATAGTTCAAAATAATAGGTGGGTTTCTCATACGTGTATTCTCCACTCTCCACAATTACTTCCAGGTGATCGAAGCCACTCTGGAGGAGTTGTACGGCTGCGTTCTGGCGGCCACGAAGCCTGAGTAGATTAGCGTAGGAGTATTTAACGGACTCAAACAGATCAGCAAAAAACGCAACTTCTTCTGAAGATCTGGCAGCTAAACTTGGAAGAAAGTCATCAACAAGCTTGTTCGCAGTCTCGCAGTCGATTTGTGCTGCTGAATAGAGGGCAAGTTCTGTATAGGACCAGCAACGAACCCAAAGCGACCAAACATCGTTGGGGTTGGTTTGGATTGCTGAAGTTGCGAATCCAATCGCATGTGCATACTCGCTGTTCAAAAATGACAGGTGTGCCTTTCTTCTAAATGCCGTTGCGACAATCTCTGGCGTGAGCTTCGTCGCATGAAGCGCCTCGCTCAAAGCGGTCAAGCCCATGACGTAATCTTTTGAATACGCGTTTAGCTCTTTTGAGAAGCGGTTACGAAATTCTCTTTCAGCTTCCAAATCGATAAGATCGCTTGTGGAATCACTTAAACCTTCCACAGGAGCAAGAATAAAGAATAGACCGACAAAGAACGGGCGTAGAAAAGTCGCAATGCCGTACATTTAGCAATATATTTTTGTCGGCGGGCAAGGTGGTTTCCCTGGGCTAGCAACGGCTTTTCCGGAGTATATTGTGCCAGAGGCAACAACCATTATTAAAAAAAGATAGAAAGTTTTCGCTATCCTGTTATTTCGGTGCATCCCTGTTCTCCTCGAATAAGTTTTGCAAACGAGATTCTATCGTTATACAGGAACTTCGCAAATGCCTGATCTTGATCAAGGTCTTCAACGAATTCCTGTATTATAGGATATTTTTCGACGGTACATATTAACTCAACCCAAGCTGGCTTGATTGTGGAGTTTCCTTGGAGTTTTTCCAGTTCCACAGGGCTTATTTCTTCATTCTTTTTTCGTGTCGCCGTTTTATGAAAGCCGCTAAACTCGTTCAAATTCCAAATGGCCACTTTTAAGTATTCTTCCACATCCCTGTGGTCTGGCGATCCGTTGGTTTCAAACAGGATGCGAAGGTTTTCAACGCAATCCTTTAGCTTGCCGGATTCTGAACAGGTAATTTTCTTCCTTTCACCAAGGGCATCCAACAGGTTAGGCCAGGACTCATCATCAACACGTGCGCTCACGAAATCAAATATCTTATCGTATATGCTTATCGTTATGTCGTATTGGTCTTTATCTGCGACTATGATCGCACTTTGATCGTACTTGGACAATGCATATGCCACATCACGTAGTATTGTATATGTTTGGAGATCGGCCAACCCAGGTATACCTTCCGAAAGCTTAAGGTCATTTAGCATCTGTTCGAAGGTCGAATGCACGACTCCAGATTTCTTGGAGTACATTCCAATGGCCTTTGCAGCATCCCTATAAAAAACCTCTCTAGGGTTATCCGCAATTAGTATTAGCAAGACTTCAAATGCTTCAATAATCTTCGCTCTGCTTGGTTCGCCGATGAGTAAATTATAACTTTTAGTATGATTTATTATAGTCTTAGCTTTTCGTTCTTTGATGCAGACGTCGAAACCTCGATCTTCCCGATCTACTATTTCTTCTCGCAACCCGAAGTACTTTGTGTTGCTGAATTCAACCCTGAGTGCCCAACTTGACTTATCAGTTGGCCGCGCGATTCTAAACTTAATTCTATCGCTATCAATCTCTAGCGGCGGGTGTCCAGAGCTGGTATAGTTTGCTAAGCCCTCAACTATCGGACCTCTTTGATACTTCAGATGAGGCTTTGCCTCATCGGGCCTCAGTGGTTGAGGCATTATTTCCGGGTCTTGAATGCAGTCTTCGTAAGCAAAGTGTAGCCTACCTTCCACCTGCGCAATAGCTTGAGCAGATTGCAGAAAGCAAAATCCAACAGTTAGTAGTATTCTTAGCCTACAGCGCATAACTCTGTGCCGAGATGATAAACGATAAATCAAACAGGGCAATTATAAGGCGAATCCCTTAGGCCGTCAAACACCGCCGGTTGGTTGCGGTTCAAAGCCGGTATTGCAGAGTTTCACAAGACGAAGCCAGTCTTTGAATAATACGGATAGGTCATATTGGGACAGCCGGTATGGTCGCTGACCTTTTATCAAGCTCGGATCAGGATCCTCCTGCGATTGCAACCTCTCCAGTGTGATGGGCTATCCGAGGGTGATAGTTTCAAAAGGTGTAGGTACAACCCCAATGGCACACATATCCACCTCTCTAGTAGAGCATTCTGCTGGAGAGCCGCTCTGTGGGAATACTATTGTAATGTATCCGTCGTGTTCATCACAAAGATACACCGGACTCTGCTTTGGAAGAACCGTTTTTACGTCACCATTGGCTCGTGTGAAAACCGTTGTTACATCCATGGTCAAAACGGCATCACTTTTGCAGAAATTTCTCGCGAAGGCGTCTTGGATGTCAAATTCGTGGGGAGATGAGCTAATAGAGACAAAGTACGAAACGGCACCTAGTGCTGCAATCGTAACTGCAATCAGAGGCCAAACCTTCATTGATCTGTAATATTTCTAAGTATCGCATAAGTGTACTTGGTATCGGCAGCGAAGTCACCATGCGTTAGATCATATTCGGCGATGCTAACCGAATGACTCACATTGCCGCCTATGGCGATAATCTTATTATTCTCTGAGTCGATCTGCATGATTATATCCGTGTGGCTTCGATAACTATCAACATTTTTTGCAACATCAAAATCGACTTCGGGTGCATACTCAGGATTATCACGACAGATAATGTCTCCAACTTCTGGCTGCACTTCGTCGAGGCGATACCCCCAGAACGGAACCTTGTCGTTACCCTCGAAACGTTCTTTTATTGCATGATTGACAAACTTCGAATGTGCCGCTGAAAATTTGAACTTCTCGTAGGCTGAGCCAGCATTTTTTACCATGAAAGAGATAGCTGCCGCCGACCAAGGGGTGTCACGGTCTTTACCGTCTAGATTGATACCAATAGACTGCCACATCTCGCCTACATGTTTATAGTAGGGATCATGATGTTCTTTGCCGGTGCCGCGTGCAAATCTCATCCATTCACGGTGAACAGAGGCGATCAACCGTTCGCGATTCTTTGTTAGCGGCGCTCGTAAATACTTCAGGGAAACGTATCCCTCCTGCGCTTCACCATTAACATCAGCCTTACAGGACACCCAACCTTCAACGTCTGCTTTTTTGACGTCTTTTAGCTTTTGGCACAGATAGACAGTGCCAATTTTAGTTTCAGGATGAACCTTAGGCTCAGTTCTAAAATTCAAAGCGGCCACATCAACATAAAGATCTGTCATAGTAATAACTCCATCTGTATTACTTCAGCGTGCCATCGAACCCTTTTTGAAGCAACAGCCGCGGTTCGCAGATGCAGTAGGATCAATCCTGACATCGGTCCATAGTGAACAGGGTCGATTGTGTGACAAAGCAACTGACTGTCATTGCACCCGTGATCTGTGCACACGTGGGTCTCGGAAAGGCTTGCTAGGAGAACCACATGATCTCTTGAAGATCAAAGACCCATCGACCAACCATCGATTGTGTTTGAACTGGCTTTGTATGCGTCCAGTTAACCCGACCAAGGCTCATTTTTTAAACATTTCATTACGTCAATGGTATCGGCGTATAGGAACAGTTTTTGAAACCTGTCGTAGTGTTTCGCGACTCATCGCAATCGTTGAGGCGAAACAAGCTGTCTCAATCTTGTGGTGTTTGCGATAGTAGCGGACCTCGTCATGGGGCCGGGGTCTTGCGACCTTTTGACAAGGACATACAGGGCTTACCGCTCTTGGTATCTCCGTCTTGGAGGCCTCAGGATAAGCCTGTTGAGAAAGGTAAACTGCACACCCCCCCCCCCGGTTTGAGCAATTAACCCAGGCTTCAATGCAATTCGAATCTGAGTTTTTTCAAAAAGCGCGCTCCATTTAAGCCGGCGTCGGGGCCGGTGATTCTAAAAAATTAGGCATCTTTCTCCAATTTGTTGTCGTTTTCCTAGGGGGCATGATTGCAGACTCTAACGGGTAACACAGGGCAGAAGGTGGTTCAAAAAGCGCAACCTGGATTTAATCTCAGCCTCGCCTCACTAGGCAAGATGTCAAGCTAAGGCCACTTTTGCAAAGGCGATAACCTAGTAACGCGACCATCGCATCTTGGCGCCGCAGATCAAATTAGTCGGTCATTTTCGCGGCCGATGCGGCCAACCCCAATTTCACAAGCTCTCGGATCGCCTTGGTTCGCGCACGAATTTTATGGTCGAACCCCCAATCGTCAATCTCATTGATTTCATCCTGAGGCAAATAGATATGCAGTCTAACGTTTTTCTCTTTTTCAACATCGTCGGTCATTTGAGTCTCCTTGCCCTCAAAATGGGTATAGATGCGCTTTGTGTCAATTGTGCTATTGACACAAAGGTAAATTTTTGGCACAAAAGTCCCACTAGACACAATCATGATTGGAGACGCCATGATCCAGATTGCAAAGGAAATCTATCACCAACTGCACGTTGCAGCAGTCATCATTCATGTCTCGCTGGTACTCAGTGAGATGTATCACCTGATCCCGCACGCTTGATCGAGGTCGTGATTTTTTTGTTTAATTTCATTCTGATACACCGGCCAAATACGGCCTCGTTCATGGGATGCTTGATGCGGAAAACCTGGGTCTGATCAGCCGTTTCCGAATTACACTAGACGGTCGCGGCGACTGTTCCTGCTTTACGTTTTCTAGAAAACCCAACTTCAGAGACTTCGTCTTCAAATTTTCCGCAGACACCCAAAGATTACACAAGAAGTCGCGCTCAGCGATTCTAACAGCACCGACCATGTTTGGATCACCCGAACCATTCTGTTCCACCACTTCCAGTTTTCCCTTGTAGATACAGGCGCCTTGTTCTGTATGAGCATGGAATTGTAGGAAGACCTCCGCCTGGCGGCCTGGGAAAATTTCAATGTCGGCGACTGTGATCAAATGCTGATCATCAAGCTCCAAAACGCCAAGAAATACAGGTGCGCCCGGTCGTCCAAACAAGACCGATTTGTACAGTGTGACGCGAGCAATTTCTTCCATCCAAAATCTCCTAAGTGTTGGAAATCAGATTGTCGACTGCTCGCAAAGAACAAGCGCCTTGTGCCAGACCGGCGCCGTCTTTGTGCCTTGCAAGCGGCCTGACACATTCTTGTGCAACGGGTTTTAGCCAGTCGTGCTGCAAGCCGGATTTGAGCAGAGGAGTTTTACAAATTGAAGAGAACAGCAATAAGGAAGCAGACCGAGATGATAGGTGAGCAGCCTCATCTGACTGGTCCAAGTTGATTGTTAGTGCATCATCGGCCTGTGATCCATCGGGATGATGGTTTCAGGTGCCGGCGGGCGATAGCCCAGTGCACTGTGGGGGCGTTTTGTATTGTAGTGTCTCCTCCATTGTTCGATCAGGATTTGTGCTTCGCGCAGGCTGTAGAAGATTTCGCCGTTGAGTAGTTCGTCCCTGAACCGGCCATTGAAGCTTTCGCAGTATCCGTTCTCCCACGGGCTCCCAGGTTCAATGTAAGCCGTCTGGGCGCCAACTGCGGCGGTCCAGTCTCGGACAGCCTGGGCGACAAATTCTGGCCCATTGTCTGAACGTATGAAACAGGGTGCCCCCCGAAGTATGAACAGATCCGTCAGGGCGTCGATCACGTCGACCGAGTTCAGCTTGCGCTTCACTCTAATCGCCAGGCACTCCCGGCTGTGCTCATCAAGGATGTTCAGCGTCCGGAAGGCTTTGCCATCGTCGGTTCGACAATGGACGAAATCATAGCTCCATACATGATTGCGATACTCCGGCCTCAGCCGAACACACGAGCCATCGTTCAGCCAAAGCCGTCCTTTCTTCGGTTGTTTCACTGGCACTTTCAGCCCCTCTCGTCGCCAAAGCCGTTCAATTCGCCCATCGCTGACAGACCATCCAGCCTCTCTCAGCAATGCAGCGATCCTGCGATAGCCATATCGGCCGTATTGACGGGTCAGCTCGATCATGTCGGCCACCAATCGGTCTTCGTCTGCGCGACCTTGTGGGACACGCCGTTGCGTGGACCGGTGTTGTCCAAGCACGCGGCAGGCGCGTCTCTCGGAAACGTTCAGTTGGTTGCGAACATGGTCAATACAAGCACGACGACGAGCGGGGCTCAGTAGTTTCCCTTTGCGGCTTCCGTCAGGATCAGCTTGTCCAACGTCAGATCGGATACCGCACGTCGCAGTCGCTCATTCTCTTTCTGAAGCCGTTTCAGTTCTTTCAACTGATCTACGCCCATTCCGCCGTACTTCTTGCGCCAGCGGTAATAGGTTTGTTCAACAACGCCGATCTGCCTGATCGCATCAAGACGGGACATGCCTTGCCCCATCAGAACTTCAACCTGCCGTAACTTCGAGACAATCTCTTCGGGCTTCGGTCGCTTGTTTGCCATTCGTGGTCCTCCGTTTCCTAAACATAGCGGTGGACCAGTTCAGTGGGGGAGGCTCAGCCAATCCGGATCAGACGTATATTCCATAGCATTCAGGTGGTAGAGCCAACCCCAATACTCGTCGAAACCTTTTGTAGTCGGTAGGAACTCATTGAGGTCGCCTAGGTGGTTTTTTCCAAACTGTCCCGTCGTATACCCCAACTTTTTCAGGAACATCGGAAGCGTTGGGTCATCTGGGTTTAAACCTATCGGATCACCCGGCAGTCCAACCGTGTGCATACCAGTCCGTATTGGCAATTGTCCGGTCATGAAAGCTGATCGACCGGCAGTACAACTTGGCTCGGCATAATAATCTGTGAGACGAGCACCCTCTGACGAGAGACGATCCAAGTTCGGCGTCTCGATGCTTTTGACACCTCCGTGGTAAACGCCGACGCTCGCCCAACCTACGTCATCTGCCATGATGACAAGAATGTTGGGCGGGGTATGTTCGTCGGCCCAAGCTCCAGTGAAAGCAAAGCAGACGGCACCCGTTACTGAGATAAGCTTGTTCATTAAGACCTCCCGGCTTGGTACTACTTACCAACCATAGGAAAAACATCGGCTTAGAGGAACGGTCTGATTTGTTAACTTTTTGGGCTCAGCACCTTGGTGCAAGAAATTTCTTCGGCCGCAAAGTCCGCATCTCAGAGGGTGTAAAGCTCATAGTGAAGGTCCGCTTCGGGCTGCCTCCAGTCACTAGTGCGAACAGTGGTGAACGCGGCTTCGAGCCTAGCGCCGGTAATTCGCTGGAGCGGTAAACCCTCCATTCCGAAGTTTTATTGGGCCGCAGCCAGCGGTGATGCCGACACGGCCCACGTGGTAAAACGTCAGTTCGTTGGGGTCACATCGACTAACGTTGGTTCGCGATCACCGCTGGTTTCAAAGACGATCATCTCGTCTCCCATAGCTCCGAAGTCAATCTGCTTCATATCGACCATATGCACCGTTCTGTCGTACATCGTGTGATAGTAGTAGACGAGGTTGAGGGAGTCCGCAGCGGTCGTGATCTGAGTTGCGCTGTAAAGCAGGTCGTCCGACTGCACATCGTCTTGAGCGCCCTCCGCTGCATCGGCCGGAATGTTGAAATTATCCAGAATGCGAAACGCCTCGCGCACGGTGTCATAGCCACCTTGCGTCTCCCGCGCCGTCTGAGAAAAGGCGACTGCGCGGACGAACCGGGATGGGGGTGTGAAGTCGCCTGGCAGCCCTATCATTCCACTCCCAGCGCCAAGGGGCGCGAAAGTAACGCCACTTGCCTCAACTTCCGGAAGCCCAAGGGCCGACAGGTTTACGTAGTTGTTAAGGTTCGTCATGTGCCAATCGTAGTTTGGCGAATTGGTGATCACGCCAAGCGGAGCATCGAAAATCGTCAGTTCACCGTCAATGTACTCGACAACGATCCTTCCGCCGAACCGGTCAGCAACCAACATATGAAATGGGAAGGGAAATCCGAGAGTCTCATCTACGACCCCGACAACACGGACATTCGCCAACCCGGTGGCAGCCTCTTCAACTGTCTCAAATTGGGAAAGGACATAGCTGGCTAGCAAATCGCCGGGAATCGTGTTGCCGGAAAGGTCAGGGTCGTACTCCTGATACTCGGTGAAGCCGGGCAGATAAAACAACCCGGCGGTCAACCCAGCTTCGTTGATGCCATCTGCGGGAGCCCCATGATCCAACATGCTGATACCGACCATTCCAAATCGGCCGGTCCAGTTTGCTCCGTCTCGCTCATCTGGCATTTCGCCTGCGGTATAAGTGAAACCTCGCGGAATAATGTTGATCTTTGTCTCAAGATCGAACGGCCCCCATTCGGCGGTCCTTGCGCGAACGATGCTTCCATCCTGCCCTGTCAACATGATGCCAGTGCATCCCCAGGCCATCGATACTGAAGCCACAAAGGCTATGGTCGCTTTTGGTAATATCCGAAATAGCTCGATATGACGCATGGTCGTACTCCAATTGGACTGATCTGATCTCATGAACTCGCTCGACCAAGCTACCACACCGGTTCTCAAGTTGAATGAAGTTTGCATGATCTTCAAATAGGCAAGAAAGTCCGCCTATTCCTTCCGTCGGACTTTGCAAAGTCCGACTCTGAATGTCTGGTTTGGGCTGCCACCGGTCATTAATGTGAAAAGTAACGAAAGGCGACAACAAGCCCAATGCGGGCTTTGCCAACCTTTCAAATCAGCATCATCCCCGACCATTTCAGTTCGAGTTTCAATCCCTAGCGGGCAAGGCAACCTCGCCTTCCCAGTCAGAAATACGGTGCGGTAGCGCCAGGAATTTTGACGCCACACGTGTTTTGGTCGTTCCACTTCCAGTCATCCCCGAATATTTGCCGGTGGAGGAAACAATCCGCCAGTTGTTTACGCCGAAGGCAACAACCTCCCATCTCATGGTGAACGTGTCCTCTTCTTCACCATAAACACAGACGCCACCGCCGCTGACACCGCTGGGTCCGCCGAAACCCGAGCCCACGCACCGGACAAAACCAGGATCGATTGGTCCCTCGTCAACGGTATAAGTCCCATAGTTGTCCTCTTTCCAGAACACGTCCTCGCCCGCGGAAATTTGCTCTTGGTTGACGACATAGAAGTTCGTTGCCGACACTTTCTCTGCAGCAGTCAGACAATGAGGCGCAAAGAGAACTGCGGGGATAAGCATTGAACGCAACATGTTGTTTCCTTCGACAGTGGGGCAAAACCAGCATGATAGAGACTACGAAATTTATTGCTAGGAAAGGAACGCATAGCCGGACCTGAAAAGTCAGCTTCGTCCGCATAACTGCCGTTAGTCTCGTCGCCAACCATCAGAAAGTTCACCAAACGTTCCCCCTGTTTTGCTAAGCTCACCTAATGTGCGGACGACTCGGCAGACCGGAAATGACATGGGCAGAGCTCTATGCTCTGCAGAACTGGATTGTGAACGGCGCTCCTATCCCAGTTGAGCGCGATCCAAATGCCAAAGACCTATCTATGAGTTGGAACGTCAAACCAACCCAGATGTTGGATGTGGCGTATATCCACGATGACCGCCTTGTAAGCTCAACGGCCCGCTGGTGGCTTGTTCCGCACTGGTTCAAGGAAGATGTGAAGGAATGGAAGCCCACCACGTTCAATGCGAAGATAGAAACAGCGCACAAACTGGGTTCGTTCCGGGTCGCTTGGAAGTACAGCAGATGCATCATTCCGGCCAGCTTCTACTATGAATGGACAGGCCCCAAAGGAGCCAAGCAGCCGTGGCTTATCAAGACGGACAGCAACGACCCTTGTATGTACTTTGCGGGCCTCTACAGCCGTCTCTCATCCGGCCTCCACACGTGCACAATCCTAACACGGCCTGCCTTGCATCAAATCGAGCAAATCCACGCCAGGTCGCCGGTTATTCTTACCAATGAGCACCTTGTTCCGTGGATGACGGGCGAAATTGACCACGATGAAGCGCAGGACCTTGGCACCGAATGGGATGGGAGGATGCGTTACTACAAGGTTGCTCCGATTGGCCGTGATGATGATGGGCCGGAACTGATTGACGCAATCGAGGCGTGATGGCCACGCGCAGTAGATCCCCAAAGAAAGCGGCAGACGAAAAGTTTTTTCCCATCAGGGTACGTGTGCAAGTTCCTGAAGAAGGGTTCGGCTATCAATTAGATGAAGTCCACGCTTGGCTAAACACTCATGCTGGTCGTGGACGTTGGGGTTGGAATGCAGATAGTGTACTAACGCGGGGTGCTCGGGATGCGGTGTCGTTCTATCTTTTAGACCCCTCATTGGTTCCTGCATTGATAGAAGAGTTTAGCCTTGAGCTCGCTATTGCGGATAGCGACTTGTGTAGCCAGGGTTCATTTGATGCGAGCAAAGTGCCTGCAAGACAGCAATCTTAGTTGTTGGGGTCTTCTTGGCGGTCTTCGTTTACAACACACTAGGGCCAACGGGAAAGACTAGGGGCTCCATGAGGTCATTCGTTGCCATATCGCTCGACGAAGAAACTAAAGCAGCTTTTTTACAGCTACAGCGCGCGCTGCCTGTTGGCCGACCCGTATCGCCAGACAATATGCATCTCACAACAGTCTTTCTGGGTAATCAGCCCGAGGAGATGTTGGTGGAGTTGCATGAAGAGTTACTGACACTTTCAACCCCACCTTTCGACGTTGCCTTTTCTGGAGTCGAAAGTTTTGGGCATGTGCTGGCCGTCGGGGTGGCGGATTGTCCAGCGCTTATAGATTTCCATCGGAAAGTCCAAACCGCCACGCGGCGAGCAGGAATCATGCTCCCCCGCAGGCGCTTCCGCCCGCATGTAACCATCGCTCGATTGACGCCTAAGCGGCACGAGGCGGTTCAGCACGTCCAGCATCCCCGCACAAATAGAGAGTTGCCGGAAATGCTGGTCACAAACTTTACCCTCTACCAATCTACTTTACGTCCTGAAGGTGCCCGACACGATGCCCTAGCGCATTACACCCTCAGATGAGCACAAGCCCAACGTCCCAAGCATTTTCCAACATTCTGACGGTTGTCGGCGAGAGATAGGCATACACCTTAATCGTTGGCTAGGCCACTTGAAGAACGCGCGGAATTTGAGTGTTTTGTCCCCTATATGTCCCCCAGAATTGGGAATACGAATGACTGCAGGGACATGAATCTCCCAGGTCGCATCATAATCTTTTGATAAAAATAAGAGAATTATGGTAGCGGAGGAGGGACTTGAACCCCCGACACGCGGATTATGATTCCGCTGCTCTAACCAACTGAGCTACTCCGCCACGAGTGAGAGGCGATTTAAGCGAGGGGCCGGGGAGGGTCAAGAGGGAAATGCGCCTTCGACGGGATTCTTTATGTGCTCATTCAATGTGTGTTTTGTTTTGTCGTGGTGGCGCGTGTCGTGTCGGCGATTTGGCGGATGAAGCGTGCGCAGATGTCGGGCTCGGTGATCAGGATCATGTGGCCGCGGTTCTCCAGTTCCTCGCAGGTGAGGCCGAATTTCGTCATTGAAACACCGTGTATTTCAACCGACAGGATTGGGTCTTCGGCGCCGAACAGGATGCCTCCGGGCGTTTGCAGGTTATCATAGCGTCGGGTTAGTGCTCCTATGCTGGCCTCGACGCCGACGACGTCTTGTGATGCGGTGATAAAGGCCGAGGGGCGCAAGCCGAGGGCGCCTCCGGCGCGGTTTAGGAAATCGGCAGGTGCGGGTTCGGGGGCGAAGACGTCTTTCAGGACCAGCGGCGCAGTTTTGCGGGCCATTGGGACCGCGATGGTGTTGCCGATGAGGTTGCGTAGCCATTCGGTGCGAATTTCCAGCGGTTTGAAGACGGCGGGCGGTTCAGGCATCTGCTGAGTGAGTGGGGCCAGAAGCGCCAGCGCCGATGCGGTTTCGGGGTGGTCCAATGCCATCGCCAGCGAGACTGCGCCGCCCAGCGAATGGCCAACCAGTATGGCCTGGTCGACATTCTTGATTGTTAGAAATTCGTGGATCATGCGGGCCTGTTCAGGCAGTGCGGCCAATGCGGCGGTGTCACGAGTGGAATATCCGCATCCCGGCCGATCAACCGCCAGAACGTGATAATCTTGCGCAAGATCATCCACCAGCGCGTAGGTGAAATGCTGCAACTGGCCTGAGAGGCCGTGGATCATGACAATGCTTTGATTGCTGGGGTCGCCTTTTTCGACATAGTGGATGCTGCCGCCCTGAACGGGCACGATCTGTCCCAACTGCGGCACAATTTCGGTCCCTTGCCGGGTCAGGCGGCGGGTCCAGATGTGCATGCCCAGCAAGAACCCCGCCAGCAGCAGGACAATCGTCAGCAGGATCGACATCACGGGTCTCCGGTTGTTTCTGTCAACGGATGATATGGGGTTGCCGCGTGAATTGACAGGACACCTGTTTGTCAACCATTCCCGCTCAGCACGGCGGCTGACGGGCGTGGCAACCGGTCAAGCAGGCGAAACACGCTGTCGCGACAGGCGGGACCTGCCCAGTCAGGTGGATAGAAAGCCGGGGGCAGGTCGGGCTGGCGGAGCACGACGCGCCGCCATCGATGCACCAGCAATGTGCGCAAAGTCGCGCTCTGCAATGGCGCTGGTGTCCAGGTCTCGGGGCGAGACCTGGCGGCGCGCTCCACCGCGTCCAGAAGGGCCCGGCACGACGCGCGCTGCTCGGGTGGGCACAACCGGTTCTGAACCCATCCGGGGGCCGTGCCCGGAGTGATTTCCAGCGCCAGAAGATCATCCGTCTGGGCCGGGGCAGGACCAGTACCCAGCGCAACATTGCGCCCGATGGGGATATAGTCATGGCTGAGCATCACGTCCTCAAGCACCTGTGTGCCGGTTCCGTCCTCTGCGATCAGCAGATGCCAATGCTCGACCGGCGAAGGGCCGCGCGCATAGATGCGGGGTGTCACGGCTGCGGACTGGGTCCGGCCAAATTCCGTCAGCACATGGCGTGAGACGCGGCCGATCCGGTCACTCTCAATCCAGCCATCCTTGCGCAGGCGATGTACAGCGACCCGGATCGCTTCGGGCTTGATGCCCATCGGCTCAATGATCCGGGTCAGAGCCCCACCCGAAATCTGCGCGCCGGGCTCCTGCGCCATATCGCCGAACAGTGAGACAATAATCGACCAGACCCGCTGGTCTTGCGGGTCCGTCAGTTCGGCCACAGCCGTTTCGAACCACGAGTTCTGCTTGGTCATACGACCAGTTTAACCCATTATGCCGAATAAGAAAAACAGGTATGTGCAGCCGGTCAACGAGCGTTCATTGTCAGCAGCTCGTATTCCGCCACCAGCTCATCATCCTGATTGGTCAGGGAGACGTGCCAGCGGACCTCGCCATAATCGTCGTTACGCGGAGTTTTCTGCTTTACTGTCAGACGCACCTTGATGCTGTCTCCGGCACTGACGGGTTTCATGAACCGCAGCCCGTCCAGCCCGGTATTGGCCAGCACCGGCCCCTCGTTCGGTTCGACAAACAGACCCGCAGCGAAGCTGAGCAACAGATAGCCATGCGCCACACGGCCGGGGAAGAACGGATTTCGTGCCGCCGCGTCCTCGTCCATATGAGCGTAGAAGGTATCGCCGGTGAAATTGGCGAAATGCTCGATATCTTCCAGCGTGACGGTGCGCGGGGCGGTGTGCAGGGTCTCTCCGACCTGTAATTCGACAAACCTGCGGGTAAAGGGATGCGCCGGGCCTTTGATTTCGGGCGCTCCGGGGATCCAACGGGTGCCGATGCTGCTGAGCATTCGGGGCGAGCCCTGAATGGCGGTGCGCTGCATATAGTGTTTCACACCGCGCACGCCGCCCATTTCCTCTCCGCCACCCGCGCGGCCCGGCCCGCCATGCACCATATGCGGCAAAGGGGAGCCGTGGCCGGTCGATTCCGCCATCGAGTCGCGGTCGTTGATGTAGATACGTCCGTTATACGCCGCAGACCCCATCACCACGCCGCGTGCGACATCGGTGTCATGGGTGATCAGCGACGTGACCAGAGACCCCTGACCGCGATTGGCCAGCGCCACCGCATGATCCAGATCGCGATAACCCATCAGAGTCGAAACCGGGCCGAACGCCTCGGTGTCATGCACCCGTTGCGCAGTGTCAGGGTCGGCGCAGTGATACAGCATCGGGGGAACGAAGGCGCCAGTTTCGGGGCCGTGCAGGTCGAACGCGTCGGGGTTGCCGAACACCCGTTCAGCCTCTTGCCCGATCAGAGCGGCCTTTTCCAACACATCGGCCTTCTGCCCGTTTGATACCAGCGCGCCCATGCGCGTCGTCTCGGCCCGCGGGTCGCCAATGGTGATCTTGGCCAGCCGTTCCGACAGCGCTCCGATCACGGCATCAACCTGCGCCTGGGGTGCGATGATGCGGCGGATGGCGGTGCATTTCTGCCCCGCCTTGGTGGTCATCTCGCGAGTGACCTCTTTAATAAACAGGTCGAATTCGGGCGTGCCGGGTTCCGCATCCGGGCCGAGAATCGAGGCGTTCAGGCTGTCCTGCTCCGCCACGAACCGCACCGAGTTCTGCAGGATCGCAGGCGTCTGTCGCAACATAAGCGCGGTGCTGGCCGAGCCGGTGAAGCTGACCACATCCTGACAGCCCATGTGATCCAGCATGTCTCCCAACCCGCCCGAGACCAGTTGCAGCGCACCCGCAGGCAGGATGCCACTATCCAGCATGATCCGAACCGCCAGTTCGGTTACATAACAGCTGTTGGTGGCCGGTTTCACGATGGCGGGGACGCCCGCAAGCAGCGTCGGGGCCAGTTTCTCCAGCATCCCCCAGACCGGGAAGTTGAACGCGTTGATATGAACTGCCACGCCCTGCAGTGGCGTACAGATGTGTTGCCCAAGAAAGGTGCCGTTGCGCGACAATTGCTCGATATCACCGTCCAGATAAACCTGCGCGTCCAGCATCTCGCGTCTGCCCTTGGAGGCGAAGACGAACATGGTGCCAATGCCGCCATCGATATCGATCAGGTGGTCTTTCTGGGTCGCTCCGGTCTCGAAACTCAGATCGTAGAGCGCCTGTTTATGCGCCGAAAGTTCTTGCGCCAGTGCCTTGAGCATCCGGGCACGATCATGAAACGTGAGCTTGCGCAGGGCGGGGCCGCCGGTGTTGCGCGCGTAATCCAGCATGGCCTGCACGTCGAGTGCTGCGTTTCCGGCGCTGGCAAACGGAGCGCCGGTGATGGCAGAGGCAATGGTGCGCGCGCCTTCTCCCGGCGCGACCCAGGTGCCAGCGGCAAAGCTGGAAATCTGATGCAGGGACATGGTGTTCTCCTGTTTGATGAGGCGGGGCTTAGTGCCCCAATGCGCCCATTTGCTGCGGCAGGTACAGAACCACGATGGGCACCAGCACGATCAGCGCGAGGCGGAAGATATCGGCGACCCAGAACGGGGTGACGCCGCGAAAGATGGTGCCGGTCGAAACATCGCCCACCACGCCCTTCAGGATGAAGACGTTCAGGCCCACGGGCGGGGTGATCAGTGAGATTTCGGTGACCACCACAACCACGATGCCGAACCAGATCGGATCATAGCCCAGCGACGTGACCAGCGGGAAGAAGATCGGGACGGTCAGCAACAGCATCGAGAGCGACTCAAACACGCAGCCCAGAATGATGTAGATGCCGAGGATCATCAGGATCACAACGAAGGGCGCGACGTCATAGGCCGTGACCAGTGCGATCAGGGCCTCGGGCAAACCGGCCAGATTGATGAAGTTCGAGAATATCTGCGCACCGATGAGTACGGCGAACAGGGCCGAAGCGGTAAAGCAGGTTTCTTTCAACACCTCGAATGTGGACCCAACCGTCAGGCCGCCACGAAACAGGGCAATCAGGAAGGCCCCGGCGGCGCCCATGCCTGCGGCCTCGGTCGGTGAGAAAGTCAGGTTCAGCGGCTCGAAGTCGAAGGCGCCGTAGAGCCCGCCGATCACCAGAAAGAACAGCAGCAGCACGGCCCAGACCGAACCCAGCGCGCGGATACGCTCGGACCAGGTGGCGCGTTCCCCGGCTGGTCCGGCGTCGGGGTTGCGCCAGACGGTCCAGCGCACGGCAAAGAGGTAGAACAAGATGCCAAGGATGCCAGGGATGATCCCCGCCATGAACAGCTTGCCGATCGAGGTTTCGGTCAGCAGTCCGTAGATGACCAGAATGACCGATGGCGGGATCAGAATGCCCAGTGTGCCACCTGCGGCAATTGAAGCGGTCGAGAGTTCGTCGGAATAGCCATAGCGGCGCATTTGCGGCATCGCGACCTTGGACATGGTGGCCGCGGTGGCCAAGGACGAACCGCAGATGGCCGAAAACCCGCCGCAGGCCGCAACCGTCGCCATGGCGATACCGCCACGCATGTGGCCCAGAAAGGCGTTGGATACGGCATAAAGCTCGCGCGCCATGCCGCCCTTGTTTACGAACAGGCCCATCAGGATGAACAGGGGCACCACGGACAGGCCGTAATCCTGTGCGGTATCGGTGATCTGGCGGCCCACCATGGACATGGCCGCCTTCAGCCCGCGCTCGTCAAAGATCGAGCCGCCGCGTTCATAGGCAAAGCCCAAAGTGCCGACCAGGCCCATGGCAAAGACGATAGGCAGGCGCATCAGCACCAAAACCAGAACAATCGCAAATCCGATCAGCGCAGCGGTCATTGCAGGGGCTCCGACAGGGTATGGGGGGCGAAGGCTTTCAGCAATCCGGTGGCGATCATCACCAACGCGGTGATGGCGACGGACAGCGTGATGAACCAGCCGATCAGATAGGTGGGGATCGAGAGATACTCGGTCACATCCCCATAGTCCCGCGCACGTTCAGCCAGAACCCAGACGCGCTGGACCGGCCAGAACAGCATGACGCCACTGACCACGTAAATCACCACGTCGCGCGCCCGTGACAAATGCAGGCGATTGAAGAACCCGTCCGTCAGGTCGACCGCGATATGGCCGTTGGTTGTGGAGACGATGGGCAGGACCGAAAACACCAGAATCGCCATCAGAATACGGGTGAGCTCGGTGGCGGCTTCAATCGGAGCGTTGAAGACCGAGCGCAGGATCACGTCGCAGAAGGTCATCACCATCAGGATGAACAGGGCAGCGCTGGCCACAATCACGGGGAGGGCGCTGGCGCGGCGCACTAGCTGAATTATTGGGATCATCGGGAACTCGCGCAGGAAAGGGCAGGGCGGCGCATATGGCCGCCCCGCGTTCGGATCAGTTCGAGGACATTTCCGATTTGATCATGTCATAGGCGGCCTGCGCGTCGACGCCTGTTGCGTCAACTTCGGCGATGACTTTGCCACGGATGTCTTCGGCGATGGCCGAGAACTTCTCCATGTCAGCGTCGGTGGCGGCGTTGATGGCATTGCCTTCCGCAGCTTCTGTCGCTTCACGACCGGTGGCGTCAATCTCGTCCCAGATCTTGCCGATCTCGCGGCTCAGCGGTTCGCCAAACACGTTTTCCTCAAGCGCTGTCTGCAGGTCTGCGGGCAGATCGGCAAATGTGTCTTCGTTCATGATGAAGGCAAACGAACCACGATAAAGGCCACCCGGCATTTCATAGACGTTCTGCGCCACTTCGGTCAGCTTGAAGCCCTTGCGCGATTCCAGCGGCATGACGACACCATCAGCAGCCTTGGAGGCCAGCGTTTCATAGACCTTGGGGGCGGGCACCTGAATGCCGGTTGCGCCCAGCGCCGCACCGACATCACCGCCAACGCCGCCGGGGATGCGTACCTTCAGGCCGGAAACTTCCTCCAGCGAGGTGACCGGCGTGCTGGAATGCAACTGCGCGGGGCCGTGCGTGTGCAGGGCGATGACCTTGACGCCACGATGCTCATCCGCGGCCTTGAGGTGCTGGTCATAGGCGCGCCAATAAGCGACCGAGGCTTCTTCGGCCGAACCTTCATAACCTGGCAGTTCGATCAGCTTGGTGGTGACGAAACGGCCCGGCTGATAACCGTGGAAGATGATCGAGGCATCGGCGGCACCGTCCATGATCAGGTCCATCTGCGCCGGCGGCGGGGCAATGCCCAGTTTCAGCTCGGCGGTGACCTGCCCGTCGGTGGCCTCTTCCACCATCTCAACGAATTTGGGCCACATCTTTGCGTTGATGCCATGGGTGGGCGGGGCCCAGCTGGAAATCGTCAGCGTGTAATCGGCCGCAAAGGCGATGGTGCCTGACACCGCCAATGTTGCCGAAGCCAGCAGTGTGGTGAGCTTGGTGAATTTCATGACCGGGTCTCCTCCTCAAAAGCGTAAGTCGTGAATCTGGTATTGGTTCGTTTTGTAACTATCAACGGTTCTGAGCAGGTCTTGCGGAACCGCCGAGTCACAAAAGCTTGGAGAATTTATTGACCAACCGTTCGGTTTATGCAAGAAGTTTGTTGTAACTTATGAAAAGCGAACCGGGCATGTCCGACACGATTATTTCGCAGAATATGGGGCAATGGGTTGAAATAACACTCAATCGCCCTGATCGCCTGAACAGTTTCACCGATGAAATGCACCATGCCCTGCGCGCTGCGCTCGAAGGCGCGCGCGATGACGGAGCCCGAGCGGTGCTGCTGACCGGGGCCGGTCGTGGCTTCTGTGCGGGACAGGATTTGGGGGATCGAAACCCCGCAACGATGGAAGGTCCGCCCGATCTGGGTTATACGGTACGCACCTTTTATGCCCCTTTGGTGCGCCTGATCCGGTCGCTGAATCTTCCGGTAGTCTGCGCCGTCAACGGTGTTGCGGCCGGGGCGGGTGCGAATATCGCATTGGCTTGCGATGTGGTTCTGGCCGCGGATTCTGCCAAGTTCATCCAGTCGTTTTCCAAGGTCGGCTTGATCCCTGACACGGGCGGCAGTTGGCATTTGCCGCATCTGCTGGGCGAGGCGCGGGCCAAAGGTCTGGCCCTGACCGGGCAGCCGTTGCCAGCTCAGCAGGCGGCGGATTGGGGGCTGATCTGGAAGGCGATACCCGACGCTGATCTGATGCCCGAGGCGCGCGCGCTGACAGAACAATTCGCAAATGGGCCTACGTTGGGATTGGGTCTGACAAAACAGACGATACAGGCGGCTGCCGTGAACACGCTGACCGATCATCTGGAGATTGAGGCGGACGCGATGAAAACCTGCGGCGAAAGTGCGGATTATGCCGAAGGCGTCACCGCGTTTCTGGAGAAACGCGCGCCGGTGTTTCGGGGGGAATGAGATGACGCCGAAGGAACGCGCCCAAAAGGCTGGCGCCGCCATGTGGGGACGGGACAATGCCTCGCAATGGGCGGGGATGGAACTGGTCGAGATGGATGAGGGCACCGCAACGCTCGCGTTGCAGGTGGCCGACCATCACTGCAACGGGCATGGTATCTGCCATGGTGGCGTGACCTTCATGCTGGCCGACAGCGCCTTTGCCTTTGCCTGCAACAGCCGCAACCAGTCCACCGTCGCACAGCATAATGTGATCAGTTACGTCGCGCCCGCGCAATCCGGCGACCTGCTGACGGCCCGCGCGACGGAACTGAGCCTGACCGGGCGCAGCGGCATCTATGACGTAACCGTAACAAACCAGACCGGCCAGAAGATCGCAGAGTTTCGGGGCTTTTCCCGCGCGGTCAAAGGGCCGGTGTTTGACGAGACCTGAGATAAGGGGGATGGCATGAAGGATCTTACTCCGAACAAGGCGGATCTCGATCCGATCGAAATCGCCTCGATTGATGAAATTCGTGGGCTTCAGCTGGACCGGCTCAAGTGGTCTCTGCGCCATGCCTATGACAACGTGCCAATGTATCGGCAGCGGTTCGACGAGGCCGGGGTGCATCCGGACGACCTGCAATCGCTCAGCGATCTGGCGCGGTTTCCGTTCACTTACAAAAACGATTTGCGTGAGAACTATCCCTTTGGCCTGTTCGCCGTCCCGCGCGAACAGATCATCCGCGTTCATGCCTCGTCAGGGACCACCGGCAAGCCAACCGTGGTGGGCTATACGCAGGGTGATATCGACAATTGGGCGGATCTGGTGGCGCGGTCTTTGCGGGCCAGCGGCTTGCGCCGGGGCGATATGGTGCACAACGCCTATGGCTATGGCCTGTTCACCGGCGGTCTGGGTGCGCATTACGGGATCGAACGTCTGGGGGCCACGGTCGTCCCGATGAGCGGCGGACAGACCGGCAAGCAGGTCGATCTGATCACCGACTTCAAACCGGACGGGATCATGGTGACGCCCTCCTATATGCTGAATATTCTTGAGCAATATCATAAGGTTGGCCTCGACCCGCGCGAATGCTCGCTGGCTGTTGGTGTCTTCGGCGCCGAACCCTGGACGGATTCGATGCGTGCCGAGGTTGAGCAAGCTTTCGACATGCATGCCGTCGACATCTATGGTCTGTCCGAGATCATGGGGCCAGGCGTCGCCAATGAATGCGTCGAGACCAAAGACGGGCCCGTGATCTGGGAGGATCACTTCCTTCCCGAGATCATCGACCCCGTGACAGGCGAGGTTCTTCCCGATGGTGAGATTGGCGAGCTTGTCTTCACCACCCTGACCAAAGAGGGCCTGCCGATGATCCGCTATCGCACCCGTGATCTGACCCGACTGCTGCCCGGCACGGCGCGGTCGATGCGGCGGATGGAAAAGATCACAGGACGTTCGGACGACATGATCATCCTGCGCGGCGTGAACGTGTTCCCCAGCCAGATCGAGGAACAGGTGCTGGCAACGGGGGGTCTTGCGCCCTACTACCAGATCGAACTCTACAAGGCAGGGCGGATGGACGCGATGCGCGTGCATGTCGAGGCGACGCCGGATGCCGCGGATGAGCTGAGCAAAACCGCCGCCGCCCGGATGCTGTCACGCCGGATCAAAGAGGTGGTTGGCATTTCGACCGAGATCGATATAGGCGAGCCGGGCGAGGTCGAGCGTTCGCAGGGCAAGGCCCGGCGCGTTGTCGACAATCGCGACAACTGAGACAGAGACGGAGGGTCAGGATTTGGCGCGCACGATAGCAAAAGACCACGACCACAAGCGGGCTCGCATTCTGAAATCCGCCGCCCGCGTCTTTGCGCAGGAGGGGTTTGACCGCGCGTCGATGTCTCAATTGGCGCGTGAATGCGGGATATCCAAGGCCAATATCTATCACTACTACGATAGCAAGGACGCCATTCTGTTCGACATGCTCGACAGCTATCTGCGGCAGTTGCGTGACCAGATTTGTGGGCTGGACCTTGAGGGGCTGCAGCCGGCGGATCGCCTAAGGCGCGTGATGCGGGAAATCCTGCTGGCCTATCAGGGCGTAGATGACGAGCACCGCGTGCAGACAAGCGGCATGTCCGCCTTGCCCGAGGATCAGCAAAAACTGCTGCGCGGATATCAGCGGGATCTGGTGGTGTTTGTCAGCGACATCATCGCGAACATTGCACCAGCAACGTTCAGGGATGATGCGGCCAAGCTGCGGGCCACCACCATGTCCGTATTCGGGATGCTGAACTGGTTTTACATGTGGAATGCAGGCGCGGATGCCGAGGCGCGCAGCGACTACGCCGCGCTGGTCAGCGATCTGACTTTGTCAGGTGTTGACGGTCTTTGATGCGAGGCTGGCGCAGAGTTGATTTGGATCTGTCGCCCGGATGGGTTTGAATAAGGGCGGAGGCCCTTCATGAATAGCCCTGAGCGTTTCGACAAATTCTACTTTGCCAAAGTTGGTCTGGGCGAAGCCTGCGGCTGCGCCGAACGCGTGATTGATGTGTTCGAGTTCAACCGCAAAAGGGGCGTGCAGGACCAGCAGGTAGTGAAAAAAGACCGTCGCAAGCGTCGGTCCTTTCGCGGATTGGCTGTGAAATATGGGTTGCTTAGCCGAAAACGCCAGCCGTAAAGGTCACGGCGCAGTCAGCCCCAGTTTGCCGACCTGCTCGGTCGCTTTCGCCACCCACTGATCTTTCATCTCGGCCCCGGTCGCTTGCCGTAGCCCCAGCTTGCGCAGGGTCTCGGTTTTCTCTGCGGTTCCGGCTCCGAAACTGGCCGCCACGCGGGGCCACCAATAATCAACCGATTCCTGCATCTTGGCAGCCTTGCCCTGTTCGATCAGCTTCAGCGCGCCCTCAAGGGCCAATTCCCCATGGCGTGCCTCGACCGGAGTAATCTCGCGGAAGGCTTCGGCCAGAGGCTGATAGGAGATTTGCGAGAATTGAGCGAGTTGAACGGCAACGGCCTGACTCATCAGCAGGTTCATCACAACGGCGTCCTCCCACCCCTCAATGGGATAGTTGAACACCGCAAGGCGCATGTCGTGTTCGGATCGCGTGGCCCCGATATCCGCATCGCGATCCAGACGTGTGGTCCATGGATGGTGATTGGCATAGCGGTCGATATTGGCCCCGAACTCGCCCATGATATTCAGGACACGATCCGCGTTGTCGGTTTTTTCCAGCACAATCTTCGCCGCCGCGATACGTTCCTTGATACCGGGACCCTGATTGATGATGTCGGCAAAACCAGCCGCCCCCGCCAGTTCGCTGTCCACAAACGTCGCCATCAACTTCATCAACTCGGCGCGGTAACGAGGCGGCACATTGGTCGGGTTACTCAGTACGCCACCTGCTGCCAGATAGCTCTCGATTGTCATGTCTTCAGCCATCGTTCCCTCCGTCTACTGATCGTAGTCCACGACCACGGTGTCGGTCAGCGGATAGGCCTGACAACTCAGGACATAGCCTTTCTCGACCTCGTAGTCTTCCAGCGCGTGATTGGCGACCATCTCGACATCGCCCTCAAGCACCCGGCAGCGGCAAGTCGAACAGACCCCGGCCTTACAGGCATAAGGTGCGTCCATCGCATTCTCCAACGCGGCGTCAAGGATCGACTGATCCTTGGGCATGGTGATCGTCTGCGTCGCCCCATCCATCGTGATCGAGGCACTGGTCTGGTTCGCCTGAGAGGCCGTGTCCGCAGCACTTACCTTGCGTTTGGCCCGGCCGGGCTGGGCGCTGGCGAAGAGTTCGAACTTGATCTGCCCGTCATTCAGCCCGTGCGCCCGCAGGGCTGAGGCGATACCCAGCATCATTGGCTCGGGTCCGCAGATAAAGGCCGTGTCAACATTCTGGATATCGATCCAGTGTTCGAAAAGTTCCGCGCATTTGTCTTGCGTGACCAGACCGGTGAAAAGCTCGATTTCCTGCGCATCCGTTTCCAGAATGTGGATGACGTTCAGGCGGCCCATGTAGAGGTTCTTGAGATCCTCAAGCTCTTCCCGGAACATGATCGTGTTCACGCCCTTGTTGGCATAGACCAGCGTGAACCGCGAATGCGGTTCCCGTGCGAGCGTGGTTTTGAGGATCGAGAGAACCGGCGTGATGCCTGACCCGCCGGCAAAGCCCAGATACTGCTTTTCGGCGGACGGATCGATCGCGGTGTGAAAACTGCCCATCGGCGGCATCGCCTGCACCGTATCGCCCACCTTCAGATCGGTGTTGGCCCAGGTCGAGAATGCGCCGCCATCCACACGCTTGATCCCTACCTGCAGAATGCCCTCATCCTTGCCCGCGCAGATCGAATAGGACCGGCGCAGTTCTTCCCCGTCGAAATCGCGGCGGAAGGTCAGGTACTGGCCTTGGGTAAAGTCAAAATCCTCGGCCGATCCATTGGCCGGTTTCAACGTCACCACCACCGCATCGCGGATGGTTTTTTGAATGTCGGTGACTTCCAGGTCGTGAAAGCGTGCCATCCGGTGATCCTCCCTCAGATGCACTTGAAATAGTCAAAAGGTTCCAAACAGTCGCTGCAGCGCCAATGGGCTTTGCACGGGGTCGAGCCGAACTGGCTGACCTTCTCGACCGCCTTGCTGCCACAATGGGGGCAGCGTTCGGGTCCACCGGCGGGCTGGGGCGGGGCGATGCCGTATTCCTCAAGTCGGGCGCGACCCTTGTCGCTGAGCCAATCGGTGGTCCATGCGGGGGCGATGCTGGTCTCGATGCGTATCTCGTCGATCCCGTGATCGCGCAGTGCGGTTTCGATATCCATGCTGATGACCGATGTTGCCGGGCAGCCGGAATAGGTCGGTGTGACCGTCACCTTCAGCGTGTCATCATCCCACCGCACATCGCGCACGATGCCCAGATCGACGACCGAAATCACCGGGATTTCGGGGTCGGGAACCGCGTCCAGCCATTCCCACACCTGATCGGTCGAGGCCCGCATCAGCCCTTACCACGTCGCGCCGGGATAGGCGCGTTGCAGCCATTGCATCTGTGTCAGCAGATGGCCCAGATGCTCGGTATGCATCCGCCCGTCGCGCCCGCCTTTGTGGGCAAAGCGGCTTTCGGGAATGGTCAGGGTTGCCTCGGACAGCACGCGCCCGACCAGAGCGTCATATTCTGCGCGCAGATCAGCCGGGCTCGGGGCGATCCCCGCCGCGACCATCTCGGTATCGACATCATCGCTGGCAAACATCTCGCCCACATAGGGCCAGAGATAATCCAGCGCCTCCTGCATCCGGGCATGGCTTTCCTCGGTGCCGTCGCCCAGCCCGACCACCGTGTCGCCCGAGCGTTCGAGGTGATAGGTGACCTCTTTGTTGGCCTTGGCGGCAATCGCCGCGACCCGTTCGTCAGAGGATGTCATCAGACGCCCCAGCATGATCGAATGCCATGCATCAAACAGGAACTGGCGCATCAGGGTGCGGCCGAAATCGCCGTTCGGCATTTCGACCAGCAGCACATTGCGGAAATCCCACGCGTCGCGCAGAAAGGCCAGATCATCGGCGGATTTGCCGCCGTCGATCTCACCCGCGAGGCCCAGCCACATCTGGGTCTGGCCGATCAGGTCCAGGGCGGTATTGGCCAGCGCGATGTCTTCTTCCAGCACCGGCGCATGACCGCACCATTCGCTGACGCGGTGGCCGAGGATCAGGGTATTGTCCCCCATCCGCAGCAGGAACTGCACCAAAGCGTCATTGGAAACCGAGACACTCATTACATCGCCCCCACTTCTTCGGGAATGTCGAAGAAGGTCGGATGGCGGTACACTTTGCTTTCGCTGGGTTCGTATAGCGGACCTTTGTCGCTGGGCGACGAGGCCGAGATATTGTTGGCCTCAACCACCCAGATCGAAACGCCTTCGTTGCGACGGGTATAGACGTCGCGTGCGTTCTTGATCGCCATTTCCGCGTCCGGTGCGTGCAACGATCCGACATGGCGGTGGCTCATACCATGCTGTCCGCGGATGAAGATTTCCCACAGGGGCCATTCGTTGTTCATTTGGTATCCTCCTCAGGGCAGTCTTATTCTGCAGCCAGATTTGCGGCGCGTTTCTTGCGGGCATGGGCCAGCAGCCCGTCGCGCACCCATTTGCCGTCGTCCCAAGCCTTATTGCGCGCGGCCAGACGGTCGACATTGCAGGGGCCGTTGCCCTTGATGACATCGAAGAACTCGGACCAGTCGGGTTCCGAGAAATCGTAGTGCCCGCGTTCCTCGTTCCATTTCAGGTCCGGGTCGGGAATGGTCAGGCCCAGATATTCCGCCTGTGGAACGGTCTGGTCGACGAATTTCTGGCGCAGCTCGTCATTGGTGTTGATCTTGATCTTCCACGCCATCGACTGGGCCGAATGGACCGAGTCCTTGTCGGATGGCCCGAACATCATCAGCGACGGATACCAGAACCGGTTCATGGCATCCTGTGCCATTCGGCGCTGTTCCGGCGTGCCCTCGGCCATCTTGCGGATGGCGTCATAGCCCTGCCGCTGATGGAACGACTCTTCCTTGCAGATGCGGATCATCGCCCGCGAATAGGGCCCGAAAGACGTCCGCTGCAGCGGCACCTGGTTCATGATCGCGGCCCCATCGACAAGCCAGCCTACGGCGCCGATATCGGCCCAGTTCAGCGTCGGATAGTTGAAGATCGACGAGTATTTCATGCGCCCGTCCAGCAACATCTCGGTGATCTCGTCCCGGCTGACGCCCAGCGTCTCGGCGGCGCAATACAGATACAGCCCATGTCCGGCCTCATCCTGCACCTTGGCCAGCAGGATGGCCTTGCGCTCCAGCGTGGGCGCGCGGGTGATCCAGTTGCCTTCGGGCAGCTGGCCGACAATCTCGGAATGCGCGTGCTGGCCAATCTGACGGATCAGTGTGGCGCGGTAATCGTCCGGCATCCAGTCCTTGGGCTCGATCTTGATATCGGCGTCGATCTTGTCCTGAAAGGCGCGTTCCTGCTCGGACATCTCCTCGCGGGTTTTTACGCCTGTTCCGGCAGTCTTGATCATCTGAGCATACATGTCGGGTCTCCTCCCTTACACGCGTTCGAGAATAAGTGCCGCGCCCTGTCCGACGCCCACGCACATGGTGCAAAGCGCATAGCGTCCGCCCGTGCGGCGCAGTTGATAGGCCGCAGTCATCACCAGCCGCGCACCGCTCATCCCAAGAGGGTGGCCAATCGCAATTGCGCCTCCGTTCGGGTTCACATGCGGGGCGTCGTCCGCCACGCCCAACTCGCGCAGCGTCGCAAGACCTTGCGAGGCAAAAGCCTCGTTCAATTCTATCACATCCATCTGATCGATGCTGAGCCCGGCACGGGCCAGCACCTTCTGGCTGGCTGGAACCGGGCCAATGCCCATTACGCGTGGTTCGACCCCGGCCACGGACATTCCAACCACGCGGGCCATCGGGGTCAGATTGTTCTTTGCTGCCGCGGCTTCATTCGCCATCAGAATGGCCGCCGACCCGTCGTTCACCCCGGATGCGTTCCCGGCGGTTACGGTCTTGTCCGACCCGTTGATGCCTTTCAGGCCTGACAGTTTCTCGGCTGTGGTCCCCGGGCGCGGATGCTCGTCGGTGTCGACGACCACCGGATCACCTTTACGCTGCGGGATTGTGACCGGGGTGATCTCCTCCTGAAACACCCCGGTCTGGTGCGCCGCGGCCCAGCGGGCCTGGCTGCGTTCGGCAAAGGCGTCCTGATCGGCGCGGCTGATGCCATAAGCTTCCGCTACGTTATCTGCTGTTTCGGGCATAGAGTCGATGCCATAATTTTGCCGCATTTTCGGGTTCACGAAGCGCCAGCCGATCGTGGTGTCATAAACCGTATTGGCGCGCGAAAAGGCCGAGGTTGCCTTGGGCATCACAAAAGGCGCGCGCGACATGCTTTCGACGCCCCCGGCGATGGCCATGTCATAATCCCCGGCCCGGATCGCACGGGCCGCCATGCCCACCGCGTCCATACCCGAGGCACAGAGCCTGTTGATCGTCGTGCCGGGCACATCGATGGGCAGCCCCGCCAGCAATGCGGCCATCCGCGCCACATTGCGGTTGCTTTCACCCGCCTGATTGGCGTCGCCATAGATCACGTCGTCCACGCTCGCCCAGTCGACCTGCGGGTTGCGCGCCATCAGGGCAGCAATGGGGATCGCCGCCAGATCATCCGTCCGCACCTGGCTGAGGCTTCCGCCATACCGTCCGATTGGGGTGCGCTGAGCGTCGCAGATAAAGGCGTCCATTGGGCGAGGGCTCCGATTTTGATGCCGTGTCATTAAGTGACCGGTAGGTCGGTTAATAAGCTCGACACTGATTCGCGGCAAGTAAAATGTAACGTAATCTCTTCAAAATCTAGAAAACGGTAACGTATTGGTCCGACCCAAAGAAAAAGCCCGCAGGATTGCGGGCTGTTTTATGAAGAGTGATCTGAGTTGGTCAGATCACGTCGGCCATGACCAGTCGCACAATGTCTTCGCGGCGCAGACCGCGAGCGTCCAGCTCTGCGTCGGACAGGGGCCAGAGCGCCTGAATCTTGCGGACTTTTACACGCGCGCTGCCAATTTCTGTGATGGCCTGCAGAATGCCCCTGGCAATATCAGTGGTCGCTTCAAAGGCTGAGTGCAGGGAAAAATTTTGCGTTGCTGATGATCGCATATATCCGGGTCCCGCTGATCGCTGAATTTCGGCTATCTGCCTATCGCAAGCCCGGTAATGTGGCCACATCACACAGGTCATAGCGGCCGTGCAGCGAGTGCAATTCAGGGCATAAGAACCGCGACTTTCCCATAAAATTAAGGGCAGAGCCGACGCTCTGCCCAAATGCTGCGTCAATTTGCCTGCCGTTGCTTCAGACCATCGCAAAAATCCGCGCCGGTCCGCCCGAGCCACCGCGATGGGCAGGGACCCCAACGACCAGAGTGGCTCCGCTGGCGGGGACCTTTTCGAGATTGGCCAGATTCTCGATGCCATAGCGGTTGGTGGGCAGCCACGCGTAATGGGTTGCAAAATCTGCTGACGGCCCGTGATCCAGAGACAGAGAATCCACGGCCAGCGCAACAGCGCCGGTTTCATCCATCAGCATCTGCGCAGCTTCGACGTGGTAACCGGGGAAGTGCATCTTACCCTCATCATCGGCATTGCGGAAACCGGTTGTGGCCGTCTTTGCCCCCCATCCGGAATGCATCGCCACACAAGCGCCATCAGGTATCGGCCCGTTGGCATCAATCCATGCCTTCAGATCATCCGGGGTGACCTGAGCATCCGCATCCTCAGCCGCCCGTGCCGCGATATCGACCACACAAAGCGGGCAGACAAGGTTGGATACCGGGATCTCGTCAACAGACTGGCCGTCCGCTGAAAAGTGCAGTGGTGCATCGATATGCGTGCCGGTATGTTCGTTGACCGCAAGATTGAACAGGTTAAAGCCGTGATCCTTGAAGTTGAAGGCCTGTGTGGCCTCGATTCCGGGTTGTCCGAAATAGGTTGGGAAATCGGCGTCATAGATATGGGTCATGTCCACGACCTCACCAGCGCCTGCCGCCAAAGCAGGGGGGGTACTGGCCACCCCAAGCGCCGCGCCGGCCGCGACCGACGCCCCGGCCTTGAAGAAGGATCGCCGGGACATCATTCGGTCTTTCACGGCATTCATCACGCAAATATCGCACATGTTAGCTCTCCTTTTAATGGCGCTGATCTTTGGATAGTGCCCCGTGCATCGGGCAAAGTACAATTATAGCTGCACAGGCAGACGATAGCGCGCCCCGGTTCTGGTGGCGCTCACATATCAGTTAGAGCGGTGTTGTGTTTTAAAAACCGAACGGTTGGTCGAAAATATACTTGAATACCGGGCCGGACCGGGCCAGTCTTTGTCGCGAATGAAACTCGGGTGGAGAGGTCAGGCGCATGTCCCAAGCGATCGGCTATGTGAAAATCGATGATATCGTGGTGCTGGCCGCGCAAAACCCGCCGGTAAATGCGCTGGGGGTTGAGGTGCGCCGTGGCATTCTGGCCGGGATCGAACGTGCCGAGGCCGAGGGTGCGCGCGCTGTGTTGATCTATGGCGACGGACGAACCTATTTCGCGGGTGCCGACATCCGGGAATTTGGCAAACCCCCGCAGGACCCGTCTCTGCCTGCGTTGTGCAACCGTATCGAGACCTCGCCTTTGCTGGTGGTTTCCGCCCTGCACGGCACCGCGCTGGGTGGCGGGCTCGAGGTGGCGCTGTCCTGCCATTACCGGATCGCGGTACCCTCGGCGAAGGTCGGGCTGCCCGAGGTCAATCTGGGTATCCTGCCGGGTGCCGGTGGAACCCAGCGATTGCCGCGCTTGACCGGAGCAGAAGCCGCGTTGGACATGATCACAACCGGGCGGCACGTACAGGCCCGCGAAGCGTTGGAACTGGGAGTGCTGGATCGTGTGGAAGAGGGCGAGCCGCGCGAAATTGGGCTGACCTATGTGCGCGAACTGCTCGCCGGCAACGCGCCACGCCGTGCGGTCTGTGATATGCCCGCGCCCGTCCCGGTCGATTTTGACGCGATCTATGATGCGGTGCTGAAGAAGGGGCGGGGCCAGCTTTCACCTGCGGTGGCCGTGCGCGCGGTTCAGGCCGCCAGCGAGGCCGAAGATTTTGCGGCAGGTCTGGCGCGTGAACGTGAATTGTTCATGGAACTCATGGCCTCGGATCAGCGCAAAGGGTTGATCCACGCCTTCTTCGCCGAACGTGCAGTATCGAAGCTCCCCGCACTGGAAGGGATCGCACCGCGCGCGCTGCAGCAGGTCGGTGTCGTTGGCGGCGGCACAATGGGTGCAGGCATAGCGACTGCTGCATTGCTTTCAGGTCTGTCGGTGGTCCTGCTCGAAATGTCGTCAGACGCGGCCGATGCAGCCAGAGACAGGATTGCTGCAAATCTGAAAGGTGCTGTGAAACGCGGGAAACTGAGCCCCGAAGGTCATGACGACATCCTGCAAAACAGGCTGACGCTTTCATCAGACTACGCGGTGCTGGGCACTTCTGATCTAGTGATCGAAGCCGTTTTTGAGGACATGGATGTCAAGAAACAGGTCTTCACGCAGCTGGATGCGGTCTGTAAGGCGGGGACGGTTCTGGCGACCAATACCTCATATCTCGATATCAATGAGATCGCGGCATCCACCAGTCGGCCCGAAGATGTGATCGGGTTACACTTTTTCTCGCCCGCTCATGTCATGAAGCTGCTTGAAATCGTCGTGGCGGATCGGACAGCGCCGGATGTGGTGGCAACCGGGTTCGCATTGGGCAAACGTCTGGGCAAAGTCTCGGTCCGGGCTGGTGTGTGTGACGGGTTCATTGGCAACCGGATCCTCAGCGCTTATCGCTCTTGTGCGGATCACATGGTGCTGGACGGAGCGTCCCCGTATCAGATCGACAGGGCGATGACGGGGTTCGGATTCCCGATGGGGCCGTTTGCGGTGTCCGATCTGGCCGGGTTGGATATTGGATGGGCTTCACGCAAGCGCAAACGCGCTGCGGGAATGGACCCGCGCGCGCGCGACAGTTTCTATGCCGACAAGTTGTGCGAGGCAGGGCATTTTGGCCAGAAGACGGGCAAAGGTTTCTACGTCTATGAGCAGGGGCAGCGTGGCGGAGTTCCGAACCCCGAGGTGATGCCGCTGATCGAAGCGGACCGGGCAGCGCAGGGGCTGACGGCGCGCAGCTTTTCGGATGCTGAGATCGTGCGGCGCTATATGACCGCGATGGTGAATGAAGCGGCGCGCGTGGTTGGTGAAGGCATCGCGCTTCGGCCGCTGGATGTGGATGTCACCCTGCTCTATGGTTATGGTTTTCCGCGCTATTGGGGTGGCCCGCTGAAATGGGCAGACCTGCAGGGGCTGCCGACCGTATTGAGCGATATCCGCAAATGGTCCGAAGAGGATGCCTATTTCTGGCAACCCGCGCCGTTGCTTGAGCAACTGGTCGCCGAGGGCCTCAGCTTTGATGATCTGAACAAATCGGGTTGATCGCATCAACCGGAATGCTCCCGCGCCCGCGCAGCATTGGCTACGCCATTACCGCTTGCGGCCTTGGGCCCGGCATCGCGCTTTGCGCGATGCCGGGCCCAACAGGAGGAGGCGTTCCGTCAGGAACGTCGACGACTGGCGGGAGTACCAGTGATCAGCCAAGCGCGCTTTCGGCAGCTGCGCGCACGGCGCGAATGTTGTCGCCATAGACAGATGGGTTGCTCACTGATCCACCCTTGAACACTGCAGACCCGGCAACCAGGACATCGGCGCCAGCTGCCGCGACCAGAGGTGCGGTTGTCGGATCAACGCCGCCGTCAATCTCGATATGTACCGGACGATCGCCGATCATCTCGCGCAGGCGGCGCACTTTGGCTGTCATATCGATGAATTTCTGGCCGCCGAAGCCCGGGTTCACCGTCATGACGCAAACCAAGTCGGTCAGGTCCAGCAGATGTTCGATTGCTTCGGCTGGAGTGCCCGGGTTCAGCGCCACGCCCGCCTTCATGCCTGCACCTCGAATGGCCTGCAGGGTGCGGTGCGTGTGTGGGCCAGCCTCGACATGGGCGGTCAAGATATCGGCGCCTGCATCGGCATAGGCCTGAATATAAGGATCGACCGGCGCGATCATCAGGTGCACATCCATCACCGTCTTCACGTGCGGACGAAATGCCTTGACTGCAGGCGGGCCGAAAGTGAGGTTCGGCACGAAATGCCCGTCCATCACATCGACATGGACCCAATCTGCGCCTTGCGCTTCAATGGCCTGAATTTCCTGCCCGAAATTGGCGAAATCGGCAGAGAGGATGGAGGGCGCGATCTTGATGGAGCGGTCAAAGCGCATGGTGGGCCTCGTGTGGGATCTGGGTTGCGAGCGCGTATAACCGCCTTGGGCTTTGAAGGGTAGTCCTATTGGCCGCGATTTATGGGGCCCGAGGGAGCCGTACGATGGGGGGGTGATTTTGAGTACTTTTGAAAAGATGAAGTGCCGGGATTTGTTTTTGGCCCCGGTTTACTGACCCAAATGATAGCGGTGCAGCAGATGAAACCGGCCATCGGTGGCCTCACCGACCAGGGACAGATCACGGATTTCCAATGATGCTGGAAGCGTAGGTCCGAGCCGCGTCTTCAGCAGGCTGTTGACTGCGCGCAGAGAAGTTTTGTCAAGCTTACCGCTCAGGGTGATGTGAAAGCGGAAGCCGTCCATCACATGCGGATAACCCCATAGGGTGAGGTTGGCCTCTTGCTCGGGCGTCAGTCTGGCGGTGCGGCGGCGGGCCAGTTCAACCTCGGACAGCGGGGCACGGAACCTGTCCAGATCGCGCACGCAGGCAGCGGCCAGCGCGTTGACGGGGCCGGTGTCACCATCTGAAACCAGCGCCAGAAACCGGCCTAGCGGAGTGACCTGTAACCCTGGCAAAATCACCGGCTGCTGTTTTTGCGCAAGTTCTGCACAGGCGGCTTTCAAGGCTGCGAGAGTTTGCCCATCGCGCAGACGAAATGGCGGCTTCAGGGTGGCGTGCAGCCCGTATTTGCGAGGCGTGTCCGTAGCGGCTGCGACATTGATGCCAGGGAGCTCTGGATGCGGAACCGGCTGGCCCGTGCCCACGTCCCAACCCAGCCACGCAGTGCAGAACCGAACCCAATCAGCCTCGGGCGGGGGCAGGAAATAGATTGCGTAACGCGTGAACTCCATCCTGGTGTCTCCGTGCAACACAGCGCCCGATCAGGCCCGGTAGAACAGATACCGGTCCGGAGCGATGGTTTCTGGCCCCCCGATCTGATCGAATCCTACAAGGGGCTGACCCGAGATCAACAACCCTCCGGGGCGCATAACCTGCGCGATCAGAGGGCTGAGGCGCGCCGCCTCGGCCACGTCTTCGGTCTTGATGCCGCGCCCGAAATCGTAATGCGCCAGTGCGATCGTGCGACCTTGTGTGGCCAGTTCCGCCAGCATCGGTTCCGCCTCGCCTTGCAGGAAGTCTGCGGCTGGTGGTGTGCTGTCCGGATGGCATTGCAGAACCCGGTCCATCACCCAGATTCGGCGTTCGGGCAGGATTTCCCGCAGGTGATCATAGGTGCGCCCATTGCCCAGCCCCATGTCGAGCACGTCGCCTTCTGTGCCCTCGATTTGCGCGGCGGCCCAATTCAGCCCGTCACGTTGGGCTGTCAGGCGGCGCAGCATGGAATCAAGTCTGCTCATTCGGGCTATCCTTCTGTCATTGGTTCATGCGCAGCAGTCCAGGGTACGCCCGGCCCATCAAGCAATCGTTGCAGCAGTTCCTGCGTAAAGATCCAGACGTCTTGATCATGGACCAGATGGTGCGTCAACATCCCAAACGGTTCCGTGTTATCCGCACGCCCTTCGCGCCGATCCCGCAAAAGCGCTACCGTTTGCGCGATCAAACGCGCGGGATCGACCAGACCGCGCGTGCCGTGCCAATCTATCGGGTCCAGATGAGTGTTCACTTGTTCCAGATTAGGAGCCGCCAGCACGGTTTTGCGCGCCGTTGCGGTGGACAGGATACGATAGCCCAATGCGGGCAGATGCGTTGCGATTTCAGGGGCGATCCGGTTCCATGGCGGGACGAACATCGGGCATAGCTGTGTGCCGAATATATCGCGCAGCCGGCTCAGACCCGCCTCAGCATCAGCCACAACAGCGTCAATTGGGCGGTGAAGGCGGAACTCGGCTTTCTTTTTAGCCGTTGGCGCATGATTCCGATGCGCCCAGCCGTGCACGACCGGGATCAATTCGGGATGCACGCTGACATATTCCGCAAGTTCGATCTGCGCGCCCTTCGGGATCACTGCCAGATGGACAGGCAATCCAAGCCTCTCTGACAGGGTGCTCAGGGTTTCGAGCTGCGGCGTGATATCAACCGCGTCGTCGTCTCGCCACCAGAGCGGCAAGGACAGACCCGCTGCCAGCCAAAGCTCCAGTTCCGTTTGCAGAGGCTTCCAGTCGGGTGTCATCCTTTGGCTTTCCTCAAGCGGGTTGCGATCTCGACGGTCTGGTGGGCGCCATCGAAACCATCTGTCAGCGCGTTGCGCTTTGGTCCGGATAAGACGCGGGTCAACGCATCGGCAAGGGACTGGCCATTCAGATTGTCGCTTTTCAGGACCGCAATCCCGTCAAGCCGGGCAAGACTGTCTGCGCGCAAGCTCTGTTCCACCTCATTGCCGTCATCGAAGGGGACCAGAACCGAAGGGGTGCCGCTCTGTAACAGATCCATCGCCGTGTTATAGCCGCACATGCTGACCGATGCGGCCGCCAGCGGCAGCATTTGGCGAAAGTCGGGCCGGACGGGTTCGATGGTAATCGGGGCTTCTTTGGCCAATTCCGACAATTCGGCAATGCGCGACGGGGCATCTTGCCCCCCCACCAACAGGCGCCAGCGCCTGTTGGGCATCTTTCGGGCGGCCTCGATGGCCGCTCGAAAGATCGGCTGCCCGACCGAACCGCCACCCGTGCTCACCATAATCTCACCCCGCCCCACACCATCTGGATGAGGGAGCGGAGCTGGTGAGGCAACAAAGCCCGTATAGTGCAATCGTGAAGCCAACTGATCCGAGACCGGCCAGCTGACCTCAAGCTTTGCGATATCTGGATCGGAATGAACAAGCACGCCGTCGTAATACTGCGCGATGACTTCATCCGCACGCTCGGCCTTTGCAGGCTTGGATGGCGGTGCGAGTATGTCGCGGACCGAGCTTAGTATGACCGGTGGGATCGGCAAAGACTGTGCCACCTCCAGCGCCGCGAGGAACTCAGCCGCAAGCGAGCGGCGGCCAAAGGGATAGAGTTCGGTGATGAAGACCTCGGGCCGAAAACTGCGCAGCGCTTCGGTCAGCGCGGTGAGGCGTGCGGCCAGATAGTCCGGGCCTGCCTCCTCTCGGCCTTGGGTCAGCAATCTTGTGAAATTGGTGCCGTCCGACCGCAGCGGAGGCAGTCCCAGAACGGCCATCCCTTCGGTGCTCAGTTGCGGGGCAGGCATACCGCCCGAGACGACAAATACCTCGTGGCCCTGTTGCACGAAGGCGCGGCCCAGTGTCAGCGCGCGGCTGAGATGTCCGGTCCCCAGCAGATGGGTGACCGAGATCATCACCCTCATGGGCCGACCTCGCGCGGGATCAACCGGATTGGCTCGGCCTCGGCCTGCATGGTGTTGAGGTCGACAATATAAAACCTGTTCCGCTTGATCTTGAACGGGGCAGGCCCTGCGAAATCCCAACCCCAGGCTTTGGCAAGGATCACCCGCATGATGCCGATGTGACAGACGGCCAGCGTGTCACCGTTGAGTGTTGCCAGCCAGGGTTCGATCCGCGTCCAAATCTCGGCCGGGCTCTCTCCGCCGGGTGGGCGGAAGCCCCAGCCCCAGTCTTCGATATGCCGGTAGCCACTGTCCGGTATCTGGATCAGGTCCACACCGCGCTTTCCTTCCCAGTCTCCCCAGTTCATCTCGATCAGGGCATCAGAGGTTTGCGGCGCGCGCCCCGAAACCAGCTGCGCAGTTTCCGCTGCGCGCGCCAGGGGGCTGGACCAGACCGAGGCGGAATCCCACGGGGCAGGCAGGCTGTAACCCGACAGCTCGGCACGCGCCTCGTCATCCAGCGGGATGTCGCTGCGCCCTTGAATGCGGCCTGCGCGGTTCCAGTCGGTGTGTCCGTGACGCAATAAGGCCAAACGGGTCATGTGCGATCCTCCAACAGTGGTCTGGCGGCAGACCAGAATGTATCGGTTGCGGCGGGCAGCAGGTGGCGCGCGGCGACATAGTGGCGGGCGCGTTCGCCCTCGGTCCGGCGTAATTCCGGATCTTTCAGATATGTCTGAATGTGGGTCGCCAGACCAGCCGCTCCGACATCAACACTTGGATAGTCAGAGGGCAGCAGAACGTCGACCACGCCAGGGCGGTCCTGGGCCACGACCGGCACACCGCTGGCCTGCGCTTCGAGATAGACCATGCCATAGGCCTCGTTGAAACCGGGCCAGATCAACAGCGAAGCATGCTCATAGATTTGCTGCAACTCAGCGCGGTCAAGCTGTCCGAGAAATCGGACACGACCGGCAAATGGCGTCATGAGCGCCTCGACTTGCGATCTCGCGGGACCGTCACCGACGATATCCAGCGTCCAGTCCCCGGTCAGATGCGCCAGCGTTTCCGCCAGAATGGTGTACGAGGTCAGCTTGTCCCCTTCGCGCATCATTCCCACGGTCAGCATCGGACCATCCAGGGTCGACGCGTCCGGCAACGTACTGACCGGCAGGAAAGGGGGCAGTTCCACCAGCTGCTGCTCGGCGTATCGCTCCCGCTCCAGCGTGATCAGGTCGTTTGCCGTGTGGTAGAATATGACCTGCGCCGCGTCACAGGCCGCATGGGCGCTGCGAGCGAAGCGATCCCAAGGCCCGTTCAGCCGACTTGTCGCGCGGGTGCTTTCAAGCTGGACATAAGGAATACCCCGTGCACGGCTGACGACCGGCCCCAAAAGATCGGGGGCTTTGTAATAGTTGTGATAGGTCACCCACAGGTTCGTTTCAGCGGGCAGTTCACGAATCAAACGGTCAGCCTCAGCCTGTGCATCAGTCTCAAGCGCTTTCTGCACCTGCCGGTCACCGGTTTTGTCATAGACCCGAAGCCGCGAGGCGAGTTCGACCCGATCCCCCTGCGCCCCGATGGCCTTCATCAGGTTCCGCGCCATTTCACGATCGCCCGAAGGCGTGGGGCTGTCGGGGGATTTCATCGGCGCGTAGAAAGCAACCCGAGCCATCAGGCCCGATCCGTGCACAGGGCGTTCAGCCGGTCGGACAGGCGGCGGATGCCGGGGTCCATCTGGAACTCTGCAATCAACCGCTCATATGCGGCCCCTGCCATGCGGGATGCTGTATCGGGGTGTTCGGCCAGATCAGTAATAGCGCGGGCCAGAGCGGCGGGCTCATCGCTGGACAAGGTGCCATGGACGCCACTCTCGATGAACTCCGGTATGGCCGAGATCGGCGTGGATAGAATCGCCAAGTGCTGCGAAGCAGCTTCCATCAACACATTGGGCAACCCGTCCCGGTCGCCGTCTTCGGCGATACGGCTGGGCAGGACAAACAGATCGGCCTGCTGCATTTCGGATATCACCTCGGGCTGATTGCAGGCCCCTTTCCAACTGATCCGATGGGTCAGCCCTGCCGCATCGGCCTGCGCTTCCAACTTCTGGCCAAGCGTGCCGCCGCCGATATGGGTCCAGTGCCAGTCCAGTGTCTCAGGCAAAAGCGCAAACGCGTCGAGCAGCCGGTCAAAGCCCTTCTTTTCGACCAGGCGACCGACCGAGAGCATTCGGAACGGCGCCCCGGCTTTCCGCGGCTCGCGATCTGGCGGGGCGGGAAAGCGCGACAGGTCCAGCCCGTGATAGATCAGGTCGATCCGGGTCGGGTCATCGGCGAATGAACGCAGGTGATCGGCCCCGATGGCAGTGCAGGTCGCGCCGAAAGCCGCGCCATACGTGGCGGCCTGCAGCTTTTCGCGTTTTTCCCACTCCGGCGAGGTCCAGATGTCCTTGGCATGGGCCGAAAAGCTCCAGGGCAGGCCGCGTATGATCGCGGCGTAGCGCGCCACCGATGAAGGCGTATGCATGAAATGCGCATATAGCACCTGGGTCTGCTCAGGAAGCTCGGCAGCCAGAACGCAGGCCTGACCAAAGCGACGGATGCGATTATGCGTGGGGTCGCGGCGCAGGTCCTGCCGCCAGACCTTGTAGGCCCGTTCGTAGCCGGGCAGGTGCTGGGCACGCAGACGGGCGGCTTGCAGCCGTTGCGGCTCGTCATACAAGTATTCCGGCAGGTAATGCACCTGACCCTGAAACCTGTCATGCAACGGGTGGCGCTTGGTGTCGGTGGGGTGACGCAGCGACCAGATGTCGAACTGATGACCGGCCTCCTGCAGCGCCACCAGCTCTTGCGCGATGAACGTCTCGGACAGGCGCGGCCAGCCTTTGACCAGCACCGCAAGCTTGGGTGATTGGGTGGTCATCCGGTGGCGCGCTCTTGTTCCGTTCCCAGCAGGGCGTCCACACGGTGGGTGACGTAGTTCAAACCGTCCAGCAATCCGGCGCGCATGGCTTGCGAGGGCAGCGGTTGGCCCGGCAACTTGCGGATCGCACGGATCATCGCGTCAGCAGTCAGCCCGTCCCGGTTTTCGTCCAGCATCCGCACCAGCCCCAGATCCTCGGCACGCGAGGCACGTATCCATTGCTCAAGCCGGGGGGTCGTGCGGGGCACGATGACAGCGCGTTTGTCGAATGAAAGAACCTCGCAAAACGTATTGTAACCACCCATGCAAACGACACCGGCGGCACCGGCAAACAGGGTTTCGATTTGGGATTCGAAGCCGACAGCCTTAACGCGACCATTCAGTGCTGCGACGCGGGTTTCAAATTCTTCCCGCAGTTCACCGGACAGGAACGGACCATAAACCAAAACCGCGCGTGGCGACAATTCCGGGTCTTTTTCGTAGGCCGACAGGACAAGATTGACCATCGCCTTGCCATCACCACCGCCGCCGGGCGTGATCAGGATATAGGGTTGTTCAGGAGGCTCGCCCACCGGACCCAGATCGCGCCGCAGGTAGCCGGTCCAGTGAATGCGCTGCTGCGCAGAAGCGCTGAGCGGCAGACCCTGTGTCGGATCATAGATCGAGCGCAGGCCATAGACCCAGATCTCGTCATAGAACCGCTCGGTCGCGGCGATGGCATCCTTGCGGTGCCATTCGGCGGCCAGCACTTCGGGCTCGTCCAGAACGTCGCGCAAACCCAGAACCATTTTGGTAGTTCTGGTGCGTTCGAGGTGTTCCAGGGTCGGCAGCAACTCTCCGCGAAAGCCGGTGGGTTCCTTGTCGACGATCAGCACGTCGGGGTTGAATTGCTCAACTGCGGTCTGGATCAGGCTCGAGCGCAGATCGGTGACTTCCTCGATCCCCATTCCGATGGTCCGCGCTGCATAAGAACCATCGGCGCGCTTGGTGACCCCGGGCAGGCGCACATGGTCAACGCGGCGTGGAAAAGTGAAGCGTCCTGCCACGGGCGAGCCGGTCAAAATCAGGGCCGAAGCTGTAGGGTCAGCCTGCGTTATCGCGGCAGCCAGAGCGCGCGACCGGCGCAAATGGCCCAGACCGAACGTGTCGTGGCTGTAAAGCAAGATGCGCGGCGCGCGGCTGTGTGTTTCGTCTGCTGTTCCTAGGCTCATGCCTTCGCCTGTTTCGGGTTCCGGTGCAACTCCGCGCGTTTGCACCTGTTATCGTATATGTTCTGTGCCCGCTTGCCAAAGGGGCAGGCTGCGCCGTGCAAATGTTGCAAACATTGCGAATTGGCAACAGGTTTTTTGTCGGCCGATCCATCGCTGGGTTGCCTTGAGTAGAACCGTTTATGGCCGGGTGGGCAAAACGGGCATACTCCGGATTGTCATATTCAATTTTCATTGAATTGAAAACACCTTATGCCTTGGGTGAGTCTCACGGCAGATGCCGTTGGAACACGGGTACCAAACGAAGTGGCCGCGATATCCCGAGAGGATTTGAACCGGCGTCGTGGGTTCTGTAACCTGCTGTGCAATCGCGAACTGGATAAAGCACATGATGAAGAAGACAATTCTCGCCCGGCTGGCTCTTGTGGTCTGGGCCTTGTCGCTGGCTTTTGTAACCGCGGCGGCCGCGCAGTCGCTCATTCCGGGGTATCCGGGGATCACGGACGAGACAGAGACCGCTACCGCCGCGGATGGCGACGTGGCGGCGGCCATCAAGGCAGCCACCGAAGCCGGCGCCAGCGTCATTGTGATCGACAGCGCTGGACAGGTGGTGACAACGCCCGATTCAGAATCCGCGACGGCACAGGATGCGGCGGACCCGATGGCCGACGGATCGCAACTGATGAAGGCGCAGGAACGCTTTTCCGAGTTCCGGCAGTCCGTGCGGTCGCGGCTTGAGGCGCTGCCCTATTCGGTATTCGAAGTAAAATACGTGCTGCGGCAGACAAGCCCGGATGGCCGTATCCAGACCTATATTGAAGTGCTGGCCTGGAACATCCTGTTCCTGTTGTTGGGGCGGTGGTTGTCCACCGAGATTTATGGCAAACGCATCGCCAAACGCTTTGTGGTGGCCCGGATCAAGGAGCAACCGAGCGGCTATCGCGAGAAGATGCCGTTTCTGGTGTACCGCTTCGTTATGGGGATAGGCGGCACGATTTTTGCGATGATCATGGCGCTGATCGTGGGGTATCTGATCTTTGGCGAGGCCGAGGATATCTCGATCCAGTTTACGGTGACGGCCATTTTCACCGCGTTCTTCCTGTCGCGCACGGTGGCCGATCTGTGGCGTATGATCCTGTCCCCGTTTCTGAGCCAGTACCGATTGCCGCCGTTTTCGGACCGCGATGCCAAGCGCTTGTATCGCTGGGCCTCGGCGCTGGCGACCTATGATATCTCGGTGGTGCTGTTCGCAACCTGGGTTGCGGATTTTGGGCTGAACTACAACGTCTATGCGATGGTCTATGGCGGCCTGACTTTGGTCGGGGCCTTGGGCAATGTGCTGATGATCCTGTTCAATGCGCGGGCCATCTCGAACGCGATCCGGGGCGGGCGGGCACCGGATCAGGTATCGTGGATTTCGCGGTTCATCTCGTTTGCATGGGCGCCGGTTCTGATCCTTTACATGGTGTTCAGCTGGTTCAAACTCGCGGTCGATCTGGTGCTCGAGGTCGAGGACTCGATCCCGATTGTGGCCAGCAGCTATGCGATCTTCATGTCCGTTGTCGTGGCCTATGGCGCGATGAACTATCTGCTTGAGCGTTATTTTGATCGCAATCGCCAGATGGAAGAGCTGAACGCGGAAGCGGAAGACGCAGAGGTCGAGACTGAGACCGCCACGCCCGAGGCCGAAAAGCGCAAATATGCCATCCTCACCTACGAGGACCTTGCCCGCCGGGTGGCTGGAATTCTGGCCTTTGTCGTGGGCGCTTATGCACTGGTGGTGATCTGGAACCCGCAGGCCAGCTGGAGCGAGGATTTGCCGATCGGGCGGGCGCTGGACGTGATGGTGATCCTGTTCATGGGCTATATCCTGTTTCATTTCTTTCGGGTCTGGATCGACAGCAAGATCGCGGAAGAGGCTGTGGACGTTGGCGCAGAAGCGGAACTGGGCGATGAGGGCGGCGAAGGCGGCCAAAGCCGTCTGGCGACCCTGCTGCCCCTGTTCCGCGGGGCGATTCTGGCAGTGGTTGTGGTGACGATCGCCCTGATCGTGTTGATGGAGCTTGGTATCAATGTCAGCCCGCTGTTTGCGGGTGCCGGTGTGGTCGGTCTGGCCGTGGGTTTCGGCTCGCAGACACTGGTACGCGACATCTTCTCGGGCGCGTTTTTCCTGATGGACGATGCGTTCCGGAAGGGGGAGTATATCGATATTGGCGACGTGAAGGGGACGGTCGAAAAGATTTCGGTCCGGTCTTTCCAGTTGCGGCATCATCTTGGGGCGCTGAATACGATCCCGTTTGGTGAGATCAAGGTGCTGACCAACTATTCGCGCGACTGGGTGATCATGAAGCTGCCGCTGCGGGTCACCTATGACACCGATGTTGAAAAGGTGCGCAAGCTGATCAAGAAGCTGGGGCAGGAGCTGCTGAGCGATCCGGTGATCGGTGACAATTTCATTCAGCCGCTGAAGTCGCAGGGCGTGATCGAGATGCAGGATTCCGCGATGATCATCCGGGTCAAGTTCATGACAAAGCCGGGCGATCAGTGGCTGGTGCGCAAGAAGGTCTATCAGGATATCCGCGAGCTGTTTGCCCGTGAAGGCATCCGGTTCGCACATCGTGAGGTCACGGTGCGTTTGGCGGATGATAAGGAGGCCGAAGATCTGACGCCCAAGCAGCGCGAAGCGGTGACGGGTGCGGTTCAGGCGGCGATTGACGAGGATTATCTGGATGATATCGGCCCCGGCGGGGGTGACGACCGCTAGGGGGCTCTCCCGCCTCTTTGGTCTGCATCGCTGACGCGATGCCGCCCAAAGCGTTGGGCCGGGCCGCGCGTTCCGCGCGGCGGGTGTGTCAGACCGAATGCGGCGGCCAGGCGGCGTCCGATGTGCCCAGTTTGGCGGCGGGCAGTGGCCAGTTCATCGCTGCGGGGCCAACAGAAAGCGCCGGTTTCAATCGGTGGCCCGGGCCCCAGCCTGAGGCCTCGGTCACGTCCGCATAATCGGATGGGGACGCAGCTGTGATGTCCTCAGCGTCGCTGCTTTTCGCGAGGGTCGCCAAAAGCTCGGCGGTACGTGCGAGCGACAGGCGGGCATCCATCACGGTTTGGCCCGATGCGGCCTCGGTCAGAGCCGAGAGAACGGCTGCGGCCATCAGATAGCCTGTAGCGTGATCCAGGGCCTGAACGGGGAGCGGCGTAGGCTTGTCGACCGAAGCCCATGCCATCCCGGCATCGGCGATCCCGGCGCTCATCTGCACAAGGCTGTCGAACCCGCGTCTTGCGGCCCATGGGCCTTGCCAGCCGTAAGCGTCCAGGGTGACCTCGACCCGGTTCGGGGCAAGCTGATCGCGGGTGGATTTGTCCAGCCCGAGCGCATCCAGTGCGCCGGGACGATAGCCGTGAACCAGCACATCGGCCTGTGACAGCAATTCTTTCAGATGATTCATGCCCCCGGGCGATTTCAGGTCCAGATAGGCGCAGTGCTTCCCCAGCGAGATATCAGGGATCACTCCGGGCTCGTCCCAGCCGGGCGGGTCGAAGCGCAACACGTCCGCCCCAAATCCCGCAAGGGTTCGGGTTGAAACCGGACCAGCTAGTATCCGGGTCAGATCAAGCACACGAAGCCCGGCCAACAGGCGCTCTGCGGTGGCCTGAGGCCGGTCGCGCAGAGTGACATTGCGCGGCCCGTGCCAGCCGATCAGCGGCTCGCGGGCCACGACGCGCCCTTGCGGATGTTCTTGCCATTCGGAACGGGTGCGCATGGCGGCGGCGACGCCACCCTCGGCGACGATGGAGGTTTCCAGATCGAAGATCGACCAGTCTTTGATCGCGCGGGCCACGGTGTCCCGATCCGCCTTGACCTGCAGCACCTTGAGCGCTGCGGCGCGGTGGTGGGGCAGGTTGGTGTGCAGCCTGATCCACCCATCAGCTGCCTTGTAGTCGCCTGCAATCGCATCCCAAAGGCTGGGCATCTCCCACCCGTCGGGTTTGAAGGAAAAGCCGTACCATAGTGAGGCGAGCCGGTGATCCACGGTAATTTCGGGTGGTTTGGCCGCGAGGTTGGTCGCCACCATCAGGCGGGCCAGTTCCTGCCCCACGGCGGCGAAGCTGGCTGTGGCCAGTTCGGACACCGCGAAGGCGCTGGGGCGGGCTCCGGTCCCTTTGACCAGATAGCTGTCAGTCGCGGGAAGGGAAGACAGCAGGCTCATTGCTGATAGGGATCCAGACTGTCGCGCAACCCGTCGCCAAGGAAGTTGAAGGCCAGCACGATAACGATGATCGGCAGCATCGGAATGGCGGTCCAGGGGTAAATCTCGATCGAGGCAAGGTTCTGCGCGTCATTCAGCATCACGCCCCAACTGACCGCAGGCGCCCGCAGGCCAAGGCCGAGGAAAGATAGCGCGGTTTCCCCAAGGATCATCGCCGGGATCGACAGCGTAGCCGAGGCGATCAGGTGCGACATGAAATTCGGCAGCAGGTGTTTGCGGATCACCCGGCCCGAGCTTGCGCCCATCATTTCGGCGGCGCGGACATATTCTTCTTCCCGCAGCGACAGGAACTTGGCGCGCACGGATCGGGCAAGGCCGGGCCAGTCAAGGATGCCGAGGATGATCGAGATGATAAAGAAAACCGCAACAGGGCTCCAGTTCGATGGCACGGCTGCGGAGAGAGCCAGCCAAAGGGGCAGCTCTGGCAGGGAGCGTAATATCTCGATCACGCGGTTGATGACCCAGTCGATGCGCCCGCCGAAATATCCGGCCATTGATCCGAACAGGATGCCAAGAAAGAATGAAACCGAGATGCCGATCAGACCCACGGTCAGCGACAATTGCGCCCCATAAAGGATGCGGCTGAACACATCCCGGCCCAGACGGTCTGACCCCCAGAGAAACAGTGTCGCCCCTTCCGGTGCGCAGAACAGATGTGTGTCCGTTTTGATCAGACCCGCCAGTTTGTATTGGGAGCCTTCGCAGAAAAACCGGATCGGCCGCGGGTCTTCGGTATCGGGAACGAATTTCCACTGGAAGGTTTCAAGGTCTGCTTCCGCGACGATGGGATAGACATAGGGACCAATGAATTCGCCCTCATGGAACCAGTTGATGGACTGGGGCGGGGCATACAGGTGCTCTCCGTTCCGGTCATTCGGACCATAGGGCGCAATGAAGCCCGCAAAGGGCAGCATCAGGTAACACAGCAGCAGGAAGATGCCCGAGATCAGGCCCAGCTTGTGCGTCTTGAACTTGCGCCAGACCAGTATCCAGTTGGGGGCATCGAGATCGGCACGCTCCAGTTGCTGGATCGAGGCCTGCGGGTCGAATGGGGCGTCGTCGACATAGCGACCATCGGGACGTTGGGTCATGCTTCACGCCCCTCATATCTGATACGCGGGTCAAGCATGACCAGCAGGATATCCGAGATCATGGTGCCGATCAGGGTCAGCAGCGCCACGAACATCAGGATGAAGGCCGACAGGAACTGATCCTGCGTCTTCAACGCCGTCAGCAGGGTGGGGCCGATGGTTTGCAGGCCCAGAACGACCGAGACCAGAACCGAGCCGGACACCATTGACGGCAGCAGGTTGCCAATGTCGGCCACAAAAGGGTTGAAGGCTACGCGCAGCGGGTATTTCGTCAGCATCCGCGACGGCGCCATGCCCTTGGCGATGGCAGTTTCCACGTAAGGCTTGCCCAACTCGTCCAGCATGTTGGCCCGCAAGCGCTGCATCATCGCCGACGCGCCCGAGGTGCCAATCACAAAGGTCGGCACGATCAGGTGAAGCAGGATGGATTTGAGCTTGTCCCAGCTCATCGGTTCGCCTTCGAACCTGGGGTCCATCAGGCCGCCGATGGGCAGGTTGAAATACTGATGACCATAGTAGAACAGTATCAGCGCCAGCAGAAAGTTCGGCGTGGCCAGACCCAGATAACCCACAAAGGCCGAGGTATAGTCGATCCAGGTCCGCGACCGTGCGGCGGCGATGACGCCAAGGGGCAGGGCGACCGCATAAACGAACAGAATGGCGGCCAGATTGACCACCACGGTCAGCCAGAGCGTATCGCCGACAATCTCGGAAACCGGGCGGTCAAACTCGAAAGACCAGCCATAGTTGCCCTGCAACAACCCTTCGAACCCATGGGGACCGGGCCAGAAGCCCATCCAGATCAGGTATTGCTCGGGAAGGGTCCGGTCCAGCGAGTATTCCTTTCGTAGAAACTCGGCCTTGGCGACGCCTGCGGACTGGCCCGAGGCCTGCAACTCGGCGATCTGATTGCTCAGGTAATCGCCGGGCGGCAGGTTGATGATCACGAAGATCAGGACCGACACTACCAACAGTGTCAGCAGCATCGTAAAAAAGCGATACACCGCATAGCGCAGCATGACCATTTAGCTGCTCCTGATCAGTCGGCGAAGAAGAACTCGTCCGGGCGATGGATACCAAAATGCGCGCCGGGTTCCCACGCCCACATGGCTTGTTCGGGCACGTTGCGCAGACGGTTCGACACGACAATGGGCTGCGGTGCACCGTTCAGGATGCCGATCGCGTAAAGCTGCTGGGCGTGGATATCCAGCATTTCACGCCATACAGCCTCGCGTTGTTCATCAGTGGTCGCGACCTCCCAGTTATGGGCCAGTTCCATCAGGCGTTCAGCCTCGGGCATGTCGGGTGGCTCGCCTGAACCGCCGGCGGTTTGATGGTACTGTCCCCATTTCGGCCAGGCCAGAAAGACCTGATCGGTGGGCGCAAGATAGGCCGGAGACGTGTGGTTCTGCGGAATGCCGTCATCCCAACCAAACCAGACCGAAGCCATGGTATTGCCCGAGAAAACCCGGTTGCGCAGAATATCCCTGTCCAGCGGCCGCATCACCAACTTGACCCCAATCTCACGCCATGTATCGGTGACGATCTGCATCGCGTTTTCGACCTCTTGGCGTTCGCCGGCGGTCTCGATCACCAACTCCATCGGGCGCCCATCGGGCAGAAGGCGGATGCCATTTCCATCGCGTTCGGTCAGCCCGGCCTCGTCCAGCAGGGCATTGGCCATGTCGGTGTCATATTGCGCCCAGGCCTGTGCATTTTCTTCATTGTAATAGGGCGAGGCAGGCAAAACCGCCATGGCGCCGGGCTTGGCAAGTTTGAAATACAGCGCCTGATTGATGGTCTGGCGATCAATCGCCAGTGACAGAGCACGGCGCACACGGACATCGCGCAGCACCTCACGCCAGGTGTCATCTTCAAAGTTCAGGTTTGGATAGATCGCGATCTGCGACGCCACCCCGGTTTTCCACAGCAGGGTCTTGTATCCGCCTTGTGCCTCACCCTTTTTCAGGATCGAGGCGTCGCGGAACGCCAGCCCACGTCCCTGCAGATCGCTTTCACCGGCGTTGGTTTTGGCCGCGACCAGACCCGGGGCTACGATCTCCATCTCGACCACATCGATATAGGGCAGTTGCACCCCGTCGGAATCGATGCGGTGATAATAAGGATTGCGGATGAAGCTGTGCCGGATTTTCTTGCCCGAGCTGGCATTCTTCCACGGTTGCAGGGTCGGGAGTTCCTCGTTGTCGAATTTATACAGGTTATCCAGCTTGTTATGCAGCGCTGCCCAGCTTTTGACGCGGGCATCTTCAACCTGAAAGGCGAGCTCCTCCGCATCGGCAAATTTCTCGTGGTATTGCTTAAGGAATTCGGACGGACGGTAGATGAAGGGCGGGCGGGCCTGTGCCAGCGATTGCAGGAAGTTCGGGTTCGGGTTTTCCCATTCGAAAATCACTGTGGTCTCATCGGGGAAACTCACCACCGGCGGTTTGCCTTCGACCAGCAGAAAATCCGGCGGGCCAGAGGGGCTGAGCAACTCGTTGTTTGCCACATCCTCCCACCAATAGCGGAAGTCTTCCGAGGTGAAAGGCGTGCCATCCGACCACTTGTGGCCGGGGCGCAGTTTCAGGGTGAATTTGCGATTATCTTCGTTTTCGAAGGATGCGAGAATATCCGGGACGATGTTGTAATCATGGTCGAAACCAACCAGCCGGGCATAGCCATAGACCACCATCTGCCGAATGTCCTTGGACCGAGTGACCATCGTGCGCAGTGTTCCGCCTTGCGTTCCGGGTTCACGCCCTTTGGCGGCAAGATCAACGATGAGCGGGTCATCAGGGATGCGCTCGGAAACCGGGGGCAGGGTGCCGCCTTCAACTTCGGATTGCCAATAGGTGCTTTCTTGCAGGTGCGACGGATTATCTGCCGCAGCAGGAAGCATCCCAACAAGGACCAGCGAAGTGGCCAGCAGCAATCGATGAGTGGTTTTAAACATGGCAACGTACCTTATGGCCGGGCTCCATCTCTACCAGTGAAGGTATCACGGAGTCGGAAAATCGGAAGGCATCATCCCAACTGTCTGGCGAACCCGCGCCCAGAGCGACCAGTTTCAGGTCGATCGGGCGATTGATGTCAGGCTCTGGCTGGGCAGCGATTAACGCCTTGGTGTAGGGGTGACGAGGATTATAGAACAGGGTTTCAGGCGGGGCCTGTTCGACAACAAGGCCCTGACGCATCACGGCCACTTCATCGGCGATCCGCGCGACAACCGCCAGATCGTGCGAGATGAACAGATAGGACAGGTTCAGGCTGTCCTGCAGGTCCTCCAGCAGGGTCAGGATCTGTTCCTGCACGGATACATCCAGCGCCGAGGTCGGCTCGTCACAGACAATCAGCGCCGGGTCCAGCATCATTGCGCGTGCAATTGACAGGCGCTGGCGCTGACCGCCCGAGAACGCATGGGGATAGCGTTTGAGCATATCGGCATTCAAACCTACCCGCTGCAGCATCTCGGCCGCTTTGTCGCGTTGTTCAGCTGTGGTGCCAAGTTTGTGGATTTCCAGCGGCTCGGTCATGGCATCCTGAATGCGCATCCGCGGGCTGAGCGAGCTGTAAGGGTCCTGAAACACCATCTGAGCCTTGCGCTGGAACGCGGTTCGTTCGGTGCGCGTCATCTGGTGAACGGTGATCGGTTCGGAATCTGCCGAACTGCGAAACAACACCTCTCCTCCGGGATCGGGCAATTCCGCCCCCAGTGCAATTCGGGCCGCGGTGGTCTTGCCCGATCCGCTTTCGCCGACAATGGCCAACGTCTTTCCTCGTGCCAGTTTCATGTCGACGCCCCGGCAGGCGTGGATCAGCTTGTCCGCTTTCCACCCCTTGCTGGAACGCATGGTATAGGTTTTAGAAACCCCGCTCATACTCAGGATCAGGTCTTCGTCGGGCATCGGCAGGCCCACCGCATCCTGATCGGGAATCTCCGGTGCGGCATCGAACAGCTGCCGGGTATAAGGATGCGCGGGATCGGTCAGAATCGGCGCGGCTGGTCCGGATTCCATCACGCGGCCCTTGTGCATGACAACGACCTGCTCGGCCATATTAGCCACGACACCAAGATCGTGGGTGACAAGGATCAGCGCCATGCCGGTCTCGCGCTGCAATTCCTTGATCAGTCCCAGAACCTGCGCCTGTGTCGTCACATCCAGTGCGGTCGTGGGTTCGTCAGCGATCAGCAATTCCGGCTTTGAAACCATGGCCATGGCGATCATCGCCCGTTGCCGCATGCCGCCCGACAATTCGAACGGATAGCTGTCATAGGCACGGGCAGGATCGGGAAAACCCACGCGTTCGAACTGAGTCAGAACCTCTTTGCGCGCCTGCGCCTCGGACGCGCCGCGATGCAGCCACAAGACCTCGCTCACCTGATTGCCGATTTTATGCAGCGGAGACAGCGACCGCATCGGCTCTTGAAAGATCATCGAAATCCGATTGCCGCGAATGCCGCGCATCTGCTTTTCGCTGATGCTGGTCAGGTCGGCCGTGCCTTTGGAATCATTCAGCGTGATGGTACCGCTGCGAATCTGCGCGGTACGCGGCAGAATGCGCAACGCGGCCCTACACGAGATTGTTTTTCCAGACCCTGATTCTCCGACCAGAGCCAGTGTTTGACCCGGCGCGACATCAAAGTTCACATCACGAACAACGGCTTCGCCCGCGCCAAAACCAATGCTTAGATTCCGGACGGACAACAAGGCATTCATGCGGGCATTCCACCCGTCTGGCCGCTTGGTAACATCGGCGTTGCTATCTCCCTGACTTTTTTGTGCAGTTTCGCGCGGTCGGGGCGGGCTAGTCAAACACCTTCTTACGCAGAAACGTCGCGGAAACATGAAATGCGTTCCGGGGTGGCTACACAAAGTCTTGAGATTTTGTCATCAAAGGCGCAATCGACCCCGGTTAAGGTCGCCCGACAAAGAATGAGGTTTGCCCGTGTCCCAGCAACAAAGCCGACTGGATCTGTTTATTGACCGAATGGTTTCGCAACGCGCTTGTCTGGATTTTGCAATCGCCCAAACGGCAGGCCAGACCGGCCCGGTGTTCGAACTGGGTCTGGGCAATGGGCGCACCTATCACCACATGGTGCAGTACATTCAGGACCGCCCGGTCTATGTGTTCGAGCGTGCGGTGGCCTCGCACCCGGATTCGACCCCACCGGACGAGCTGGTGATTCTGGGAGACGTGCGCGAGACTTTGCCCGCCTCGGTCGACCGGTTCGGTGCCTCGGCCAGTCTGATCCACGCCGATCTTGGGGGGCATAACCGGGAAAAGAATGATGCCTTTGCCCGGTTCGTTTCGCCATTGATCGAACCCTTGCTGGCCCCCGGTGGGCTGATGGTGTCGAGCGACCGGATGTACTTCGACACGCTGAAGGAACTTCCGCTGCCGGAAGGTGCGGTTGAGGGACGCTGCTTCATCTACCAACGCTGAAACGCCATGGGGTCACGCTGGGCTTTGCAACGGGTGGGTCGCTAACCCTTGGGTACCATGCTTTTGAGGAGCCTGATTTCATGTTGTTCTACGATTGCTCGACCGCCCCCAACCCGCGCCGTGCCCGGATGTTCATCGCCGAGAAGGGCGTCGAGATCGAAACCCGCGACATATCCATCGCCAAAGGCGAACAACTGAGCGATGCGTTTCGCGCCGTGAACCCGCGCGCCACGCTGCCGGTTCTGGTGACCGATGAAGGAACGGTTCTGACCGAGAATCTCGGAATCGCGGCCTATCTCGAGGCGCGGTTCCCCGAACCTGCGCTGATGGGGCGGACGCCGGATGAAAAGGCGTTGGTTTTGATGTGGAACGCGATGGTCGAGCAGCAAGGAGGCCTGCCGATTGCCGAAACGCTGCGCAATACTCATCCAGCCTTCAAGGACCGGGCGATTCCCGGTCCCGTGAATTATGCCCAGATCCCCGAACTTGCGCAGCGCGGCGCTGCCCGGGTGGTCGCGTTTTTCGAACTGATGGAGGCCCGATTGCAGGACAGCGCGTTCCTTGCCGGTGATCGTTTCTCGCTGGCTGACATCACCGCCTTCGTGTTCATCGATTTTGCTCGCGTCATAAAAACGCGAATCCCTGCCGAAAACGCAGCCACCCAAGCCTGGTTCGCCGCGATTCAAATCCGCTCCAGCGCCACTCTTTAGGTGTATTTCGATATCGAACGCCCGCTTGCATCGAACTGTACAGAAATGTCTAGACAGAAGTGAACAGTGCTACTAGCGTCCACTGCAATCAGTGCAGGAGAGCGCAGGATGAAATCTCAGTATCGTGTTGTTGTGATCGGGGGCGGCGTTGTCGGGGCCTCGGTTCTGTATCATCTGGCCAAGTTTGGTTGGTCTGACGTGGTCATGCTGGAACGGCGGCGTCTGGCGTCGGGGTCTTCCTGGCACGCGGCGGGCGGGGTGCATGCGCTGAATGCCGATCCGAACATGGCGGCGTTGCAATCCTATACCATCGACCTGCTCAGCGAGATCGAAAAGGAATCGGGTCAGAATATCGGTCTGCACATGACCGGCGGACTGACACTGGCCGGGACCCCGGAACGATGGGAGTGGCTGCAGGCCAACTATCGTATTTTCCAGTCCATCGGCATCGATGATTGTGAACTGCTAAGCCCCGAGGAGGCGCAGAGACGCTGCCCGATCATGTCCACCGACGGCGTGCTGGGCGCGATGTGGGCGGATCGCGAGGGGTACATCGACACCACCGGCACAGTGCAGGCCTATGCGACCGCCGCGAAAAAGCGCGGCGCGGAATATTACGAGGAAACCAAGGTCGAGGAACTGATCCAGACCGATGAGGGCTGGCAGGTGGTGACCGACAAGGGCACGATCACCTGTGAACACGTGGTTAACGCCGCTGGTCTCTGGGCCAAGCAGGTGGGCCGCATGGCCGGGGTGGAACTGCCGGTTTCGCCGCTGAAACACCACTATCTGATCACCGACACGGTGCCCGAAGTCGCGCAGGCGGATTTCGAGATGCCGATGACCGTCGACCTCGAAGGCTTCACTTATATGCGGCAGGATCAGAAGGGCGTTCTGGTCGGCATTTACGAGGTCGACCACGAGCATTGGGCCATGGACGGCGCGCCGTGGAACTATGGTGAGGAGCTGTTTCAGGAACAGCTCGACCGCATCGAGAACGAACTGACATTGGGCTTTGAACGCTACCCGTCGATCCAGAACGTGGGCATCAAGACTTGGGTGAACGGCGCATTCACCTTCTCGCCCGATGGAAACCCGCTGGTCGGTCCGGTACCCGGCAAGCGCGGCTATTGGTCGGCCTGCGCGGTGATGGCGGGCTTCCTGCAGGGAGGCGGTGTCGGCAAGACGCTGGCCGAGTGGATGATCCATGGCGAGCCCGAGGCTGACGCATGGCCGATGGACGTGGCCCGCTATGGCGATTTCGCGCAGAACAAACGCTATATCCGCGAGACAACTGGCCAGTTCTACTCCCGCCGCTTCGTGATGACCTATCCGAACGAACAACTGCCCGCAGGCCGTCCGCTGAAGATGGCCCCGGCGCATGATGCGATGACACAAGCCGGATGCAAATGGGGCGTCAGCTGGGATCTGGAGGTGCCGCTGTATTTTGCACCGAAAGGGTTCGAGGAAACGCCGACGCTCAAACGCTCGAACGCGCATGATATCGTGGCTGAGGAATGCAAGACCATCCGCGAAGGCGTCGGCCTGCTGGATATATCAGGCTTCTCGAGGTTTGAGGTCACAGGGCCGAACGCGCAGGCGTGGCTGGACAAGGTCATGGCCTCGAAGCTGCCCGCACCGGGCCGCGCCAAACTGGCACCGATGCTGGGCGAGAACGGGCGGCTTAAGGGCGATCTGACTGTGCTGAACTGGGGCGACGGAACCTGGTGGATCATGGGCAGCTACTACCTGCGCGCCTGGCACATGCGCTGGTTCGATGATCACATGATGGACGGCGTGAATATCCGTGATCTGGGTGAAGAAATCTGCGGTTTCGCCGTGGTCGGCCCCAAATCGCAGGCGGTGGTCGAGAAGCTGGCGGAACAGGATATCTCGGGCCTGAAATTCATGGGCTGCGGTGAGTTCGATATCGGCCTTGTCCGCGCCCGCGTCGCGCGCATGTCGGTAACCGGCGAGAAAGGGTACGAGATCAACTGCCGCTATGGCGATCACATCAAACTGCGCCGGATGCTGCTGGACGCCGGGGCCGATGAGGGCATCCGCGAGTGCGGCTTCAACGCGATGCTGTCCACACGGTTGGAGAAAAGCTTTGGCATCTGGTCGGCGGAATTCACGCAGCTCTACACACCCGGTATGACGGGTATGGATCGCTGGATCGACTGGGACAAGGATTTCGTCGGCAAAGAGGCCGCGCTGGTCGAACGCGACGGCAACGGCCCGGCGCAGGTGCAGGTGACGCTGGAGGTCGACGCGCTGGACGCCGATGCCAGCGGTTATGAGCCGATCTGGGCCGATGGTGAGCGCGTGGGTTTTGTCACCTCGGGCGGCTATGGGCACTACACCGGCAAGTCGCTGGCTATGGCATTGGTCAACCGCGACAAGGCCGCGCCGGGCACCGAATTGTCGGTGCATGTGGTCGGGGTCGAACGGCCTGCGCGGGTGATTGCGCCATCTCCGCATGATCCAGAAGGCAAAGCGATGCGAGGCTGATGATGGTGGCGCAGAACCGGGAACGCAGACGCCGCGGGCGGGGGGCTGAGGCCGCCCCACCGCCCAGCCGCGATGTGAACTATCGCCAACTGAAAAACCCCTTCCCGCTGATGGAGGTGTTCCCGGCGGATCAGATCGCAGACATGCATGAAACCGCCCTGCGCATGTTGGAAGAGCTGGGCGTAAAGGTCCTGCTGCCCGAGGCACGCCGGATCTATGCCAAGGGCGGTGCCCGCGTGGATGAAGACAGCGAAATGGTCTTTATCGGGCGCGATATGGTCGAGGCCGCAGTCGCCTCGGCCCCGAAATCCATTGCCTGTCGCGCCGGGGCGCGGCGCAGGGATTTCACGCTCGAGCTGGGCTCGCTGGTGTTTCAACCCGGGGCAGGCGCCCCGAACGCCACTGATCTGGAACGGGGCCGTCGGCCTGCGACAGGGCAGGACTATCTGGAATTTCTGAAACTGACCCATCATTTCGACGTCTTCCAGATGATCTCGCCCCAGGTTGAACCGCAGGACGTGCCGACCCATCTGCGTCATTACTTCACCACCCAGGCGCAGATGGAGTTGACGGACAAGTTCCCCTTCTTCTTCTCACGCGGAACACCGCAGGTGATGGATTGTTTCGAGATGCTGTCCACCGCGCGTGGCTTGTCGGATGATGAGTTCCGCGCCAACCCGCATAGCTACACGATCATCAACACCAATAGCCCGCGCACGCTGGATATTCCAATGGCACAGGGCCTGATCGACTTTGCGCGGCATGGCCAGATGTCGATCATTACGCCGTTCACCCTGATGGGCGCAATGGCGCCGATCACCGTGGCGGGGGCGATCACGCTGTCCCATGCCGAGGCGCTGGCCGCATTGACCTTGACGCAACTGACCAATCCCGGCGCACCGGTCTGTTATGGCACCTTCACCAGCAATGTGGACATGAAATCAGGGGCACCGGCTTTCGGCACGCCCTCGCATTTTCAGGCATCGTTGGCGGCGGGTCAGTTGGCGCGGCATCTGGGCCTCCCGTGGCGGTCTGCGGCGGGATCGGCTGCGAATATCAACGACGTGCAGGCGGCCAATGAAAACCAGTTCGGGCTGTGGGGCTGTCTGATGGCCGGGGCGACGGTGATCATCCACTCGGCGGGCTGGCTCGAGGGCGGCTTGACCGTGTCCTTCGAAAAGATGATCTGTGACGCCGAAGTGCTGAACATGGTCGCTGAACTCTGCGCCGGGGCGCAGGCGGGCGCTGCCGAGATCGGCTATGACACCGCCCTGCGACAGGTCGACCCCAGCGGCCATTTCTTCGCCACCAGCCAGACCATGGAGCGTTACAACACCGCGTTTTACCAGCCGCATGTGCACGATTACGCGAATTTCGGCACCTGGACCGAGCGCGGCGCAGTGGACACCAACCATCGCGCAACCGGCGTGTGGAAGGACATTCTGGCCAATTTCGAAGCACCCGCTCAGGATAGTGACCGCATTGGCGCGTTGCAAGATTTCATAGCCCGCCGCACGGCCGAGGGCGGCGCTCCGCCGGAGAGTTGAATGAGCAGCAAACCCATCCTCCACCGCGACGACCCAAAGGCCGAACCGCTGGTCGGCAACATCAAGGTCACCCGTGATGACTGGCTGAACGTGGCGATGGATGTGCTGATCTCGGACGGGGTCGAGCAGGTCAAGGTGATGAACCTGGCGGAGCGCATGGCGGTCTCGCGGTCATCGTTCTACTGGTATTTCAAGTCCCGGCAACAGTTGCTGGACGCGCTTCTGGACAAGTGGCAAGCGACCAACACGGCGGCCTTGATTGCGCAGTCCGAGCTGCCCGCCAAGACAATCACCGCGGCAGTCTGCAATGTTCAGCGATGTGTTGTGAACGCTGCTTTGTTCGATACGGCGCTGGATTTTGCCGTACGCGACTGGGCGCGCCGGTCGGGTAAAGTACGCCGAATGCTGGACCAGTCCGATGCGCTGCGACTGTCGGCATTACGCGCGATGTTCGTGTGCCATGGCTATGACGAAACCGAGGCCGAAACACGCGCGCGGGTACTGTATTATATGCAGCTCGGTTATGATTTTGCTCAGTTGAACGAACCGATAGCAGTTCGTCTGTCTATGGTTCCGCACTATCTTTATGTTTTCACCGGGGTCGAGCCGTGCCCCGAGGAAATCGCGGAATTCAGCGCTTATGCGAAACACTTCTGGGAGGGGAAAGATCATGAACGGTCCTGACACGATCATCATCCGCGCCGGTCTGATCCGTCCCGCGTGTGTGTCAACGTGCCGAAGGCCGAATAAATAGCCCTGTCGCTGGATCGCAATCCGCTGAGGTCTGAGCTTCCCCATATTGGTCCGGGCGTTGATGCCGTGTGCTATTTCCGGAAGCGACCGATCAACGCCCAGAACAGTTTCTCGATTACGGGCTAGGCGACCCGTTTGCGTGCCGCCGCAAAGCTGTCTGCGCGCACCGGACCGAAACCCCGGATTTCATCTGCTTCGGCCAGACGTTCCAGCCATTCCGCCTCGGGCAGGGCAGCGGCGTTTGATGCGAGCTGGTCCAGAAGGGTTTCGTACCAAGTCAGTATGGCGCGGTGCAGTCGCGCTTCGGAGTGATATCCGAACGGATTCCAGATTTTGCCGCGCAATGCCCTCGCACGGGCCAATGTGCTCAGGACCGGGCGCAGCCAGGGTCCGAAAGTGTGTTTGATGGGCCTTCCCCTCTCATCCTTGCGCCAGCTCAGCATTGGCGGGGCGAAATGGTATCTGGTTTTGAAATCACCCTCGAACTGCTGCGCCAACTCATCTGCGAAGGCCGAGGAGGTCTGCAGCCGGGCGACTTCGAACTCGTCCTTGTAGGCCATGAAACGGAACAGGTTGCGAGCGATGGATGCCAGGATGCGATCAGAGAATTCCGGCTTTGACGCCCGGATGGTCTCGATCCGTTGCGCATAGCGGTCTGCATAGGCGGCGTTCTGATAATCTGTCAGATACGCGACCCGGCGGGCGATCATCTGGTCCAACGTTTCTTCCGCCTCAGCCGTTTGCACTGATCCCTGAATCCGATCAGGATCAACTGCCAGACAACGTCCAAGGGCGAAGGCCAGTCGGTTTTTTTCAACCGCGACGCCATTCAGCAGGATGGCCTGCGCCAATGCGGTCTGCGTTACGGGAACCAGCGCTTTTTGCCACGCGTAACCCAGAATGATGACATTGGCGAAGACCGCATCCCCCAACAGCGCCTCGGCCAGTGCGTTCGCATCCAGACTGGACAGGTTGTCCACGCCCACCACATCGGCAATCGCCTGTTCCCGCGCATCGACCCGCAATTGCGCATCACGCCGTAGCACGAGGTCTCCGGTCGGCATCTCAGCCCTGTTCAACACCACGCGCGTGCCCCGGGCATAATGGGCCGAGGCCTTGGGGGCAGAACTGACCACAACATCACAACCAATCACCGCGTCAGCGGCACCCTGATCAATACGCACCTGATTGAGCGCCCCGGGCGCGGTGCCAAGGCGGATATAGCTAAGCACGGTTCCGAACTTCTGGGCAAATCCGGTGAAATCCAGAACCGAGGCACCTTTGCCTTCCAGATGCGCCGCCATGGTGATCAGAGCCCCGACCGTGACCACCCCGGTGCCACCGACGCCGGTCACCAGCAGATCAAAGGGATTTTCCAAAGACGGAAGCCTGGGGCTTGGCAGGCCGGTCTCAAGCGCATCAAGGTCAAGCGCGACGGCCCGCTTTCGCCGGGTTGCGCCTTCGATGGTCACGAAACTCGGGCAGAACCCGTTCAGGCACGAGAAATCCTTATTGCACGAGCTCAGATTGATCTTGCGCTTGCGTCCCAACGGGGTTTCGCGCGGCTCGACGCTCAGGCAGTTTGACGCGACCGAGCAATCGCCGCAGCCTTCGCAGACCAGATCGTTGATCCAGACGAATGTCGAGGGGTCCTCCATCGTGCCGCGCTTGCGACGGCGGCGCTTTTCGGTGGCGCAGGTTTGTTCATAGATCAGGATGGTGACGCCGGGGATGTCGCGCAGTTCGCGTTGCAGCCCGTCCATCTCGGCCCGGTCGTGGAACGTTGTGCCCGCCGGGAAGTCTGTACGTTGAAATTTGGTGATGTCGTCCGAAACCAGCGCGATCCGCTCGACCCCCTCAGCGCGACAGGTCTGAGCGATACCCGCTACGCTGACGGGGCCGTCCACCGACTGCCCTCCGGTCATTGCGACGGCATCGTTGTAGAGGATCTTGTAGGTGATGTTCGTCCCCGCCGCGACCGCCTGACGGATCGCGAGAGAACCCGAATGGTACCACGTCCCCTCGCCAAGGTTCTGGAATATGTGCTTGCCGCCATTGAATTGCGAGGCGACAACATGGGGCACGCCTTCACCCCCCATCTGGGCATAGCCGACCGTCTCGCGATCCATCCACGACGCCATGACGTGACAGCCGATCCCGCTTGCCGCGGTAGAGCCTTCGGGAACTTTGGTCGACGTATTGTGCGGGCAGCCCGAGCAGAAATAGGGCGTGCGCACCGCGCCTGACACATTGATCACCGGCGCAGGCGTTTCGGTCAGAGCCCGCGCCTTGGCGGGCAAGCGTTCTTCCGGAAAGAACGTGTCCAGACGGGCGGCCACGATCGGGGCCAGCATCAGGGGGCTGAGTTCGCCGGTCCATGGGATCAGCGGCTCGCCATGGCTGTCATACTTACCAACCATCTTGTGGGGCTTGTCGCCCGGCCAGTCATAGAAATATTCCTTGAACTGGCTTTCGATGATGCCGCGCTTTTCCTCGACAACCAGAACCTCGGCCTTGCCTTTCACAAATCGCAGCGCGTTGCGCCGCGCCAGTGGCCAGACCATGCCGACCTTGTAGATGTCGATCCCCAGACGGCGGCAGGCGTCTTCGTCCAGACCCAGCAGACGCAAGGCCTCCATCAGGTCGAGATGCCCTTTGCCGGTGGTCACGAAACCGAACTTGGCCTTGTCGATGTCATAGATGCGCCGATCAATCGGGTTCTCTTCGGCAAAGGCCCGCACGGCGCGCAGCTTGTGCCGGATACGGGTCTCGATCTCGGGCGAGGGCAGGTCGGCGCTCCGCACATGCAGGCCGCGTTCTGGCATTTCGATCTGCGGCAGCGTGAAATTGCGATCCAGACGCAGATCGACGGAGCGCGCGCTTTCCACCGTTTCCGAGATGGCCTTGAACCCGACCCATGTGCCGGAAAAGCGGGACAGGGCGATGCCGTATTCGCCAAACTCCAGATATTCTTCGACCGAGGCCGGGTTCAATGTCGGCATGAACCACGCCATGAAGGCGACATCCGACTGGTGTGGCATGGATGAACTGACGCAGCCATGATCATCGCCCGCCACCACCAGCACGCCGCCCTTGGGGGCCGATCCATAGGCGTTGCCATGTTTCAGCGCGTCCCCTGACCGGTCGACGCCGGGGCCTTTGCCGTACCACATCGAGAAGATGCCCTCGACCTCGCATTGCGGGTCCAGCGTTGCCTGTTGCGCTCCCAGAACTGCCGTCGCGCCAAGGTCTTCGTTCACGGCGGGCATGAATGTAATGCGGTCGGCATCCAGCCGTTCCTTTGCACGCCAAAGCTCAAGATCCAGCCCGCCCAGCGGCGACCCGCGATAGCCCGAGACAAACCCCGCAGTGTTCAGTCTGGCCTGACGATCACGTCGGGCCTGATCCATCATGATCCGTGCAAGCGCCTGTGTGCCGGTCAGAAAGACCCGGCCCTGGGTCTGTTCATATCGGTCCTCAAGCTGATAGGTGCGGGGGGCAGGCTCGTGATGGCTCATTCCGGGTATCCATGGGTATTACCTTTGGGAGTTGGTATTCTAAGCCGAAATATCTGGATAATTCTGTCAGAGTTTGCATGTAATTAGCAAAAGTTGGATATTTTATTCGATAATCACGTAGTGGTAGGATAAATTTTGCATCATGACAAAACTCGATGACAGAGACCGCCGTATTCTGGCGCTGCTGCAAACGGACTGCCGTTTATCCAACGCCGATTTGGCTAATGCGGTCGGGATGTCGGCTTCGGCCTTGTGGCGCCGGGTGCGGACGCTGGAAGAGGTGGGCGTGATCGAGCGTTACGGGGCGCTGGTGAACCCCCCTGCCATGGGTTTAACGTTTGAGGCGATCGTGCATGTCCACCTGACGCGCCACGACCCCGAGAAAATCGTTGATTTCATTCGCGCGGTCGAGTCGAGCCGGGAAGTGCAGGAGTGTTATGCGACGACAGGCCAGGCCGATTACCACCTGCGCGTATTGTGCCGCGATCTGGCGGCCTACAATATCTTTCTCGAGGATTTTCTGTTCCGCCTGCCGGCGGTCGCCAGCGCGCAGACCAATGTTGTGTTACGCACAATCAAGCAAAACCGCCCGATTGTGCCCTGATTTTCAGGTCGCGAAGGCCACCCAGGCCCAGGCCATGCCGATATAGGTCAGGTTGTGCATAAGCTGATCCAGACCCGCCGCACGCCAGAAAGCGGCCTGATTGGGTTGCAGCTGCCTGCGGTCGGAATAATGCGCTTTGGCAAAGTCGATGTGGAAATGTACGATCCATTCCAGTGCTGCGATGATCAGAATGAATTCGACCGGTGCACGGAACAAAGCAAAGATGAGGACAGATCCGACAACATGCACAGCAGCATGTTGCGCGCGCCCGATATGTAAATACGAGCCTCGCCCGGACAGCATTTTGGGCGTCTGTAAATAATAGTCGGCAAACATGTGTTTGATCTGAAGCAGGCAGAGCAACAGAAACACAGCGCCAAAGCTGGCAGGCAAAATAATCCTCCCGATATCGTCCTGAATCAGAAGATTAGGGGGTAATTGGCCGCCGCGCAAATGAACTTGTTCACACAAGGGCATTTCGGCGCAATTTGTAAATTTAATTGCGTCCACGGACACGATTGCGGTAACTTCGGGCCGTTGTATTCACGCCAAAAACATCGGTTTTCGCGGCGGATCAAAAGCAGGGGCGGGTTCCATAGAACGAACGATTTTTCGGTTCATCTGGAAATACTCCAAACGCGACCAGTTGATCCTGCTGGCCGTAACGGCGACGCTGTTCCCGTTGCTGTATCTGACGCTGGAGCTGCCCAAACGCATCATCAACGACGCGATTGGTGCGACCAGCGATATTGTCAATGTCTGGGGCTATGACCTGCCGCAGACCACCTTCCTGATGATTTTGTGCTTTGCTTTTCTGGCTGCGGTTCTGGCCCACGGCCTGATGAAAATGCGCATCAACACCATGAAAGGCGTGTTGAGCGAGCGGATGCTGCGCCGGTTCCGCTACCAGCTGATCAGCCGCGCGCTGCGGTTTCCCCAACCTTATTTCGAGCGTGTAAGCCAGGGCGAAATGGTGTCGATGATCACCGCCGAAAGCGAGCCGATGGGTGGGTTGATGGGAGATGCGATCAGCCAGCCGGTGCTGCAGGCCGGTCAGATGATCACCATCCTGTCCTTCCTGTTTTTGCAAAGCGTCTGGTTCGGGTTGGCGGCGGTGGCGCTGATCCCGCTGCAGGCCTGGCTGATTCCGCGCCTGCAACGTCAGATCAATCTGCTGAACAAGAAACGCATTCAAGAGGTCCGCGTGCTGGCCGCCCAGATCGGTGAGAACGCCGCCGGGGCCTCGACACTGCGGGCCAATGGCGGCTGGCGCTATCGCCGGGCGATGATCTCGGACCAGTTGGGGCGGCTGTTCGGCATCCGCTTTGAGATCTACCAGAAGAAATTCTTCATGAAGTTCCTCAACAACTTCATCTCGCAGCTGACGCCGTTCATGTTCTATCTGGTGGGCGGCCTGCTGGTGCTGCAGGGCTCGGTCTCGCTGGGGGCGCTTGTGGCTGCGCTGGCGGCGTATAAGGACCTCAGCTCGCCGTGGAAGGAGTTGCTGACCTATTACAACCAGACGCAGGACATGTCACTGCGCTGGGAGGTGGTTGTCGAACGTTTCGCGCCCGACGGGATGATCGATGAAGCCCTCTTCGATGGAGAGCCCGCAGCGCGGCCGCATCTGAACGGCGACATCGTACTGGATCGCGTCTCGGTCCGCGATATTGACGGCAATCAGGTGCTGGATGATCTGGAACTGACCTTTCCGGCTGGCAAGACCATCGGTATCTCGGCCCCCAGCGAAGAGGACCGCCACGCGCTTACCGAATTGCTGACGCGTGAGATCCTGCCCACCTCGGGGCGGCTTGAAGTTGGGGGCGTCGACATGGCCGGGCTGCATCAAGGCGTCGTTGCGGCTCGGATCGGGCTGGCAACCTCACGCCCCGTGATGTTCCAGGGGTCGCTGGGCGATAACGTGATGATGCCGATCCGGTCTCGCCCCATATCCACCGCAACTGACGATCCCGACTTTGTCGAGACTTTGCGCGCAGGCAACAGTACCGACCCCTTCCGTACCGAATGGCTGGACCCCAGCCTGGTGGGGTTCGACGATACTACGCATCTGCGCGAATGGTGGCTTAAACTGATCGACGGAATGGGCTCGGGCGCGACGCTGTTCCAAAGGGGGGCCGAGCAGGTTTTCAACGCGGATGAGCGTCCGGCACTTGCGTCAAAACTGATCGAATTGCGTCCATTGGTGCAAAAGGCCGTGCGCGATGCCGGGCTGGAACAACAGGCGCTGGTATTTGGTCGGGATGCCTATAATCCGGCGCTGCCTGTGGCCGAAAACCTGCTGTTTGCAACGCCCTGCGTTCCGGTCACACAGCAATTGCTGGCGCAGCAGACGGTGTTTCTGGGTCAGCTGCGCGAGTTGCGTCTGGACGAGACCCTGGCCAATCTGACCCGCGATGTGATCGAGATGCTGCGCCAGATCTTCGGGCTGGACGGCACCGATCATCCGCTGTTCCGCAAGCTGGGCCTTGACGTCAAAACTTACGAAGCCGCGGTTGAGCTGGTCGAGCTCACCCGCAAGGAAGGCGTTGGCGGGCTGAACGACGAGCAGCTTGCCAATCTGCTGGCAGTGCCCTTCGTAATCTCGGCGGAACAGATCGGGCCTGCCTTTTCAGACGAGTTGAAGAACCGCATTCTGGAACTCCGGCACAGCCACTCGGAGAAACTTCTAGAACGGCTGCATGATGTCTTTGTGCCGCTGGATGAACATGCCTTCGCCCCCGGATTGACGGTGATGGAGAACGCGCTTTTCGGTAAGGTTAGCCAGATCGGCGGCGCGCGTACGGATGAGGCACGTAAACTGATCGTCGATGTGTTGGCCGAAAACGGCGCGCGCCCGATGGTGGTCGAATTGATCTATGACGTTCCGGTGGCGCTGGGCGGGCAAAATCTGCCTGCGGTATTTGCCGAGCCTCTGGCCTTTACCCGCGCGACCATCAAAAAGCCGGACATCCTGATCCTCGAAAACGCGCTGGCCAGTTATGACATGCAGACGCAGGTTGCGGTTTACAAGAACCTGCGCGAATTGCTGCCGGATGCGACCGTGATCTATTTGAACGATCAGTTCGAAAACCCGGATGTATTCGACATGCATGTTGAAATCCGGCAAGGTCGGGTGGTGACGGATGATGGACCCACCGATATCGAAGGCGATGGCGCGGCCTCGGCTGACCTTGGGCGCAAGCTGCGGGCGCTGGAACAAACGCCGCTGTTTTCTGGCCTCGACCGGCGTCAGCTGCGCCTGCTGGCCTTTGGTGCACGCTGGTTCGATGCCAAGCCGGGGCAGGTGATTTTCCTGAAGGATGATCAGCCGACTGACGGTGCCTATGTCATTCTGGAAGGCGAGGCGGGCTTGTATCTGCCGCAGCCGGGGCAGGCGGACCAGCTGATCACCAAAGTCGGGGCAGGGGCGCTGGTGGGTGAGCTGGGCCTGATCCGCAAGGAACCCCGCGCCCTAAGTATGGTGGCCGAGACCGAGCTGTCCTGTCTGCGTATCGGGGAAGAGGAATTCCTGGCCGTGGTCGAAAACGACGCCGCAACCGCGTTCAAGCTGCTGCAGGTGATCTCGGGCTATGTCTCGAACTAGTCAGATCAGCTTTCAGGTTTGCAAAACATATCATAGAGTAATGCGATGATGCGTTCGGTTTTGCCGTCGTTCAGCGCGTAATAGATCGTCTTTCCATCGCGCCGTGCCTTGACCATCCGTTCTTCGCGAAGACGGGCCAGCATCTGGCTGACGGCGGCTTGCCGCATCCCCAGCAAGTCTTCCAACTCACCAACAGATTTTTCGCCTGCGCCAAGATAGCACAGGATCATCAGGCGGCCCTCATGAGCCAGCGCTTTCAGAAACGCTGTCGCTTGTGTGGCACTTTCCTTCATGTCAGCCGAGGGGTCTGCGGGAAGTGTTCTGGTCTCTGAGGGCTGAGTCGTCACGAAAAAAACCGATATATCGTTAGGGGGTCTGAATAATATGCCCTATCCGGCTGCGGATTGTCACCCCTCGGTCGCCGGAGCACCACCCTGAAAGGCGTTTCCGTGCCTATAATCGCAGGGATCTTCCTGCATCTGCAGGTGCAACCCGTCGCCCGAATAGGGGTGGGCGCGGGCAAGATCCTCGTCCACGTCGATCCCGAGACCGGGCGCGGTGGGTGGGGTGACGAAGCCATCTTCGACCCGAATCGAGCCCTTGATCAGTTGATCGTGGAATGGCGTCTCAATGGATTCCAAAAGCAGCAGGTTTGGAATGGATGCGGCCAGATGGGTATTGGCGGCCCATTCGATGGGCCCGGCATAAAGATGCGGGGCCATCTGGGCGTTGAATACCTCGGCCATGCCCGCGACCTTCTTCATTTCCCAGATGCCGCCTGCGCGTCCAAGCGCGGGTTGCAGGATTTCGGCCGCGCCTGCGCGCAGAACCGCACCGAATTCGGCCTTGGTGGTCATCCGCTCACCCGTGGCGACGGGGATACGAACGGCGCGGGCCACACGGGCCATATCCTCGATCATGTCGGGTGGTGTGGGTTCTTCGAACCAGAGCGGCGAGAATGGCTCTAACGCCTGACCCAGACGAATGGCCCCGGCGGTATTGAATTGTCCGTGGGTTCCAAACAGAAGATCCGCCTTGTCCCCCACTGCCTCGCGAATGGCCTTGCAGAACGCGACCGAGAGCGAAATGTCGGTCATCGCGGGCATATGCCCCCCTCGGATGGTGTAGGGACCGGCAGGGTCGAACTTCACCGCGGTATAGCCGCGCCGCACCATTTCGGCGGCGCATTCACCGGCCTGCTCCGGCGAGGTCCAGAAATCCGTCAAATTATGCTGCGGCAGCGGATAGAGATAGGTGTAGGACCGTATCCGGTCATTCATCCGCCCGCCCAGCAGCGCATAAACCGGACGATCCCGATCTTTGCCAAGGATGTCCCAGCAGGCGATCTCGAGCCCTGAAAACGCGCCCATCACCGTCAGGTCGGGGCGCTGGGTAAAGCCGCTGGAATAAGCGCGGCGGAACATCAGTTCGATATTCTCGGGGTTTTCGCCCAACATATGCCGTTCGAACACATCGCGGATGACATGTTTCATGGCTTCAGGGCCAACGGACGAGGCATAACACTCCCCCCATCCGGTCACCCCCGTATCGGTCGTGACCTTGACCAATATCCAATACCGCCCGCCCCAACCGGGTGCCGGAGGCGCGGTGACAATGATATCGAGATCCTGCAGTTTCATGCGGCGCTCCTTCCCCGGATGTCAGCTCTTGCCGAACATGATCACATTGCGCTTGGCGGCGCCGGTCTTTGTGTCCTCGATGGCCTCGTTGATCTGCGACAGCGACCAGCGGCCCGAGATCAGTTCATCCAGTTTCAGCCGCCCCTGTTCATACAGGTCGATCATCCATGGGATATCCCGCTGGATCACCACATCGCCCATTTTCGATCCGACCATTCCCTGACCCAGCGCGGCCAGAACCACGGGTTCGTAGCTGGACATATCGCCGGAATGCGGCATCCCGATCATGATCGCCTTGCCGCCCCGGCCCAGATAGCGGGGGGCCTGATCATAGGCCGGGATCGCGCCGACGGTGATCAGGACCGCGTCTGCGCCCCGCCCGCCGAGCGCCTTGAAGGTAGCTTTCCAAGGCTCATTGAGGCTGCCCAGAACGCCGTGGGTTGCGCCAAACTCCTTGGCGATCTCAAGCTTTTCCTCGGTCATGTCCACGGCGACGATGCGGCGGGCCCCGGCGATGCGCGCGCCCTGAATGGCATTCAGGCCGACACCGCCTGCTCCGATCACGACGACATCCTGACCAGGACGCAGCCCTGCGGCATTGACAGCTGCACCAACCCCGGTGATCACGCCACAGGACAGCAGGCTGGCGAGGTCCTTGGGCAATGTCTCGGGGATTTTGACGATCTGACGATGGCTGACCACGACCTTCTCGGCAAAGGCCCCACAGGCCATCGCCTGTTCCAGCGCGCCACCATCGGCAGTGCGCAGCGGCCCATTGACGGTGTCATACGGCGTTTCGCAGATGGTTGGCTTGCCCCCCGCGCAGGAAGGACAAGACCCACAGGCGCGGATCAGTGTCACGACCACCGGGTCGCCGACCTTGAAGTCTCCGGCGCCATCTCCCACGGCCGAGATGACCCCGGCGGCTTCGTGCCCGTAGACGGCGGGCAGATGCCCCCCCCATGCGCCGCTGGCGAATGAGATGTCCGAGTGGCAGATCGCCACCGCTTCCAGTGTGACCTCAACTTCGCCCATGGCGGGCGGCGCGATCAGGATATCCTCGATCACCAATGGCGCGCCGAATTCACGGCACACGGCTGCTTTGATGGATTGCATGACTCTCCCCGTTCCTTTTGAGGTCACGGTGGCCCGTTGCGGGTCAACAGGCAAGGCAGAATCCGCCACTCGCGTGTCGCTGTTGTGCCCAATGCCATATACGGAGGTCCGAATGCCCCTATATCTGCTGCGAGATCTGGTGCAGCAGTCCAGCCAGATGTTCGGGATGCGAAAAGAACGGCGAATGAGAGCTGTCGATTGTCAGGCTCGGCCCCGGTTCCACCGACTGCGCCATCTCGGCCTGATATTCGGTCGGCACGGTCCGGTCGTCGGTCGTGCGGATATAGGCCTTTGGTACACGTGCGAAGTTTTCACCGATCTCAAGTGGTGTGTTTTGCGGCGCGATTGCCTGCGGGCAGAGCCGACCCAAGGCATAGGCAACCACCGCGCGCGGGCAGTCATGATAGAACAGCCCGTGCACCCGGTCTGGCAAGACGCTGTAAGACAGGCCATCGGCGGATTTTTCAATGGCATCTCCGATCAATTGCCGTGGCGCACGTTTGCGCATTTCGACCATCGAAAGACCGGATTGCGGGACATAGGCGCAGAGATAGACAAGCCCCCGCATCGCGTCGGGCGCATGTTCAGCGGCAGCGCTGACCGGATAGCCACCCCAGGAATGTCCGACCACAATCGTATCGGGTGTCGCGGCATTCAGAACTGCATCGCGGCAAGTGTCCAGCGTTACATCGGCAATCGGCGTCGGGTCCGAGCCGTGGCTGGGCATATCGATGGCGCGCGCGGTATGTCCGAACGTGGTCAGTTCGGGGATCAGGTCGCGCCAGCACCAGGCGCCGTGGCATGATCCGTGAACCAGCAGGAAATCAGCCAAATCTACGCTCCCTTACACATGCCCGGTTTCGGTCAGGAAATTCACGAGCAAATCGGCATATTCCGCCGGTCGCTCAACACAGGGCAAATGGCCCGCCCTGCGGATCAGTGCAAACCGGGACCCGGGAATCAGATCGACGGTTTCGCGCACCAGATCGGCTGGGGTCGAACCATCCTCGCTGCCTGCAATCCCAAGCGTTGGCAGCCGCAGGCCGCTGGTGGGCGTATAGAAATCCGTACCCGAAATCGCGGCACAGCAACCGAGATATCCTTCTTCGGGTTGTCGCACCATCATGTTGCGCCACAAGGCCAGATCGGCACTGGCGTGGAAGGGTCTTGAGAACCACCGCTCCATGGTGGCATCCGCCAACACCTCGATCCCGCCTTTGCGGACCGCATCCATACGCTCCTGCCAGATCTTGGGCGTGCCGATCTTGGCGGCGGTATTCGACAGGACCAGCGCGCGGATCTGATCCATGCGCTTGACCGCCAGACCCTGCGCAATCATCCCGCCAATGGACAGGCCGACGAACATGCAATCCTTGACCTCAAGATGGTCCAGCAGCCGTTCAGCGTCCCGTACCAGCGTCCCCATGGAATATGGCCCGTCAGGTTGCGAAGACAGGCCATGGCCGCGCTTGTCGAAACGAATGATGCGCAGACCCTTGGGCAACAGCGGCACAATCCCGTCCCACAGGCGCATATCGGTGCCTAACGAGTTGGCGAAGACCAGCGGCGCGCCGTCCGGGTCTCCGTCGACGCGGTAATGTATCCTGACGTCTCCAAGATCGGCGATGTGCATCAAATGAGTCCTGAGCAAATGGCTTTGAGGTGCGATTGTGCACCGGTTGGGGCCGATTGTCAGGTCAGGAATTCCAACGCCTGTTTAAAAACCTGCGGGTCCACATTGCCACCCGAAGCGACGACGATCACCGCATCGCCTTCGATCTGATCAGCCCGGAACAGCGCCGAGGCCAGCGAGACAGCACCGCCCGGTTCCAGCACGATCTTGAGGCGCAGGAACGCCAACCCCATCGCGCGCAACGCCTCTTGTTCGGTCACCGACAGCCCGGGACCGCAGAGCCGGTTCAGGATTGGAAAAGTGATCTGCCCCGGCTGCGGGGTTAGGATTGCGTCGCAGATATTGCCAGACGACGCGGGGTTGGTCTGGATCGTGCCCGATGCAAGCGAGCGTTTGATGTCATCGAACCCCTCCGGTTCGCAAGGCCGGGCGCGCAGGCCGGGGGCGTGATGCTCCAGCGCCAATGCGATGCCCGAGGTCAGTCCGCCTCCGCCGCAGCAGACCAGCACATCGGCTTTTGTCACGCCGTGAATCTTTGCCTGCCGCGCCAGTTCCAGCCCGACGGTGCCCTGTCCCGCGATAACCTGCGGTTCGTCATACGGCCGGATCAGGGTCAGCCCGCGTTGGGTGGCCAGTGCCTCGCCGATCTCTTCCCGGCTTTCATTGGCGCGGTCATACAGCACGACCTCGGCCCCCAAGGCGCGCGTGTTCTCGATCTTCAGCTGCGGCGCGTCCGATGGCATGATGATGACCGAGGATATCCCGTGATGGCTGGCCGCATAGGCTACCCCCTGCGCGTGATTGCCCGAGGAATAAGCGATGACACCTCGTTGTCGCACCGCCTCATCCAGCGCCGAAATTGCAGACCATGCGCCACGAAACTTGAAACTGCCGGTGTGTTGCAGACATTCAGGCTTTACCAGCACCCTGCGTCCGGCAATCTCGTCCAGAAACGGAGAAGACAGCAGAGGCGTTTCGCGTACATGCCCGTTCAGCCGCTCGGCGGCGGCTTCGATCAATTCAATGCTGCTCATATCGCGTCCAGTGTTTTGCGGATGACGTCGAGGGCGTCTGGCTCATCCAGAAACGGCACATGCCCCCGGTCTGCGATCACGGCTGAGATCAGGCCGGGATGGCGGCTTTGCATCTCGCTGAGCGTGGCGGCCCCGAACAGGTCAGAGTTCGCCCCCCGGATCACTCCGGTCGGGATATCGCGCAATGCGTCGAACAGCGGCCAAAGATCGGGCGTCGGGCCTGCTGCGGCCTGCTGGATCAGCGCCTCGCGCAAGGCGCTGTCATAGCGCAGGTCAAGGCCGGTCTCGGTTTGCTGATATTGATGTTCAACCTGCCGCCGCCAGATGGAGAGCGGCACACCGGGGAACTGAGGCTCCATGATTTTCTGCAGGGCTTCTGCAGCCTCCTCATAGGTCTTTGCAGCGGGCGGCTTGCCCACATAATCTATGATCTTGGCGATCCCCTCAGCTTCGATCACTGGCCCGACATCGTTCAGGACGACACCAGCCAGACGATCCGGATGGCTGGCGGCCAGCGCCATGGCGATCAACCCGCCGCGCGAGGTGCCGAGGATCGTGGCCCTCTGCAGGCCCAGATGGTCCAGCAACTCGATCGTATCCAGCCCTTCGCGCAGGATGTTGTAGTTCATGAAGTCCGGGTCATGGTCAGACTGCCCGCGTCCGCGATAGTCCATCGCGATCATCCGCAAGTCGTTGATATGCGGCGCAAGGAAGGAGAAATCCCGGTTGTTGCGGGTCAGCCCTGCAAGGCAGAGCAGGGGCTGACCCGACCCGGTATCCTCGAAATAAAGGTGTTTGCCATCGGACGTGGTGAAAAATGCCATCACAGCCCTGCAAGCTGCGGAATCGATGTCAGATCAGACAACACGTGCGCCGGTTTCCACGGCAGACGATCCATCGGCTCGCCCGAGCGGTTGACCCATGCGGTGACAAAGCCATAACCGCTGGCGCCGGCGGCGTCCCAGCCATTGGAACTGACGAACAGGACCTCGTCGCGGGCGCAGCCGAACCGGCCCTGTACCAGATCATAGACGCTGGCATGTGGTTTGAAGACGCCGACGCTTTCGACTGAAAGCACGTCGTCCAGTACCTCTGCGATCCCGGCGGATTGCACCGCGCCGTCCAGCATCGGAGGCGACCCGTTGGACAAGATGGCCGTCTGCAGACCACCCGCTTTCAACGTCTTCAGCATCTCGGGGACTTCGGGATAAGCCTGCAATTCCCAATAAAGATCCAGAAGGCGTTGGCGCAGGGTGTCGTCATCCTGCAAGCCGGTCGCCTCAAGCGCCCAATCCAGCCCGTCCTGCGTCACGTCCCAGAAATCGCCATGCGCATCGGCCACGGCGCGCAGCCAGGTGTATTGCAACTGTTTCAGACGCCAATGGTTGGCCAATTCGGGCCATTTGTCAGCCAGCGCCTCGAAACCCGGCTCGGCGGCGGCCTGTCTCGCGGCTGCTGCGACGTCGAAAAGCGTGCCGTAAGCGTCGAATACACAAGTGGTGATTGCCATCTGATCCTCCCCTGATCGGGCGCAGGTAAGCACAACCGCTTCACAGGTTAAAGAGGGCAGGGTTTACAATACCGTGTCAGCCTCTAGGCTGCGGCGTTTATCCCCTTACAGGCCGGAGGCCCTCATGACCGCAATCAAACAAGGCGACACCGTTCGCATCCATTACACCGGAACTCTGCTGGACGGCAAAGTCTTCGACAGTTCCGAGGGGCGCGATCCGCTGGAGTTTGCGGTTGGGTCGGGGCAGATCATTGTGGGTCTGGATGCGGCGCTGCCGGGGATGGAGATCGGTGAAAAGAAACGTGTCGAAATCGCCTGTACCGACGCCTACGGTCCGATCAATCCGGGTATGCGGCAGCAGATCCCGCGTGAAGGTATCCCCGATGACATCCCGCTGGAACCGGGCACGCAGCTGCAGATGCAAACCCCGGATGGGCAGGCCTTGCCAGTGACGGTGGTAGAGGCTGATGAAGCGACCGTGACGCTCGACGCCAATCACCCGTTGGCCGGGCAAGACCTGATTTTCGATATCGAGATCGTTTCGATCAACTGACCTTTGGGTCAGAGCCCTGGTATCTGGGCAAGTAAAGGCCCGACCGCATCACGAACCTGCGGTTGGGTCATGAACACCAATCCGAATAACAGCATGCTGAGCGTAACAAGTAAAACGCTCGCGTGTATGCCTCCGACCTTCCGCCGGAAGTAAAGTGACCGCCCATTGCTGGCCAGGATCTGTTCGAGTTTGCTCATATAGCAATCCCTGCCGGTCAAAGATGGTTAAATCTTGGCATCGGCAGGGAAAGAAAAGGTCACATCGCTTCGGGCTGCGGCATACCCAGAATGTGATAGCCGCCATCGACGCGAATAATCTCGCCCGAGGTATAGGTGCCCGCATCCGATGCCAGATAGACCGCGGTGCCGCCCACCGCCTCTAGCGTGGCGTTCGAGCGCATCGGCGCGTTCTGGTCGCAGAACTTGTAGGTCTTGCGCGCACCGCCGATGGCAGCGCCGGCCAGCGTCTTCATCGGACCGGGTGAGATTGCGTTCACGCGGATGCCCTCGGGACCCAGATCATTTGCCAGATAGCGGGTTGCCGATTCCAGCGCCGCCTTGGCCACACCCATCACGTTGTAATTGGGCACAACCTTGTTAGATCCCTGATAGGTCAGCGTCAGCAGCGTACCGCCATTGTCCTTCATCAGCGGATAGGCGCGGCGCGCGACTTCGATGAAGGAATAGGCCGAGACGTCCAGCGAATGCTTGAAATTCGCCCGTGTGGTGTTCAGGAACCGACCTGTCAGTTCGGATTTGTCCGAATAGGCGATGGCGTGAACGACAAAGTCGATGGTCGGCCAGCGTGCGCCCAGCTCGTCAAACGCACGGTCCAGCGATTCGTCATCCGTAACATCCGCATCGACCATGAAATCACTGCCCAGGCTTTGCGCCAGCGGCTCCAGCCGTTTGCCGAACGCCTCGCCCTGATAGGTGAATGCCAGTTCCGCGCCCGCCTCATGCATGGCCTTGGCAATGCCCCACGCGATCGAGCGGTCATTGGCCACGCCCATGATCAGGCCGCGTTTACCCTTGAGAAGATCCGACATCTTGTTCACCCGTTATACTTAGACAGAATCATGGACCCGTTGGTGCCGCCAAAGCCGAAGCTGTTGGTCATGACACTGTCCAGTCCTGCGTTTTCAACCACTTGAGTTGCAATTTCACCGGGCAGGATGCCTTCGGCAAGTGTGTCGACATTGATCGACGGCGTAATGAAATCGTTATCCAGCATCAGCAGGCAGAAGATCGCCTCAAGCGCGCCTGCCGCGCCTTGCGCATGGCCGGTCATCGATTTGGTCGACGAGATTGGCGGCACGTTGCCCTCGCCAAAGATGCGGCGCACGGCCTCGACCTCGCCCACATCGCCGACCGGGGTCGAGGTGCCATGAGCGTTGATATAGTCGACCTTGCGGCCTTCGGGCAGCGTGTCCAGTGCCAGGCGCATCGCCCGCTCGCCGCCTTCGCCGGACGGGGCCACCATGTCGTGGCCGTCCGAGGTGGCGGCATAGCCGGTCACTTCGGCATAAATCCTGGCGCCACGGGCCAGTGCATGTTCCAGTTCTTCCAGCACGACGATGCCGCCGCCGCCGGAAATCACGAACCCGTCGCGGTTCTCATCGAACGCGCGCGAGGCTTTCTCGGGCGTATCGTTGTATTTCGACGACATCGCACCCATGGCATCGAACAGGCAGGACAGAGTCCAGTCCAGTTCCTCGCCGCCGCCTGCGAACATCACGTCCTGCTTGCCCAGCATGATCTGTTCCGCTGCGTTGCCGATGCAATGCAGCGAGGTCGAGCAGGCCGAGGTGATCGAATAGTTGATGCCCTTGATCTTGAACGCGGTCGCGAGGTTCGCGGAAATGGTCGAGCACATGCATTTCGGCACCGCAAACGGCCCAATCCGCTTGGTCGCGCCGCTTTTCAGCACGGTCTGATGCGCGGTCAGCATGGCGCTGGTCGAGGGGCCGCCAGACCCGGCCACAAGACCGGTGCGCGGGTTCACCACCTGATCTTCGCTCAGGCCGGAATCCGCAATGGCCTGACTCATCGCGATATGGGCATAGGCGGCACCGGGGCCCATGAACCGTAGCGTGCGCTTGTCCACATGCTCGGCCACATCAATCTTGAGCGTTCCGGCGATCTGGCTGCGAAAGCCATGTTCAACCATCTGCTCATTGGCCTCAATTCCGGATTTTCCAGCTTTGAGTGAGGCCAGGACCTCTTCGGCATTGTTCCCGATGGAGGAGACAACCCCCAAACCGGTGACAACTACTCGACGCATGTGCGTGCTCCTTAGTTTGGGGCCGTCAGGCTCAGGCTTCGGACAGAACGACTTTCATGTCTTTGACATCGTAAATCATTTCGCCGTCCGCTTCGACGATACCATCCGCCACACCCATGGTCAGGCGGCGGGTCTGAATCGCCTTTTTGAAATCGATTTTGTAGGTCAGCATCTTGCGGTCCGGGCGCACCATGCCGGTCAGCTTGACCTCGCCCACACCAACGGCCATGCCGCGCCCCTGCCAGCCGCGCCAGCCCAGATTGAAACCGGTCAGCTGCCACAGACCGTCCAGCCCCAGACAGCCGGGCATGATCGGATTGCCGGGGAAATGGCAGTCAAAGAACCAAAGATCGGGCGTAATGTCGAACTCGGCCAGTACATGGCCTTTACCATGCGCGCCGCCATCTTCCGAGATATCGGTGATGCGGTCCATCATCAGCATCGGTGGAGCGGGCAACTGCGCATTGCCCGGGCCAAAAAGTTCGCCGCGGGCGCATTTCAGCAGATCGTCTTTGTCAAAGCTGCTCGGGAATTGGGCCATTCTTGCCGCCTCTCCTGCCAGGGTCCGTTCGTTATATCTGGCCTCACCTAGCACCCGTATGCAAGGTCCTGCAAGAGCAGGGCGCCATATCATGTTGTGCTTACGACATTCTTTGCGAATGAATTTCATTTGAAATTGCTGTGCCTGCGCCCTTATATAAAGGGTAGGAAAACACAGGTATCGGATTCATGACACCCCAGAGCCGTGAAATCGCGACGAATTGGTTGGTTGGCGCAGGATTGCGACCGACGCGTCAGAGGGTTGCCCTGGCCGAGTTGCTCGTCGGCGACGGGCTGCATCGTCATGTAACGGCGGAAAGTCTGTTCGAGTCCGCCAAAAAGAAAGGCGACGCGGTGTCGCTGGCTACCGTGTACAATACCCTGCGGGCGTTCTGCGAGGCAGGCGTGTTGCAGGAAATCACCGTGGATGGGTCGAAAAGCTATTTCGATACCAACACCCATGACCATCCGCATTTCTTCTGGGAAGATGAAAGCCGCCTGAGCGATGCGCCCTCGGATCAGCTGGTCATCCAGCAATTGCCGCAGGCCCCCGATGGGGTCGAGATTGCCTCGGTCGATGTGGTGATCCGCCTGCGCAGAAAGCAGTAATTACCCCGATTGCATAGTTTCGAGCAGCGCCTGTTCAGCCGTTGCAATGATTGCGTCCGTTGGCCCGGTGCCATGGCGGGCCAGAACCACAGCCTCTGTCGCGCTCGGATCGCTTATCGGCACGCTGATCAATGGCAGGCGATCATAGCTGTATGCGTTTTCTGGGCTTGCATAGCTTATTCCAACCCCTTCGCCATGTGCCGAGAAACTGCGCAGGATCTCCAGCGATTCAGCGCGATTTGAAACCGTGGGATTCAGTCCGAGCTGTTTGAATAACCCAAGAACATGTTGGGCGGACAAGCCTTCTTTGGACAGAATCAAGGGGTAAGATTCGAGTTCTGCCAGCGTTGTCTGACGACGCTTGGTAAGGGGGTGGTCCGGGCTGACCAGCGCGCAGGGACTGCTGTCGAACAGTTTTGAACGGGTAAATCCCGCGTCCATACCCAGGTCATATGTCATGGCCAGATCGAACGTGCCTTCGATCAAGCCAGTGATCAGATCCTCAAAACTCTCGACGCCATGGGTCACCTCTATATCAGGCAGCTTGCGTTTAAGCGTGTGAAGGGCCTGGGCTAACAGAAACGGGGCCAGATCTATGAAACAGCCCAGCCGCAGCCTCTTTGCGCCTGCTACAGGTTCTTTTGAATTTTCCAACAGCGCGGCGTGATTCAGCAGATCTTCGGCTTCTTCGATGAATTTTCGGCCCTGAGGTGTCAACGCCATCGCCGCACCGCGTCGGCGCGAGAACAGGGGATATCCCAGATGCGATTCGACACGGGTCAGGGCGTTGGACAGGGCGGGTTGCGAAACGTTGACCTGTTCTGCGGCCAGCGAGAGGCTGCCGCACCGGCCGATGGCGCAAACGTATTCGTACTGGCGCAGAGAAATATATAACATGAAGTTAATAGTAAGTTTAAAAGATATGATTTGAACAGTGACAACATTCATGTGCAGATCAAGTTGAGCTGTATTGGAGACTGAAATGCCGCACCGCCTTGTCACCCAAAAGATGATCGACACCTTTCAGGCCGATGGTGTCGTACTGATCAAAGGACTTTTTATTGACCACGTTGACGCCCTGCGCGACGGGGTGGCTGCCAATATGGCCGAACCGGGACCGTATGCTTCGGAAAACAAGAAAGAGGGTGAGACGGGGCGGTTCTTCGACGACTATTGCAACTGGACCCGCATTCCGCAGTTCCGGGACGTAATCGAGAATTCGCCCGCAGCCGAGGTTGCTGCAGATTTGATGCAGTCGAACCGGGTGCAGATGTTTCATGACCATGTGCTGGTGAAAGAGCCGGGCACCTCGATGGCAACGCCGTGGCATCAGGACGGGCCCTATTACTTTGTCGAAGGTCAGCAGACGATCAGTTTCTGGTCACCTCTGGACCCGGTGAAGCAGGCGACCCTGCGCTGTGTGGCGGGCTCGCACCGGTGGGAGAAAGAGGTGCTGCCGACCCGCTGGGTCAGCGAAGAGGGATTCTTCCCCGATGAAGGTCAGTACATCCCCATTCCGGATCCGGACGCCGAAGGCATGCGGGTGGTCGAGTTCGAAATGGAGCCCGGTGACGCGGTGGCCTTCAACTATCGCACATTGCATGGCGCGCGGGGCAATCAATCTGCCAGCCGTCGGCGTGCGTTTTCGCTGCGTCTGGTGGGCGACGATGCGCGCTATGTCGAGCGGCCAGGTCGCACGTCGCCTCCGTTTCCGGGGCATGAGATGGTGCCGGGACAGCATTTGCGTGAGGATTGGTTTCCGGTTCTTTTGCAGAGGTGAGGGGAGGGGCAATGCCCCCGTCGCTGCAGGCCGCGACTCCCCTGGAGTATTTTTGGTCAGATGAAATGCGGATCAGAACCACTGACCGGATTCGATCAGGCCCAGTTGCAGCAACTGGGCCGAGTTCCATTCGAACGGCACCGAGTGCGCCCAGCGGAAATCAGAGATGCCGAAGGCTGATCCCGCATTTGTTTTCAGCGCTTTGGCCGCGCGGAAAGAGCAGATGGCCGCTGTCAGATTGTTGTGCCAGGGACAGGCGTAGGTGTTGTATTCAGCCTCGTTGAAGGTGTGATCCGGCAGCAGCTTCAGGTCGGGCTTTGACCGGAACAACCCGATCCGGTCGATGCGGCGGCGCGCATAGGGGATGTGGTCCTCGAATCGCCAGCGCAGGCCGCCGGACATATCCAATTGCCGGTCCAGCGGCTTGCCCCCGGCATCGTGGCGGGTGTGGGCGTAATATCCGGTGCTGTCGAGCATCGCACGATCCGGCGCGACGCCGTTCGGGAAGGCCGTGAGGTCATCGGCATACAGGTCGATCACATGGGTCAGCATCGCCGCGCGCCGTTCCTCGGTGTGGAAGGCAAGCAACTCTCCGATGGTGCGGGTCTCGCAGAAGGGAAAGATCAGGTATTCGGCGTTGTAACAGTAGTACATCCAGATATCGGGCGCAGTCTGGATGATGCGGTTGATGGCGTCGAACACCACGGTGCGTGGTGCACAGGTCAGGGAGACGCGGTGGATTTGATCCGTCACTTCGTCGCCGAGGGTGAACTCTGCAGGCATGAACGCGATAACGGATTTGAAGCCAAGTCTCAGATGGTGCCGCAAGGTGCCATCCAGTTCGACATCATCCTCGGCAAAGATCAAAGCGACGGGGCCTTTATCGAGCGCTGTCCGACCGGATTTCAGGAAGTGATCGAGGGAATCGTAGTGCATCGCCTGTCCGGTCGCTGTCTTGCTGGAAATTCCGGACAAATTCGGGTAATTGCGCCGGCATTGCAAGCGGCGTTCGTTGCGTATAGACGACGCCGATCCAGCGAACCCAGAGGCCCGATCCATGTCCGAACCGAAGAAGCTGTTTATCAAGACCTATGGCTGTCAGATGAACGTCTATGACAGCGAGCGCATGGCCGAAGCGCTGGGCGGGCAGGGCTATGTCGAGACGAAATCTGCAGACGATGCGGATATGATCCTGCTGAACACCTGCCATATACGCGAGAAAGCTGCGGAAAAGGTCTATTCGGAACTGGGCCGCTTCAAGGGGCTGAAGGCTGAGAAGCCCGATCTGAAAATCGGCGTCGCGGGCTGTGTCGCGCAGGCCGAGGGCGAAGAAATCATGCGCCGCCAGCCGCTGGTCGATCTGGTGGTGGGTCCACAAAGCTATCACCGCCTGCCCGAAATGGAGGCGAAGACCCGCACAGGTGAAAAGGCGCTGGACACCGATTTCCCCGAAGAGGACAAATTCGAGAAGCTGAAAAACCGGCCCAAGGCCAAGCGCGGCCCTACGGCCTTTTTGACGGTTCAGGAAGGCTGCGACAAATTCTGTGCCTTCTGCGTGGTGCCCTACACCCGTGGCGCCGAGGTCAGCCGGCCAGCCGACCGCATCATCCGCGAAGCGCAGGATCTGGTTGAACGCGGCGTGCGCGAGATCACGTTGCTGGGTCAGAACGTCAACGCCTATCACGGTGCTGGTCCGAATGGGGACATGACTCTGGCCGGACTGATCTGGGAATTGAACAAGGTCGACGGGCTGGAGCGCATTCGCTTTACCACCTCGCACCCCAATGACATGGCCGATGATCTGATTGAGGCGCATGGCACCTGCGACAAGCTGATGCCCTATCTGCATCTGCCGGTGCAGTCGGGATCGGACAAGATCCTCAAGCGGATGAACCGCAGCCATACCGCTGAAAGCTATCTGCGGCTGATCGAACGAATCCGCGCTGCGCGCCCCGATATTCTGATGTCGGGCGACTTCATCGTCGGTTTCCCCGAAGAGACGGAAGAGGATTTTCAGGCGACGCTGGATCTGGTGGAAGAGGTTCGGTACGGCTATGCCTATTCCTTCAAATACTCGACCCGGCCCGGCACCCCTGCGGCAGAACGGCCACAGGTGGATGCCGTACAGGCGGATGATCGCCTGCAGCGCCTGCAAGCGATGATCACCCGTCATCAGCGCGAGATTCAGGACGCCATGGTCGGGCGCATTGTCAACGTTCTGTTTGAGAAACCTGGGCGCCAACCGGGCCAGATGGTTGGAAAATCCGAGTATCTGCACGCTGTTCACGTTGCAAATGCTGATGTTCAGAGCGGTGATTTGCGACAGGTCAGGATCACGGCCTCCGGGGCGAATTCGCTGGCCGGTGAGTTGCTGTAGGCCATCCAGCCCGTGAGATAGGGGTAAAATTCAGTGGAATTTAACCCTTGATTTATCAATCGCAGTCATGTTCCGAGAAGGACCAGATTTTGCTGGGGTAAAACTCTGGGTTTTCTTTCTGCGCAGGTCAGGCAAAGACCAGTCGCGGCAGAGGTTGTGAGTGGAGGTGTGAGTAGTGAGCCGTATGTGTTTCCCGCGACGGGGGTATTCTCGGATTTTGATGTCCGTTGCCGTGATGTTGAGCTGCGCCGCACCATCGCTTGCCGGTGATGCGATCGGTGAAGTAACCGAACCGGATGTAATTGCTCCGGAACCGACCGCTTCGGATCGTTTTGCGTGGGATGTCAGCGCATTTTATCTGGGTGTCAGCGGTGGGCACGCATCTGGTGGTTCGGATGAGTTTGGCCTGCGTGTAAGCGGCGAGACGGTGTTTGGTCTTGGCGACCTCAAGCCCAATGGCAACTATGGCGGGTTTCGCGGTGGTTGGCGCGGTGTGCTGCCTGCCAAAGGCGGGCGCGACTATGTTTACGGCATAGAGATCGGTTATGACTACGGCACGCTGGATGACAGCACTTCGTCCGTGATCGGTGAAACGACCGTGACCGGCAGGTCAGCGATTTCGGATGTGTTTTCCGTTCGCCTGAAGAACGGTCTGACCAACCAAAGCGGTAGCATTCTGTATTTCGTGACCGTGGGATATGTGCGGGGTGACATCACCACCACGACCTCGCTGACCGATATCAGCTCATCATCGCGTTTCGAAGAATCGGACCGCCGGCAAGGTTTCTCGGCCAGCCTGGGCGCCGAGCACAAGCTGAACGAACACTGGTCGATTACCGGTGAGATCGAATACCTGCAGTTCGAATCGAAAACCGTCGAACTGGGACCAAACTTCACCACCAAATCGACGCCAAAGTATCGTGGTTTACGATTTGGATTGAACTACACATTCTGATCCGCAGAAAAGATCGGTCGCGGCAGCGGGCTTAGGGGGCAAATCGACGGTTTTGCCATCCGTCGCGCAAATTTTGAATCTGCTGCTTGCGTCCACCTCGGAATGTTGTCTACGCTCAGGGTGAAACGCCAAGACAGGAGAACGGATTGGCCATCGGTGCCCTGACCCCACCGCAAGATGACATGCCCCAGCGTGAGGCGCTTGTTGAATTTCCAGACAACAGATTGCTGATTGATCTTTGCGGTGAATATGACCGCAACCTGACAGATATCGAACAAAAGCTCTCGGTACAGATTGTGCGGCGCGGCAATCAGTTGGTCGTTCTGGGCGATGAAGATTCGCAAAAGCAGGCGATCGAGGTTTTACAATCGCTCTACACCCGCCTCGAAGGCGGGCGCGACGTAGAAGCTGCAGATGTCGACCGTGAACTTCGCATGGGAAATTCTGAGGCCGATACCGGCACGCGGGATGGTGACCAGCTTGAGATGTTCAAGGGCGGCACGGTCGAGATCAAGACCCGCAAGAAACTGGTAGAACCGCGCACCGACGCCCAGAAAGCCTATGTTCAGTCGTTGTTCGGCAATGAACTGGCCTTTGGGATTGGCCCCGCAGGGACCGGTAAGACCTATCTGGCCGTCGCAGTTGGTGTCTCAATGTTTATCGGTGGTCATGTGGACCGGATCATTCTCAGCCGTCCGGCCGTCGAGGCGGGGGAAAAGCTGGGCTATCTGCCGGGTGACATGAAGGACAAGGTCGATCCCTATATGCAGCCGCTTTACGATGCGCTGAACGATTTCCTGCCCGGCAAGCAACTGGCCAAGCTGATCGAAGAAAAACGGATCGAGATTGCGCCGCTTGCCTTCATGCGCGGGCGCACGTTGGCGAACGCTTTTGTGGTGCTGGACGAGGCGCAGAACGCCACGACCATGCAGATGAAGATGTTCCTGACCCGTCTGGGCGAGGGCAGCCGGATGGTGATCACCGGCGACCGGTCTCAGGTCGATCTGCCGCGCGGGGTACAGTCGGGTCTGGCGGATGCCGAGCGGCTGTTGAAAACGATCCCGAATATCAGCTTCAACTATTTCACCTCAAAAGATGTCGTGCGCCACCCGCTTGTCGCCGCCATCATCGAAGCGTATGAGGCCGACGCAGGCCGCGAAACCGGGTAATCTCCCACGGGCCTGACGATGTTCGGGCCCGGGATCACTGGTATGAATCTGGAAGTCACTCTTGAAGACGACCGTTGGCACGGTCTTGAACCTCTGGCGGCGCGTGCAATCGCGGCTGTAATGGATCATTGCGATCTGGATGCCGAAATGTGCGAGGTCAGCGTGCTGGGATGTGATGACCAGCGAATCTCGGGACTGAACGCCGAGTTTCGGGAAAAGCCCACGCCAACCAATGTGCTGAGCTGGCCCGCCGAGGATCTTGCCGCCGATGAGGCGGGGGACAAGCCGTTGACGCCGCAACCGGATTTTACAGGTGAGATCGCGCTGGGCGATATCGCGATTTCTTATGAAACCTGCGCGCGCGAGGCCGTCGAGGCGGGCATAGCCATGGACGATCACGTGACCCATCTGATCGTTCACGGAACATTACATCTGCTGGGCTACGATCACATTCGTGACCCCGACGCCACTTTGATGGAGGGGGTCGAGGTCGAGATACTTGGCAAACTGGGTATAGATAACCCATATAATGCATGACAGGGGCAGCTTTGCCCGATCATTTGGAACAGGATAATGGGCGATACAGACGGCAGTTCTAGGGCGGCGCACGGCGCGCATTCCCGGAACAGCAGCAATGACAGCGACGAAAAAGGCGGGTTCTTCTCGCGTATCTTCGACGCGTTCTCTTCTCAGGAAGACGACACCGATCAGGTGAACGGGGCCGAGATCAGCACCCCGCAGCCACGTGGCATGATCAACCTGCGCCGGATGCGGGTCGAAGATGTCGCGATCCCGACGGCCGAAATTACCTCGGTTCCTTCGACAACCCAGAAGGATGAACTGGCGCAGATTTTCCGCGAAAGCGGATTGTCGCGAATCCCTGTATATGAGGGCACGCTCGACACGCCGCTGGGGTTTGTCCACCTTAAGGATTTTGCGCTGACCCACGGGTTCAATGGCAACTCGGCCGAGTTCGACCTGACGTCGATGCTGAGGACGTTGCTGTTTGTGCCCCCGTCCATGCCGATCGGAGTGCTTCTGACCAAGATGCAGACCGAACGCCGCCACATGGCGCTGGTGATCGACGAATATGGCGGTGTTGACGGGCTGCTGACCATTGAAGACCTGATCGAACAGGTCGTGGGTGAGATCGCCGATGAACATGACGCCGACGAAGATCAGCTCTGGGTTCAGGAAAAGCCCGGCTGTTATGTCGTGCAGGCGCGTGTCCCGCTTGAGGATTTCGAGGCCGAGATTGGACGCTCTCTGACCAGCCACGAGGATGTGGATGAGGAAGAGATCGAAACGCTGGGCGGTCTGGTCTTCATGCTCTCGGGCCGGGTGCCCGCGCGTGGCGAGGTCGTCTGCCATCCCGAAGGTGCCGAGTTCGAGGTGATCGACGCTGATCCGCGCCGCATAAAGCGGCTGCGGGTCATGTTGCCGGATATCGCTGCATGACCCCTGCACGCCTGTGGCCCATGTGGTTGCGATGTGCGCTGGTTGCCGGGCTGGGGGCTGTTGGGGCCTCGGGCCTTGCACCTCTGGGATATTGGTTTGCCACGCTCGCGGCTTTGCTGCTGATCGCGCCCCTTTATCTGACCTGCGAGACACCGAGGCGCGCTGCCGCGTTGGGATGGGCGTTCGCGACCGGGTATTTTGCCCACGCGCTCAGCTGGATTGTCGAACCGTTTCTGGTCGATGCCCAACGTCATGCCTGGATGGCGCCGTTCGCGCTGATCTTCATGTCTGGCGGGTTGGCGTTGTTCTGGGCCTTGGCCTTCGGCGTCGCCAAACGGATCGGAGGGTCACCTGTCGCGCAATCCGTGGTACTGGCCCTTGCGCTGTCCATCGCAGAATTCGGGCGCGGCTATCTTCTGACCGGGTTTCCATGGGCGGGATTTGCTCAGGTTTGGGTGGATACTCCGGTTGCCCAGTTGCTTTCGCTCGTGGGGCCTTATGGGGTTGGCGCGTTGACGCTGCTGACGACGCTTCCCTTGGGGGCCGGGCTGTTCAGCGATCGCGCGCTGCGCGCGATTGCGATGCCGCTGGCGATTTCGGTTGCGGCGGCACTGTTGGCCATCGGATATGCCGGCACGCGGCCTTCGGTCGAGCAATCCGGCCATATTGTGCGGTTGGTACAGCCAAACGCGCCGCAGCACCAGAAATGGGACCCGGCCTATACGCCGCTGTTCTTCGCGCGGCAGCTTGAGTTCACCGTGGCACAGCCCAGACCCGACCTGATCGTCTGGCCCGAAACCTCGGTCCCGGCCTGGCTGCAGAGCGCGGAACCCTATCTGTCGGCCATCGCGGAAGCCGCACAGGGCACTCCGGTTTTTCTGGGTATCCAGAGGGCCGAGGGTCTGCAAATCTACAATTCGATGATTTACCTGAACGATCAGGGTGAACAGAAGGGGCTCTATGACAAACACCATCTCGCGCCGTTTGGTGAATATGTCCCGTTCGGCAATCTGATGGCACGTTTCGGAATCAACGGAATGGCGTCGACTGCGGGCAGTGGTTTTAGTGCCGGGCCGGGGGCGGCAGTGATGGAGGCTGGTCCGCTTGGCAAGGCGCTGCCGCTGATCTGCTATGAAGCGGTGTTCACGCAGGACGTTCTGTCGGCTCCGGAGCGCGCGGATTTTCTACTTCAGATCACCAATGACGCATGGTTCGGCACCTGGTCCGGCCCGTATCAGCATCTGGCCCAAGCACAGATGCGCGCCATCGAGCAGGGCCTGCCCATGATGCGCGCCGCCAATACCGGCGTGTCGGCGATGATTGATCCGTTGGGGCGGATCACCGCGTCTTTGCCGTTGGGGCAAGCCGGGTATGTCGACGCTGAACTGCCCATGCCTCTGGGTGCGACGGTTTATTCCCGGATTGGCGATTTTCCGGTTTTTCTGGCGTTGCTGGTTCTGTTTGCGCTGCTCTGGCACCACACTCGAACTGGCCGCGACCAAATACACATTGACCCTGCCTGACAGCGGGCGTATTCGGTCGGTCGCCCGTCACAACGGCTTCCTGGCGTGACGGGGAAATCTTAATGGAGCGCATTCATGTCCCGACAGAACTACACATTCACTTCGGAATCCGTTTCCGAAGGGCACCCGGATAAGGTCTGTGACCGTATCTCGGACGCCGTACTTGACGCATTCCTGCGCGAAGAACCCGAAGCCCGCGTCGCGTGTGAGACCTTTGCCACGACCGACCGGGTTGTCATCGGTGGCGAGGTTGGCCTGTCGGATCAGGAAAAGCTCCATGATTACATGGCGCATATCGACGACATCGCGCGCGCCTGTATCAAGGATATCGGATACGAGCAGGACAAGTTTCACCACGAAACCGTCGAGGTGACCAACCTGCTGCACGAACAATCCGCTCATATCGCGCAGGGTGTGGACGCGTCGGACAACAAGGACGAAGGCGCAGGCGATCAGGGCATCATGTTCGGCTATGCCACGACCGAGACACCCGCACTCATGCCCGCGCCGATCCAGTATTCGCACGCGATCCTGCGCCGCCTGGCTGAAGTGCGCAAAAACGGTACCGAACCCGCGCTGGGTCCTGACGCCAAATCGCAGCTTTCGGTGATTTACCGTGATGGCAAGCCGGTCGGCGTCAGCTCGATCGTGCTGTCGACGCAGCATCTGGACGCGGTGCTTAGTTCTGACGACATCCGTGCGATTGTCGAGCCCTACATTACCGAGACTCTGCCCGACGGCTGGTTGACCGCCGATACCGAATGGCATGTGAACCCAACCGGGAAATTCGTCATCGGCGGCCCGGATGGCGATGCGGGCCTGACCGGACGCAAGATCATCGTTGATACCTATGGCGGCGCGGCCCCGCATGGCGGCGGTGCGTTCTCGGGCAAGGATCCGACCAAGGTTGACCGCTCGGCGGCTTATGCCGCGCGCTATCTGGCCAAGAACGTGGTGGCTGCTGGCATGGCAGAGCGCTGCACGATCCAGCTGAGCTATGCCATCGGCGTATCCAAGCCGCTATCGATCTATGCCGATACGCACGGCACCGGACAGATTGCGGATGCGGCCATCGAAAAGGCGGTGGGCGAGGTCATGGACCTGACCCCGCGTGGCATTCGCCAGCATCTGGAACTGAACAAGCCGATCTACCAGCGCACCGCCGCATATGGCCATTTCGGGCGAGAGCCTGATGCCGATGGCGGCTTCAGCTGGGAACGCACCGATCTGGCTGCCGCGCTGAAAGCGACTGTTTGAACCAAACCATGAGGCGCGCCCATTCGGGCGCGCTTTCTATTTGTAGGCAGGCGTACCCTTGCAACGTCCCGACCTGCACAGTATGGCGACGGCCATGAGCACCGAGACGCCCCAACGCCCGCGCAGAAACTTCTATGGCCGCTTCAAGGGAAAGACCCTGAAGCCCAGCCAAAAGACCTATCTGAACGAAGACCTCGCCGCGTTGTCGCCCGGTGCGGTGGACTGGGAGACCAACCCGGAACGCGCGCCGCTTGATCTTGACGCACTCTTCGGCGGCAAGCCGGTCTGGCTTGAGGTGGGCTTTGGTGGCGGTGAGCATCTGGTGCATCAGGCCGCGAACAATCCCGACATCGGGATCATCGGGGCCGAGCCCTATATCAACGGCGTTGCCATGTTATTGGGCAAGATCCGTCAGGCCGGGGTCGAAAACCTCGCCGTTCATCCCGGCGATGCACGTGATCTGTTCGATGTGCTGCCCGATGCGAGTATCTCGCGGGCCTTCCTGCTCTATCCCGATCCGTGGCCCAAGAAACGGCACCATCGGCGTCGTTTTGTGACGCCGGAACATCTGGGACCTTTGGCGCGGGTCCTGAAACCGGGCGCGATCTTCCGTGTTGCAACCGACATTCCGGATTATGTCCGCCAGACATTGGAAGAGGTTCCGGGTGCCGGGTTCGAATGGCTGGCCGAGCGTCCGGCCGACTGGCGCGCGCCGTGGGATGACTGGATTTCCACCCGCTACGAACAGAAAGCCCTGCGCGAAGGTCGCACACCTCATTATCTGACCTTCCGCCGCAAGGACTGATTGCCGCTGGACCATCGGCCCCCAATTCGCTAATCCGCCTTGAACTGATAGCGAAAACAGGAGCCCCCATGTCCGGACACGGCACGCCCATCCCGATGACCTCGCATCCCTGCGGCCCGCTGACCGGCACGGCCGAGGTTCCGGGCGACAAGTCGATCTCACACCGGTCGCTGATTCTGGGCGCGATGGCCGTGGGCGAGACACGGATCTCGGGCCTGCTGGAAGGCGAAGACGTTCTGGACACCGCCAAGGCCATGCGCGCCTTCGGGGCCGAGGTCACCGATCATGGCGGTGGTGAATGGACGGTGCATGGTGTGGGCGTCGGTGGGTTTGCCGAGCCTGATCAGGTCATCGATTGCGGCAACTCGGGCACGGGCGTGCGCCTGATCATGGGCGCAATGGCAACCTGTCCGATCACGGCGACGTTCACGGGCGATGCCAGTTTGAACAAGCGCCCGATGGCGCGTGTGACGGACCCGTTGGCGTTGTTTGGTACGCAATCTGTGGGCCGCGCGGGCGGGCGTCTGCCGATGACAATTGTCGGCGCTGCGGACCCCACCCCGGTGCGTTACGAAGTCCCGGTGCCATCGGCGCAGGTGAAATCTGCGGTTCTGATGGCGGGGCTGAACGCTCCCGGCAAGACCGTGGTGATCGAGAAAGAAGCGACCCGCGATCACTCGGAACGAATGCTGGCCGGGTTCGGTGCTGAGATCATGGTGGAAGACACGGATGAGGGACGGGTTATCACTCTGACCGGGCGGCCCGAGCTTAAGCCGCAGGTCATTGCCGTGCCACGTGATCCGTCCAGCGCGGCCTTTCCGGTCTGCGCTGCGCTGATCACACCCGGCTCGGATGTGCTTGTCCCCGGCATCGGCCTGAACCCGACGCGCGCGGGCCTGTTCACCACACTGCGCGAGATGGGTGCCGATCTGACCTATGAAAACGAGCGGGAAGAGGGTGGCGAACCCGTTGCCGACCTGCGGGCGAAATATTCTCCGGACATGAAGGGGATCGAGGTGCCGCCGGAACGTGCGGCCTCGATGATCGATGAATATCCGGTGCTGTCTGTCGTGGCAGCAAATGCCACCGGCACCACCATGATGGGCGGCGTGAAAGAGCTGCGCGTGAAGGAAAGCGACCGGATCGACGCCATGGCCAAAGGCCTGCGCGCCAATGGTGTGACCGTTGATGAGGGCGAAGACTGGTGGTCGGTCGAAGGGCTGGGCATCGGCAATGTTCCCGGCGGCGGCATCTGTGAGAGCTTTCTGGATCACCGCATTGCCATGTCCTTCATGGTTATGGGCATGGGGACCAAGGCTCCGGTTTCGGTGGATGACGGCGGCCCCATCTCGACCTCTTTCCCGATCTTCGAGCCTTTGATGGCGGCGTTGGGGGCAAAGGTCGAACGTACATGAGCTTCACCGTCGCAATCGACGGCCCGGCGGCGGCGGGGAAGGGGACCATCTCGAAAGGTGTGGCTGCGCATTTCGGTTTTGCGCATCTGGATACAGGGCTTTTGTATCGTGCAGTCGGACGGCGCACTCTGCAAGGCACGGATCCAATCGAAGCTGCTCGTGCCCTGACGGCGGAAGAACTGGATCAGGGCGATCTGCGAACGGCCGAGATTGCGCAGGCCGCATCCAAAGTGGCGGTGATCCCCGAGGTTCGCGCAGCGCTGATCGATTTTCAGCGCAGCTTTGCCCGCCGTGCCGGAGGGGCCGTGCTGGACGGGCGCGACATTGGTACCGTGATCTGCCCCGGTGCCGACGTGAAACTGTTCGTCACAGCCAGCGCCGAAGTGCGTGCCCAACGCCGGTATCGTGAACTCAACGCCAAGGGATCGGACGAAACCCCGGAACAGGTTCTGGCGGATGTGCGTGAGCGTGATGCACGAGATGCCGAGCGCAGCACGGCGCCGATGAAACCCGCCGAAGATGCCCTATTGCTGGATACATCCGAGCTGAGCATTGATGAGGCTCTGGCACAGGCCGTGGCGCTCATCGCGCAAAAAATGCCCGCGGCGTAGTTACGCCACGGGCACCTGCATGTTTACAGTTCGCCGACTGCGATGCTCTTGATGTTGGCCCACTGATCATCCGCGGTTTTCGCGGTGGCAGCGACGTCCTTCAGGAACGCGGTACGGGTCTCGGCGCTGAGGAACAGGTACAGCTTGCCGTCTGCGATCAGGTATTGATCCGGGTCACCGTCGAACTTCTTGCCGACAGATACACCAAATGAGCAGTAGCCGCCGTGCTGGGGCAGATAGGCTGCCGGATTGGCCTCGAACGCTTCGCGGTTTTCTGCGCTGGTGAAATAGTAAGACGCGCCGTCATAGGTGGCCGAGTGGTTCGAGAACCCTTCAACCGGGTTGCCGCTTGTGACAAGCGCGACCAGATCGACGCCATGTGCAGCCAGCGGCGCACCAGCGGCGGAAATGCCTTTGGAGACGTTGATTTCATCCGCAGCAAAGGCCGGAGCCGTCAGGGCAAGAGTTGCAGCAAGCGCGGTGAATACGAGCGATTTCATGGTGAGAGTCCTTTCCTTTTCAGATCAGGGCTCGGGTCGTTCCCAAGCCGATGCAACAAGGTTAGGGCAGGTTTGCCGGACGGGTAATCGCAGATAGGTCGCAAAACATTGCAGTTCGTTCGAACAACCGGGGCCTTCGCAAAAACCGTTCACATAGCTTTGTTTGGCCAGCCGTGGTTTTGCCCCCTAAGCTGCGACAGGCAACCATAGGAGTGGCTCATGATACGACTAGCTCTGTTTCTGTTCTTATTCGCAGGCAGCGTGGCTGCTCAGGACTCTGAAGCGCCGGTGCCCGAGGCAGAACCTCCGATGACATATGAGCGTCTGGGCAAGATCCTGTTTGCCCTTGATCCCGAGGCGCAGCCGCTTGGGCCGGGGTTCGAACTGAAGGTTGCCGATCTGCAGGTGCTGGTCGTCACCGATACCAATGCGGACCGGATGCGGGCGATGATCCCGATTGGCAGCGCTGCTGATTTGTCACAAGCGGACCTGCAACGCATGATGCAAGCGAATTTCGACAGCACACTCGATGCGCGTTACGCGATTGCAAATGGCAGGCTGTGGGCTGCGTTCATTCACCCGCTGTCCCCGTTGAAAAAGGACCAGTTGATCTCTGGCCTGGCTCAGACGGTAAACATCGCCAAGACCTATGGCACTCTTTACACCGGGGGCGCAGCGGAATTCGGAGGGGGTGACAGCCAGGATCTGCAGCGTGAATTGATCGAAGACCTTCTGAAGAAAGGCGAGGAGATCTGAGCCTCTTCTGAAATGCGCACTTGTTCCGATGTCGGATGGGGCGTCAATGCCTCTAGCTGAACACAGGAAAGCTGCTATGCTCGCCCTCAAGCCAAATGGGAAGGTCACATTACAACCCGAAAAACGGGGGAGGCGGCCACATAATCCCACAAGCTAACAGGGACGAAACAACATGAATAATCGTTTACGTAAGATCACCATCGTGGGTGGTGGTACGGCGGGGTGGATGACTGCGCTGATCCTTGAGATGGTGCTTTCCCGCACGTCGGCGCCCAAGGATCGACCGCGCATCTGTCTGATCGAAAGCCCCAATATTTCAACCGTCGGTGTGGGCGAGGCGACGGTGCCGCGTATGCCGGTCACGCTGCGTCAGGCCGGAATATCCGAGCGCGACTTTTTCCGCGAAACCAATGCGTCGTTCAAACTGGGGGTCAAGTTCTGCAATTGGAACAACGACGCCAAGGGTAATCGCATCGACTATGTGAACCCCTTCGCCCACGGTCAGTTGCTGGAAGGGCTGGAGTCGGCCGAATACTTCCTGCGCTTTGGCAACGGCGACCGCGATTTTACGCAATCGATCTCGCCCCACGATGATCTGGCACGGCTGTGCAAAGGCGCGCGGCCATTAGGAGCGCCAGAATTCGAGCAGAGGTTTGGCTATGCCTATCATCTGGATGCCGTGAAATTTGCGGGCATGCTGACCAAGGTCTGCACCAAACGCGGTGTGGAGCATATCCAGGACGAGGTGCAATCGGTTGAACTGGACGAGCAGGGCAATGTCAGCCATCTGATGCTGGAACGCAAAGGTCGTCATGACATCGAGATGGTCGTGGATTGTACCGGGTTCCGCGGGTTGATCATCAATCAGGCCCTGGGCGAGCCATTTCTGGATTATTCGGATTATCTGCCCAATGACCGCGCCATGGCGTTGCAGGTCGAACATCCTGACCCTGAAAAGATCGAAAGCGTCACGCGGTCTACCGCGCTGGGTGCGGGTTGGACGTGGCGGGTGCCGCTCTACAATCGTGTGGGAACGGGTTACGTCTATTCATCCGCGCATCGGACGGATGATCAGGCGGCGGACGAATATCTTGAATGGTTGGGCGACAGTGGCAAGGGCCTGACGCCGCGCGTGATCCCGATGCGCGTCGGGCGCGTGCGCAACGCCTGGGTCAAGAATTGTGTGGCGATCGGTCTGTCCGGCGGATTTATCGAGCCTCTTGAAAGTACCGCGATCCACATGATCGATCACGCCATACGCTGGTTCGCCGAGCATCTGCCGACGCGGGATATCGAGCCTGCTTTGCGGGACAGATATAACCGGCAAATGGACAATCTTTACAATGAAGTTCTGGACTTCATCTGTCTGCACTATCGTTTGGGCAACCGCACCGACGATCAGTACTGGATCGACGCGCGCACCGAGATGAAGATACCGGATCGTCTGGCCGAAAACCTGGAGCTTTGGCAGCATCGTCTGCCGATTGAGCACGATATAGAGTTTGCAACGCTGTTCAATTTCCGCGTTTATCAAACAGTTCTTTTGGGCAAACAGGTCTATGACACAGGCTTTGGAACCGGTATTCGCGACCGGCTGCGCCCGTTGAAGAAACCGATCTGGTTCCAGTGGTGGAAAGGCGCAAAGATGGACCTTGCGCAAATTCTGAAAACCATGCCGGACCACAAAACCCTGCTGCGCGATATCCGGGGAGAGTTAGAGCGCCCGGCCTTTGCCAAGGCGGCGGCGAAACCCACAGTGGCAATGCCGGGTGCAACACCAGCGCCTGTGGTGGTTCAGAACATGCCGAACTTTGCCGAAATCCAAAGCGGCAAGAAGGATCTGCAACTGTTCTAGCGTCTGTGTTTCCCGGTTTGTCCGGGAAACACAGCTGTAGGTCCCTGATCCTTCATGGTCCGGATCGGCGATAGGCAATCGCGTTCCATTGGCGATATCCGGCCAGGCCTTGGAAATATGGGCTTTGCCCTTGCACTGACGGCCAAATCCGCCTATACGCGCGCTGTCGATACAAGGGCGGTCAACGCCCGGATGACGTTTCTGAGCAGGGCCGGGTCACCTCGGCCCTTTGTGTTTGTTTGCTCAGGGGCGCACCGGGTCACGTCCGACGACATCATGAAACAAGACCGGCGGAGACAACCGCTCGGCCAGCAAAAACGTATGTAAAGGAAAACAACGCCACATGGCTAACGCATCCATGGAGGAATTCGAAGCCCTCCTGAATGAAAGCTTCGAAATGGACACACCCGAAGAGGGTTCTGTTGTCAAAGGCAAGATTCTGGCGATCGAAGCCGGTCAGGCCATCATCGACGTAGGCTACAAAATGGAAGGCCGCGTTGATCTGAAAGAATTCGCAAATCCCGGCGAAGCCCCTGAAATCGCTGTTGGTGACGAGGTCGAAGTTTACCTGCGCGCCGCAGAAAACGCCCGTGGCGAAGCCGTCATCTCGCGCGAGATGGCCCGCCGTGAAGAGGCATGGGACCGTCTGGAAAAAGCATATGCCGACGACCAGCGCGTCGAAGGTGCAATCTTTGGCCGCGTCAAAGGTGGCTTCACCGTCGATCTGGGTGGCGCAGTTGCGTTCCTGCCCGGTTCGCAGGTTGACGTTCGCCCCGTGCGCGACGCTGGCCCGCTGATGGGTCTGAAGCAGCCGTTCCAGATTCTGAAAATGGACCGCCGCCGTGGCAACATCGTTGTATCGCGTCGCGCAATCCTGGAAGAATCGCGTGCCGAACAGCGTGCCGAAGTCATCGGCAACCTGTCCGAAGGTCAGACCGTCGAGGGTGTTGTCAAGAACATCACCGAATACGGTGCATTCGTTGACCTGGGCGGCGTTGACGGCCTGCTGCACGTCACCGACATGGCATGGCGCCGTGTGAACCACCCGTCCGAGATCCTGACGATCGGCGAAACCATCAAGGTTCAGGTCATCAAGATCAACAAAGAGACCCACCGCATCAGCCTGGGCATGAAGCAGCTGCAGGAAGATCCGTGGGATCTGGTTGCTGCGAAATACCCGCTGGGCTCGGTCCATCAGGGTCGCGTCACCAACATCACCGATTACGGCGCGTTCGTCGAGCTGGAAGCCGGTGTCGAAGGTCTGGTGCACGTGTCCGAGATGTCCTGGACCAAGAAAAACGTCCACCCCGGCAAGATCGTTTCGACCAGCCAGGAAGTCGACGTCATGGTTCTGGAAATCGACGGCGCCAAGCGTCGCGTGTCTCTGGGCCTGAAGCAGACCATGCGCAACCCGTGGGAAGTGTTTGCAGAAACGCACCCAGAGGGCACCGAGGTCGAAGGCGAAGTCAAGAACATCACCGAATTCGGTCTGTTCATTGGTCTCGAAGGCGACATCGACGGCATGGTTCACCTGTCCGACCTGTCGTGGGACGAGCGTGGCGAAGATGCGATCCAGAACTACCGCAAAGGCGACGTCGTTCAGGCGGTTGTCTCGGAAGTTGACGTGGAAAAAGAGCGTATCTCGCTGTCGATCAAAGCCCTGGGCGGTGACAAGTTCGCCGAAGCCGTGGGCGGCGTGAAGCGTGGTTCGGTCATCACCGTCGAAGTGACCGCTATCGAAGATGGCGGCATCGAGGTGGAATACGAAGGCATGAAGTCGTTCATCCGTCGTTCCGACCTGTCGCGTGACCGTGCCGAGCAGCGCCCCGAGCGTTTCTCGACCGGTGACAAGGTCGACGTCCGCGTCACCAACGTCGACAGCAAGACCCGCCGCCTGGGGCTGTCGATCAAGGCACGCGAGATCGCCGAAGAGAAAGAGGCTGTGGAACAGTACGGTTCTTCCGACTCGGGCGCATCGCTGGGCGACATTCTGGGTGCCGCGCTGAAGTCGGGCGACTAAGTCCGGGGCGCATCCCAAACATGATTTTCGGCCTCGCACCACTGGTGCGGGGCCGTTTTTGTTGCGAATCAACATCTTCCAAATAGTTGGCTTAATTTGGCTATCGTTCGCGCATGAAGTGTGGAAATCCGGCTTACGGGTAAAAATTCGCGTGAGATTACGGCAAAATGCGGCCTTTGCCCGCAGAGTATCCGTTCCCCCGATCCGGGTTTTTTCCTATACTGTCAGAATAATAGGCCTGTCACATCGTCCGCCTGGGAGGGTATTGCGTATGATCCGTTCAGAACTGATCCAAAAAATTGCCGACGAGAACCCACATCTCTATCAACGCGACGTCGAGCGGATCGTGAATACCGTATTTGAGGAAGTGACAGATGCCATGGCCCGTGGTGACCGTGTGGAACTGCGCGGTTTCGGCGCATTTTCCGTGAAAAAACGCGATGCTCGCGTGGGCCGCAACCCCCGCACGGGCGAGACCGTGCAGGTCGAAGAAAAATGTGTTCCGTTTTTCAAGACGGGCAAGTTGCTAAGGGACCGTTTGAACGGTAAAGCCTAAGCCATGATGCGCTACATTCGTTATGCTTTTCTGGCCGCTCTGGGGATCATTCTGGTCTCGGTTTCGCTGGCCAACCGACAGATCGTTGAACTGAAACTGATGCCGGACGCCCTGTCCGAACTGCTGGGGTTCAACCTGACTACGTCGCTGCCGCTGTTTCTGGTGGTGCTGGGTGGTGTCGTCGCCGGTCTGGTTATCGGCTTCCTTTGGGAATGGCTGCGCGAACATAAGCACCGTAAGGACGCGACCGTTAAGACAGGCGAAGTGCGCAAGCTTGAGCGCGAGGTCAAGAAGCTCAAGAAGAAGCAGAACGAAGGTCAGGACGATGTCCTCGCTCTGCTGGATGAGGCAAGCTGAGGCCCCGTCATGCCCACTGATATTCGTGTCAAAATCTGCGGCCTGACCGCCCCTGAACAGGTGCGCGCCGCTGCCGAGGCGGGGGCGGGCTATGTCGGGTTCGTGTTTTTCCCCAAATCGCCTCGACATCTTGACCCGGACGCTGCTGCTGCTTTGGCAAGTCAGGTGCCTGCGGGCATTGCCAAAGTCGCGCTGACTGTGAATGCGACCGATGAAGAGCTTGATCAATTCCTGTCAACCGTGCCGCTGGATATGTTGCAACTGCACGGCAAGGAAAGCCCCGAGCGCGTGCAGCAGGTACGTGATAGATTCGGTCTGCCGGTGATGAAGGCGATCGGCGTGGCCGAGGCCGAAGATCTGGCTGCCATCGATCTCTATTCGGATGTGGCCGATCAGCTGTTGATCGACGCCAAACCGCCGCGCGACGCGGACTTGCCGGGCGGAAATGGTTTGTCATTCGATTGGCGTCTGCTGGCGGGTCGCAAATACTGGCGCAAGCCCTGGATGCTGGCTGGTGGGTTGAACCCCGAGAACGTGGGCGAAGCCATCCGTATGACCGGGGCACAGCAGGTCGATGTCTCATCCGGTGTCGAAAGCGCGCCGGGCGTCAAGGACGCGGGTCTGATCCGCGCTTTCATCAAGGCCGCCAGCTGATCTCATTGCCGCTGCGCGCGATTACGATTTGCGATGGCAAATCCCGCGCCTACCTCCTATGAACGTCAGGTACGACGAGGGAGACTTCCATGGCCAACGATCTTTTCAATTCCTTCATGTCCGGCCCGGACGAGCAGGGCCGTTTTGGCATCTTCGGCGGGCGCTTTGTCAGCGAAACGCTGATGCCGCTGATCCTGTCGCTGGAAGAAGAATATGACAAAGCCAAGGATGACCCCACCTTCTGGGCCGAGATGGACGATCTGTGGGCGAACTATGTGGGCCGTCCCTCGCCGCTGTATTTCGCTGAACGCCTGACCGAGCATCTGGGCGGGGCCAAGATTTACCTCAAGCGTGATGAGCTGAACCACACTGGCGCGCACAAGATCAACAACGTGCTGGGCCAGATCATTCTGGCGCGGCGCATGGGCAAGACCCGGATCATCGCGGAAACCGGGGCAGGGCAGCACGGTGTGGCCACCGCTACTGTATGCGCCAAGTTTGGCCTGAAGTGCATCGTTTACATGGGCGCGCATGACGTACAGCGCCAGGCGCCGAACGTGTTCCGCATGCGCCTGCTGGGGGCAGAAGTGATTCCGGTAACCTCGGGCCGTGGAACGCTGAAGGACGCGATGAACGACGCGCTGCGCGATTGGGTGACCAATGTACGCGACACGTTCTACTGCATCGGCACCGTCGCAGGTCCGCACCCGTACCCGGCGATGGTCCGCGATTTCCAGTCGATCATCGGCAAGGAAGCCAAGGAACAGATGATGAAGGCCGAAGGCCGTCTGCCCGACACCATCATCGCCGCCATTGGCGGTGGTTCGAACGCCATGGGCCTGTTCTATCCGTTCCTCGACGACAAATCCGTCAACATCATCGGCGTTGAGGCCGGGGGCAAAGGTGTGAACGAGAAGATGGAGCACTGCGCCTCGCTGACCGGGGGGCGTCCGGGCGTGCTGCATGGCAACCGCACCTATCTGCTTCAGGATGATGACGGGCAAATCCTCGAAGGCTATTCGATCTCGGCTGGTCTGGATTATCCGGGCATCGGGCCCGAGCATTCCTGGCTGCACGACATTGGCCGCGCCAACTATGTCTCGATCACCGACAAAGAGGCGCTTGAGGCGTTCCAGCTGTGTTGCTCCACCGAAGGCATCATCCCCGCACTCGAACCCTGCCACGCGCTGGCTCATGTGATGAAGATTGCGCCTGAACTGCCCAAGGATCACCTGATCTGCATGAATATGTGCGGACGCGGAGACAAAGACGTGCAGACCGTCGCGAAGTACCTGAACTTCGACATGTCGGATACCGAGGGCCGCTCGGCCGACTAACCCCGGGTCTATGCGGCCCGTTTGATTTGTGTCAGGTTGCGCCCATGCGTAACCCGACACATTCGGTCAAGCCCGATCGGCTCGACCAGAAGTACGACGCCGCTGCGCCCGGATGGGCTGATAAGATGCGGTTGCTTGGGTATTTCGACGCTTACCTTGGCTTCCTTTCGACTGAACCTGCGTGTTATGGGCATAATGCTCTGGACGTTGGCTGTGGGTCAGGTGCCTTTGCCGAGGCGCGGGCAGTGGTTCAGGCAGACGGTTCGGTCACGTTGCTGGAACCGTCAGAGAAAATGCTGCATCAAGCCAAAACTGCTTTGGCCGGACGTGGTATAGCTGCAGCGACAGAGAAATCTCGGCTGGAAGATTTCAACACAACGCACCCCTTTGATTGCATCCTGGCAGCACATGTATTGGAGCATTGCCCTTCTCCGGTCGAAGCCCTGCGCCGGATGCGTGATCTGGCCGCCAAAGGCGCGTCATTGTGGCTGGTCGTGAGCAAACCGCACTGGTGCAATGCAATCATCTGGTTTCAGTGGCGGCATCGAACTTATCGGCCAGAGGATGTCGCGGACATGCTGGCGTGTTCGGGCTGGGAATTGTTGGCCGAACACAGCTTTCCCACAGGGCCACCATCGCGCACGTCCCGAGGGTATCGCGCAAGAGCGATTTAGCCTTCGACCCGTTTGGCTTTCAAAACTTTCAGCGGGACGATGTCCAAAGCACTTTGGTGTGTTGCCTCAAGATGCACCATCGGGGCGCAGCCTTCGTCGTAAGCCTGAAGAAAACGGCCCGCACAAAGACACCAACTGTCTCCGGGTTTGAGGCCGGGGAAATCGAATTCGGGCCTCGGCGTGCTGAGGTCATTGCCGACATATTTGGAATAGGCCAGAAACTCGGCCGTCATCACTGCGCAGACCGTATGGCTGCCCTGATCCTCGGGGCATGTGTTACAGGCGCCGTCACGAAAGAACCCGGTCAACGGGTTGCGAGAGCAAGGGGCCAGAACGCCACCCAGAACGTTGATACTGTCTTGTTTCTGCATAAGGCCACCTTACAGGCTTTGCGCAATCTTGCGGAACATTTCGACATTCAGCGCGCTGACGCCATCATCCCGAAAGTTGCGGTCGGCACCGGTTGTAACGATCAACACGCCGCGCGGCTGGTCGAAATAGAGATACTGGCCATAAAAGCCACGCGCCATGAACTCGCCCTCATGCGCGCCAGCGGGTATCCACCACTGATAGCCGTACCCGATCTTGCCGGGCTTGGTCGGGGCGCTTGGCCAGGTAGAGTCCCGTATCCACTGCGCCGGCACCACCTGCTGCCCGTCACGTTCACCATTCTGTAAAATCAACTGCCCGAATCGGGCGAAATCCCGGGTGGTGAAATTCAACCCGCCCAACACAAACGCCACGCCCGCCCCGTCGGTGATGTAATAGCCATCCCGTTCCAACCCCAAAGGCTGGATGATTTTCTCACTCAGCAGGTCCGCCATACTGCGCCCGGTTGCGCCCCGGACAACCATGCCGATGACATGGGTATCAATCGAGACATATTTCCAGGTCTCGCCCGGTGGCGCGAAGCTGTCCTGCAATGAGGCGGCGAAGTCATCCAACTCACCCCCCAGCGCCACAACGCGGCCCATCCGGTTGATGTCTGAATTGTAATCCAGATAGTCTTCGTCGAAGGTGACGCCGCTGGTCATGTTCAACACGTTGCGGAGCGTCGCGGTTTCATAGGCACTGCCCTTCAGTTCGGGCGCATATTGCACAACCGGATCATCCAGCGAGTTGATCGCACCCTCGTCCATCAGGATACCAAACAGGGCCGACAAATAGCTTTTTGCAACCGACCACGCGATTCTGCGGTCCTCGGGACCGGTACCCAGGTAGTACTCCTCGAACCGGATCGCACCATCCTGCATCACCAGCAGAGAGGTCACGGCGCGGTCCTCAATCCACTGATCCGCGCCTTCGGGCAGGTCAAAGCCGGGACCGTAGGGCAGGTCCCAGGTCGGGCCGTTGCCACGCGGCAAATCGACGGTCAGGAAGGCCTCGTTCATGTTTGAGAAGTTGTGGACGATCCTGTTTTCCGAAAACAGCGTGTTGACCGCCATCAGGCGTTGAATTTCCTCACGTTTCCAGATCCCGACAACGACCGCAGCCAGGATCAGGGCGAGGACGATACGCAGCAGCCATTTCAGCACAGTTCTCATACGATGCCTCCTGTTGATCTCCGCATTGGACATTGGCCATTTGCGTCACGCAATCGCAACGTCGCGGCACGCCTTATCTGAACTTGTCCAGAAGCTTCTGCATCGGTGAACGTTCATCCGGGGCCGACTCGGTTTTGGCCTCAGGCTTTGGGGTCGGGTCTGCCTTGGCCGGGGTCTTCGACGACCGTGGTGGAGCCGTTCTCAGCGCCACCGCGTTCATGAATTTGCCGCCTTCGTCTGCCGCCAGATGGCTTGCACCGTCCGAGACACCTCGCAGAACGTCCTCAAGCCATTCTGCGTCAGCCTTGGCAAAATCGCTCAGCACATAGGGTGAGACCATTTCTTTCCGGCCCGGATGCCCGATCCCCAGGCGAACGCGGTCATAGGCAGGGCTGATATGTTCATGGATCGAGCGCAGCCCGTTGTGGCCTGCGTGGCCACCCCCGGCTTTTACGCGAACCTTGCCCGGGGCCAGGTCAAGCTCATCATGAAATACGGTCACATCCGTTGAGTCGAGCTTGTAAAAGCGCATCGCTTCGCCCACCGACTGGCCTGAGCGGTTCATGAAGGTCTGCGGCTTCAGCAACAGCACTTTCTCGGATCCGAGGCGACCTTCGGACAGTTCGGCCTGAAACTTGGACTTCCAGGGGCCAAATCCATGGTCCATGGCAATCTGATCGAGTGCCATAAAGCCGATATTGTGCCGGTTGCGGGCATATTTCTGTCCCGGATTGCCCAGGCCGACAAACAGTTTCATGGCTTTGTCCTCAACTGCCCTACCTGATGCGGTGATGACACGAATTGACGCCGGGTTTCCAGCCCAACCTGCACACAAAAAAACGGGGCTCTGACAGAGCCCCGTTTCAGCATCCGGATGTAACCCGGACTTATTCTTCGGCGTCGTCCTGACCAACGACTTCAACTTCATCGGCAGCCACTTCTTCGCCTTCCTCGTCGTCGCTGGACGACAGGCCGGTCGGTGCCGAGATGTTCGCGATCACGAAGTCACGATCGATGGTCGGCTTGGTGCCTGCGGGCAGATCAACCGACGAAATGGTGACCACGTCGTTGATGTTCAGACCGGTCAGATCAACGGTGATCTTCTCAGGAATGTCACCCGCGGTGCAGACCAGCTCGACTTCGGGGCGGACAACGGTCAGAACGCCGCCTTTCTTGATGCCGGGGGCTGCTTCTTCGTTCACGAACTCAACAGGAATGAACAGGTTGATTTTCGTGGTGCGGCGCAGGCGCATCAGGTCCAGGTGGGTCGGCAGGTCTTTGACGACGTCACGCTGAACGTCACGGCAGATGACGCGGACGTCTTCGTGGCCTTCGACTTGCAGGTTGAACAGAGTCGACTTGAAGCGACCCGCTTTCAGCATCTTGAACAGTTTGTTGAACGGGATGTTGATCGGCAGCGGCTCTTTGTCGCCACCAAATACAATGCCCGGAACCATGCCGTCGCGGCGTGCCTGACGAGCGGCGCCCTTGCCTGTCCCCGTCCGTTCCAGAGCTACGAGATCAGGAATCTCTCCAGCCATGATAAATTCTCCAAAGTTAGGGCGGGCATCCTCCAAGGCTGTATGCCCGCGTGAAGCCGCGTCCTTAGCTTGATTCACCCAGTTTGGAAAGGGCTTTTTGAGGGAACTGGATTTTTGCGAGGCTCTGCCCCGCGCTCCGGGATATATGTGGCCAGATGAAGGCCGGATCCCTTGCTTCATCTGGCTAAAAATATCTCGGGGAAGTCGCCCGAAGGGCGGCGGGGGCAGCGCCCTCAACCTGGCGTCTGGCTGATGTTCAGGTCTGCCAGCGGCCGCCAAAATCCTCGGGGATCAGCAGATTGTGACGCCCCAGATCAGACACGTTGCGTTCTCCGCAGAGTGCCATCGTTGTATCAAGCTCTTTCTGGATCACTTCCAGCGCCGCGGTCACGCCTTTCTGGCCCATCGCGCCCAGACCATAGACAAAGGCGCGGCCAATGAAGGTGCCCTTGGCCCCGAGCGCCAGCGCTTTCAACACGTCTTGTCCGGATCGAATGCCGCTGTCCAGATGGACCTCAACGTCACCACCAACCGCGTCCATGATCTCGGGCAGGACCCGGATCGAGCTCAGCGCGCCGTCCAACTGTCGCCCGCCGTGATTCGAGACCACGATTGCATCGGCGCCCAGTTTTGCTGCCATTTTTGCGTCTTCGGCATCCAGGATACCTTTGAGGATCACTTTGCCGCCCCATTGCTCCATCAGCTTTTCGACCTTGCCCCAGTCCAGGCTTGGATCGAATTGCTCGGCCGTCCAGGTGCCCAGTGATCTGGTGTCAGTGATACTGTCGACATGACCTACAATATTACCGAACTCCCGCCGCTTGGCGCCGAGCATTTCAATACCCCAGGCCCACTTGGTCATGAGGTTGGCGATTGTCTTGGGGGTCAGCTTTGGCGGGGCCGACAGGCCGTTCTTCAGGTCCTTGTGCCGCTGGCCCAGAATTTGCAGATCAAGCGTGATCACCAGAGCCGAGCATTTCGCATCTTTCGCCCGCTGGATGAGCCGACCGACATAGTCCTGATCCTTCATTGTATAAAGCTGGAACCAGAACGGTGCGGTGGTGTTTTCAGCGACATCCTCAATCGAATTGATCGACATGGTGGACAGTGTGAAGGGCACGCCAAATGCTTCGGCGGCTTTGGCTGCCTTGATCTCACCATCGGCGTGCTGCATTCCCGTCAGACCCACCGGAGCCAGCGCAACGGGCATCGAGACGTCCTGTCCGATCATCTGCGAAGCGGTCGAGCGCCCGGTCATATCCACCGCTACCCGTTGCCGCAGCCGAATGTCTTCGAAATCCGAGCTGTTTTCGCGGAAGGTCTGCTCGGTCCAACTGCCGCTTTCAGCATAGTCATAGAACATGCGGGGGACGCGACGTTCGTAGATACGTTTGAGATCTTCGATATTCGTAATCACGGGCATGAAATCTGGCCTTTGCAGGATTGGTTAAGTTTCTTTACCAATTTTTGCTGCCCCGTGCAACATGGCTTGGATGCGGTTGGTTGCCGCGCTGTTGGCCACGGTCAAAGACAAAAAAGCCCCAGCAGACATGATGTCCGCTGGGGCCTGAGAAACATTCTTTTATTTCAAAGAGATGATTAGACCGAATGCGCGCCGTCGGCCAGAGATTTGACGAATTCCAGTACCTCAGTCACCGATTTCCCGGCTGCGATCTGGCTGACAATGGCGGATCCGACCACCGCGCCATCGGCGACGCTGGCAATCGCGCGCGACTTTTCGGGCGTGTTGATGCCAAATCCCACGATAACCGGCAGATCGGTCCCGGCCTTGATCCGCGAAACCTCGGGCGCGACATCGGTCGCCTCGGCCTCGGCAGCGCCGGTGATACCGGTGATCGAGACGTAGTAGACGAAGCCCGACGTGTTCTGCAGAACGCGCGGCAGGCGGTTATCGTCGGTGGTTGGTGTCGCCAACCGAATGAAGTTCAGACCCGCGGCCTGCGCCGGCAGGCACAGTTCTTCATCTTCCTCGGGCGGCAGGTCGACCACAATCAGCCCGTCTATACCCGCTGCTTTGGCGTCTTCCAAAAAGGCATCGACGCCACGGCTGTAAATCGGGTTGTAGTAGCCCATCAGGACGATCGGGGTGGTGTCATCGGTTTCACGAAACGCCCGCGCCAGATCCAGCGTGCGTTGCAGCGTCATACCACCATCCAGCGCGCGTTGACCCGCCGCCTGAATGGTCGGGCCATCTGCCATCGGATCGGTGAAGGGCAGGCCTAGCTCGATCACGTCAACTCCGGCGCCGGGCAGGCCCTTGACCACCTCAAGTGAGGTTTCATAGTCGGGATCGCCCGCCATGATATAAGAGACAAAGGCCTTCTTCCCTTGGGCTTTCAAAGCGGCGAATTTGGCGTCGATACGGGTCATCAGATGTCCTTGCACACGAAATCTCGACCTGATGTGCAGAAACTTTACCCGAAAATCAATCCCGCTTGATCAGAACGCGTAGTGATATCGAAGAAAGACCGAGTTCACGCCCGGATTGTCGTCCTGTGTGCTGGCGTTCGAGATATGCGTGATCGCCACCGATACCTTGTTGCCGCTGTCCAGCGTGTATCCAAGCCCAAGAAGACTGCGGATCTGAAAGCTGCCGCCCAGATCGTTCTCGGTGTTGGACTCGTTGAAATATCCCGGCATGACGCTGCCTTCGACAAACCAGCGATCTCCAAGCGTATAAAGCCCGACCAGACCGGCGCCCAGATGGGTGTCGCCATCGGTGTCGACCGTCAGCGCGGCCCCCAGGGTTGCACTGAAACGGGTCGCTTCGTGAAACGGGCGGTGCTGGTATTCCAGAGAGAAGACCGCCTGATCATCGGCACCACCCGCCGAGTAATCCGCGTAACCTGCGCCAAAAATAACCGATTGTGCCTGTGCTGCACCTGTGGCGGCCAGCGTAAAGGCCAAAACAAGAAGGGGTTTCATTTTTACTACTATGTCCGTCGTTTATTCATGTATTAATTACTGATGATTGTAGGTGCCCGTTTTCAATGCGCGCAAGAACACAATCCATTCCCGTTTTTGTGATGTGGCAGAATGGACTCGGCCCGACAAACCAGTGCTGTGACTTGCGCATTGGCCCAGACCTGCCTAGAAGCGGCGCGCAACCGCTATGCAGGAGGCCGCAATGGGCTTTAAAATGGGAATCGTGGGTCTGCCGAATGTTGGCAAGTCGACCCTGTTCAATGCGCTGACCAAGACCGCCGCGGCGCAGGCGGCGAATTTCCCGTTTTGCACCATCGAGCCCAATGTGGGAGACGTGGCCGTTCCTGACGACCGGCTGGACAAGCTGGCGGCGATTGCGTCGTCGAAACAGGTCATCCCGACCCGGATGACCTTTGTCGATATTGCGGGTCTGGTGAAGGGCGCTTCCAAGGGTGAAGGGTTGGGTAACCAGTTTCTGGCCAATATCCGCGAAACCGACGCGATTGCCCATGTGCTGCGCTGTTTCGAAGATGGCGACGTGACCCATGTGGATGGGCGCGTCGATCCGGTGGCCGATGCCGAAACCATCGAGACCGAACTGATGCTTGCCGATCTGGAAAGCATCGAAAAGCGCCGCGCCAATCTGGTGCGCAAGCTGAAAGGCAATGACAAAGAGGCGCAGCAGCAGGAGCGCCTGCTGGCCGAAGCGCAGGCCATGCTGGAAAACGGCAAACCCGCTCGTCTGGTCGAAGTGTCCGACGAAGACGCCAAGGCATGGAAGATGCTGCAACTGCTGACCACCAAGCCGGTGCTTTACGTCTGCAACGTGTCCGAGGAAGAAGCCGCCGAGGGCAATGAATACTCGGCCCGCGTGGCTGATATGGCCGCCGCGCAGGGCAATTCACACGTCATCATCAGCGCCAAGATCGAGGAAGAGATCAGCCTGCTGGAAGACGAAGAAGCGAAGATGTTCCTTGAGGAGATGGGTCTGGAAGAACCCGGCCTCGACCGTCTGATCCGCGCCGGATACGACCTGTTGAAACTGGAAACCTATTTCACCGTCGGTCCGAAAGAGGCCCGCGCCTGGACCATCCGCACCGGCACCGCCGCACCACAGGCGGCTGGCGTGATCCACGGCGATTTCGAGAAAGGCTTCATCCGCGCCGAGACCATCGCCTATGATGACTATATCGCCGCCAATGGGGAACAGGGCGCGAAAGAAGCGGGCAAGATGCGAGCCGAAGGTAAAGGCTACATCGTTAAGGACGGCGATGTGATGCATTTCTTGTTCAACACTTAAGGGCGGTTTTGGAGTGGTATCACCAAGAGGAAGGAATCTTAGACAGATCTTTCGCCGATGCCCTTCAAACACTCATATCGTTGTCGCCAAAATTGCGAATTAGCGAAGCAATAGATAGGCCCCAACCATAAGCATGGCCACTGCGCCAATTCGCTGAAAATCAATCGACCGAACGTCGGCTTCAAATAGACCAAAATGATCGATGACCATGCCAACTGCAAGCTGGCCGACGACGACGAGAGTTATCGCTGATGTGGCGCCCAGCTTCGGTATGGTTTGACTGAGGGTCAGATAGAGTATTAGGCCCAATACGCCGCTTCCCAACATATACCAAGGCAGATGCCGCCATTCACTAATGTTTTCACCGCCGCGAAATATCAACAGTGCTAGCGAAGCGATTGCTCCTCCCAAGTGAACGATGAGGCTGCCTGCGGCACCACCGATACGGCCCCCCATTGAGCCGGCTATTTGTGCTTGAAGACCGACGGCAATGCCGCCGACGAGCCCGATGAAAATGACGAGTAAAGTTTCAAACATGAAGACCTCATTCAAATGCCTTTGGGCGATGCTATAGAGCTTTGCTGAGAGGGGCGAGCCCGATTAATAGTTCCTGTGCGAGCGCCGTAAATTCTGTTCTCTATTGAGGAAACCGCATATGTGTGGGGTTCAACATGCCGTCCAGGAAAGGGTTAAATGATCGAAATCCGCGACCTGCAACTGCTGAGCGCATTGGCGCGGCATCGTCATTTCGCCAAAGCGGCTGAGGAGTGCGGCATTTCCCAGCCTGCGTTCTCAATGCGCATCCGTAATCTCGAGGATCGATTGGGTGTCTCTATTGTCCGGCGCGCCAATCGGTTTCAGGGCCTGACCGAAGAGGGCGAGATGATCGTCCAGCGGGCGCGGCGTATTCTCGACGATACCAAGGCGCTGGAGCAGCAAGTGCTGGCGGCCAAGGGTGAGATCACTGGGACGCTGATCCTCGGCGTCATTCCAACCGCCATCGCTTTCACCGGACGGCTGACCAAACGATTACGGCAGGCGCATCCGCGCATTGTCACGCGGATCGAGACCATGTCGGCCACCGCCATCCAGCATCGGTTGGATGAGGGCAGTCTGGACGCCGGCGTGACCTATGGTGACAGCATCGGCACCGATTTCCGGCAGGTGCAGCCGCTGTACGAGGAAACCTATGTACTGCTGGTGCCGTCGCACATGACCGAGCAGTCCGGACCGATCCCATGGGCGCAGGTGGCCGAGTTCCCGCTCAGCCTGCTTGAGCCGCAGATGCAGAACCGGCGCATTCTGGATCGGGTGTTTGCCGAACAGGGGCTGCATCCCGATATCGTTGCTGAAACCAGCGGCTTTACCGCCTCGATGGTGATGGCGCGCGAGGGTCTTGCAGCCACAGTCGTGCCGCGCGTTCTGGTGCGGGCACTGGGCGAGTTGAAGGGGACAAAGGTGCTGCCGCTGGTCGATCCTGTTGTCAGTAAACCGATTTGCCTGGCGACCCTGACGCGCGACCCGGAATTGCCAACGGTTGAGGCGCTGCGGGCGGTGGTGACGTCTTTGCGGTGATAAGGTGTCGTTATCGTGCGATTGCCAAAAGCGATTTGACGATATGTTACTCTGATGAGACACGGAGCCTGAATCGGAGGGCATCATGGCACCATTAGATACCAAGCCATCGGGCGCACCCAAGGGCGTCTGGAAGTCAGGTAAAGGCAAGGGGCGGCACACGCCCAAGGGCCGTCAGTTCACGGATGAGGCGCAGGCCGAGATTCATCGCCTGCTGGGCGACCTTCCACGCCGCCGCGATCTGCTGATCGAATTCCTGCATTTGATTCAGGACGCACACGGCCATATCAGCGCCGACCATATCGCCGCGCTGGCGGTTGAGATGCGGATCGGGCAGGCTGAGATTTACGAAACCGCGACCTTCTACGCCCATTTCGATGTGGTGAAAGAGGGCGAGACGCCTCCTCCGGCGTTGACGATCCGCGTGTGTGATTCCCTGTCCTGCGAGATGGCCGGTGCCCAGCAGTTGCAAAAAGCGCTTGAGGACGGGCTGGACGCCTCGCAGGTCCGCGTTCTGCGCGCGCCCTGCATGGGCCGTTGCGATACGGCTCCGGTGCTTGAGATCGGTCACAATCACATCGACCACGCCACCCCTGAAAAGGTAGAGGCCGCGATTGCCGCCGATGACACCCATGCGCATCTGCCTGACTACGAAGCCTTTGCCGCCTATGAGGCGAACGGTGGTTACGCCAAGCTGAAAGAGCTGCGAGACAACGGCGATTGGGAGCAGGTGCAGGAAGACATTTTGTCCTCGGGCCTGCGCGGTCTGGGCGGCGCTGGCTTCCCGTCCGGCAAGAAATGGGGCTTTGTTCGTATGAACGAAGGTCCGCGCTATCTGGCCGTGAACGGGGATGAAGGCGAGCCCGGCACGTTCAAGGACCGTTACTATCTGGAGCGCACGCCGCATGTCTTCCTTGAGGGTATGCTGATCGCCGCCTGGGCGGTCGAGGCGGAAACCTGCTTTATCTACATGCGCGACGAATATCCGGCCGTGCTGGAAATCCTGCGCCGTGAGATTGCAGCGTTGGAGCAGGCAGGGATCGTCGAAGAAGGCTACATCGACCTGCGCCGGGGTGCCGGTGCCTATATCTGCGGCGAAGAATCCGCGATGATTGAGTCGATCGAGGGCAAAAAGGGCCTGCCGCGTCACCGTCCTCCGTTCGTGGCGCAGGTTGGGGTCTTTAACCGCCCGACCTTGGTGCACAATGTCGAGACGCTTTATTGGGTCACCAAAGTTTGTCGCGAAGGGCCCGAGTGCCTCAACAGCACTGAAAAGAATGGTCGCAAGGGTCTGCGCAGCTATTCGGTCTCGGGCCGGGTTGCAAAGCCGGGTGTCTACCTGCTGCCTGCGGGTTCAACCATTCTGGATGTGATTGAGGCCGCCGGTGGCATGGCCGAGGGCCAGAGCTTCAAGGCGTATCAACCCGGTGGTCCTTCGTCGGGTCTGTTGCCCGCGTCGATGGACGATATCCCGCTGGACTTTGACACTTTGCAACCGCATGGCACCTTCATCGGCTCCGCTGCTGTGGTGGTTCTGTCCGATCAGGACACCGCCCGTGATGCCGCGCTGAACATGCTGCGGTTTTTCGAAGACGAAAGCTGCGGCCAGTGTACGCCCTGCCGTGCAGGCTGCGAAAAGGCGGTGAAGCTGATGCAGGCCGACAAATGGGATCAGGACCTGCTGGAGGATTTGTGCCAGGTCATGGGCGATGCGTCCATCTGCGGTCTGGGGCAGGCGGCCCCGAACCCGATCCGTCTGGTCATGAAACATTTCGCTGACGAAATCTGAGGGAGACAGAGCCATGCTTGATGCAAGCCCAAACAAGACCGTCACCTTCAACCTGAACGGCGAAGACGTCACCGTGCCCGAAGGCTGGACCATCTGGGAAGCCGCCAAGGGGCAGGGGTTCACCATTCCGCACCTGTGCCACAAGCCGCAGCCGGGTTATCGCCCTGACGGCAACTGCCGCGCCTGTATGGTCGAGGTGGAAGGCGAGCGCACGCTGGTCGCTTCGTGTATCCGCCCTGCGGCGGACGGGATGGTCGTCAAGACCGACAGCGACAGGGCCGAGAAATCGCGCGCCATGGTGATGGAGCTGCTGGTCGCGGATCAGCCCGAGGAAGCACACGACACCTCCAGCCACTTCTGGGACATGGCCAAGCTGAACGATGTCAGTGACAGCCGGTTCCCGGCGAAAGAGGCCGAGAAAATCCCGCTGCTGGATGACAGCCACGTTGCGATGCGTGTCAATCTGGACGCCTGCATCAACTGCAACCTCTGCGTCCGCGCCTGCCGCGAAGTGCAGGTGAATGACGTAATCGGCATGGCTGGTCGCGGGCATACTGCGCAGGTGGTGTTCGACCAGAACGATCCGATGGGTGCATCGACCTGCGTGGCCTGTGGTGAATGCGTGCAGGCTTGCCCGACCGGCGCCCTGATGCCTGCCACGGTGCTTGATGACCAGCAAAAGGGCGACAGCAAGGACTATGACAGCGAAACCGAAAGCGTCTGCCCGTTCTGCGGTGTGGGCTGCAAGGTCTCGCTGAAGGTCAAGGACGGCAAGGTCAAATATATCGAGGGCATCAACGGCCCAGCCAACGAAGGCCGCCTGTGCGTCAAAGGCCGGTTCGGGTTCGACTACATTCACCACCCGCACCGCTTGACCAAGCCGCTGATCCGGCGTGAGGACGCGCCTGAAAAGGGGCTGAACGTCGATCCGGGCAATCTGGATACCCATTTCCGCGAAGCGACCTGGGAAGAGGCGATGGATCTGGCCGCCGCCAAGCTGAAGACCCTGCGCGACGAAGACCCGCGTTCGGTTGCCGGCTTTGGCTCGGCCAAATGCACCAACGAAGAAGCGTACCTGTTCCAGAAGTTCATCCGACAGGGCTTCCGCCACAACAACGTCGACCATTGCACCCGTTTGTGCCACGCGTCATCTGTTGCGGCTCTGATCGAAAACGTTGGCTCCGGCGCGGTGACCGCGACCTTCAACGAGATCGAAAACGCCGATGTTGCGATCATCATCGGCTCGAACCCGATCGAGAACCATCCGGTTGCGGCAACATACTTCAAGCAGTTCACCAAACGTGGCGGCAAGCTGATCGTGATGGATCCACGCGGCGTCGGCATGCGCAAGTTCGCGGATGAAATGCTGCAATTCCGCCCGGGTGCCGATGTCTCGATGCTGAACGCGATCATGAACGTGATCGTCGAGGAAGAGCTGTATGACAGTCAGTACATTCACCGCTGGACCGAGAACTGGGAGGCCGAGAAAGAGCATCTGCGCCAGTTCACGCCCGAGGCGATGTCGCCGATCTGTGGCATCGAACCGGATCAGCTGCGCCGCGTCGCACGCACATTTGCGCAGGCCAAGGCCGGTCTGATCTTCTGGGGGATGGGCGTCAGCCAGCATATCCACGGCACCGATAATTCGCGCTGCCTGATCTCGCTGGCGCTGATGACCGGCAATGTCGGCAAACCCGGCGCGGGTCTGCACCCGCTGCGGGGGCAGAACAACGTGCAGGGTGCGTCGGACGCGGGCCTGATCCCGATGTTCCTGCCGGACTACCAGTCCGTCATGGACGATGGCATTCGCGCCAAGTTCAACAGCGTCTGGAACGACGAACAGGACTTCTCGAACGAGAAGGGCCTGACTGTGACCGAGATCATCGACCAAGCGTATCAGGGCAACATCAAGGGCATGTATATCATGGGTGAAAACCCGGCCATGTCTGACCCCGATGTGAACCACGCCCGCGACGCACTAGCCAAGCTGGACCTGATGATCGTGCAGGATATTTTCCTGACCGAGACGGCGAACTATGCCGACATCATCCTGCCTGCCTCGGCGCTATATGAAAAGAACGGCACCGTGTCGAACACCAACCGTCAGGTGCAGCGGGTGCGTCCCGCCGTGACCCCTCCGGGTGAGGCGCGCGAGGATTGGACGATCACAGTCGAACTGGCGCAGCGGATAGGGCTGAACTGGGATTACACGGATGTGTCTCAGGTCTTTGCCGAGATGAAGTTGACGATGAACTCGCTCAACAACATCACGTGGGAGCGTCTGGAGACCGAGACCATCACCTATCCGTCGCTGTCCGAGACAGACCCGGGTCAGGCGATCGTGTTCGGCGATGGTTTCCCGCGTGCGGACGGCAAGGCCCGGTTCACCCCGGCCAGTGTCATCCCGCCGGATGAGGCCCCGGATGACGAATACCCGATGATCGCCACAACGGGCCGTCAGCTGGAGCATTGGCATACCGGGTCGATGACCCGCCGGTCCAACGTTCTGGATGCGGTTGAACCCGAGGCGAACTGCTCGATGAACCCGCGCACCTTGAAGTTGATGGGCATTGAGCCGGGTGAGATGATCCGTCTCACCACGCGTCGTGGCTCGATTGAGATCATGGTTCGCGCCGACCGTGCGATTGCCGAGGATATGGTGTTCATTCCATTTGCCTATGTTGAGGCCGCGGCCAACATCCTGACCAACTCGGCCATCGACCCCTATGGCAAGATCCCCGAGTTCAAATTCTCGGCGATCCGCGTCGAAAAAATTCAGGACGCTGTCGCGGCGGAATAAGGCCACTCACGAGTTGAAAGAGCGATCCTTACCGGGGTCGCTCTTTTGTATTTCCGTGACGTCATCCTGACATCTTTGGCATCCCACTGGTTCTTGCAAAAAATAAACCACATTATGTTGCATAATGTAGCAGCATAACTGGTGCAGACGGCATGTAATCAACCGTATATTGTGGATTCCCGAACAGGTGAATCGCTGATCTGCACCAGTGGCTGAACCGCCACGCGCGGGGCAGGCGGCCATTGGCACGATAGGATGATCAGGCGGTGGCCCTGCGGGGCCTCCTGAGAGCAGTGGAAGACAAAGGGGTTGTATGGCACTCAAAGACACGTATCAGCACTTGATGCGCACGGAATATACGCTGTTCGTATTACCGCAGGTCTCGGTTGCCGTGACTCCGCTGGAATTGATGAGCTTTTTCCTGTCCAGAAACTTCTTCCTGTTTCTGGCGCCGTTGATGCTGATGCTTACTGGCGCGACGCCGTCCTTGTTTGCCATGCCGTCAGATGGGCTGGGGCGCGCCGTCTACTGGCTGTTCTGCATCATCGGCTACCTCGGTGCGGCGTCGTTGATGGTGCTGTGCCAGGCCTCCATGTGCCGTTCTTTCGGGATCAAACGGTTTTTCGCACCGATCACCTGTTTGCCCATCGCTTATGCGGCCACGGCTTTTGCTGACACTGCGGCGACGGCATTCTTCAACGTCTTCACCTCGTTGCATTTCCTCTACATGCCCTTTTTTCTGCCGCAATACCTGCTGATTGTCGGGGTGGAGGTGATTGTCTTCGCCTGGGTTCTGCCGCCCTTTCTGGCCCGTTCCAGAGACAAGCCCGTCGTTCAGGATGAGGCTGAGGAGATACCCGCCGCCTCTGGCCTCGTTACAGCCAATGGGCAGACGTTTCTGGTGAAGGACATCTTGTACATTCAAGCCAGCCAGCATTATGTCACGCTCCGTGTGGGCGAGAAGGAGGTTCTGGTCCGCTCGACCTTCAAGGGCATCCTGTCGCAACTGCCCGAAGGCAGTGGCCTTCAGGTGCACCGGTCTTTCTGGGTGTCCGGCAATGGCGTGGACGTTGCCAGCAGCCTGAACGCGCCCGGCTATGTGGTCCTTGAATGCGGCACCAAAATCGCCGTTGCCCGCAGCCGACAATACGAAGTGCGCGCCTGGTTGACGGATCTGGCGGCTGCCGCCTAGGTCTGCTCACGGTCAACAAACTTCTCGCTTTCGCATAGACAACCGGCGACCCAGACCGCGCGATTGTCGCCAAAGTATTTACCCCTCCGCGAAGCCAAGCACGGAAAACTCGGATCGCAGAGGGGTAACCAAGCAAATGTCTTCGTACTTAAAAAAGACGTATCGTCAGGCCTTCAGTTTCCCCCGTTTGGAACATCACCCACTCGACACAAGGTTGCACTCTTAACTCAGTCACTCTTTAACTCACCGCAAACAACCGCGGCACTGACCTTGTTCTGCCCCACACAATCCGGACCAGCAACAGCGATGGAACGAACCGTCGAAAATACACCATGAACGGTGCGTGCAATTCGTGAGTCACGAATGGTTGTCCATTCTATTTCACGAATTTCAGGTGCAACATATTGTTTTATATAATGTATTTTTGGGGTCAACAGGCAATTGACCCAACCGTGCCGCACAAATGATCGTTGATGAAATCAGTAGTCGCGCTCGAAAAACACGCCCAGACCGGTCTCGCCCCGCCCGTCAACCGTGCCCCTGACGGTGAAACTGTCGGTGACATCCAGGTTCAGATTGACCTCGGTGTCGCCCTCGGTGTTGACGGTGAAGTCGGTATAGAGGTTGTCGCTGAGATAGGCACCCGCGCCAAGGCGACCGGCACCGCCTTCGCTGGCGCCGATATCGATCGTATCCACGCCGGTGGCCTCGCGAACGCCTTTCGTGGCATCTCCGCCTGCGCCGCTGAGTTGCGCCAGAGACGCCGCCATCTGCGCGATCACGAACGGCGAAAGTTCAGAGAACCGGTTTCCGAACAGCAGCATCGCCAGCGCCTCTTCGGTGGGGCGTTCCGGGTCCGAAAACACATCGATCTCAGGTGAATCCAGCGGACCTGCGATCTCGATGGTCGCTGTGCCGTCCGAGGTGCTGGTCGAGGATTCGAACTCGATATAGGGCGTCAGGTCGCCCTGCAGCGTGACTATTCCTTTGGTCAGCGCCAGACGGCGGCCCAGAATATCGAAATTGCCGCGGATCAGTTCGATCTGGCCCGAGGGGACCAGCGCGGTTGTGGTGCCGCCGATCTGGATGCGACCGCCCAGTTCCGCATTGACACCACGGCCCCGCACAAAGACCGCCTTGGGGGCCAGCAGACCTATATCCAGCGCGATCCGAGAATTGCTTTTTGCGCCTTCATCGCTTTTCACCAGATTGGCCCGCTCGCGGGTGAGGAAGCCGGCAGAGCTTTCGTTCACATGCTCGATCGCCGGGATCGGCGCCGCTCCGACCGCGCCCGAGGCAGCGGCAAGGTTGATATTGGTTTCACCGAAATTGATCTGCCCTGCAATTGAGCTGTTGCCCGCCAGAGCGCCTTTCATCGCGATCTGGCCGTTCAAAATGGTCTCGTAAAGCAGTCTGTCAGTGAGAACCAGATTGTTGAGTGCGGTGGTGATCTGCGCATTGAACGGTGGCGTCAGGTCGACAGGGCCTTTGACCGTAAAGCCCCCCCCTGCACGCACGCCGCCCTGCAGGTCAATTGTCGCACGACTTTGCGCAAGCGTGACCGAGCCGCCGATACCGGTGATTGTCTGACCCACGTCCGGCAGCGCCATCGACGTGCCCGAGGTTGTGATCGTCCCGCTGAGCGCGCCGAGCGTTGGCGCGCCTTTCAGGGCCAGGTCGAACCGGGCCGTGCCCTGCATGCTGTTGGGCGAGATAAAGGCATTGGCGATGCCGATATTGACGCCGCCGTTCATTTTCAGATCGGCGGTGCCGCTGGTCTCATCAAACGTGCCTGCGACGGTGCTGTTGATTTGCGCCGGACCCTCGGCCTTGGCATTGATCGTCCATTTACCCGCATCACGCTGTGCCGTGCCCGTGGCGGAGACGGTGCCGGGGAAATCGGGGGCGAAACGTTCGATCCGGTTAAGGCGGGCGTCGAAATCCAGATCGGCCGCGCCATTGGTATCAACGGTACCCGACAGGCTGGCGTAAGAGCTTTCGGGACCCAGCAGCCGCGCTGTTCCTTCCAGCCCCGAGGTGGTCGGGGCCACATTCCCCTCAAGGCGCAGCGGGCCGGATAGAGTAGGCGAGAGCCGGTTCATATCGTCCAGCGCCGCAGCAAAACTCAGTCCGCCAGCATCGCGATCCAACTGACCCGAAGCCTTGGCGGTCAGCGCCGTTCCGTTCAGGTGGAAGGTGCGGATGTTCAGCCCCTGATCGTCATTCACCGCATCCACGTTCAGCGTGGTGCGTCCCTGAACAAGGCCGTCAACCAGATCTATTCCGGTGGCGATATCGTCGGCTGTGACAGTGCCCTTCACATCAAAGGTTCTGGAGCCTTCCGCACCCTTTCCGGTGACGTCGGCATTGACTGAACCCGCCAATTCTCGACCAACGAGACCTGAAAACAGCGACAGATCAGGCACCTTCACCTTGGCTGACCCGTCTACGGCGAGGGTTCCCGTCGGGTCGTCAATCGTAGCAGCAACCTGCGCAGTCATGGCCTTGCCGTTCACCCTGGCGTCGCGGATGACGATCTGTTCGCCCGTACGTGCGCCATCAAAGCTGATCGTGGTGCGACCGGTCAGCAGCGGATCGATATCGCTCATCCCCGTCTGGATGTTGGTGCCGATCACACTGGCCTGACCATCGAATTCCAGCGTCTGTACAGTGCCTTTGCCATCCAGCCGTGCCTGAACCGCACCGGCCAGCTCGCGCTTGGCGAGGCCTGAGAAGACCGAAAGATCGGTGGCGTTCAGGCTGGCCTGACCGTCGATGGATATATTGCCATCCGGAGTGGTGATCGTTCCGCCGGCCTGCGCGGTCACGGCCTCGCTGGTGATCGAGAAGTCACGGATGGTAACGCCTTCAGACCCGCGTTTGGCATCCAGCGTGATCTCGGTTTCGCCCTTGATCACCGGATCGATATCGTCACGCCCGGTCGACAGGTCGCGCCCACTGACAACCACCTTGCCGTCAAAGCTGCGCTCAAGAGGTGAACCATTGCCCTGCACCCGGATCGAAGCCTCGCCGCCCAGCTGCAGTTGCGCCAGATCGGAAAAGCGTGACAAATCGCTGGCCTGCAAAGTTGCCTCGCCGTCTACCTGCAACCCGGTCGCCAGTCCGCTGATCACCGCATCCGCGCCGAGGGTATAGTCGCTGCCGACCAGTTCGAACCCCGAAAGCTGCAGCGACTGATCGCTGCCATAATCAAACTGACCGTCCAGCGTGATCTGATCGCCCACGGCATTGTTCAGCGCCGGGTCGGTCAGGTCGATCCCGTCCAGAACGGCCTGCAGATCGCCCTGAACCGCCAGCCCATCGGTCTGATCCAGCGTGCCCTGGCCAGTGATCCAGGCATCTTTCAGTTTCAGATTGGGCGTCGATACGGCGTCCGCTGTCAGGCTCAGGTCCCAAAGATTGCCATTCTCTGCGTTGAACAAGGCCGAGATTTGCGCGGCCCCGATCGACGTATCTCCGCCGCTGATCGGCAATACGACACTGTCGCCTTCGGGGGGCGTGATCCGGCCTTGCAGCGCGGCCAGTTTCAGCGTGCCGCCCGGACCAAGGTTCAACTGGCTTTCCAGCGCCAAAGCCTCGGAGGTGATTTCGATATTCGGAATATCCAGCGCGCCGTCCGGATGGGTGCGCCCGTCCACGAACAGCTTGGTGTCGGTGCCAAAGAACGTGTCCATCTCGTCGGCCAGAAACGGAGTCAGATCGCCACCCAGATCGGCGGTAAAAGCGATGCCATCTGCCGCCGTACCGCCTTCTTCTGCGCTGCGTAGCCGAACTTGCCCGGTAACACGCACCTGCTGATCACTGCTGAGGCCGATATCCGCAGTGAAGTCACTGACGGGACCTGTCCCTTTGGCAGTCAGTTCAATGGGTGGTGTATCAGGTACGCCCAAGGCGGTTGCGATCAACCCGCCCGAGGCCTCGGCAACGGTCAGGTCCAGATCGATCTGGCGGCTTGAGTTGTCGAACCCCGCCGTCAGGTCGATGGTGTCACCCGCGCGGTCAAGCCGGTCGATATCCAGCGTCGTATCCAGCGTGCCATCGGCCAGCGAGAGGTTGCCGTTCACTTGCAAATCAGCGGCGACGCCGATCAGCGGTTCGCCCAGCGACAGGTCATCAACACGCAGCTCTCCGATCTCGATTGCAACTGGCAATTCGGGCAGCTGGAACGGTTGTGTTTCGGCAGAGGGTGGCGGCGCGTCTTTGGTTGTGGTTCCGGGCGCCCGCGCGACCTCGATTTCCTGCGCCGTCAGCGCGTTGACCGAGAATCGGCCGCGCAGCAATGCCAGCCTGTTCCAATCGAGCTCGGCACCTTTGATGGTCAGCCAAACGCCTTCGTCATCGGCGACAGTTATCTCCTGAATCGTGGCGCGAGAACTCAGCGCGCCTTCCAGCCCGATCACACGGACATTCTGATCGTCGCCCGACAGGGTATCCTGCAGGAAACGCTCGATCATGCTGCCGCCCTCGTCCTGAGCGGCCACAGGAAAAGGCGCGGTGATTGCCACCGAGCTCAGCAGCAGAGGATATGTCACACGACGCATCAAAAGGCCTGTCCGATCCCAAGATAGAACTGCAAACCTGCACCGGTATCGCCCTGAACCGGCACCGCAAGGTCAAGACGCAGGGGGCCAAAGCCACCCAGATCATAGCGGACGCCGATCCCGGCGCCAGAGTGCTCTTGCGACCCGTTACCAACGAAGGATGAGGTGTCGACAACGCCATAGTCATAAAACCCGACCAGTGAGATCGCGTCCGTGACCCTCCCGCGAACTTCGGCCGACAGCCCGAGGAAAGATTTGCCACCCGCAACCTCGTTTCCGATGGGAATGCCAAGGCTTTCAAACGGCTGCCCGCGCACCGTGCCTGCACCGCCCGAGAAGAACAGGAAATCCGGGGTCACGCTGTCCGCTGACGGTCCAAGAACCGAACCCAACTGCACGCGCCCGGCCAGAACCAGACGCCCGTTTGTTCCAAGATCATTATAGGCGCGCCCGTCGAAGAACAGGCGCAGTCCGGATTCGGTCTCGGAGAAACCGGCGAACGGCATCACCTGCGAATCCAGATAATAGCCGCGTGTGGCGCTGACTTTGCTGTCGCGCTCATCCCATTCCGACCGGAAGGGGAGGATGAAATACCGGAACTTGCGGCCATCGCCATAGGCGTCATCCGCATCCGACCATTGAAAACCGGCCGAAGCCTCGGCATAGAGCCGGTCCGAGAATGTGCGCCGCGCACCATAGGCCACAGAGGCGACCGAGACATTGTAGTTCTCGGTATTGCGCCGTTCGAGCAAAGCGCTCCAGAAGGTGTTGTCATCAGGTCCCAGACGGTCGGGCTGATCCAGGCGCAGGCCAATTCGTCCGTCGATATCCTCGGCCCCGCCGATATTGCGGATTGCGGCCTCGAACCGCAAACGCTCGGCCCGGCGAAAGACGTTGCGGTGGGTCCAGGTCGCGGTCACATCGACCCCATCGCGCGAGGCGATCTCGGCCCCGAAGGTCAGGCGACGCGGCGGCAGGTCCTCGAACGTGGCGTCAAAGTCCAGGGTGCCATCAGGGTTTGGCGTATCATGTTCCTTCAGCGAGACCACGCTGAACGTGCCCGTCCGCCGCAAACGGGTTCCCACCTTCTGCACCTGCTGGGGCGAATAAACCTCACCCGACGGGAAGCCGGCGATCTTTTCGATCGACCTGTGCCGGACATTGGTGTCGCCCTGGATGATCATCTTGCCGAAGGTCAACCGCGGCCCGGGTGCCAGATCAATCGTTGCATCCAGCCGGGCCTGCGCGTGCCGGGCAATCACCTTCTGATCCGCAACTTCGGCCTTGGCATGGCCCGCATCGCGCCAGCCTTGCACGCCCGCTGACGTCGCCTGCTGAATTGCGCCGGTGGTGGCCAGTTTGCCGGTTGCAAACTCTTCGGGCAGCACGGTGTCAGGAGCCACGGGCTGCACGACCGCGGTGCCAAACCTGAACTTCGGCCCGGTCTGCACCGACACCACCGCGCGGCCAAATTGTGCGGGAACGTTCAGCGAGTTGATATTGGCCGCTTCCTGCCCGTCCAGCTTGATGCTGACCACGGGGCTGAAATACCCTTCATCATACATGATCTGCACGATGGTGCGGTAATCCGATAAAGCCGCCGAGAGGATTTCGAGCGAGGTATCCAGACCTCGCGTATCCGCGTTGAAGACCGAGGAGGTCTCTTCCAGCCGGTCAACGATGTCTTTTGAGGCCCCCGGTGCGGTCAGGGTGGTTTCAAGCGCAACGGCAAGAGTGGGGGTCAGGGCCGCAAGTGTGCCAAAAAGCCAGCTTCTCAGAACGCCGCGCGGTCCGCTCCCTGTCATTCTTTGGCTCCAACTGCCCCAAGTCGAAATCGCTATGGCCGCAAAATACGTTACTGCGGCTTGTTAATTACCTGTTAGAGCATCTGAAGGCGCTGAGGGGAAGGACTAAACGCCGGATCTGCGGGAATAGTGGGTTACAGATTAGCGTTGCGGAACCAGCGGATGATCGCAGCGCGGTCTTCCGGTTCCATAAAGGTCACGTTTGCCGGGGGCATCGCATGGGTCACGCCCGATTGCAGATAAATCTGCTGCGCGTTGCGGGCGATGTCGGCTTCGGTCTCCAGCAACACACCTTTGGGGGCCCAAAGGATACCCTCCCAAACCGGCTCGCGCGCGTGGCACATGGAACAGCGGCCCAGCACGATGTCATGAGCATCCTCGAACCCGTCCGCGGCCGCGAATTTCTGCTCGTAAGGGGTCAGCTCTGCGGCCTCAGCCTCTTCCAGCGGTTGGTTCATCGCAGCGGTCGACAGCCACATGATGGCAAGGAACAGCAGCGCGGTGACGGCCCAAGTCCATGTCGGGTTGCCCGCGCGGGCGTGCCGAGTGTTGAAGTAATGCCGGATGGTGACGCCCATCAGGAAGACCAGCGCGGCGATGATCCAATTGTATTCGGTCGCGAAAGCCAGCGGATAGTGGTTCGACAGCATCAGGAACACGACCGGCAGTGTCAGATAGTTATTGTGGGTCGACCGCAGCTTGGCGATCTTGCCGTATTTCGGATCGGGTGTGCGCCCGTTCTTAAGGTCGTCCACCACAATACGCTGGTTCGGCATGATGATGAAGAATACGTTCGCGGTCATGATCGTGGCCGTGAACGCGCCCAGATGCAGCATCATCGCGCGGCCCGTGAAGATCTGATTGTACCCCCAGCCCATGACCACCAGCAGCACGAACAGCAATACCATCAGCAATGTGGGGCGTTCGCCGAGGCCAGATTTGCACAGAAAATCATAGATCAGCCAGCCAACAGTCAGCGAGGCAGCAGAGATCAATATCCCCTGCCATAATGCCAGATCGGCTTTTTGCGCATCGATCAGATACAGCTCTCCGCCTACCCAATAGACGATCATCAACAGCGCGGCACCGCTGAGCCAGGTGGCATAGCTTTCCCATTTGAACCAGGTCAGATGCTCGGGCATCCGTTCGGGTGCCACCAGATATTTCTGGATGTGATAGAAGCCGCCGCCATGCACCTGCCATTCCTCGCCATCCGCCGGACCGGGGATATTACGGTTCAGGCCAAGGTCCAGCGCGATGAAATAAAACGAGGATCCGATCCAGGCGATGGCGGTGATTACGTGCAGCCAGCGCACGGCAAAGGCCATCCAGTCCCAGAACACGGCGAAGTCGTACATGAAGCTCTCTCCGATAGATTGCCGCCACACTAGGCAAACGGGCTTTTCTTCGGTATTCCCGTATATTGTCAAACTGTATCAAAAAAAACGATAAGATGTCCTATCTCGACAATATCCGCACCTTCGTCAGGGTTTACGATCTGGGCAGCATGTCTGCTGCCGGGCGCGATTTGCGAATTTCTCCGGCGGTGACCTCGGCGCGGATTTCGCAGCTTGAGGATCATTTGGGTGTGCGTTTGTTCCAGCGCACCACACGCAACCTGTCCCCGACCGAACAGGGCAAGGCGTTTTATCCCGGTGCGGTCGCTGTGCTGGATGCGGTGGATGAGGCCGAGGCACAGGTCACGCATCTGACCGAGGCACCGCGCGGATCGCTGTTCGTCGCCGCTCCTTTAGGAGTAGGGCGACGATTGTTGGCCCCCTACGTGCCTGATTTTCTGTCGGAATACCCCGAGATCGATGTGCGGTTGCGATTGACGGACCGATCCGTCGATCTGACCACCGAGGGGCTGGATCTGGCGTTCTTCATTGGGCAGCCCGAAGACAGCACCCTGCGCATCCGCAAGATCGCCGATTGCGACCGGGTGCTCTGCGCTGCGCCCGACTACATCTCGCGCAGGGGTATGCCCGCGGCTGGCGCGGACTTGATTGCAGACAAACACGAGTGCCTGAATCTGCGATTTCCGGGCGCGACCGAGTTTCAATGGATGCTGGAAACGCCCGACGGTCCAAAAAGATTCGCAGTCTCCGGTCGCTTTGAATGCGATGACGGAGACGTTCTGACCGATTGGGCATTGTCCGGACAGGGCATCGCGATGAAGCCGGTGTTCGAGGTGGCGGATCATCTGAAGGCGGGCCGTCTGGTTCCGGTTGCAACAGACACACCACCTGTGTCTGTCCAGATGGCCTGTCTTTACACGCATCGGCGTCATCAAGACCCCAAGGCGCGCCTGTTCATGGATTTCATGATCCAACGGATCGGAAAAATGGTCCGAGGCGCGGATATCTCAACCTAGAAAGGCTCCCGCCCCCGTTTGTGCCGTACGGGCACCGCACGGCGTTGGGCCGGGCGCCGCGGTAAAGCCGCGGCGCGGTTGCGCCATTGGTCAATGCACCGCCGGAGAGTTCATGTCAGACCGCGCCGGGCCCGCAGGGCACGGCGCCCGGCCCAACGGGAGGTGGCCCTTGCAAGGGCCTCCGACGGGCGGGAGCATTCCGGTCTAACTGCCGCGATAGGTGGAATAGCCGTAGGGCGACAGCAAAAGTGGCACGTGATAATGCGCTTGCGGATCGGACATGCCGAAACGGATCGGCACCTGATCCAGAAACAGGGGATCATCGCCATCCTGACCGCTGGCACGCAGGTAGTCCCCGGCGAAGAAAACCAGTTCGTAAGTGCCGGTTTCGAACGCATCTTGCGGCAGGATCGGGCTGTTGGTGCGCCCGTCCGCGTTGGTCTCGGTCTCGGCGAGTTTATGGCGCTCCTCACCGGAAATACGGTAGAGCGATATGCGCAGCCCCTCGGCCGGGCAGCCGCGCGCCGTGTCCAGAACGTGGGTTGTTAGATAACCAGCCACTCGCCTTCTCCTTCGATTTGCCTTTTGGTTTGGCACAGTCTGACGCAAAGTTCAAAACAGTGGAAATGCCGAAAGAACCGGAAACAGCGTTCGGATTGATTTGATAATCCTGCGCGACTTTCTGGGTTATGGCTGAAAGAGACACAAACCAGCACTGGAAGAAAACATGCAGCCGCCTCGTTACCCTCGTGACATGATCGGATACGGAGCCACCCCACCAGATGCCAAATGGCCGGGCGGGGCGAAGCTGGCGGTGCAGATCGTGCTGAACTACGAAGAAGGCGGCGAGAACTGCGTTTTACACGGCGATGCAGCGTCCGAGGCCTTTCTGTCCGAGATTGTCGGCGCTGCGCAATGGCCGGGGCAGCGGCATTGGAACATGGAATCGATCTATGAATACGGCTCGCGCGCCGGGTTCTGGCGCTTGCATCGTTTGATGCAGAACCTGCCAATCACCGTTTACGGGGTGGCGACCGCGCTGGCGCGTTCACCGGATCAGGTCGCCGCGATGAAATCCGCCGGGTGGGAGATTGCCAGCCACGGGCTGAAATGGGTCGAACACAAGGATATGCCCGAAGACGACGAGCGGGCGCAGATCGCCGAGGCCATCCGCCTGCACACCGAAGTGGTCGGCGAGCGCCCGCGTGGCTGGTACACCGGGCGCTGTTCCGACAATACGGTCCGACTGGTGGCCGAAGAGGGCGGGTTCGCCTATGTCGCCGATACCTATGCCGACGATCTACCCTATTGGATGCAAACCGGCGGACGGGATCAGTTGATCGTACCCTATACGCTGGATTGCAATGACATGCGTTTTGCCACCCCGCAGGGGTTCAACGCCGGCGATCAGTTTTATTCCTATCTGAAAGACAGCTTTGACGCGCTTTATGAGGAAGGCGAGGCTGGGGCGCCTAAGATGCTCTCGATCGGTTTGCATTGCCGCCTGATCGGTCGCCCCGGACGGGTGATGGCGTTGAAACGCTTTCTGGACTATGCGCGCAGTTTCTCGGATGTCTGGTTCGCCACACGCCTGCAAATTGCCGAGCACTGGGCGCAAGCACATCCCCCTGCAGAACATCCCAAACCTTCGCAGATGGAACGCGCGACGTTTGTCGAAACCTATAGTGGCATATTCGAGCATTCGGCATGGATTGCAGAACGCGCCTATGATCTGGAGTTGGGTCCGGCGCATGACACGGCGGGCGGGTTGCATAGTGCGTTGGCGCGCATGTTCCGCTCTGCTTCGGAAGAGGAACGATTGGGCGTCCTGACCGCTCACCCGGATCTTGCCGGCAAACTGGCGCAAGCCAAGCGGCTGACACAGGAGAGCACGTCCGAGCAAGCCTCGGCAGGGTTGGATGCGCTGACGGATGAGGAACGCGCGACGTTTACGGGTCTGAATCAGCGCTATACCGACAAATTCGGCTTTCCGTTCATCATCGCCGTGCGGGACCATGACAAGGCCTCGATCCTGCACGCTTTTGAGCGGCGGATCGATCAGGATCGCGATGTTGAGTTCGCCGAGGCCTGCCGTCAGGTCGAACGCATCGCCGAGTTCCGGTTGCGGGACCTGCTGCCGTCATGACGCGCATCGTGGTTGAGCCGATCTCGGCTGCGGAATTTGCGCCCTTCGGTGATCTAATTGACGTCTCGGGATCACCGGACAAGATCATCAATCAGGGGCAATGCGGGCGGTATCATGACCGCGCTTCGCTGGATTTCTCGGCAGGCCGTGCCGGCCTCAGCCTGTTTGACGCCAATCCGCGGGCGTTGCCCTATCGGCTGGAGATGGTCGAACGGCATCCCGAAGGCAGCCAGGCTTTTATTCCAATGACCCACCAGCCGTTTCTGGTGATCGTCGCCCCGGATGAAGGCGGGCAGCCGGGCCAGCCACGTGCCTTTTTCACGCAACCCGGGCAGGCGGTGAATTATCACCGGGGCACCTGGCACGGTGTTCTGACACCGCTGCATGGCCCCGGCCTGTTTGCCGTCGTTGACCGGATCGGAGACGGTCCAAACCTGGAAGAATACTGGTTCAGCACGCCCTACGAGGTGGTCGATCGCTGATACCGGAACCGAAGCCGCCGGAGAAGCGGTAAGAACCCCATTGGATCTTAGGGAGGACAATGAGATCATGGCCGAAACTTCGATAGGGACCCCCGAACAGCTTCGGGACCCGAATTATACACCCGCCTTACACAAAGCGATACCTCTGGGCATTCAGCATGTGCTGGCGATGTTTGTCTCGAACGTGACCCCCGCCATCATCGTGGCCGGTGCCGCCGGGTTCGGGTTTGGATCGAATTCCCCGGATTTTCCCGAACTGCTGTATCTGATCCAGATGTCGATGCTGTTTGCGGGGCTGGCGACTCTGCTGCAGACCGTCACGCTGGGACCTGTCGGTGCGGCACTGCCGATTGTTCAGGGAACAAGCTTTGCATTCCTGCCCATCATGATCCCGCTTGTCGCCGGGAAAGGTGTGGATGCGCTGGCAGCGCTGTTCGGCGGCGTCCTGATCGGTGGCCTGTTTCACGCGTTTCTTGGTCTGTTCATCGGAAAAATACGGTTTGCGTTGCCGCCGCTTGTGACCGGGCTGGTCGTGACAATGATCGGTTTGGCGCTGGTCAAGGTGGGCATTCAATACGCGGCCGGTGGCGTGCCAGCGATTGGCACGCCGGAATATGGATCGCTGCTCAACTGGTCGGCGGCTCTGGTCGTGGTTGTCGTGACACTGGGCCTCAAGTTCTTTGCGCGCGGCATGCTGTCGGTCTCCGCCGTCTTGATTGGTCTGGCCGTCGGCTACGTCTACGCGCTGATGGTCGGTATGGTCACATTCGAGGCAATCGGAACAAGCTGGTCGCGCGCGTCGGCCTTTGCGCTGCCGGTGCCGTTCAAATACGGGTTTGAATTCTCGCTGGCCGCAGTGATCGGGTTCTGTCTGATGTCCTTCGTCTCGGCCATCGAAACCGTTGGTGACGTATCCGGTATCACCAAGGGGGGCGCAGGTCGTGAAGCAACCGATCACGAGATCGCAGGCGCGACCTATGCCGATGGTTTCGGAACCGCGCTGGCCGGTCTGTTCGGCGGCTTTCCCAACACCTCGTTCAGCCAGAATGTCGGGTTGATCGCAATGACCGGCGTCATGAGCCGCCACGTCGTGACCTGCGGGGCCGTATTCCTGATCCTATGTGGTCTTGTGCCGAAGGTCGGGGCGATTATCCGCACTGTGCCTATCGAAGTACTGGGCGGCGGCGTGATTGTCATGTTCGGCATGGTGGTGGCGGCGGGTATCTCGATGCTGTCGGACGTGGATTGGAACCGTCGCAACATGGTGATCTTTGCGATTTCACTGTCGATTGGTCTTGGTTTGCAACTGGAACCCGGCGCGGTTCAGCATTTGCCGGATACCTTGCGAATCCTGATGACCAGCGGCCTGTTACCAGCGGCCTTGATCGCCATCGTGTTGAACCTTGTGCTGCCGGAAGAACTGGCCGAAGAATCGACCGAAGAGGTTTCGGGCGGTATGGCCGGTCACGGTTCCGGCAGTCTGCCCCACGACTAAGCGCTATCGGACAGCCCTGCATTTTGCGGGGCTGTCACGTCCCGGCCATCAGCCGTGCAACATCCAGCATGCGGGCCGAAAACCCCCATTCATTGTCATACCAGCCGAATACGCGGATCTGATGCGCGCCGATCATGCGTGTCTCAGGCCCGGCCAGTACCAGCGATTCCGGGCGCGACCGCAAATCCGAAGAGACCAGCGGCAGGTCGGTCCATCCCAACACATCCGACCGGGTGACCGCTTCGCGCAGTGCCTGATCGAACTGTTCGGCTGTCATGCCGCGTTCCAGCGTTGCGACAAGGTCGATGGCAGAGACGCTGGCGGTGGGAACCCGAACCGCCGCACCCGAGATGCGACCGGCAAGGTGGGGCAGAACCACGTCGATCAGATGCGTCGCGCTGGAGGTTGTCGGCACCATCGACAGCGCTCCGGCGCGGGAACGGGCAAGGTCGCCGCGCGGGGCATCGATCATCGGCTGGCTGTTGGTATAGCAATGGATCGTGGTCATGTGGGCCGAGACCAGCCCTCCGACCGTATCGATCAGTTTGACCAGTGGCGCCAGACCGTTGGTGGTGCAGGACGCGTTCGACACGATGCGGGCATTGCCCAGTTGGTCTTCGTTTGCGCCCAATACCACCGTTACTTCAGCGGCAGGTGACGGCCCCGAGATCAACACTTTGCCTGCGCCCGCGCTCAGCCCGCGGCTGGCGACATCCGACGTGCGGGCGATGCCGGTGCAATCCAGCATGACATCGACACCGGACAGATCAACACGCGCCAGATCGGTGCTGTGTGACATCGCAATGGCGCGCCCGTCGACGATGAGCGTGGCGTCTTCGTATGTGACCGAACCGGGGTAGGGGCCGAAGGTGCTGTCGTATTGGAACAGATAGGCGCAGGTCTCGATCGGAGCGATGTCGTTGATCAACACCAGCTCAATATCCGAATGCTGCGGCAGGCTCAGGACCTGACGCAGAATCGAGCGGCCGATGCGGCCGAATCCATTGATCGCTATTCTCATGGTCCAGCTATGGCAGGCCGGTTATGCGACCTCAATGATTGGATTGTACCAATTTTCAGCCGCAGTTGACCTGTGAGAAGAACTGGCCCGATATGTTCTGATACATGCTGGACACGATGACTTTGCAGCCGGTCGCCTGCTGGATCGCGGCAATCGCCTGAATGGTGCGCAGGCGCGGCGGCGGGCCGAACGGGTTCAGGTTGTTATTGTCGCGGGTGGCCCGATAGACCACCGGCGCGTCAGCGACTTGCGTGACCGCCCAAGTGCGGCTCATGACGAAGACGGACTTGGTTTCTTCCTTGGCAGCGACCGGTGCCGCGTTGAATGCCGTAAGACCAAGGGTCGTTGCCAGTGCAATCATCGTTCCGCGCAGTAACATCGAACTATCTCCAGTGCTGAAAACTCATGTGATTTCATCAGATTCCAGCGATTCTGGGAACCCCCGCACGGTAATTTAGCCCAACTCTGAATCAGCGGGCGGACACCGAAAGAGGCATGTGGCGGTTCACATCTTTATAGAGCAAATAGCGAAACCGCCCCGGTCCACCGGCATAACAGGCTTGCGGGCAGAACGCGCGCAGCCACATATAATCGCCCGCCTCGACCTCGACCCAGTCCTGATTGAGGCGGTAAACTGCCTTGCCTTCAAGCACATAAAGCCCGTGTTCCATTACATGGGTCTCGGCAAAGGGGATCACGCCGCCGGGTTCGAAATTGACGATATTGACGTGCATGTCGTGCCGCAGATCTGCCGGATCGGTGAACCGCGTGGTGGACCAACGCCCCTGTGTGCCGGGCATTTCGACAGGGGTCACATCGCGCTCATTGGTGATGATCGGATCAGGGACGGGCAGGCCGGACACTGTCTGATAAGCCTTGCGCACCCAGTGGAAGCGGGCGACCGCGTCAGATCGGTTATGTAATGTCCAATCGCTGCCGGGCGGGATATAGGCATAGCCGCCGGTATCCAGCTCATGCGTCGCCCCGCCCAATGTCAGGGTCACGCGCCCCTCGACCACAAAGAGAACCCCTTGTGCGTTCGGATCGGTTTCAGGCTTGTTGCTGCCACCGCCGGGCTGCACCTCCATGATGTATTGTGAAAAGGTCTCGGCAAACCCGCTCAGCGGTCGGGACAGGACCCAGAGACGCGTGCCTTCCCAAAACGGCAGAAAGCTGGTGACGATGTCGCGCATGGTACCTTTGGGGATCACCGCATAGGCATCGGTGAACATGGCGCGGTCGGTCAAAAGTTGCTCTTGCCCGGGATGCCCGCCGGTGGGCGCGTAGTAGTTTGAATGTGTCATCGCATGCCTCTGCTGAATTTGACGCCACTATCTGCCGAATGCGCAGGTCATCCTAGCACCCGCCTTGCGAAAGGTTTGTTCGGGATAATTTGAAGGTGGCCAAGCTAAGGCTTGGCCGCAGTCGCGCTGGGGTATATCCTTGAGGGCAAATGTATTTCAGTTCAGAGAGGCGCTCATGAAAGCCCGAGTTTCTGTTGTTTTGGCCACCGTCCTGGCGCTTGCCCTAGGCGGGGCCGCGCAGGCCAAACCGATCTCACGTATTATTGCCGAGATGGGCCTGACCCCTGCCGATTTCGAAGTGGTGAATGCCACGTCGAATGCGCTGCTGAACGCGGGGGCGCCCTCGGTCGGGAAAGAGAGGGGCTGGGTCAATGACGACACCGGATCGAAAGGGACGGTGCGCATTCAAAATGTGCAGGGAAACTGCGTGATTTTGCAGCATGTCATTCAGCCTGAAGGCGCCGCGGATGCCCGTGACATCAGAACCCGGCGGTGCAAGACGGCGGACGGCAACTGGCTGCTGGCGCCCTGAGCGTCAGTAGCCAAGCTGCCGGTCGACCTCATGCAGCAGGGCCGTGCCGGATTGCAGCCTGCGGAAGTTTTCGGCCACATCCGACAGCGCGTCGCCCAGATGCCAGCCCGAGACATGCGGTGTGATCGTCACCCCCGGGTGCCGCCACAGGGGGCTTTCGGCGGGTAGAGGCTCCTGCCGGGTGACATCCAGAACCGCATGGGCGGGCATGCCTCGATCCAGAGCGGCCATCAGCGCCGCCTCGTCGATCAAATCCCCGCGCCCTGCGTTGAGCAGGTGACTTCCCGGTTTCATCGATGCAAGCATCCCGGCGTCGAACAGGTCCACCGTTGCGGGGGTCGATGGCAGAATGGCGCAGACATAATCGCTTTGTCCCAGCAGCGCTGGCAGAGCGTCATTGCCATGCATACATGTGATCCCGTCGATCTGTTTCGGCGACCGGCTCCACCCCAACACCTGAAAACCCACCGCGCGCAGCATTTTGGCGGTGCGCCCGCCAATATGACCCAGCCCCAGAACGCCGACGACGGTATCCGGTGTGAACAGGGGCGCCTGCGGTGCCCATTCGGCGCGATTCTGAGCGGCGTCGTACTGCGTCATGTGGCGCTGTGTGCGCAGGATATAGGCCAGAAACCACTCGGCGATGCCCTGCGCCGGCGCGTCCGGTTTCAGCCGGGCAACCCGCACATGATCGGGCAGGTCCGGATGGCTGACGATGGTTTCGACCCCGGCGCCCAGTTTCTGAACCAGTTTCAGGTTCGGCGCCCGCAAGGGCAGGTCGTGCTGCAAATCCACCACGGCGGCCATGGTGATCTCATCCGCGTTTCCGATCGTGTCGGGGGTGCGCACATCCGCGCCCGGTTCAAGCTGCCGTAACTCGTGCGCGACCTCCGCGTCGCTCAGCCAGCCCGTGATACCGGTTTCAATCAACAGCGCCATTTGCGTGGCTCCTCCCGTCATTTTGCCCAAGTGACGTTCCGTCACCAATCTGGACAGCGTCAGGGCAGCTAAGCCATCTTCGGGACGAAGGTAAAGGCTGGCCTGCCGCCGCGAGGAGAGTTTCCATGACCATGACATTCGGACTGCGCGAGGAAAACCGCGCCCTGCTGCAACGTGTAGCGGACATGATCCGCGATGAGGTCATACCGCTTGAGCAGGAATACCAGGCCGAGGTCAACTCAGGCGACCGCTGGCAGTATACCGAACGTCAGACCGAGATTCTGGAGGGCCTCAAGGCCAAAGCCAAGGCGGCGGGGCTGTGGAATTTCTGGCTGACCGACAGCGACAAGGGTTTTGGCCTGAGCACGGTTGAATACGCCTATTTTGCCGAGGAAATGGGCAAGACCCCCTTGGGCGCCGAAGTGTTCAACTGCTCGGCCCCCGATACCGGCAACATGGAGGTCTTCGAACGCTACGGCTCTGACGCGATGAAAGAGCAGTGGTTGAAGCCGTTGCTTGAGGGACAGATCCGGTCGGCCTATCTGATGACCGAACCTGACGTGGCCTCATCAGATGCCACCAATATCGCGATGTCCTGTGTGCGGGATGGGAACGACTATGTTCTGAACGGCGAGAAATGGTGGTCTTCGGGCGCAGGTGATCCGCGCTGCAAGGTCTATATCGTAATGGTCAAAACCGGCAGCGACGATCTGCCCAAGCATCAACGCCAGTCGATGATCGTGGTGCCAGCCGACACACCCGGGATCGAGGTGCTGCGCCCGATGGAGGTGTACGGCCATGACGACGCCCCGCATGGCCATATGCATATCCGGTTTACAGATGTCCGGGTTCCGGCTGAGAACATCCTGCTGGGTGAGGGGCGCGGGTTTGAGATTGCGCAAGGCAGATTGGGGCCGGGTCGCATTCACCATTGCATGCGCGCCATTGGTCAGGCCGAAGCGGCGCTGGAGCAGATGTGCAAACGCGCGCTACAGCGCGAGGCGTTCGGTAAGAAGCTGGCCCAGTTGGGCGCAAACTACGACATCATTGCCGAATGCCGGATGGAGATCGAAATGGCTCGTCTGCTGTGTCTGAAGGCGGCGTGGTACATGGATCAGGGCGACGCGCGGGCGGCGGCTCCGTGGATCAGTCAGATCAAGGTTGTGGCCCCCAAGGTCGCGTTGAAAGTGATCGATGAGGCCGTGCAGATGTTTGGCGCGCAGGGGATCAGTCAGGACACGCCTCTGGCCAATGCTTGGACGCACGTACGCACGCTGCGTCTGGCGGACGGGCCGGACGCGGTGCACCGTCGTCAGGTCGCACGTGCCGAATTGAAGAAATACACGCAGGAAAAAGTCTGAGGCAACGGAACCACGATGACATTGGATGTGCTGGGGCAGGCGTATTTCCACCAGAATGCGCAGGGTGTGTTTGTCGGCAATGATCCCGCGCGCGGGCCGTGGTCTGCCGATCACTGTCACGCCGGCCCTGTCAGCGGGCTGATCGTGCGGGCGGCGGAAACCGAGGTTGGCCCTGAGAAGATGCTGACTCGGCTGACCGTCGATCTGCTGCGTCCACTGCCTCTGGCCGGGTTGTGGGTCGCGGCGGAAACCACGCGTCATACCAAGACGCTGGCGACCACGCGGGTCACTGTGCATGATCTGGACGATACGCTATGCGCCACAGCGACCACGATGCACATGGCCCGCAGAAACCTCGGGGCGGTGCCCAATGTCGACCTGCCCGCACCGCGTACCGAGGATATGGTGGATGGCCCGTTTCCCATCGGTGAGATGCGCCACGATCTGCCAGGCTTCGCCCATCACTCTCAGATCGGTTATCCCGAAGGCGGCAAGCAGGGGGCGGGGCCCAAAACGGTCTGGATGCGTACGCCCCCTTTGTTGGAGGGTGAGGAGCCGTCGCCGATCCAGTCTCTGTGCCCTTTGGCCGATTGCGGTAACGGCATATCGTGGAACGCACCCACGACCGAGATGGGCTTCATGAACACCGACCTGACGGTGCAAATCCACCGCGAGCCGGTTTCGGACTGGCTCGCCTCCGATTCGATTTCGCATTGGCAGCCCTCAGGCATCGGCATGTCGCAGTCGGTCCTGTTCGACACTCAAGGGCCAATCGGGACGGCATTGCAGACACTGGTACTGTTCCCGCCGGGCTGAACGGCAGTTTTCTGCAGGATCGCGCCAAATCGGATTGCCGCCCTACGCTGCGCATCCTATCTTCTCCATATGCGCTGGCTTGTCCTCTCTTTGACCTGCTGCCTGCCGATCCCGGCTTTTGCCCATCCGCATGTCTTTATCGACACGGGGCTCGAGTTTGTGGTCGATGATGCGGGCAACCTGACCCATGTGCGCGTGACCTGGGCCTATGACGAATTCTACTCGCTGCTGGTTCTGGAAGACATGCGATTGGATCAGGATGGCGATGGCGTGCTGACAGAAGCGGAAGAGCAGGTGCTGAGTGGCTTCGATGCGCAATGGGTCGAAGGCTACAACGGAGATCTGGTCATCCGCATGGGTGACAGCGTGATCCCTCTGTCCGGTCCGCTGGAGCCGAGCGCAACCACCGAGGATGCCCGCATCGTGACCACCCATCTGCGTGCGGTCGAAGGCGCGCCGGTTCCGGCCAGCGCCCTGACGATCAAGGCCTTCGACGAAAGCTTTTATACCGCCTACGAGTTGACCCGGCCCGTGACAGTCTCGGGCGGCACGGGCTGTGACATCGAACGCACCGATCCCGATATCGATGGGGAACTGGCGCAGATGCAGGCCTTCCTGCTGACGCTGGACGCTGACTACGACCTTGAGGAGAATGATATCCCTCTGGTTGGTGAGAAATTTGCAACCGAGATCAGGCTTTCATGTCCCGGTACCTGATTGTCCCCGTTGCCATCGCTTGCGGGGTTTTGTTGTGGTTCTGGGGCAGCGGAGGCTTTGACCACCTCGCCGCCTGGGCCGCCGGAGAGCAGCGCGAATTCCAAAACCAGATCGCCCGTGCCCTGCGCGCGGCGCGCGCCGAACAGCCCGAGGCCGTCGCGACGCTGCTGACCGTCTGTTTCGCCTATGGATTTTTCCATGCCATTGGTCCGGGCCATGGCAAGGTTCTGATCGGAGGCTATGGGCTGGGTCGTCGGGTGGCGTTCTGGCGGTTATCCGCGATCAGTGTTCTGTCCAGTCTCGGGCAGGCAGTGACCGCCGTCGTGCTGGTCTACGCAGGCGTGCTGGTGTTCCAGATGTCGCGCGAGTCGCTGGTCGGTACCACCGAACAGGTCATGGCACCGATCAGCTATGGTGCCATTGCCGCGATTGGCTTGTGGCTGATCTTTCGCGCCATCCGCAGCTTTGCGCGGCGTCACAAAAGCCAGACACCGCATACACACGACCACCATCACCATACGCATGATCATGATCACGGCGTTTGTTCCGACTGTGGCCACCGTCACGGACCCAGCGCGGAAGAGGTCGCACAGGTCGGCAACCTGCGTGAAGCGCTGATCCTGATCGCGGGCATCGCCGCGCGCCCCTGTACCGGAGCATTGTTCGTACTGATCCTGACGTGGCAGATGGGCATCGCGATGGTCGGCATCGCCGGAGCGTTCGCCATGGCACTGGGCACCGCAACCGTGACAACGCTGGTTGGGTGGACGTCCTTCGGTCTGCGCGGAGGATTGCTGGCCTCCGCCTCGGCCACGCGCTTTGCGTCGGTATTGGCCCCGACGATCGAGCTGGTTGCGGGCCTGATCATCGCGGTGATCGCAAGCGGGCTGTTGCTGCGGGCGTTATGAATTTAGTCAAACACCGGCTCAGGATATCCAACCCGCGCCAGATACAGCCCTTGCGGCGGGCAGACCGGCCCACAGGCCGCGCGATCAACCGCCTCAAGCGCGTTTCGCACATCCTCGGGTGCCCATGCCCCCGCACCCACGCGTTCTAACGTGCCAACGAAGCTGCGCACCTGATTGTGCAGGAACGACCGGGCGCGGACATGGAAGTGGATTTCAGGGCCCGAAAAGCCCTGAACCTGTTCCACCCGCAATTCATCCAGCGTTTTGACCGGGCTGGCCGCCTGACAGATGGACGAGCGGAAGGTGGTAAAGTCATGCCGCCCGATCAGCATATCGGCCCCGACCTGCATCGCCGCGGCATCCAGCGTGTGATTGATCTGCCAGACCTGCCCCCGATCATGGGTCGCGGGCGCACGGCGCATCAGGATGCGGAACAGATACTGCCGCTCGAGCGCTGAAAAGCGCGCGTGCCAGTCGTCATCGACCCGCGCAGCTTTGACAATGGCGACAGGCTGCGGCTTGAGGTGATAGTTCAACGCCTCGGACAGCCGGAACGGGTCCCAGTTTTTGACCAGATCGCAATGGGCCACTTGCCCCAGCGCGTGCACACCTGCATCGGTGCGACCGGCGGCAGCGATGGTATGCGCGCCGGGTTCGATCCGCGACAAAGCCTGTTCGATTGCCCCCTGGACCGAGGGCAGCTCTTTCTGCCGCTGCCAACCGGCAAACGGTTCCCCTTGGTACTCGACTTTCAATGCGTATCTGGGCATGGGGCGCTGGTATCGCGCCTTGGACGGGCGGGCAAGGGGGCGAAAGCTCTGGCAACTCCAGCGACCGCTACCTATCTTGGGCCAAACGATAATTGCGGGGCGTGACAGCTTGGTCATCTCATCATTGGCAGACAGTCTGGTGCGCGGCGTCGAATCCGTGGGTGACCGAGTGTCCGAGACCCTCTTCGAGCCGGTCATAAGGTTGGGTGTCACCGGACTGGCCCGATCGGGCAAGACCGTGTTCATCACATCGCTGGTGGCCAATCTGCTGGACCGGGGCCGCATGACGGGGTTGGTGGCGCAGCAAGAAGGGCGGATCACCGCCAGCTACCTGCAGCCGCAGCCCGACGATACCGTGCCCCGGTTTGATTTCGAATCCCACCTTTCCGCGCTGACCGGGCCCGCGCCGCACTGGCCCGACAGCACCCGCGCCGTGTCGGAACTGCGCCTGTCGTTCAAGGTTCAGCCCGCAGGTCTGCTGTCGGGGTTGCAGGGGCCACGCACGCTGCATCTGGATATCGTGGATTATCCCGGTGAATGGCTGCTGGATCTGGCCTTGCTGGACAAGTCATATGAACAGTGGTCGCAGGATACGCTGGAGCATATCGCGAACCGCCCGCAAGCCGAGGCGTTTTTGGCGCGGGCCAAAGGGGCAGACCCAAATGCATCCCACGATGAACCACAGGCACAGGACCTCGCCCGCAGCTTCACCGATTATCTGAACGCCGCGCGAGAAGCCGGGTTCTACGACTGCACCCCCGGTCGGTTTCTTCTGCCGGGGGACCTCGCCGGGTCTCCTGTGTTGACCTTCGCGCCGCTGCCGGTGACCGGGGCGTCGAACCGCCGGACGTTGCACCGCGAGATGGAGCGCCGGTATGAGGCCTATAAAGCGCAGGTGGTCAAACCATTCTTTCGCGATCATTTTGCCCGGATCGACCGGCAGATCGTTATGGTCGATGCGCTGGGCGCGATTCACAAAGGCCCGCAAGCGGTCGAGGATATGCGCCGCGCGATGGCCGATATCCTGTCGGCCTTCCGCCCCGGTCGCAATGCGTGGCTGAACAGGCTGCTGCTGGGCAAACGGGTCGAGCGTATCCTGTTTGCCGCCACCAAGGCCGATCACCTGCATCACCTTCAGCACCCGCGCCTGACCGCTATCATCGAGGCCCTGACCCGCGAGGCCCGCGACCGCGCCAGCTTTGCCGGCGCCGAGACAGCGGCCCTGTCGCTGGCATCGCTTCGGACCACCACGGAAGAGATGCGCAGCCACAATGGCGTTGAACTTCCCTGCGTGCGCGGCACCCTGTTGAACAGTGGCAAACAGGCGGCGTTCTATCCCGGGGACCTGCCAGAGGACCCGGCCCATGTGCTTGGCCCTGCGCGCAACGGGGCCGAGGGATGGCTGGGTGAGGAATATGGCAATATGGCCTTTGCGCCCGCGCACCTGACCCTGAACCCCGGCGACGGTCCTCCGCATATCCGGCTGGACCGAGCCGCGCAGTTTCTGATCGGAGATCGGCTGTGACAGTGATCCTCCGCTCAGCGCGCAGTACCGATGCCGGAACCACCGGTGCAATCCTGCACGGTTTCGCACGGGAAAACGACTGGATGCCCGAGCTGCATTCCGAGGCCGAAACCATCGCCTTTTGCGGCAGGATGATTGATCTGGGGTGGGTCACAGTGGCCGAAATGCAGGGGCAGGTGGCTGGATTTCTGGCGCTGAACGGGGACGAGGTGCAGTCGCTTTATCTGGCGGACCACGCCCGCGGGAAAGGGATCGGGCAGCAATTGCTGGACCATGCCAAGGCGCAGCGCCCAACGCTCAACCTATATGCATTTCAGGCCAATCGCCGCGCGTGCTGCTTCTATGAATGCAATGGCTTTGTCGAAGTTGCGCGCGGCGATGGGTCAGAGAATGACGAAAACCTGCCGGACATCAAATATGTCTGGACTCGTGAGGAGATCGCCAATGGCTAAGGGTCCGGTTCTGATCGATCTGGAAGACGACACCCCGGCGGGCGATGTCTCAACCGCTCCGCCGGTGCCGGATATCGCGGCTCCGCAGGGGCAGGCGATGCAGGCGGCGGTTCGCTTTGCGGCGCGGAAACCTTCGGTTCTGGCGCGTTGGTTCTGGGGGCTGGCGGTTGCGGTCGTGGGGGCGGTGGTCTCGGTCGCTGCGTGGGATTTTGCCATCTCGCTATTGGAACGTGCTCCGGTTCTGGGATTGATTGTCACGGGTCTGATCGCGGCCTTGCTGTTGGTCGTGCTGGTCATCGCGCTGCGCGAACTGGCCGCAATCAGCCGCCTGTCTCGCGTCGACGGGTTGCGCCGCGCCGCTGATACTGCGCTGGCGGACGAGGACCTGTCACAGGCCCGCGCCGTTACCACTCGCCTGATCACGTTCTACAAAGGGCGGGGCGATACCCGCTGGGGTCGCGACCGTCTGACCGAGCGGATGGGAGAGCAATTCGATGCCGCAACCCTGCTGACATTGGCCGAGGACGAATTGCTGGCCCCGCTGGACGCCGCCGCCAGCCGCGAGGTTGAGGCCGCCGCCCGACAGGTTGCGACCGTGACCGCCCTGGTGCCGCTGGCGCTGGCTGATGTCGCGACGGCTCTGGCAAGCTCGCTGCGCATGATCCGACGGATTGCGGAAATCTACGGCGGGCGGGCGGGTTTTCTGGGTAGCTGGCGCCTGACCCGTGCTGTGTTTGTCCATCTGGTCGCAACCGGAGCCGTCGCGGTGGGCGATGATCTGCTGGAACCGATCCTGGGCGGCTCGGTCCTCAGCAAATTATCTCGTCGGTTCGGCGAGGGGCTGGTCAACGGCGCGCTGACGGCCCGTGTGGGTGTAGCCGCGATGGAGGTCTGCCGGCCTCTGCCCTTCTCAACGCGCCACAAACCCTCGACCCGAGGCATGATCAAACGCGCGCTGAGCGGGCTGTTTTCCAAGAGTTGATCTGGCGCAAAGTATCGATTGGCCCTGTCCTGCATAAACAGGACGGAGCCAGCCATGACCGACCACGGCCACAGCCAGCAAGAGATTTCTGAGCGGATCAACGCCCCACCCGGGCGTGGGGTACTGCGCGATGTGGTCTATGGCGGCATCGACGGCTCGGTCACGACCTTTGCCATTGTTGCGGGTGTCGCCGGGGCAGGGCTGTCGCCATTTGTCATCGTGGCGCTGGGATTGGCCAATGTGCTGGCGGATGGGTTTTCGATGGCCGCGGGCAACTATTCCGGCACCAAAGCCGAGCTTGACAACATCCACCGCATCCGCGCCATCGAAGAGCGGCATATCCGGTTGTATCCGGACGGAGAGCGCAAGGAGGTGCGCGAAATCCTGACACAAAAGGGGCTGTCGGGCAGTGTGCTGGATGAGGCGACCGAGGCGATCACCGCCAATCACGACAACTGGATCAACCTGATGATCGAGGGCGAATACGGATTGGGCAGCGTCGACCCGCACCCCGTGAAGGCTGCGATGGCGACGTTTTTTGCCTTTCTGGTTGCCGGTATGATTCCGTTATTGCCCTTCCTGCTGTCGATCGCGAATGCGCTTACCGTGTCGGCCTGGATGACGGCGGGTGTGTTCTTTGCCATCGGCGCGATGAAAAGCCGCTGGTCGCTTGCGCCTTGGTGGCGGTCGGGCGGAGAGACTCTGCTGATTGGTGGCGCGGCGGCGACCATCGCCTATCTGGTGGGCTCGCTGTTTCACCCTTGATGGGCAAAGATGTCGCAGACCGGCCGATGGAACTGGTGCGCGGCGCGTGACCCGCTAGGGTGGCGATGTCTGTTCTGCCGGGGCCTGCGAAGATGATGCGCGACGCGAAAACCGTATTGGTCTTGGGCGCTAATGGGTTCATTGGCGCATCCCTCGTGCGATCTCTGCGCGCGGACGGTTACGCGGTCAGGGGCCTTGTACGTAATCTCGATACAGCCAAACGGGTCTTGCCCTCTATCGACCTGATTCAGGGTGATCTGCGCGCGCTGACAACCGGTCGCGGCTGGCGGCCCATATTGGCTGATGTCGACATTGTGGTGAATTGTGCCGGAGCCTTGCAGGATGGCGGGCAGGATGATCTGCGCGCGGTGCATCATCTGGCAATAGCAGCGCTTGGGCTGACCTGTGCCGAGCGCGGTATCGCGGTCATTCAGATATCGGCGATTGGCGCGCGCGCGGATGCTGCTACACCTTTCATGCGCAGCAAGGCAGCGGGTGATGCGGCCCTGCGCGCCAATTTGTCAAACCTATGGGTGCTTCGGCCCGGGCTGGTCATCGGGCAGAGCGATTATGGCGGCACGGCCTTGCTGCGGATGCTGGCGGCGATCCCATGGGTGCAGCCGGTCGCCTATCCGCAGACACCGGTTCAGTGCATCGCCATGGAGGATCTGTGTGCCGTGATCCTGTCGGCAATCAAGGGCGATCTGCCCGCCGGGGATTATGATCTGGTCGAAGATACCCCACATTCCTTGACGCAGGTTCTGGCGGCCACGCGGCGTTGGCTTGGATTTCCTGCCGCGCGCTGGGTGCTTCCGGTGCCCCCTGCGATAACCCGATCTATCGCAGCCGTCGCAGACAAGCTTGCGTCATTGGGTTGGAGGTCGCCTTTGCGCAGCACTGCGATGACGGTCATGGCAGATGGCGTGACCGGTGACCCCGAACCCTTTCGCAAGACAACAGGTCAATCCCTGCGTAGGCTTGACGAGATTTACGGCAGCCTGACCTGCTCTCGCGAATACCGACTGAGCGCCCGAATGGCCCTGCTGATGCCGATTGTGATCACGGTGCTGTGCCTGTTTTGGGTCCTGTCCGGCGTGTTCGGCCTGATTGGCCTGTCAAAGGCATCCGACGTTCTGACCCACGCGGGATGGCCGGTTGGGCTGTCGATGGCAAGCGTGGTTCTGTGGTCGCTGATCGATATCGGGCTGGGCCTTGCGCTGCTGTGGCGTCGGTGGGTGGTAGGGGCCTGTTTAGCGCAGGTGGTTGTGGCCGTATTCTATTTGGTCGCAGCGACACTGACAGCGCCGGAACTGTGGCTCAATCCGTTGGGTCCACTGGTCAAGATTTTCCCCGCGCTCCTGCTGCCCTTGGTCGTGATTCCCATGTTGGAGAACCGCTGATGGATCCCGATCTGATCCTGCGCTGGCTGCACATGATCGGGGCCTGTGTCCTGTTGGGCACCGGTGCGGGGATAGCATTCTTCATGGTCATGGCGCACAGAACGGGTGAGGCGCGGCTTATCGCCCATACCACAAGCATCGTCGTGCTGGCCGATCTGGTGTTTACGACAACGGCGGTGCTGGTGCAGCCCGTCACCGGCGCGCTTCTGGCGTGGCGGCTGGGCTGGTCGCTTGGCGAAGGTTGGATTGTGCTGTCGCTGTTGCTGTACGGGCTGACCGGCCTGTTCTGGCTGCCTGTGGTCTGGATACAGATCCGGCTACGAGATTACGCGCAAGGGGCCGCAACGTCACAGACAGACCTGCCGGCTGAGTACCAGCGCCTGTTCCGGATCTGGTTCGCTTGTGGAATTCCTGCCTTCGCCGCCGTTCTGGTAATCGTTTGGTTGATGCTGGCCCGCCCTGATCTGCCACTCTTTCAACTGGTCTGAACAACAAGAGGTATCCATCCGGATTTCCAGACTGTTAACCGCCCCATGTGGCGCGTAAGTTAAAGTCATTTCCGCCCGGAGGTTCAGCTTGGAATCCTTGCTTGTCCTTGTTGGCCTGATCGTACTGGCCATTCCCGTTTCAATTATCGTGCTGCTGGTCGGCCAGTCCCGGCTGCGCAAGCGGGTCGAGCAATTGGAGCGTCAGTTGGCAGGGCGAGCGCCCGAGGCCCCCACGAAAATAGAGGTTCTGGCTGAACCGGTCGCCTCAGAGCCCAATCCGGGGCCATGGGCGGCACGACCGAAAGAAGTGGTTTCGGCTGCAGACACTCAGGCCGCGCCGACCGAGAATCCCCCTGTGGCAATCGTGCTGCGCAAGGATCGCTTTGCCGCGCTGGGCGCGTGGCTGCGCGAGAACTGGTTTTATGCGGTGTCCGCATTGTCGCTGGCGCTGGCTGGAATCTTTCTGGTTCAATACGGGGTCGAGAACGGGCTGCTGCCTCCAACCGCGCGCGTTCTGGCTGCGCTGGGGTTCGGCGTGGCGCTGATCGTGGCCGGGGAGGTGGTGCGCCGCCGATATGGCGATGACGAAAGCGTCGCGACCGCATATCTGCCGTCGGTCTTCTCGGGCGCGGGTCTGGTGACACTGTTCGGGGCCATTCTGGCCGCTCGCCAGCTTTATGATCTGATCAGCCCCGAGGCGGCGCTGGCCGGCATGGTTGCCGTTGCCCTGATCGGGCTCGTTCTGGGCTGGTTTCATGGTCCTCTTCTGGCAGCGGTCGGTCTGATCGGGGCTTTCGCGGCCCCCTTCGTCGTTGGTGGATCGTCTGACGACCCGACATGGCTCTATGGCTATTTCTTCGTGATCACGGTTCTGGGTTTGGGCATCGACACTGTCCGGCGCTGGGCATGGATATCTGTTCTGACGCTTGTCGGTGCATATGGCGCGGCGTTTCTTCTGGTCCTGTCCGCACCGCTCACCGAGCCGGGATATCTGACCTGCGTCACGGCTTTCGCAGTGATTGCCATCGCGATCCCGGTTCGACGCCTCTGGCCTGACCATTCCGGTCCTATGACTGCTGAAATCGCCCTGCGCCAGAAAGGCGACCCATGGCCCGAATTTCCGACCCGGCTGGCCTTTGCTGCAGTTGCAGTCAGCTCGGTGATCCTGTCGGTGCATTGGGCGGACTCGACCAGCGAGTTCTGGCTTGGGGTCACGCTGCTGGTGGGGTTGACGCTGGCGCTGATCCTCTGGGCGAAAGATGCACGCGCGTTACAGGATCTGACGGTGTTACCCACGCTGGGGTTGATCTGGTTCGTATTGGTGCATGGATTGGACCATGGTGCCGCAGTGCGCGCCTTTGCGGACACCTATGCGGAGACCGCCGAGGCCGATTTCCCCCTGCTTGCTACGCCGCTGGTGGCGCTGGGCGCCATAATCTCTCTGCTGGCGGCGTGGCGTTCGTTCCGGGCGGGCGCAACTGCCACCGCCTGGGCCGCAGCCGCAGCCCTGTTCGCCCCGCTGATGGCCATCGCGCTGGAGGTCGGATGGCACCCGGCTGATGTGATCGGCGCCTACCCCTGGGCGCTGCATGCTGTTGTTCTGGGCGCGCTGATGGTCGTGCTGGCCGAGCGGTTCGCACGGGTGGATGGGGATAACCGGATGCGGGTCTCTCTGGTCACACTCTCGGCGCTGTCCTGTCTCAGCTTCGCCTGCATCATCGTGCTCAGCTCGGCGGCGCTGACCGTGGCGCTGACTGTCATGATCGTGGTGGCCGCCGCGCTGGACCGGCGCTTTGACTTGCCGCTGATGAGCTGGTTTATCTGGGTCGGCGTATTCACGGTGACGGTCCGGCTGGTGCTGGACCCGGGCCTCGACTGGGCCGACACAGCGCCGCTGGCCGAGATGGTGCTGGTTTATGCAGCCGCGGTGATCGGGTTTTTGGCGGGTTGGGTCTTGCTCAGGCCGCTTGACCGCCCCATCGCAACCCTGCTGCTGGAAAGCGCGGCCTGGGCGACAGCAGGGATATTGCTGTCGCTGCTGCTGTTGCGCTGGCTCGAGGGGTTCGGCGACGGCGGGGCCAGGGACAGCCACTGGGGGCTGGGCCTGTTGGCGGTGATCTGGCTGTTGCTGGCCTATGCGCAGGTGCAGCGGTTCGAACTGGGCGGCAAGCTGAACTATGCGCGCTATCTGCTGGCCGGGTTCTTTGCGGCGCATGGCATCGCCCGTCTTGCGCAAGCATTGTCCGATGCGAACCCGCTGCTCGACCCAATGGCCGCCCCCGTGCTTGGCCCGCCGGTTCTGAACACCCTCGCCGTGGCTTATCTTGTTCCAGCGCTCGCCATCGGTTTTTCGGCCTGGCGCATCACCACGATGCCAGTGTTACTGCGGCAGGTCAGTTATGGGGCCGCCTGCGTGCTGGCCGCAGTTTGGCTGGGGCTGGCGATCCGGCATATCTGGCAGGGCGCGGGCGGCATGTTCGAGGGCAATGGCGTCACGCAGCCCGAGCTTTACACCTATACCATGACTTTGCTGGTGGTTGGTGCGGTGTTGTTCTACCAGTCATTGGCGCGCCGCTCGGATTTGATGCGCAAGGCCGGGCTGGCGGTGATCGGGCTGGCGGTCGCCAAGGTATTTCTGATCGATATCGCCGGTCTCGGAGGTCTGATCCGGGTATTCTCGCTGCTGGCGCTGGGTCTGGCGCTGGCGGGTCTTGCGTGGCTCAACCGCTGGGCCAAGCTGCGCCATTCGTCGCAAGACCCGGAACCTCTGGACCATTGAGGGCGGGCGTCCTATAAGCGCGGCCATGTATGACCGGCTGGCCATCATTATTCGAATTATATCCCCGGCGCTCTGACCCAACTGAGACGCCGGGCAAAGGTGCTTGAGACTTCGCACTGACCGCTTCGATCCGAACACGACAAGACCATTCTGAGGACGCCCCCAATGTGCGCCGAAACACCTGACTACAAAGACACGCTGAACCTGCCCAAAACCGATTTCCCCATGCGCGCAGGCCTGCCCAAGCGCGAACCCGCATGGCTGGACCGGTGGGAAAAGATCGGCGTCTATGACCGCCTGCGCGAGAAAGAGGGGCGGCAGCCCTTTACTCTGCACGATGGCCCCCCCTACGCGAACGGCCACCTGCATATCGGTCACGCGCTGAACAAGACCATCAAGGACATGATCGTGCGGTCCCATCAGATGATGGGTTTCGACTCGCGCTATGTGCCCGGCTGGGACTGCCACGGCCTGCCCATCGAGTGGAAGATCGAGGAGCAGTACCGCAAGAAAGGCAAGAACAAGGACGAGGTGAACATCGTCGACTTCCGTCAGGAATGCCGCAAGTTCGCCGAGGGCTGGATCGACATCCAGCGCGAAGAGTTCAAGCGTCTGGGCATCACCGGCAACTGGCCCGATCCCTACATCACCATGGACTATCACGCAGAGGCGGTGATTGCCGACGAGTTCATGAAGTTCCTGATGAACGGTACGCTGTATCAGGGGTCCAAGCCCGTGATGTGGTCGCCGATCGAAAAAACCGCACTGGCCGAGGCCGAGGTTGAATATCACGACAAGGAAAGCTTCACCATCTGGGTGAAATTCAAAGTCGTGAACACGGGCGACGTGACGCTGGACAATGCCTATGTGGTGATCTGGACGACGACCCCATGGACTATGCCATCGAACAAGGCCGTGGTGTACGGTGAGGACATCTCCTACGGTCTCTACGAGGTTACAGGTCGCCCCGAGGAATGCTGGGCGCGGATTGGCGAACGTTATCTGCTGGCCGATGATCGCGCGGCTGATGTCTTTGCGCGCGCACGTCTGGACGACTCGATGTATCGCCGTCTGTGTGATGTCACGCAGGAAGATCTGGCCAAAATCCAACTGACCCACCCGCTGGCCGGGGCTGAGGGCGGCAATGGCGAATGGGATGACATCCGCGATTTCCGCGCGGCTGAGTTTGTGACCGATACCGAAGGTACCGGTTTCGTCCACTGCGCGCCGTCGCACGGGATGGAAGAATTCGAGCTTTATCGCGATCTGGGTATGCTGGAGCAGGTCATCACCTATAACGTGATGGATGACGGCTCATTCCGCGCCGATTTGCCGTTCTTTGGCGGCAAATACATCCTGTCCCGCAAGGGCGGCGAGGGTGACGCGAACAAGGCGGTCATCGACAAGCTGGCCGAGGTCGGCGGGCTGCTGGCGCGTGGCAAGATCAAGCACAGCTATCCGCATTCCTGGCGCTCGAAGGCTCCGATCATCTATCGCAACACGCCGCAGTGGTTTGCCTCGGTCGATCGCAAGCTGGACGACGGCATGGGTGAGATGGGCGACACCATCCGCGAACGTGCCCTGCGCTCGATTGATGAGTTGGTAAAGTGGACCCCGCAGACAGGCCGCAATCGCCTGTATTCGATGATCGAAGCGCGCCCGGACTGGGTTCTGTCGCGCCAGCGCGCCTGGGGCGTGCCGCTGACCTGCTTCACCAAGAAAGGGGCTTTGCCCACCGACGCGGATTACCTGCTGCGCAACGAAGACCTGAACGCTCGCATCAAGGCGGCGTTCGAGAAGGACGGCGCGGATGTCTGGTACACCGAAGGTTTCAAGGAAAAGATCCTCGACGGCATCGCCAACCCTGACGATTACGATCAGGTGTTCGACGTGCTGGATGTGTGGTTCGATAGCGGCTCGACCCACGCCTTCGTTCTGCGCGACCGCGAGGACGGCACCGATGACGGCATCGCTGACGTCTACATGGAGGGCACCGACCAGCACCGCGGATGGTTCCATTCGTCCATGCTGCAGGCTTGTGGCACCAAGGGCCGTGCGCCGTATCGGAACGTAGTCACGCATGGCTTCACGCTGGACGCCAAGGGCAACAAGATGTCCAAGTCGCTGGGCAACACCATCGTGCCGGAGGAAGTCGTCAAGCAATACGGTGCTGATATCCTGCGCCTGTGGGTGGCCCAGACCGATTACACCGCCGATCAGCGGATCGGGCCGGAAATCCTGAAAGGCACCGCCGACAGTTATCGCCGTCTGCGCAATACGATGCGATTCATGCTGGGCTCGCTGGCTGACTTCACCGAAGCCGACCGGGTGGAACCACAGGATATGCCGCGTCTGGAACGCTGGGTGCTGAGCCGTCTGGCCGAGCTGGATGAGCAGGTGCGCAAGGGCTATGCCGCGTTTGATTTCCAGGGCGTGTTCAGCGCCGTGTTCACCTTTGCGACGGTCGATCTGTCTTCGTTCTATTTCGATGTCCGCAAGGATGTGCTCTATTGCGATGGAGATAGTGACCGCCGCCGTGCTGCGCGAACCGTGCTCGATATCCTGTTCCACCGCCTGACCACATGGCTGGCACCGGTGCTGGTCTTCACCATGGAAGAGGTCTGGCTGGAACGCTTCCCGGGCGATGACAGCTCGGTCCATCTGGTGGATTTTCCCTACACGCCCGCCGACTGGCGCGATGCAGAGCTTGAGGCCAACATGGCCAAGGTGCGCCGCGTGCGCCGCGCCGTGACTGCAGCGCTCGAGGTGCAGCGTCAGGAGAAAGTCATCGGTTCAAGCCTTGAGGCCGCGCCCATCGTCCATGTTGCAGATGCGGAAACCCGCGATCTGCTGGCTACGTTCGATGTGGACGATCTGTGCATCACATCGGGTCTGACCGTCACGGGTGATCCGAAACCCGCCGAGGCATTCCGGGTGCCTGAAATCGAAGGCGTCGGCGTGGTGTTCGAGAAGGCCGAAGGGGCGAAATGTCAGCGCTGCTGGAAAATCCTGCCCGATGTCGGGCTACATGCGCATCAGGGTGTCTGCGGGCGCTGCAATGAGGCGTTGAGCTGAACCATAGCAGAGTGCGGGTGGCGAGGTTTTATAAGCCTCTGCCACCCGCTCCGATGTATTTTTGATAAGAAGAGTGGGTTTAGCGTGATCCGGGTTGCGCTTGACCTGCAAACACTGTCAGCATCTGGCCATGTCGATGATTGCAGTGGATACCCGGTTTGGGCGGCTCGGGATTGAAGAAGAGGATGGGGCGGTAACGCGTCTTGTCTGGAATGGGTGCGATACGGGGGATGAAACGCCCCTGTTGCGCGAAGCGGCGGCGCAGCTGAGGGCCTATGATGCCGGGCAGCTGACGCGCTTCGATCTGCCTTTCCGTGTCGAAGGGTCCGAGTTTCAGCGGCAGGTTTGTGAGATCATGTTCGCCATCCCGTTCGGCGAAACCATGACCTATGGCGATATCGCAAAGCAATTGGGGCAGCCGGCGCAGCCTGTGGGGCAAGCCTGCGGGGCGAATCCGATCCCCGTCATCATTCCTTGCCATCGGGTGTTGTCCGCCACCGGATTGGGCGGGTTTTCCGGTGCAGGCGGAGTTGAGACGAAGGTCGCCTTGCTGCGCCATGAAGGGGCGGCGGGCCTGTTGATCTGATCTGCAAATAGCTGTTGCAATTGGCTAGGTGCCGCCTCAACTTATAGGAAATATCGAATTTGAAGGATCAGATCACATGACCGGCCAGACAGATCCCGCCGAACGCAAGAAAGCCATTGTCGATCGCCTGATGTCGCTTGAGGCGGAAGAGCTTGCCACTGCACAGGCCCATTATGATGCGTTCCTGAAGGACTCGCAGCTGGATGATCGCGAAGGGCATGACAAAGACGATATCGCAGCATCGCGTGAAAATGCGGATCTGGCCGCGGCTTTTGACGCGCCGGTACATGCACATCATGCCAAGATCGACGTGATCGAAAACACCGATTTCAGCCTGACCGATACAGTACAGCCCGGTGCGGTGGTCAAGTTCAACAACCGACGTTTCGTGGTCTGCGTGTCGACGACCCGGTTCGATGTGGACGGAAAAACCTATATGGGCATCTCAACCCAAAGCCCGATCTATCTGGCCATGACCGGGCTGCAGGAAGGGGATGTGTTCACCCATAACGGGACCGATTTTGAGGTGCAGGAGGTTCTGTAACCTCAGCTCTTGCGCGATGGAATGATCTGCTGCGCAATCCCGGCGGACACCAGATAGAGGCTGGTGACGACCAATCCCCAATGGGCCCAGCTTTCGGGGTGGAAATCCACCCAGGCTGCCCAGCCCGCGAAGAAGGTCCATGCAAAAGCCATCGGCAGTGTCAGGCTGCGCCAGCGTTCGGTTCGGACGGGGTGAACGAATTTCAGCGGTACGAACATCGCGAGCGACAGCAGCGTCACCAGCATCAGGATGACCCAGAAATTCGGTTCGAGTGCGAAGATCACGATAACGAACATGTTCCAGCAGCCGGGGAAGCCTGAAAAAGAGTTGTCTTTGGTTTTCATGCGCGTATCGGCGAAATACATGGCGCTGGCGAAGGTGATGACGATGATCGCAAACCAGCCGGTCCAGCCGTCCATCAGACCCGATTTGAACAGGGCAAAGGCCGGTATGAACACATAGGTCAGATAGTCGATGATTAGATCCAGCAATACACCGTCAAACTCGGGCGCGTTCTTTTTGACGTGATAGTGCCGCGCCAGCGGGCCGTCGATGCCGTCCACGATGAACGAAACCACCAGCCACAGATACATCAGGCTCCATTTCTCCTCGACGGCGGCCAGCATGGCCAGCATCGCGAAAACGGCTCCGGTGGCGGTAAACAGATGAACGGAAAGAGCTTTGAATCTGAGTGTCATGGGCGTGTCATGTACGATGCGTGCGGCAGATGCAAAGCAAAAAGGCCTGCCGTCAGGGGATTTGCCTCAGGCTTTGGGATGGGTGCGATTGTAAACTTCCATCAGACGGGCGGTGTCGACAGCCGTATAGGTCTGAGTGGTCGAGAGAGAGGCGTGGCCCAGCAATTCCTGAATGGCGCGCAGATCACCACCAGCCGAGAGAAGATGGGTGGCAAAGCTGTGACGCATGGCATGAGGCGTCGCTGTGGCAGGCAGGCCCAGCTGCATGCGCGCCTTGGCCATCACGCCCTGGATTGCGCGCGGGTTCAGCGCGCCGCCGCGCACGCCTCGGAACAAGGGGGTCTCGGGCATCTGCGGATGGGGGCAGAGCTGCAGATAGCGGTCCACAGCGCTGCGCGCGGCGGGGATCACCGGCACGATCCGTTCTTTGTCGCCCTTGCCCAGAATGCGAAGCGTTTCGGGTAAGGGGGCGTCTTTGCCGGTCAGCGACAGAGCCTCGGAAATACGCAGCCCGCAGCCATAAAGCAGGGTCACGACCGCCACATCCCGCGCCGCGACCCAATCCGAGGTCGACTGCAGTTCGACCGTTTCGATCATCGCGCGCGCAGCGTCTTCGGCCAGAGGGCGGGGCAGTTTTTTGGTGTATTTGGGCGCCCGGGTGGACAGGACGGCGGTGGGCTCGAACCCTTCCCGTTCAGCCAGCCAGCGGTAAAAGCTTTTGACCGCTGAGAGCTTGCGGGCAAGCGACCGCGCACCAACGCCCGAACTGCGCTGATCGGCCATCCAGGCCCGCATGTCCGAGACTGTTATGCGTTCGAGCGCGGCCAGTCCCTGTCTTTCGCTATGATGCAATGTCATGAATGACAGGAATTCGGTCACGTCGCCGCGATAGGCGTTTTGGGTGTTCTCGGACCGGCCGGCAAGCGCGCCGAGACTGTCCAGCCAGTGCTGCAGAGCGTCGCGACAGGCTGGAGAAATCAGGCTCACGACAGCCAGTGGCGCATGGAGCGTTCGAAGACACCTGCGAAGAAAGACAGAAGATCGGTGCCCAGTTGCGGCGTGAAATGCCGTGGATCGCGCGCGCCCATGACGATCATGCCGGGCAGGCGGCCGGCCCCGAGATCCAGTTTGAGGCAGGCTTCGGACCGCAGGTCTTCGACTTGGGTGCCGTAGACCTGTGGGTTGGGGCGGTTGATCTCGCGCAGCGTAACTTCTCGGGTGGCGCCACTGCGGGCGGTGCTGAGGTAGCTGTCGATAAAACCGGGTTCGACCACCGTCAGAACGCCGCCCAGCTGGCTGACAGCCGGATCATCCTGTACCACAGTGGTTTCCAGCACCAGAGTGATGTGATCCACGCGCAGAATCTCGGCCACGTCATTGCCCAATGCGCGCAAGAAGTCTTCGAACACTGTGGGTTCGAGAAGGCGCAGGATGGCGCGGTGCACCTGATTTGTGCCTGCCAGATTTTCATACGCTGCGGCGATGACCGAGCGGTGGGTGTCTTCCAGCCGATCCAGCCGTTGTTCCAGCCGCTGCATGGCGATACCGCGGAGATCGATGACGTTGTCGCCGCGCGCCTGTTCATTGGCGGCAACAAGCGCCTGCATCAGGTCCTTGTCATCCAGCACCGCATCAGGTTCGGCCAGAATCGCCGCGCGGAGGTTGTCCTTTAATTTGGGGTCGCTGCTCATGTCCCGTCCGGTCGTTTTTTTGTTTTGCGGGCTTATACCACGAGTTGCCGGATTTGCCTTGGGAAAAATGCACGCAAAGGGCGAAATTCGTTTGCGCTGTAGCGGGGGCTCCCGCCTGCCATGCGCTGATCAGAGATCAGCTTTGGCCGTTGGGCCGGGCGCCGTGCCTTGCGGCACCGCGCGGCGGCACCAGGGATCAGAGGATTTTCTGACCTGTCTTGGCCCAGTCGGCCAGGAAGGTTTCCAGACCCTTGTCGGTCAGCGGGTGATCGGCCAGCTTCTTGATCACGGCAGGGGGGGCGGTGATCACGTCGGCACCGATGCGGGCGCTGTCGGTCACGTGGTTCACTGTGCGGATCGAGGCGGCGAGGATTTCGGTTTCGAACCCGTAATTGTCATAGACTTGACGGATATCGGCAATCAGGTCCATGCCGTCGAGGTTGATATCGTCCAGACGACCGATGAAGGGCGAGATGAAGGTCGCGCCAGCTTTCGCCGCCAGAATTGCCTGATTGGTCGAAAAACACAGGGTGACGTTGACCATCTGGCCTTCGCCGGTCAGCGTTTTGCAGGTTTTCAGACCGGCCCATGTCAGCGGCACTTTGACCGCGATATTCGGCGCGATCTTGGCCAGCTTGCGGCCTTCGGCGATCATGTCGTCGGCCTCGGTGGCAACAACTTCGGCGGACACGGGGCCGTCGACCAGATCACAGATCTCTTTGGTCACTTCCAGAATGTCGCGGCCCGATTTCAGGATCAGCGAGGGGTTGGTGGTCACACCGTCCACCATGCCCAGATCGTTCAGTTCGGCGATGGCGTCGATCTCGGCGGTGTCTACGAAGAATTTCATGAGGGCAGTCCTTTGATGGGTTGGCCTTGGTCGCGGATGGCTTTACCTCAAAGAAACCCATGCTGGAACCCCCTACGAAGGATATACCGTGAGCGCTAACGGATTTTTCGACGAAGGAGAGCTGGTTGCGGTGCTGACAACGCAACCGCTGGACCGGACGCTGGACTACAAGGCGCCCGAAGGCGGATGTTTTCTGGGCGCGTTTGTCGAGGTGCCGCTTGGCCCGCGCAAAGTGCTGGGTGTGGTCTGGGGGCCGGGTCAGGGCGGCTTTGATCTGGCCAAGGCGCGGTCGGTGATCCGGGTGCTTGAGGTCGCGCCCATGCGGGAAGAGATGCGTGTGTTCCTGGGCAAAGTGGCCGATTACACCCTGACGCCAATGCCCGCGATGTTGCGTCTGGCGACGCGCGCGCCGGGGCTGGGCGATCCGCCGTCGATGCGCAAGATTTACCGGCTGGGCGATGCGCAGCCGGATCGGATGACGGACGCACGGACCCGTGTGCTGGACGTGCTGCGCGCCTATGGCGGGCTGGCCTTTACGCTGAAGGAGCTGGCCGAGCAGGCCGGGGTCACTTCGTCTGTTATCAAGGGCTTGGTGAAACAAGGCGCTGTGCGGGAAGAGGACAGCCCGCGCGATCTGCCCTATCCGCATCTGGACCCGGACCTGCCCGGAAAGACGCTGACCGGGGATCAGGCGGCGGCGGTGGCGCGGCTGCAGGCCGGGCAGCGGACCGGCGATTACGGCACCACGCTGCTGAAAGGGGTGACCGGATCGGGCAAGACCGAGGTCTATCTGGAAGCTGTCGCCGAAGCCCTGCGCATGGGGCGGCAGGCTTTGGTGCTGTTGCCCGAGATTGCCCTGACCGCCGAATTCCTGACCCGGGTCGAGGCGCGGTTTGGCGCGCGACCGGCGGAATGGCATTCGGGTGCGACGATGACCGAACGCCGCCGGGTCTGGCGCATGGTCGGGCAGGGCGCAGCGCAACTGGTCGTGGGGGCTCGGTCGGCGCTGTTCCTGCCGTTTCGTGATCTGGGGTTGGTGGTCGTCGATGAGGAACACGACACCTCGTACAAGCAGGAAGACGGCGTGCATTACAGTGCGCGGGATATGGCGGTTCTGCGCTCGGCGATCTGTGGCGCGCGGGTGATTCTGGCCAGTGCCACGCCGTCGCTGGAAAGCTGGGCCAACGCCGAGGCGGGCAAATATGAGCGGCTCGACCTGACCGCGCGCTTTGGTGCGGCGGTGCTGCCCGAGATGAAGCCCATCGACATGCGCGCCGAGCAGATGCAGCCGGGGACGTGGATTTCGCCGTCTTTGCGGCAGGCGGTGCGGCAGCGGATCGAACGCGGGGAACAGTCGTTGCTGTTCATCAACCGCCGGGGCTATGCTCCGGTCACCCTGTGCCAGGCCTGCGGCGAACAGATCGCTTGCGACCATTGCGATGCGCGGATGGTGGAGCATCGGTTTCTGAAACGCCTGATGTGCCATCAATGCGGCGAGACGAAGCCGATGCCCGAAGAATGCCCCTCTTGCGGGGTTGAGGGCAAGCTGGCCCCAGTCGGACCGGGGATCGAGCGGCTGGCGGAAGAGGCCGAGGCGACCTTTCCCGAGGCGAAGATCGCGATGCTCAGCTCTGACCTGTTCGGCTCGGCGCGGGCGCTGAAGGCCAAGATTGAGGAGATCGCCGAAGGGGATGCGGATATCGTCATCGGCACGCAGCTGGTGGCCAAGGGGCATAATTTCCCCAAGATGACGCTGGTGGGCGTGATCGACGCCGATCTCAGCCTGCATGGCGCGGACCTGCGCGCGGCAGAACGGACGTTCCAACTGATGCGGCAAGTCGCTGGGCGTGCAGGTCGGGCAGACAAACCGGGGCAGGCGCTTTTGCAGACCTTTCAGCCAGAACACCCGGTGATCCGCGGCATCCTTTCCGGGGATGAAGAGGGGTTCTGGAAGGCTGAAGCCGCCGGGCGGCAGGCCGCAGGGGTGCCGCCTTACGGCCGCATGGCCGGGATCGTGCTGTCAGGCCCCGAGGTCGGGCCGGTATTCGACATCGGCAACGCGATGGCCCGCAACGATACCCCTCTGCGCCAGATCGGTGCGCAGGTGTTTGGCCCGGCCCCGGCCCCCATCGCGCGTATTCGCGGGCGGCACCGGGTACGGCTGCTGGTCAAGGCGCCCAAGGGCGCGCCCATTCAGGACGCCATCGCCCGCTGGATCGCGCCTTTGCGTCTGAAAGGCGACATCCGCCTGACCGTCGATATCGACCCGCAGAGTTTTTACTGACATCTGCATCCGTGCAGAGCGCCTGTGCGCCTGCTGCTTCCCCCTCGTCAAACCACACAAATGGGCGTATGGGGGTCTCATGCTGAAACCCATGCCCCTTGCCGAGGCGCAGAGCCTGCCATTCTGGCGTCGCCCCATGACGCTGTTGTTCATGATGGCGCTGATGATGCCCATCGCCTTCAACGCGTGGAGCGCGTTGTTGAACAATTTCGTCATCGAGGTGGCAAGCTTTGATGGGGCGGATATCGGCCTGCTGCATACGGTGCGCGAAATCCCCGGGTTTCTGGCCGTTGGCGTGATCGCTGTGATCATCTTCATCCGCGAGCAGGTGTTGGCGATGATCTCGCTGATCATGCTGGGTGTGGCGACGGCGGTGACGGCGTGGTTTCCCAGCCTCGGTGGATTGCTGTTTGTGACCCTCTTCAGTTCGATCGGCTTTCACTATTACGAGACGGTGAACCAGTCGCTGCAGCTGCAATGGCTGCCCAAGGACCGCGCGCCGCAGGTGCTGGGCTGGTTAGTTGCGATGGGCTCGGCCGCGACGATGGTGGTATACGGGTTGATCGTGCTGACCTGGGACCGGTTCGACTTGTCCTATAACTTCGTCTTCATGGCCGCAGGCGGGGTGACCGCGCTGCTGGCGTTGTTTTGCCTGTTTGCCTATCCGCAATTCGACGCACCCACGCCGCAGACCAAAAAGCTGATCCTGCGCAAGCGATATTGGCTGTATTACGCGCTGCAATTCATGGCGGGGGCGCGGCGGCAGATATTCGTGGTCTTCGCGGGCTTCATGATGGTCGAGAAATTCGGCTTTGACGTGCATGAACTGACCGGCCTTTACCTGATCAACCTGATGATCAACATGATGGCGGCCCCGATGTTGGGGAAAGCGGTGGCACGGTTCGGAGAACGCCGCACGCTGATCTTCGAATACACCGGGCTGGCCATCGTGTTTGCGGCCTATGGCGGTATCTACTGGTTTGGCTGGGGGGTGCTGTTGGCCGCGATCCTCTATGTGATCGACCATGTGCTGTTTGCGCTGGCGCTGGCGCTGAAGACTTATTTCCAGAAAATCGCCGATCCGGCGGATATCGCGCCCACCGCCGCCGTGGCCTTTACGATCAACCATATCGCCGCCGTGTTCCTGCCTGCGTTGCTGGGGTTGCTCTGGGTCGTCTCGCCCGGTGCGGTGTTTGGTCTGGCTGCTGCAATGGCCATGATCTCACTGCTGCTATCGCTGCTGATCCCGCGCCATCCCGAGCCGGGGAATGAAACCATCCTGTCGAAATACGCGCCCGCACCCGCCGAATAGGCGCGGGCGCTTGACCTTGGCGGCCCGCCGCCCTAGGCGCTGTGGCAACACCAGACAGGAGGCCGCCATGCCCACATTCACCGCGCTGACCACGCTGACAGGTAAGAAAGCCGCCGAGGGCCTGGGCGAGGCGATGGAGCGGCTGGAGCCTGAACCCACCGGCGTTGGCGTGTTCGAGGTTGAGGATGGCTCGGGCCTGTGGGAGGTCGGCGGTTATTTCACCGAAACGCCGGACGAAACCGCTCTGGCCGTTCTGGCCGCCGCGTTCGAAGCGAAACCTTTTGTGGTTTCGGAACTGCCCGAAACCGACTGGGTCGCTCATGTGCGCCGTGAATTGGCCCCGGTCGAGGCCGGGCGGTTCTTTGTCTATGGCAGCCATGATGCCGATAAGCTGCCCGAGGGGCGTATCCCGCTGCTGATCGAGGCCGCGATGGCCTTCGGCACCGGTCACCATGGCACCACGCTGGGATGCCTGAAGGCGCTGGACCACCTTTTGGATCAAGGATTCTCGGCCTCAAAAGTTGCGGATATCGGCTGCGGCACCGCCGTTCTGGCCATGGCGGCGGCCCGGGTCTGGGACGGGGATATCATCGCCAGCGACATTGACGAGGTTGCCGTCGACGTGGCCGAGGCCAACCTGAAAGCCAATGGAATGGCCGGAGAGGTCCGCTGCGTTGAAGCTGCCGGTTTCGATCACCCGGATCTGAAAGCGCACGCACCCTATGACCTGATCTTCGCCAATATCCTCAAAGGTCCGCTGGTGGCTTTGTCGCCCGAAATCGCCGCGAATCTGCGCGCCGAAGGCTACGCAATCCTGTCGGGAATCCTCAATGAGCAGGCTGATGACGTGATTTCGGTTTATTTACAGAACGGGTTCAATCTGGCCCAAAGGGATGAAATTGGTGAGTGGACGACGCTAATTTTAAGCAAACAGGGCTAATTCTAGGCTATTTACGGGAGTTTTGTGGGTTTTTGCCACTTTTTTGTCGCATTCTCTAACTATCGTCACTGAATGTAATCGGGGGGCGGTTTTCGGAGGCTGCCATGACAGGAAAACAACTCGAATTCGATCAGCGCGTCACGCGTCTGAACAAAAAACACCAGAAACTCAGCCGGGGCTATCGGGCCACGATGCGCTCGGACGGGCTGGTTGTGATGAAACCGCAGCGGATGCGATCGGCCATTCCGGCGAAGGTTCTGGTTCTGTGCCTGCTCGGGTTCTTTGGCTTCAAAGCGTTCTTGTTGTCGAGTATCGGCCCATCCGCGTATGACGACCGCGTCGCAAGCCTCAAACAGGGTACACCTGTGGAAACAGCCGGTGCCTGGATCATGCAGGCCGATCCGGTCACCCAATTCCTCGCAACCCAGCTGAACAAGGTTATGTTCTAAGGGCCTGACGTCTTTCCTAACAAAAACACCGCGGGCCGTCTGGCGCGCGGTGTTTCTGTTTGCCCCACAGGGAGGAGGAAGGGGCGTATTCGTGATCGTCCGTCGTCTTAGTAACGGCGGCCTTCGGCAACAACGTCGATGTCGCCGCGGCACAGGCCGATATCGTCCAGTTCGCGGTCGGTCAGACCGTTCAGCGCATTGCGGGTGGCGCGGGCGTCGTTCCATTCAACAACGGCGTTCACGACCGATGCAAAAGTTACGCCGATACGGCCGACGAGGCCGAACGAGCCAGTGGTGGTGCGGGTGGTGTCCAGTGCAGCCATATCCTGTTTCCTTCTGGTTTGTGTTAATCTCTGATCTTGCGATCTGACGGGCATCTAGGGATGTATACTGTCCCATGCAAGCGCAGAAATTGCATGTGTCCTATGCGTTTTTTGCAAGTCTCGAAATTCATAAAAGCCCCTTAATTCATTGATTAATTCTGGTTTAGAAAAGCGTCGAAAACTGGCAAGTTGTTGTCGCAATTCGATCGAAATGCTGCGGGTGCGACATGAATGTCGTTTTCAGGTCGTGCGTTGAATTGCTTGGAAAATGTTCACGCTTCGTGCTAGTCGATGAAAAGAGATCACACAAACCCGAGCAGGCCAAAGCAAAACATGCGTATTCTGGGTATTGATCCGGGTCTCAGGACCCTGGGGTGGGGCGTCATCGAATCAACGGGCAGCCGCCTGAGCCATGTTGCCAACGGTTTGTGCAAATCCGACGGTGACGATTTGGGGGAGCGGCTCTTGTCCCTGCACAACCAGATTGTCGAGGTTATCGTCGAGTATCGGCCCGATCAGGCCGCCATTGAACAGACTTTCGTCAACAAGGACGGGGCAGGCACGCTTAAGCTGGGTCAGGCGCGTGGTGTTGCGCTGTTGACGTTGGCGCAGGCGGGTCTGCCGGTGGGTGAATATGCCCCGAACCGGGTCAAGAAAACCGTGGTCGGCGTTGGCCACGCCGAGAAAGAGCAGGTGCTGCATATGGTCAAACTGCAACTGCCCGGGTGCTCTCCCAAAGGTGCGGATGCTGCGGATGCCTTGGCGATCGCAATCTGCCATTCCTATTATGGCTCCGCCCCGCAGGCGCGGATGAAAGAGGTGCGCGCATGATCGGCAAACTCACCGGAAGACTGGATTATCGTGCGGCGGATCACATTCTGATCGACGTGCGTGGGGTCGGATACATCGTCTATTGCTCGGACCGGACCATGGCGGCGCTGCCCGGTGTGGGTGAGGCGGTCTCGATCTACACCGACATGGTTGTGCGCGAAGATCTGATGCAGCTTTATGGCTTTCTCTCCCTGATCGAGAAGGAATGGCACCGCCTGCTATGCTCGGTTCAGGGTGTGGGGGCCAAGGTCTCGCTGGCCATTCTCAGCGCGCTGGGACCTGATGGCGTCAGCCGTGCGATTGCGTTAGGGGATTGGGGGGCAGTCAAGGCAGCCAAAGGGGTCGGACCCAAGACAGCGCAGCGGATTGTGCTGGACCTCAAGGACAAGGCGCCCGGCGTGATGGCCATGGGTGGCACGGTGACCGAGGCGATGGATGGACCTTCGCTTGAAGTGGTCGAGCTGGCCGAGCCCACACCTGCGCCCAAGCGTATGGCAAAACCGGCCTATGGTGCGGCGGCGGCTTCGGCCGGGGCGTTGTCGGCGCTGGCTAATCTGGGGTATGGACCTTCGGATGCAGCCTCGGCGGTGGCCGAGGCGGCGGCCAGCTTGCCGGATGCGGGCGAGGCTGATCTGATCCGTGCCGCACTGAAACTACTGGCTCCGAAGGGGTGACTGAATGGTAGACGCCGATCCCACCCTGCGCCCCGAACCGATGCCCGAGGACAATGATCGCGCCCTGCGCCCGCAGGGGCTTGATGAGTTCATCGGCCAGGCCGAAGCGCGCGCCAATCTGCGCATCTTTATCCAGTCGGCCCGCAAACGGGGCGAAGCGATGGATCATACGTTGTTCCATGGCCCTCCGGGGTTGGGGAAGACCACCCTTGCGCAGATCATGGCGCGCGAGTTGGGGGTGAATTTCCGCATGACCTCGGGGCCGGTGCTGGCCAAGGCGGGCGATCTGGCGGCGATCCTGACCAATCTGGAATCGCGCGATGTGCTGTTCATCGACGAAATTCACCGACTGAACCCGGCGGTGGAAGAGGTGCTGTACCCGGCGATGGAGGATTTCGAGCTGGATCTGGTGATCGGCGAAGGCCCCGCCGCACGGACGGTGCGGATCGAGTTGCAGCCGTTTACACTGGTCGGTGCCACCACGCGAATGGGATTGTTGACCACGCCTCTGCGGGACCGGTTTGGTATCCCCACGCGGCTGCAGTTCTACACGGTCGATGAATTGCACGAGATCGTCACCCGCAACGCCCGCAAACTGGGTGCGCCTGCCGATGATGCGGGCGCGCGCGAGATTGCGCGCCGCTCGCGCGGAACGCCCCGGATTGCAGGACGGTTGCTGCGGCGGGTGGTGGATTTTGCCATTGTCGAAGGTGATGGGCGGATCACGCGGGATCTGGCCGACGGGGCGCTGACCCGGCTGGGCGTGGACAATCTGGGTCTGGACGGGGCTGACCGTCGCTATCTGAAGCTGATTGCCGAGAATTACGCGGGCGGTCCAGTGGGGATCGAGACTCTGTCGGCGGCATTGTCGGAAAGCCGGGATTCGCTGGAAGAGGTGATCGAACCCTATCTGTTGCAGCAGGGCCTGATCCAGCGTACGCCACGTGGGCGGATGCTGGCGCAGAAGGCGTGGACTCATTTGGGAATGGCGCCACCCAAAGGACAGAGCGATCTGTTTGGTTGAAGCCGCGCTTCATAGATTTTAAGCCTCCGGCGGGAGTATTTTGAAAAGATGAAGGGCAAAGTGTGACTCCGGATCAGATCGAAGCGCTGTTCACCCGCGAAAGCGGCGAGTTTCTGTTTGCGCGTTGGGGGCGGCCCATCGTGCCAATTGTTTTTGGCGTCGAGGATGAGACTCTGGCCACCGTCAAAGGCGCGTTCGAGGCGGTTGTCACGCTGGCCGGTCACAAGATGGCCGAAACCGATCCCGAACTCGGCGCCAATTGCATGGTCTTCTTCTTCCGCGATTGGCAGGAGTTGCTGGAGGTGCCCGATCTGGAACGTCTGATTCCCGATCTGACCCCACTGGTAGAGCGGCTGGTCGCCGCCGAAGCCAACCAATATCGGATTTTCCGGTTTGAGGAAGACGGCGCCATTCGCGCGGCTTTCGTGTTTTTGCGCATGGATAAGGAATTGTCGAAGGTTCCGGCGGAAACACTGGCGCTCAGCCAGGTGGTGCAGACGATTCTGCTGTGGTCTGACGCTGCGTTTCGCAACGTCTCGCCTTTGGCCATTGCCGGCGAAGCGACGATCCTGCGACCCGATATTGCCGCCTTGATCCGCGCCGCCTACGATCCGGTTCTGCCCGGTGCCGCGCAAGACCCTCCCCATGCGTTGCGCCTGTTCGCCAGATTGGAGCCGCCGCAATGAAACACTTCTACCCGGTTCGTGTGTATTACGAAGACACCGACATGGGTGGTGTGGTTTATCATGCAAATTACCTGAAATTCATCGAACGCGCCCGATCCGACTGGGTGCGCAAGCTGGGCAATGATCAGAATGCGATGCGGGATGCGGGTATTGTCTGGGTCGTGCGGCGGATTGAGGCGGATTATATTACGGCGGCACGGTTCGAAGATGAACTGATGGTGGAAACCGAAATCGTATCGCTTTCGGGCGCGCGGCTGACCATGTCACAGCTGATCAAACGGGATGAAACCGAGATCTTTCGTGCCGCGGTCACCGCAGTTTGCATGAATGCAGAGGGAAAACCGGTGCGCCTTCCGGCAGAGATTCGCGCATTGATGTAACAATTTCACCCTCGGGGGTGGTTCTGTTGGCTTTTCACGGCCATCTGCGTTAGCGTTTGGCAAAACAAGGCCAAATGGCCATCAGGCAAAACAAAGAGCAGGTTCATGGAAGCTGAAACGCTGGCGCTGGCGCAGGAGATCGATTTCTCCATGTGGGGGCTGTATGCCCGCGCGACCTTTATCGTCAAACTGGTGATGCTGATGCTGATTGGGGCATCGGTCTGGTCCTGGGGCATCATCATTCAGAAACTGATCAACTACCGGGCCGCGCGGCGCGAAGCGCAGGTCTTTGATGAAAGCTTCTGGTCCGGCAACCCGCTGGACGAGCTGTTCGAACAGACCGGAACACAGCCCGATGGCAGTTCCGAGAAGATTTTTGCGGCAGGCATGATCGAGTGGCGGCGCTCGCACCGCACCGATGGCGGGTTGATCGCAGGGGCGACCGCGCGGATTGACCGGTCGATGGATGTGGCGATCGCGAAGGAATCCGAGAGTTTGCAGAAGGGTTTGCCCATTCTGGCCACGGTTGGTTCGACCGCACCGTTCATTGGTCTGTTCGGTACGGTCTGGGGCATCATGAATGCCTTTATCGAGATTGCCGAGCAGCAGAACACCAACCTTGCCGTTGTGGCGCCCGGTATTGCCGAGGCTTTGCTGGCCACCGGTCTGGGTCTGCTGGCGGCGATCCCGGCGGTGATATTCTACAACAAGCTCAGCGCCGATAGTGATCGGATCGTTGGTGGCTATGAGGCGTTTGCCGACGAATTCGCCACCATCCTGTCGCGCCAGTTGGATAGCTGACGATGGGTGCGGCGGTTCAGCAAAACTCGGGTGGCAACGGGCGGCGCAGAGGGCGTCGCCGCGGGCGTGCGCAGCCGATGGCCGAGATCAACGTGACGCCGTTTGTGGATGTCATGTTGGTGCTGTTGATCATCTTCATGGTCGCCGCGCCGCTGCTGACGGTTGGCGTTCCTGTCGATCTGCCCAAGACTGCGGCCAGTGCTTTGCCCGGCGACAGTGAAGAACCGCTGACCGTGACACTGACCGCCGATGGCGGGGTGCAGATACAGACCACAGACATTCGACGCGAAGAGTTGATTGGCAGGCTGCGCGCCATCGCGGCAGAACGCAGCAGTGACCGCGTATTCCTGCGCGCCGATGGGGCCATCCCCTATGCGCAGGTGATGCAGGTCATGGGCGCGTTAAATGCGGGTGGTTTTTCCAATGTGGGCCTTGTGACCGATACCGGCGGGCCAACGCTGGACGATGGGTAAAGGTGGGTCGCACGGTGGATACCGGCACCAAGATTTCGGCAATTGCGCATGTCAGCCTGATCAGTTGGGCGCTGTTCGGCGGTACGTTCCGCTCTGAACCGCTGCCGATGGCGGTACAGGATGTTTCGGTGATCTCATCCGAGCAGTTCGCGGCCCTGAGCGCGCAGCGCAACGCGCCCGAGGTGCCGACCGAGCCGGAAGAGCTGCAGCAGCCCGAAACCTCCGATCAGATCACCGCGCCTGACCCTGTGCCGGACACACCGCCCGAGCCTGAGGCGGTGCCGCAACCCGAGCCCGAGCCCGAGCCGGAAACCCAGCCAGAAGCCGTGGAAATCGCGCCCGAGCCCGAGCTGATCGAAGAGCTTCCGACGCTGGACCAGCCCGAGCCGGAAGTGGCCGCGCTGCCAGCCCCGCCAGGGCCAGAGGCCGAGCCGCAGGCAGCAGACAAGGTTGCACCCGAAGCCATTGCCCCACCACCGCCCGAGGCGAAACCCGATGATATCGAAACCCCTCCGGTCTCGTTGGATGAAGGCGCCGAGACGCAGCAGGAGCAGCAGGATCAGACCGCGCCGGAAGAGGCCACGCCCGAGATCGTGACCGAGGCGGAAGAGGTCGACGACCCGGCCCCGCGCACCTCGCCGCGTCCGCGCGTGCGTCCGAATCGCCCAGCACCTCAGCCCGAGCCTGAGGTCGCGGATATACCCAAGCCACCATCGCCCGAACCTGCTCAGGACGAGCAGGCGATCAATGATGCACTGGCCGAGGCGCTGGGAACCGGCACCGAACCTTCGGGCCCGCCGCTGACCAGCGGAGAAAAGGATGCCATGCGCGTGGCGGTGTCGCGCTGCTGGAACGTCGGTTCGCTGTCGACCGATGCGTTGCAGACAGTTGTCATTGTTGCCTTTTCGCTGACACCGGATGGTAAAGTTGTCGGTGGTAGCCTGAGGATGCTGGACAGCTCTGGCGGCTCAGCAGCCTCTGCCAAACAGGCTTACGAGGCCGCACGGCGCGCGATTTTGCGCTGTGGAGCCAAAGGATACGACCTGCCTGCTGACAAATACAGTCAATGGCAGGATATTGAGATTACATTCAATCCCGAGAGGATGCGGATCAAATGATGAAACTTCTGACCAGCCTCTTCATTGGCCTGACCCTGCTGACGGCTCCGGTTTATGCTCAAAGCGGGCCGCTTCGTCTGGAAATCGACGAAGGCATCATTGAACCGATGCCATTTGCGGTTCCCAGTTTCGTGCCGGACAACGCAGCGGCGGCGCAATATGCGCAGGATATCTCGCGAGTGGTGGTGTCCGACCTGACGGGGACGGGGCTGTTTCGTGAGATTTCATCAGATGCATACATCAGCCGGGTCAGCAGTTTTGACGCGCCGGTGCAATTTGCCGATTGGAAGGCGATCAATGCGCAGGCGCTGGTGACGGGGGCGGTGAATGTCTCGGGCAAGCGACTCACTGTTCGGTTCCGGGTGTGGGATGTGTTTTCGGGCGCCGAGCTGGGCAACGGATTGCAGTTCGCAGGCACCACAGAAGGCTGGCGACGCATGGCGCACAAGGTGGCCGATCAGGTCTATAGCCGGATCACGGGTGAAGGCGGCTATTTCGACAGTCGCGTGGCTTTTGTCTCGGAAAGTGGCCCCAAGGATCAGCGGCTCAAGCGACTGGCGATCATGGATTACGACGGCGCGAATGTGCAGTATCTGACAGACAGTTCCGCCATCGTGCTGGCCCCCCGGTTCTCGCCCACTGGCGATCGGTTGCTATATACCAGCTATGAGACCGGCCAGCCGCGTATCTACCTGTTGGATGTAGGGCGTGTTCAGCGGCAGGAGTTGCCGACACAGGAAGGCACGATGAGCTTCTCTCCGCGCTTTTCGCCGGATGGGCGCTCGATTGTCTATTCGCTGACCCAGGGCGGTAACACCGATCTTTGGAAGATGGATCTGGCTTCGGGCCAGAGCGCGCGCCTGACCAATACGCCCGCTATTGAAACCGCGCCCAGCTATTCGCCGGACGGTAGCCAGATCGTGTTCGAAAGTGACCGCTCGGGGACACCGCAGCTCTATGTCATGCACGCAAATGGTGGCGAGGCGACGCGGATCAGTTTCGGGCAAGGCCGTTACGGCACACCCGTCTGGTCCCCGCGCGGAGATCTGATTGCCTTCACCAAGCAAAACAAGGGCCGGTTCCATATCGGCGTAATGCGCACCAATGGTGACGAGGAACGCCTGCTGACCGCCTCGTTCCTGGATGAAGGTCCGACATGGTCACCCAATGGACGGGTCATCATGTTCACGCGGGAAACGCAGGGGGCGAGTGGCCGCTCGACGTTGTATTCGGTGGATATATCAGGCCGCAATCTGCGTCCGGTGCGTACACCGGACGGGGGCAGTGATCCGTCCTGGGGGCCGTTGCAGAATTGATCTGACCATGCTGTGGATAACGTTCACAACGAAGATGCGATGTGATAGAAACGCGCCAATAAACAAACAATACACGAGGCACTTGAGATGAACCTTTTGAGCAAAATCGCGGCTGCCGGGGCGCTGACCCTGATCGCCGCCTGTTCCAACAATGATCCTTCGGCATTGGGTGGTGGCGCCGGTGGTGCCAACGGCGCGCTGGTGCCGGGTTCGCCCAGCGATCCGCGCTCGCCTGCCTATTTCCAGCAGGCGGTGGGTGACCGGGTGTTGTTCGCGGTCGATCAGTCCACGCTCAGCCCGCAAGCCCAGACCGTTCTGCAGGGGCAGGCCGACTGGCTGCTGGCCAACCCGGATTTCGTGGCGAACATCGAAGGCCACGCGGATGAGCAGGGTACGCGGGAATACAACCTCGCACTGGGTGCGCGCCGGGCGAATGCGGCGCGGGAATTCCTGATCTCGCGCGGGGTGGCGGGCAACCGGCTGACCACGGTCAGCTTTGGCAAGGAACGCCCGATTGAAATTTGCAGCACCGAGGAATGCTATTCCAAGAACCGCCGCGCGGTGACGGTGCTGACCGGTTCAAGCTTGGGGTAAGATGATGCGAATTGCAGGTTTGGTTCTGGCGGCAGTGGTCGCCGTCGCGGGCGTGGCGCAGGCGCAGGATCAGCAGACACTGGCGGATATCCGGCAGGAGCTGACGGTGCTGCATGTGGAGGTCCAGCGTCTCAAGCGCGAGTTTTCGACCACCGGCTCACCCGCGCCAAACCTGTCCGGCAGTTCTGTGCTGGAACGTGTGGATGCGATCGAAGCCGAATTGCAGCGCCTGACACGCCAGACCGAGCAGTTGAATCAGCGGGTGCAGAATATTGTCACCGATGGCACCAACCGGATTGGCGATCTGGAGTTCCGGCTGGTCGAACTGGAAGGCGGCGATCTGAGCACATTGGGCGAGACATCGACTCTGGGAGGCGAAACGTCGACCGAGATCGCCGTTGCGCCCACTTCGCCCCAGCCTGCTGCGGTTGAGCAAGGCGAGCTGGCGGTTGGCGAACAGGCCGATTTCGATGCCGCCTCGCAAGCACTTGTGGACGGAGATTTCCAGACAGCGGCCAACCTGTTCTCGCAATTCGATCTGTCCTATCCGGGCAGTCCGCTGGCGGCGCAGGCCAACCTGCGGCGCGGACAGGCGCTGGAAGGATTGGGTGACACGCGCGAGGCCGCGCGGGCGTTCCTGGCCAGCTTCACTGGCGATTCCGAAGGTCCGCTGGCCCCTGAGGCCCTGTTTGAACTGGGCGCGGCGCTTGGGCGTCTGGGACAGACCGATCAGGCTTGCATCACTCTGGGCGAAGTCGGTGTGCGATTCCCAAGCTCGGCCCCGGCAAGCTCGGCCACTCATGAAATGGCGGCGCTGGGCTGTTCTTGACCTCTGACGCCGATACGCTTCGGTCCGAAATCCGGGCAAATCTGCCCGACTCGCTGCCGCGACGTCTGGGCGTGGCGGTGTCCGGTGGCAGCGACTCGACGGCTCTGTTGCATCTGTTATCGAGCATTGCACAAGAGGCTCGGATCGAACTGTTCGCCGCAACCGTCGACCATGGCATGCGTCCCGAATCCGCTGCCGAGGCTCGGTCCGTTGCGGCGCTGGCGCAGAAATGGGGCACCCCGCACCAAACGTTGAAATGGAAAGGTTGGGACGGTGCAGGCAACCTGCAGGATCAGGCGCGGCGGGCACGGTATCGGTTGTTGGCGGACTGGGCGGATGAACTGGGGCTCGAGGCGATCGCTCTGGGCCACACCGCAGACGATCAGGCCGAAACCGTTCTGATGCGTCTTGCCCGGTCTGCGGGGGTTTCGGGTCTGTCCGGCATGGCATCGCGGCGCGTCGAGGGCAGTCTTGTTCTGCTGCGCCCGATGCTGTCGATCACACGCGCGCGCTTGCGTGACTACCTGGCAGGGAAGGGGATCGGCTGGATCGATGATCCGTCGAATCAGGACCGGCGGTTTGACCGGATCAAAACCCGGGACGCTCTGACCCGGCTGGATCGGATCGGCATCACGGCGGAAGGCCTTTCGCGAGTTGCTGACAATCTTGCACAAGCCCGCGAGGCTTTGGCGCGCTACGCGCAGGAATCCGCCCGCCATCATGTGCAGGAAATCGACGGCGATTTGTGTTTCGACCGGGACGGTATCGCCGCGCTGCCAGAAGAGATTCGCCGCCGACTTGTCGTGGCTGCGGTCATGTGGCTGGCGGGCCGGGATTATCCGCCCCGTCAAGGTGCCGTCGATCAGGCTGTGCAGGCGCTGTTGAGCGGTCAGGCGACCACGCTGGGCGGTTGCCAACTGATCCCGGAAAGCAAAAAAACTTGGATTTGCAGAGAGCTAAACGCCCTTACCCCGCTAAGCTCGAATCCTGGCGGGGTGTGGGACGGGCGCTGGGTTCTGACCGGACCCCAGACGCCGGGTGCTGAAGTTCGGCCCCTGGGTGAGGCTGGAATTCTGCAATTGAAGGACTGGCGCGCGGTTGCAAAGCCCCGCGCGGTGGTGATGTCGACGCCTGCGGTATGGGTGAATGAGAATGTTCTGGCTGCGCCTTTGGCCGGTTTCGCCAATGGATGGGCGGCAAATGCGTCCTCGGACAGGCCAGACTTCCATGCCGTGATTTTATCGCATTGAACCTGCCACAATCCTCTCTATTTTAAGGAACAACCCCGGCGGAACCCCATCCGCCGAAACCTTCTAGGAGAATTTCCTTGGGCAACGCTCGTAACATCGCCTTCTGGGTCGTTCTGTTTCTGCTGATCCTTGCACTGTTCAACCTGTTCAGTGGACCCAGCGGTTCGCTTCAGAACAACGAACGGACCTATTCCGAATTCGTCAGCGCCGTGGATGCCGGAGATGTCACCAGCGTGACGCTGGATGGCGAACAGATTCGCTATCGCACGAATGACAATCAGGATTACGTCACCATCAAACCCGGCGATGCCGAAGTGACCAAGCTGCTGATCGACAAGAGCATCCCTGTGCGGGCCGAGAAACAGCAGCAATCCGGGTTCCAGTCGTTCCTGATTACGCTGCTGCCCTTCCTGCTGCTGATCGGTGTCTGGGTCTATTTCATGAACCGGATGCAGGGCGGCGGCAAAGGCGGTGCGATGGGCTTTGGCAAATCCAAGGCCAAGATGTTGACCGAGAAACATGGCCGCGTGACCTTTGACGATGTCGCAGGCATCGACGAGGCCAAGGAAGAGCTGGAAGAGATCGTCGAATTCCTGCGTAACCCGCAGAAGTTCAGCCGTCTGGGCGGCAAGATCCCCAAAGGCGCGTTGCTGGTTGGCCCTCCGGGCACCGGTAAAACGCTGCTGGCCCGTGCGATTGCGGGTGAGGCGGGGGTGCCGTTCTTTACCATTTCGGGTTCGGATTTCGTTGAGATGTTCGTCGGTGTCGGTGCCTCGCGTGTCCGCGACATGTTCGAACAGGCCAAGAAGAACGCGCCTTGTATCGTTTTCATCGACGAGATTGACGCCGTGGGCCGCCATCGTGGTGCCGGTTATGGCGGCGGCAACGATGAACGCGAGCAGACCCTCAACCAGCTGCTGGTTGAAATGGACGGATTCGAGGCCAATGAAGGCGTGATCATTCTGGCGGCCACAAACCGCAAGGACGTGCTGGACCCTGCGCTGCTGCGTCCGGGCCGTTTCGACCGCAACGTGACTGTCGGCAACCCCGACATCAAAGGGCGTGAGAAAATTCTGGGCGTTCACGCGCGCAAGACGCCTTTGGGTCCCGATGTCGATCTGCGCATCATCGCGCGCGGGACGCCGGGCTTCTCGGGCGCTGATCTGGCCAACCTCGTGAACGAGGCCGCGCTGATGGCCGCGCGTGTGGGCCGTCGCTTTGTCACCATGGAAGATTTCGAGAACGCCAAGGACAAGGTGATGATGGGGGCCGAGCGCCGCTCGATGGTGCTGACGCAGGATCAGAAGGAAAAGACCGCCTATCACGAGGCCGGGCATGCGGTTGTCGGCCTGGAGTTGCCGCTGTGTGATCCGGTCTACAAGGCAACGATCATTCCGCGCGGTGGCGCGCTGGGTATGGTTGTGTCGCTGCCCGAAATGGATCGCCTGAACTATCATCGCGATGAGTGCGAACAGAAGCTGGCGATGACCATGGCGGGCAAGGCTGCCGAGGTGATCAAATACGGTGAGGATCATGTCTCGAACGGCCCTGCGGGCGACATCATGCAGGCCAGCCAGTTGGCGCGTGCCATGGTGATGCGCTGGGGCATGTCGGACAAGGTCGGCAATATCGACTATGCCGAGGCGCACGAGGGCTATCAGGGCAATACTGCTGGCTTCTCGGTCTCAGCCCATACCAAGGAACTGATCGAAGAAGAGGTGAAGCGTCTGATCCAGCAGGGGTATGAGCGCGCGCACAAAATTCTGTCGGACAAGAACGAGGAATGGGAGCGTCTGGCGCAGGGCTTGCTGGAATACGAAACCCTGACCGGTGATGAGATCAAGCGCGTCATGAACGGCGAGCCACCCACCGAAGGCGACGATGAAGGCGACAAACCGGACGAGGGCAATGCGCCCAGCGTGACCGCCATTCCCAAGACCAAGGCCAAGAAATCCCCGCCAGATGGTGGGATGGAGCCAGAACCAACGACATAACAGTAAAACCCGGAGCCAGACTCCGGGTTTTCTCTTTTCAACAGGCTGTTGCCGGTCATTATGCCTGCGATTGATGAATGAAAGGGGAAGTCACGTGCCGTTCTTACGTGCAACTGAATATTCGGCAGAGGTGATTTGGCTTGGCTATGTACCTGCAGGCCAATCCTTGCGCGCCGAGCCTGTTGACGCATTGAACCTGGGCTTCGACGGAGTTCGCGGTGAACGGCACGAGGGGCTCAACAGGACGTCCTGCGTTCGAGTCGAGAATCTCTACCCGAAGGGCACTGAGATTCGAAATGTGCGGCAGTTATCAGTGCTGTCGTCCGAGGAGCTGGCCAGTATCGCTGCCGAGATGAAAATGGAAGATCTTGATCCGTCATATCTTGGCGCTTCTATCGTTTTGAAAGGCATCCCCGATTTTACGCATGTCCCGCCATCTTCGCGGCTGCAGTCGGAGAATGGTGCGACGATTACTGTGGACATGGAGAACGCCCCTTGCGTTCTGCCAGGCCGCGAGATTGAGGCGGATCACACCGGCCACGGGGCGGCCTTCAAACCCGCCGCAAAAGGGCGACGCGGGATAACGGCCTGGGTTGAACGCCCCGGAGTTTTGAGACTCGGGACCAAGATGCGATTGTTTGTTCCTGATCAGCCAATCTGGCAGCCATAGGGCGCAACAGTTTCCGATATGAACTTCACGAATCCGGTGACGCCGTTTCGCGGCATGAATATGTCGGAATCCTTAGCCATCGGTGATGTGCACGACAGTATATGTTGCTCAGCGCCGACGTATCGCGTCGGTTTTGCACGGCATTCAATCAAGGACCTCGGCCAATGAGCTATAAATCCGACATCGAAATCGCCCGCGAGGCGAACAAGAAGCCGATTCAGGAAATCGGTGCCAAGATCGGCATCGAATCTGCGGATCTGCTGCCCTATGGCCACGACAAGGCGAAAGTCAGCCAGGACTTCATCAACTCGGTCCAGGACCGCGAAGACGGCAAGCTGATTCTGGTCACCGCGATCAACCCGACCCCTGCGGGCGAAGGCAAGACCACCACCACCGTGGGTCTGGGCGACGGTCTGAACCGCATCGGCAAAAACGCGATGATCTGTATCCGCGAAGCCTCGCTTGGCCCGAACTTCGGTATGAAGGGCGGCGCTGCAGGTGGCGGTTACGCGCAGGTTGTTCCGATGGAGGAAATGAATCTGCACTTCACCGGTGACTTCCACGCGATCACTTCGGCGCACTCGCTTTTGTCGGCGATGATCGACAACCACATCTACTGGGGCAACGAAGCCGAGATTGACGTGCGCCGCGTTGCATGGCGTCGTGTGGTCGACATGAACGACCGTGCGCTGCGTCAGATCACCGCCTCGCTGGGCGGCGTGTCGAATGGCTTCCCGCGTGAAGCAGGTTTTGACATCACCGTGGCCTCTGAGGTTATGGCGATCCTGTGTCTGGCCAACGACCTGAAAGACCTGGAAAAGCGTCTGGGCGACATCATCGTGGCCTACCGCCGCGACAAGACCCCGGTTTACTGCCGTGACATTAAAGCCGAAGGCGCAATGACCGTTCTGCTGAAAGACGCGATGCAGCCGAACCTGGTGCAGACGCTGGAAAACAACCCGGCATTTGTCCATGGTGGCCCGTTCGCGAACATCGCACACGGCTGTAACTCGGTCATTGCGACCAAAACCGCTCTGAAAGTGGCTGACTATGTTGTCACCGAAGCCGGTTTCGGTGCTGACCTGGGTGCCGAGAAGTTCATGAACATCAAATGCCGTAAGGCAGGCATCGCGCCTTCGGCTGTGGTGCTGGTTGCTACTGTGCGCGCAATGAAGATGAACGGCGGCGTGGCCAAAGCCGATCTGGGTGCCGAAAACGTCGACGCGGTCAAGTCGGGCTGCGCCAACCTGGGCCGCCACATCGAGAACGTGAAATCCTTTGGTGTGCCGGTTGTTGTTGCAATCAACCACTTCGTCACCGACACCGATGCTGAAGTGCAGGCCGTAAAAGACTACTGTGGTGAGCACGGTGTTGAGGCAGTTCTGTCGCGCCACTGGGAGCTGGGCTCGGAAGGCTCCGCACCTCTGGCCGAGAAGGTTGTGGAAATCGTCGAAGGCGGCAGCGCCAACTTCGCGCCGATTTACCCTGACGACATGCCACTGTTCGAGAAGATCGAAACCATCGCCAAGCGTATCTATCGCGCGGATGAGGTGCTGGCCGACAACAAGATCCGCAACCAGCTGCGCGAATGGGAAGAAGCGGGCTATGGCAACCTGCCGGTCTGCATGGCGAAAACCCAGTACTCGTTCTCGACCGATCCGACCCTGCGCGGCGCGCCCACCGGCCACTCGGTTCCGGTGCGTGAGGTCCGCCTGTCCGCAGGTGCCGGTTTCATCGTGGTTGTCTGCGGCGAGATCATGACCATGCCCGGTCTGCCCCGCAAACCCGCGGCTGAGACAATCCGCCTCAATGCTGAAGGCCAGATCGAGGGCTTGTTCTAAGCCGCCGAATAAGACATCTCGTGGTCCGGGGGATACGCCCGGGCCACGAGGAGATCGACATGCCCACTCTGACACCGCCGCAAGATTGCCACTCGATGCCGGACCTACGGATTCAGATCGACGCGCTGGACCGTCAGCTGATCGAGATGCTGGTGACCCGTGCGGGATATATCGACCGGGCCTCGCAGCTGAAGCAGGGCGTGGGGCTGCCGGCCCGCATCCCCGAACGTGTCGAGGAAGTGGTGCAGAAGGTGCGTGACAACGCGGAGCGGACGGGCATGGACCCCGATCTTGCCGAACAGTTGTGGCGCGTATTGATTGACTGGTCGATTGCGCGCGAAGAACGCGTGCTCGGCCCTGATTGACCGGGCGCAACAGGCGCCCGATCCGTTTTGAAAGAAGGGATCGAAGAATGGTAGCCCAGGTTATCGACGGTAAGGCTTTTGCGGCCAAAGTGCGCGCGCAGGTGGCCGATCAGGTCGCGAAACTGAAAGAGGAAAACGGCATTACCCCCGGTCTGGCCGTGGTTCTGGTGGGCGAAGACCCGGCCAGCCAGGTCTATGTCCGCTCGAAGGGCAAGATGACCGTCGAGGTCGGCATGAACTCGTATGAGCACAAGCTGGATGCCGACACGTCCGAGGAAGACCTGCTGGCACTGATCGACAAGCTGAACACCGACCCGGCGGTGCATGGCATTCTGGTGCAACTGCCGCTGCCCGGGCATCTGAACGAGGATCTGGTGATCAACTCGATCGACCCGGCCAAGGATGTGGATGGCTTCCACATCTCGAATGTCGGCCTGCTGGGCACCGGTCAGAAATCGATGGTACCCTGCACGCCGCTGGGCTGTCTGATGATGTTGCGCGACCACCATGGCTCGCTGTCGGGCATGGATGCGGTTGTGATCGGCCGGTCGAACATCGTGGGCAAGCCGATGGCGCAGTTGCTGCTGGGCGACAGCTGCACCGTGACCATCGCGCACAGCCGCACCAAGGACCTGCCCGATGTGGTGCGCCGCGCCGATATCGTCGTGGCCGCCGTTGGCCGCCCCGAGATGGTGCCGGGCGACTGGATCAAGGAAGGCGCTACCGTGATTGACGTGGGTATCAACCGCATCGAGCGTGACGGCAAGAACAAGCTGGTCGGCGATGTCGACTTTGCCAGCGCCGCCGAACGCGCGGGCGCCATAACCCCAGTTCCGGGTGGGGTGGGGCCGATGACCATCGCCTGCCTGCTGGCCAACACTCTGACTGCCTGCTGCCGTGCCAATGGTTTGCCAGAGCCCGAAGGCCTCACAGCTTAAGACTGTCCTTTTTAGGGGTGCTTCGCAGCGCCAATACCTATATCGGGCCGGAAAGCAGGTTTGCTTTTCGGCCCGATTTGCTTTGTCCGAATGTGAAATCCAGCCGATCATTCGAGCAATTGACCCTACGTCAATAAGTGATAAGCCTTCTGTTCCAGACGGTTAGGGGGGTATTATATCCTTCACCCAAACGAATACGTTAATGCGTGAGGAGCGCGCGCGAGTTTGTATGAAAGTTAAACTGGAACTCATACGGCAACAATTCAGCGTACAGCGCCTTCTGGCGGGCATAGTATTCGTACCGCTGCTGGCCTATTCCTTTGCGCCATTCCGGGATATGACCTTCTCGTTTCCCGAACGTCTGGTCTTCTGGACCGGCGTCATGATGTTGGCACTGGCAGCGACTTGGACAGCCGGTAAACTGGTCCGCGAATGGTTGCTGCATTCGGACCTTTTGATCCGGGACCTGGCTTTCGCCTTGCTGATCCTGATGCTGTTTGCTCCGTCATTATGGCTTCTGACCTGGGTCCTGTTCACTCTGAATGGGCTGATGGCGCCCGGGATATTGATGGTCGCGCCCTATGGTATCCTTTTTGCGACCGGTTTGCTGCTGGTTCGCGAACGTGAGCAGCCCGAGGGTCCGGAGGATGAGATCAAACCGCGTTTGTGCAACCGGCTTCCATCCGGGTTTCAGGGGCAGATTTATCGGCTGACGGTCCGCGATCACTCGGTCGATGTCGTGACCTCCGAGGGGACATTCACCATCCGCTCGCGCTTTACGGATGCGATTGCGGAAATGGAGCCCATTGTTGGCCATTGCACCCATCGGTCGCATTGGATTGTCGACGCAGCAATTGCCGGGGTCGAAAGGCAGGATGGCAAGATATTCCTGCGTCTGTGCAATGATGATCTTGTTCCGGTCAGTCGGAAATACAGACCGATGCTGGAAGAGGACGGGTTGATTTGACGCTCATCTTGGCATTGGAACCATCCGGGGTTGCGCCCCCGTCAGAATAGCGCGCGCATCCACTCCCATAAGCCGGGACAGCGTTTCGTCCGAGCTGCGCAAACCCCCGGTATAGGTCCCGTAGGCCGGCAGGATAAGGCGGGCATCGTCCAGCAGGAAGGCCGGACGTGAGACGTGGCGACCACCGGCGGACAGGCTTACTTTGGGATGGTAATGCCCTGAGACTTCGCCGTTCCCGTCTGTCTCGGCGATATGGCGAAAGGTCAGGCCCTCGCAACACCATTCGGCCAGATGTGTGCCCCCCAGTTCGACTGGACCGGGATCATGGTTGCCCTCGATCCAGACCCAACGCCGCCCGGCCTGTAGCGTAGCGATGTGCAACCGGTCCTCTTCGGGCAGCGCTTGTGAGGCGTGCAGGTCGTCAAAACTGTCCCCCAGACAGATGACCGAATTGGCACCGGTTTGCGCCAGATCAGCCGCCAGCCGGGTCAGAGTTTCTCGGTTTTCGTAGGGCGGCAAAGCGGGGCCACCCCGACGTGCTGCCCGTTCCGACTTGCCCAGATGCAAGTCCGAGACGCAAAGCAGGTTCTGATCTGGCCACCACAAAGCGCCAGAGCCTAGGGCGGACAACCGGTGTCCGATGAACGTGAACGCAAGTTTGTTCATGATCCGTTCTTTGCTGGTTTATGTCCGGTATGCAAGCAGAATCAATCGGGTGCCAGTCCTGCGGCCTGCATCAGACGGATGCTTTCATCGGCCAGAAGGCGTTCTTCGGCTTCGCCTTTGACCGGCACTTTGCCGACCTCAAGGAACAACGGGGCCGCCAGCGGTGAGACCCGGTTCAGTCGCAAAAGGTCAACACGGTCCCCGATCCGGGCGATCATCGCTTCGATTCGTCCGAAATCGACCAGCCCGCGCATGGCTTCTTCGCGGGTGATCTGCATCAACAGGTGATCGGGATCGTATTTCAGCAGCGTGTCATACAGGATATCTGACGAGAATGTCGCCTGCCGCCCGCTTTTGCGTTGTCCGCCGGTGTTGCGCTCGATCAGGCCCGCGATGGTGGCCGAAGCGCGAAATGTCCGCTTCATCACTGCATTGCCCGCGAGCCATGTCTCCAGCCCATCACGCAGCGCATCCAGCCGGAACAAGGGGCGCGGGTCGGTCACCGCATCCAGCCCCCAGATCAGTGTTGCATAATCGGTGGCCACGAACCCGAGTGGGGCAAGCCCGGTTTCCTCCATCCGTTTGGTCAACAGCAGCCCCAGCGTCTGCTGCGCATTCCGCCCGGCAAAGCCGTAGACGCACAGATGTTCGCGGCCCTGATCGGGAAAGCTCTCGATCAGCAATCGATCACGCTGAGGCAGGCCCGACACCTCGCGCTGCAAAGCCAGCCAATCGGCGGTGTGGGTGGGCAGCTGAGGCCAATCGGGTTGGGCAAACATGCGCAGAATGCGGTCGCTCAGCTGTGTTGAGGTGGCGAATTTCGTGCCCATGAAGGTGGCGATCTTGGGTTTCTTGTCAGCGCGGCGGCTGACCTCAACCACCATTTCACGCAGGCCTTCATAGCGCACGATCTGGCCGCCGATCAGAAATGTATCACCCGGGGTCAGCGACGCGGCAAAACCTTCCTCGACCTCGCCCAGCGGCTTGCCGCCGCGATTACGCCGCAGCCGTACTTTCAGCGTGTCGGTATCCTGAATCGTACCAAGATTCATCCGGATACGCTGCGACGCCCGCGGGTCACGCAATTGCCAGCGGCCATCGGAACGCTGTTGCAGCCGTTGCCATCGGTCATAAGCACGCAGGGCGTATCCGCCGGTTGCACAGAACTCCACACAGGCATCGAAGGCGGGTCGGGTGAGTGTGGCATAAGGCCCTGCCGAAGTCATCTCGGCGTAAAGCGCATCGGCGTCAAACGGGCCTGACGCCGCAGCGATCAGGATATGCTGGCACAGCACGTCCCGAGGCCCCGGCCCCCGGGGGTCCCCATCCAGATCATGCTCTTGCACCGCCTGCAGCGCGGCCACGCATTCGACCACCTCGAACCGGTTGGCAGGCACCAGAAGCGCCTTTGACGGAGCGTTGTAGCGATGGTTCGCCCGCCCGATGCGCTGCACCAGCCGTTTGACATTCTTTGGCGCGCCAATCTGGATCACCAGATCGACATCGCCCCAATCGATCCCGAGATCGAGGCTGCCGGTGCAGACAATCGCGCGCAGATCGCCCCGCACCATCGCGGCTTCGACCCGTTCGCGCTGTTGCCGGTCCAGACTGCCGTGATGGATGCCTATGGGCAGGCCTTCGTCATTGGCCAGCCAGAGGTTGTGGAAGAAAATCTCGGCCTGCGCGCGCGTGTTGTGAAAGATCAGGGTGGTTTTGTGCTGCCGGATCTGCTCCAGCACCGCCGGGATGGCATAGGCCGCGCCGCCGCCGGACCAGGGCGGCATTTCTTCGGTTTGCAGCATGGCGATATCGGGGTCGGGGCCGGGATCGGCCTGAATGATCCTGCAAGGATCTGGGTGACGGGCCAGAAAACGCGCAATGCCTTCGGGGTCTTCCACGGTGGCGGACAGTCCCACGCGGCGCAAGTCGGGGCAGAGCGTCTGCAGCCGTGCCAGCGCCAGCATCAACTGATCGCCCCGCTTGCTCTCGGCCAGCGCGTGAATTTCATCGACGATGATCCGCTGAACCCCGGCAAACATGCGCGAGGCATCTTCGTACGAGGTCAGCAGGGCAAGACTTTCAGGCGTCGTCAGCAGGATATGCGGAGGGTCGACGCGCTGGCGCTTCTTTTGCGTGGCAGACGTGTCGCCAGTGCGATCCTCGATCCGGATGGGCAGACCAATTTCGTCTACCGGAGTGCGCAGGTTACGGCGAATGTCGGCCGCCAGCGCCTTGAGCGGCGAGACATAGATCGTGTGCAGCCCATGATGCGCACCGCCGGACAGCTCGGACAGGGATGGCAGAAACCCGGCCATCGTCTTGCCGCCACCCGTCGGGGCAATCAGCAGCGTCGCCGGGTCCTGAGCCCGATCAAACATCTGTTGCTGATGTGGGTGGATCGACCAGCCTTTGGCGCTAAACCAATCGTCAATCCGGGCGGGAATCTGCTTCATCGCTGCAGATTACCCGCCCGGGATCAGAAGGACAGGGGGTCAGTGAATGATCTTTTCTTCCTTGACGAACATGTTCGCCCAGGCGCGGTCGATCAGGTCGGGGCTCATCTGATAGGGGATACCCTCGAATTCACAGATCGCGATCATCTGGTCGATCAGGAAGATCGGCTGATAGTTCGCATAGATGTTCTGGATCGTCGGGTATTTGACCTTCAGCAGATGCACCAGCGCAGCCTCGTCCAGCGGCATGCCGCGTTTGCGGGCGACCATCGCAAAGATTTTCAGGAAGTTTTCTTGATTCGGCCCGTCGATCTTGATCTTGAAGAAGATCCGGCGCAGGGCCGCCTGGTCGAAGATCTCGTTCGGGTGGAAGTTGGTCGAGAAGATGACCAGCGTGTCGAACGGCACCTCGAATTTCTCACCCGATTGCAGGCCAAGGATGTCCTTGCTTTCTTCCAGCGGGACGATCCAGCGGTTGATCAGGGCCTGAGGGGGTTCGGCCTGACGCCCAAGGTCGTCCACGATGAAGATGCCACCGGTCGATTTCAGCTGCAGCGGCGCCTGATAGGTCCGCGCGGTGGGGTTATAAACAAGGTCCAGCATGCTCAGCGACAGTTCACCGCCGGTCACAACGGTGGGGCGTTCACATTGCACATAGCGTGTATCAAACCGTTTGCGGCGGCGCAGGCTGTTGGGATCGTCCGCCTCCTGCTCGATCGCGGTATGCACGATCGGGTCGTAGACAGTGATCACCTGACCGGAATACTCGATGGCCCACGGAACATAGACATTGTCCCCCAGCGCGTCGCGTATCCCGTTCGAGATAGAGGATTTACCGTTGCCCGGCGGGCCATACATCAGGATCGACCGGCCGGCGCTGACCGCCGGGCCCAGATGGTCCAGCAGGCTGTCGGGCAGAACCAGATGACCCATGGCCCCGGTCAGCTGGTCGCGGGTGACCTGAATGTTGCGGATCGACTGGCGCTTGACCTGCTCGCGGTAAACATCCAGCGGCACAGGCATCGCGCCGAAATATTCCGATTGGCTAAGCGCATCCAGCGCTCGCGCCTTGCCCGCATCGGTTAGCTGATAGCCCATCTCGTTGCCCGAGTTGGCGTTCAGAGTGCCGGTCGCCTCAAGCAGTTTCTGTTCGCGCGCAATATCGACCAGTTCCTGTGTGACTGAACCGGGCAGGCAGACCGCTGCGGCAATCTCGGTCACGGTATCCACATTCTTGCGAAAGATCGTCTTCAGCAGAATGTCCCGCATCATCACCAGCGGAAGCTTCATTTCAGCCAACCCTTTGGGGGCAGGGGGGGCCATAACGGAGGTTGTCTGCATGTTCATGAGCGGGGCTCGTCTGTCAATTGTCACACTACCAGCCCCGCAGAGGGGCTGTTTGAGGAAAATTTGACGCGGATTTGTGGCAGGACCAAGGCACGGGCGAGGCGCGCTGATGATTGTTTACGATCCGTGAATTGTCCCAAGGATCAGATAGATGGCCAGACTGCCTGCCAAAGGTAGCCCCATCGGAAATTGCTTGTCCCGGTCCCAGCTTTCCCAATGCGGTGCAAGCTGGCGAAGCCGCGAATGTTTGGCCAGACGATGCACGGCGAAGGCCCCCAGAACTGACGCCGTCAGGATCACCATCAGCAGCATCAAGTCACCCATCCAGATAAATGGGGCCGCGGCGGCGCAGAACTTGGCATCACCTGCTCCGATGACCCCGGCGGTGTTCAGAACGATGCCGAATAACAGAATGACAATGACATGTAGCAGTTGCCAGGCATAGACCGGCAGTGAAACCGAAAGCGGACCGAGGTTGCCTTGAACCCAGCCGCCGGACCATGGCGGCAGGACAAAAAGACCAATAACCAAATACACCAGCGCCAATACCATCACCGCATGGTTCTTGATCTTCATTTCACGCATGTCGGTGAAGGCCACGTAGAAACAGATCGGCAGGACGAAGGGCAGAAACCATGCTGCCGCTGCCGCTGGGATTGTCATAGATCAGGCTTCCTCGAGCGCGCGAAGCGAGCGGACCGCCTCGTCAAAGTGCTGCGGATGGGTCGAGATCGCTTCGCGATAGAGGTTCTTGGCTAGATTGATATCGCCCTGTTTGACGGCCGAGATCGCCATCGTATTCAGCAACCGGGCGCGTTCGGTCTGTGTCATGGGAATGACCGGAACGCTGTAGTTGCCCTGTGCGCTGCGGGCCAGAACCAGATTGTTTTTGGCGGTGAACAGGGTCTGGTCATGGCGGATGGCTTCGCCAAAAAGCCGCTCGGCCTCGGCATATTGCCCGCGTGCCAGTTTGGAATAGCCCCAGTTATTCATCACGCCTGCCGGGCGGGTCGTCAGGCCGATTGCAATTTCATAGAAGTGATCTGCGCTATTCCAGTCTTTTCTGGAATCAGCCACCAATGCTTCCAGCCTGTAGCGTTTGAAGGTCTCATAGGTCGGCGGGATGCTGTCCAGCGTTTCCTTCGCCCCCTTCCAGTCGCCACTGCGGACCTGCGCGTTCGCGTATTCCACTCGGTCAGCGTTGTTCGAGCCTTTCATACCGAGAACGCGTTTCCACGCCGCCGAGGCTTCGGTATTGCGTTTGGCGCGGGACAGGGTGAACGCCAGACCACGCTGCAGATCTATCCGGTCGGGGTTTTTGGCGGCTGCGCCCTGAAAATAGGTGACCGCCTCATTCGGGTCGGCCGCGTTTAGCATCACGTCATTCAGGTTGGTCTCGTCGATGACGTTGACCTCTTGAAATGTCCGCTCGACCTTTTCTTCTTCGGTTTCTTTTGCGCAGGCGGTCACTACCAGCCCGCACGCAAGCATCGTCGGAATCAAGAAGGGGTGGCGCATTTTTGCGTCCTCTACTGCTCTGCCTCTATTGCCGGATTTTACGCAGAACGAATTCTCCGTTGCCGCGCTGCTCCAGCTCAAATTCTTGTTCTTGTGGTGTATTATTAACAGGATTTTCCATTTTTGCGAGTGCTAACCGCAAATTGTCACGGATTGCGTCACTTTCGCCATTGTCCAGCGCAAATGCCTTTCGGAACACTTGCGAGGCCTCGGCATATTGGCCGGTTTCCATCAGGAAAACACCCAGATTGTTCCAGGCGACGGGCCATTCAGGGTCTTCCTCGACCGCGCGGCGCAGCAATGGTTCGGCCTGCCCAACCCGGCGCAAACCCAGATTGGCGGTGCCCAAAGACGTCAGGACCTGCGGCGTCATGCCCTGATGCAATGCAGCCCGGGTGAATGATTCAAGCGCCAGCTCATATTCTCCTGCGGCCATCAAGCGGTTGCCAACGGTGATCTCATCCACTGCCGAGCCGTCCGGATCAACGCCTGGCGCGAATGGGTCATCCAATGCCCGCGTTTCAGTGCAAGAGGCCACCATGGTCAGAACCATGGTGGCCAGAATCGCCTCGCGCAGGCTTGGACTGATACGCCTGAGCGCTATTTTGATTGGAAAGATCGATCTATTGATTTCCAAGTTCCGAGATGCCTTTTGCAGACGGGCCAACCAAAACAACCAATAGCGGAGGAACGGTCAGCGTCATAGTTGCCAGCGTCATTTTCGTAGGCAGTTTGTTGGCAGCTTCTTCAGCGCGCATCACGCGCTTGTCCCGCATCTCGTCCGCATAGACCCGGAGCGCATCGGCGATCGGCGTACCAAATGAGGCCGACTGGATCATAACGGTAACAAATGCGCTGACATCCTGCACGCCGCAGCGTGTTGCGAAATCACGCAGAACCACGTCTTTTTCTTTACCGGCCTTCATCTCATAGGCCACGACCTCGAATTCTTCGGCAATTTCGGGGTACGAGGCCTTCATCTCTGCCGCGACCCTGACAATCGCCTGATCCAGCGACTGCCCCGCTTCAACGCAAACCAGCATCAGATCGAGGGTGTCCGGAAAGCCCGCCGTGATTGCTTCCTGACGTTCTGCGACACGCCGTGTAATCCAGTATTTGGGTATGAAATAGCCAATCCCGCCGGGTGCAAGCACGCGAATGGCCATGTCTTGTGACGTCAATTCTTGGCCTTCAGTGAAGAACAGAACATAGAGCACGCCCAGAAGAATCCCGGTAATGCCAAGGGCAAACTGGGCAAAGTTGTAGAACCGGACTGCGTCTTTGGACTGATAACCCGCCTGGCGAAGTTTGAGTTCAACTGCCGAGTATTCTTCCTTGCTTTGCGGTTCGAGGAAGTTGGCGAATTTTTCCAGTTGCTCGTTTCGGCCTGCAGTCCTCAGGCGGTCTTTTTTGTCTTTTTTTGCCTTCTTGGGCGTTGCATTCGAACGCTGCAGCTTTTTCAGCGGATCTTCGGGTTGGCTCAGGATTAGGGGAATTGTCACCAGGATCATGAACAATCCAAGCACACCTGCAATGATCAGAGGACCGAGTTCACCGAAATTCGCGGTGAGCATATCGTTGATTTGGGTCAGAAATTCCATGGATATGCCCTCAGACCTTGATGTTGGTTAGAACGCGCATGACGATCAGATTTACCGTCAACATGATGCCGACAAAGAAACACGCGGGGATGAAATAGGGCTCATCTATCACGTTGTCATAGTACCCCGGGTCTTTGACCAGGATGAATCCCAGACAGAACAGAGGGAACCCGGACAGGAATTTACCTGACCATTGTGCCTCGGCGGTGATCGCTTTGACGCGGCGGAACAGGCGAAACCGGGCGCGGATCACTTTGGCGAGACCGGCCAGAATATCCGCAAGGTTACCACCGGATTGCTGCTGGATCGAAACGGCAACGGCAAGGAAGCGCAAATCCTGCATATCCAGCCGGACGGCCAGATCCTTTAGGGCTTCCCCTATATCTCGGCCATAAGCAACTTCGTCCGAGATTACCCCGAACTCGGTTGCAATTGGATCTTCCACTTCGTTGGCTACGATCTGGACCGACGATACAAACGGGTTGCCGACGCGGAGGGATCGCACCATCAATTCGACGGCGTCCGGCAACTGCTCTTCAATCAGCGCCATACGTTTTTTCGCTTTTTTGGAGAGCCATGCGTAGACCGCACCAACACCGATCGCGATCGAAATCGCCGCGCGCAGGTATGTTTCGGTCGCTGTACCGATGCTCAGCCCCAGAAATGCGAGAGCCGAGACCAGTATCATGATCAGGATCAACTGCTTGGGCGAGAATGCAATCGCTGCTTTCTGTGCTTTGTCAGCAAGCAGCGAATACAGCGGAATGGACTGGGTCTTCATGTGCTGCCGCATTTCCTTGCGCAGCTGTTCCAGAACCTGTTCGCGGCCAACGCCTTTGTCGATCATGTCCAAACGCCGATTGACACGGCTGTTCAGGCTGATCGATTTCCCAAAGGCGACAAGGTAGATTCCTTCGACGAGGGCAAGCACCCCAACGAATATCGCGATGTAGATAAGAGCCTCTGTCGGCAGTTGCATATCCGGTTCTCCTACATCGTGGTTGGATCGTAGATTGAAGAGGGCAGATCAAAGCCCCAGAGGCGGAAGCGCTCGGAATAATGGCTGCGCACGCCGGTGGCGGTGAAATGACCGATGATCTTGTTGTCAGGCGTCAGGCCAACGCGTTGAAAGCGAAAGATTTCCTGCATCGAGATCACATCACCTTCCATCCCGGTGATCTCGGTGATCGAGGTCATCCGGCGCGAACCATCCTGCAAGCGGCTTGCCTGCACGATCAGGTTTACAGCCGATGCAATCTGGCTTCGGACTGCCTTGATCGGCATTTCGATCCCGGCCATCGCGATCATGTTCTCCAAACGTGAAATACCGTCACGGGCCGAGTTGGCGTGGATTGTGGTCATCGAGCCGTCGTGGCCGGTGTTCATGGCCTGCAGCATATCGATCACCTCGGCGCCACGCGTCTCGCCCACGATGATGCGGTCGGGGCGCATACGCAGGGCGTTTTTCAGACAGTCGCGCGGGCTGACTTCGCCTTTGCCTTCGACGTTGGGGGGGCGGCTTTCCATTCGGCCGACGTGAGTCTGCTGCAGCTGAAGTTCCGCGGTATCCTCGATGGTCAGGATGCGTTCGGCATCGTCGATAAAGCTGGACAGGGCGTTCAGCGTGGTCGTCTTACCAGAACCCGTACCACCAGAAACGATGATGTTCAGTCGGGTCGAAACGGCGGCCTGCAAATAGGCGGCCATTTCTTCGGTGAAAGCACCGAAATTGACCAGATCATCGATACCCAGCTTATCCTTCTTAAACTTACGAATCGACACCAACGAGCCATCCACCGCAATCGGCGGCACCATGGCGTTGAAACGCGATCCATCTGCCAGACGCGCGTCAACGTAAGGGTTGGATTCATCGACACGACGACCCACAGCGGAAACGATCTTGTCGATGATCCGCATCAGGTGCTTTTCGTCCTTGAAGGTAATATCGCTGATTTCCAGCTTACCGTGACGTTCGACAAATATCTGCTGCGGGCCGTTGACCAGAATATCGTTGACCGTGTCGTCCTGAAGCAGCGTCTCAAGCGGGCCGAGACCGGTGACCTCATCATACAGCTCTTTGTTCAGCTGAGTGCGGTCTTCGCGGTTCAGAACAATGTTTCGATCTTCAAGCACCTCACTTGCGATGGCGCTGATCTCGGTGCGTAGCTCGGCCTCACTGGCTTTTTCCAGCGCGGCAAGATTGAGATTCTCAAGCAGTTCCCGATGCAGTTCCAGCTTGATTTCACCTAGCCGTTCTTTGCGCTTGCGCTCTTTGTCGCTGGCGGTAACTTCACCGGCCTTCCTTTGTACAGGTTTGCGGGCAACTGCCGTCGTCGCAGGTGCAGCGGCCGGCGCGGCGGCAGGAGCGGCTGCGGGTGCTTTGGCTTCAACCGGTTGGGCCGATGGCTGTTTCTTGTATCTTGAGAACACGGCAGCTCCCCTTTTGTGTTATGCGGCTTCGGCGTCGTTGCTGCCCAGGCTATGAAGCGATTGCGCCAGCTTGGCGATTTCGCGGCGCAGCGGGTTTTTGGCTGCGGAACTGGCAAGCGGAAGGCCGTGATCGCCGGACTGCATGACCGGTTTGCCACCATCGGGCAAAAGCAGATCGATCGAAATACCCAGGCTCTCGCCCATGCGCTTGACCCGGCTCTTGCCGTTCAGATCGGTGAATTTCGGCGCCCGGTTCAGCGCAAAACGCAGCTTGTTGAAGGGCAGCTCTTCCGATTGCAGCGCACGTTTCAGGCGCAGCGCGTTCTGGGCCGAGCGCATGTCCAACTCGATCAGGGCGAAATAAACATGTGCTGCCTGCAGAACGGTTTCGGACCAATGCACAAGCGTTTTTGGCATATCGATTACGACATAGTCGAAATGCGCGCGCGCTGTGTCGATGACACGCTGAATATCTTCGGGGGTGATGAGATCCAGCGGGATCATGTCCGAGGGTGAGGTCAGCACCTGCAACTTGTCTTCGAAGGTCTGCAGTGCCTGGCCGAAGGATTCTTCATCCATCGAGGCGGTATCTGATAGCATCTCAAACACCGCTTCGTGGCGCGGCAGGTCGAGATAGGTCGAAACGGTGCCATATTGAAGGTCCAGATCGATCAGGCAGACCTTGGGGTTTTCCTTGGCAGATACCGTTGCCAATTCCCACGCCAGGTTGACCGCCATAGTGGTCGAGCCAACACCGCCCGCAAGGCCCTGAACCACAAACAGCGCACCTTCTTTCGACGCGCCGTTGGCAAGCGGAACAGCGGCCTGGGGTGCGGCAACCGGGTCTGGTTGATTCATCCGGTTGATTGCTTCCTGCAATTCGTTTTCCGGAAGAGGGTAGGGGACAAACTCATCCGCACCCTTGCGCAGCAACTGATGCAGAGAAGCGGGGGTGACATCTTCGGCAATGAGGACAACCTTGACGCCTTTTTCCTTGGCCTGGGTGATAATCTCACCCATCAGGCTCAGGTTGTCTTCGTCGTCACCATCAAGCGCCAGCGCCACGAATTGCAGCGATTCCGCTTCGGGCTGGCTGAAAAAGGCCAGGGCCTCGGCAAATCCAAGATCACCCCAACGCTCACCCAGGGCGGCTTCCATGTCTTCGATCAAAAGATCAAAGTTCTGAACATCGCGGCTGATCGTACAGGCCAGGATGGCGGTGTTTTCATCTTGCGGCGTCGCGCTCGTCATTAACACAATCCTCGTCGAGAGGGCTGAGCAAACCGAGTTGAACGCGAGAAAGATCAGTTCTGGTATGCTGTCGCCCGATGCGGTCAATTCTGGCCGCAGGTCACCCAATTGTTGACAACATCACTTGGAAGTTGGGCGAGAATTGGGCGCAAAAGAACCAATTGTAGGGAAATGGGCGACAATGCCGCCCATTGCTTAGGTATTATCAGCCGCCAGAGTCGTCGCCGCGCTGAAAGATGCTGACGGGTTCAGCACTTTTGATGTACTCGCGATAGATCACTTCGGCGTACTTGCCATCCAAGAGGCTGGGGTGGCGATCAACGAAGCCAGAGACTTCTGTCACCGTGCGCCGGTTGCGGCGATCGCGATTCGGCGTAGCGACGAGAGGTCGGGATTTCCCAAAAGAAACAACAGCTTCAAGCCGTGATCGCGAGATCCCCTGCTGTGTCAGGAAGGCCACCGCCGCATTTGCGCGACGTTGTCCCAGGCGCCTGTTGTAGCTTTCGGAACCGACAGCATCCGTATGCCCGTACACGCGGAACCGCGCTTCGGGGAACTGTTTGATCCAAGCTGCCTGCTGCAGAAGGATGCGCTGCGCCGAGGCATCAAGCTTTGCGCTGTCAAACGCAAAGTTGATCTGTGTGGGTACTTCGGCTGCGAAACGCTGTGCGAGAATCTGACCATAGGTGAGCTCGCCATTCATGACCTGAATGTTGTTCAGGGTCGCATTGCCGAAGGTGCCTGCGTCGATCTCGTAACCTGCTTCGCGTGTACAACCAGCGACAGCAACCGAAAGAGCGAGTGTAATGATCCACTTATCCATTGGTTCTATCCTCTCATATCACTCCAGGACATAGCCGTAAGACTGGCCAAAATCCTGTTTCGCAACTTCGGATGCCGCACCGTTTCCTGCACGTTCAGTCCGGGCGACTCTGCCGTTCACAAAAAGATCAAACTCGCTGGGAGGCTTCACTCGATCAGTCGGCAGGGCCAGAGCCTCTCCACGCGTCGGTGTTACCAGATGCGCGGTGACGATGATGACCAGTTCGCTTTGTTCACGCTGATACTCGGCGCTGCGGAACAGCGCGCCCAGAACCGGTACATCACCGAGCCAGGGAACCTGATTGCTCAGATCCGTAAAGTCATCCTGAATCAAGCCCGCGATCGCAAAGCTCTCTCCGTCCTGAAGTTCAACCGTGGTTTTGGTCTGACGAACGATGAAGCTGGGAACGGCGTCACCATTGATCGAGAAGTTTGAATTCGGGTCAATGCTTGAAACAGACGCGGCCATTTCAAGGTTGATCGTGTTTCCGTCGGCAACGCGAGGAATGAACGACACCTGAACACCGAACGGGCGGTATTCGATAGCGACCACGCCATCATCCTGCGGGACAGGGATTGGGACTTCGCCACCCGCCAAAAACTCCGCCTCTTGCCCAGACAAGGCCGACAGATTCGGCTCTGCCAGGCTACGGGCCAGACCCTTGGATTCAAGCGCTTCCAGAAGCAGACGGACCTGTGTCGACCCGGCTCCGAAACCAAACAGGATCGCGCCGGTGTTGGTTTGAACAGTGGGAATATTATTTGCCAGTGCGTTGTTCAGCCCCAACTGGTTGTTGAGAGTGTTGAAACCAGCTGTCACGTCGCCCCCGCCGAAGCCGAGAGAAGCCGTCAGGCTTTTGGCGACCGAGCGGTTCATTTCGGCAAAGCGCACTTTCAGCATGACTTGCTGCACGCCGCCGACATTCATCAGATTCGAAACACGTTCGGGCGCGTAACGTTCCGCCAGTTCAAGCGCGCGTGCAAGACGGGCGCTGCTGGAAACGGTGCCGGAAAGAACGATACCATCATTGGCGGTCCGCACTTCGATCTGCTCATTTGGCAGGATCTGGCGCAGGCGCTCTTTGAATTCGGTGACGTCCGGGGCAACCCGCACCCGCACATTGGTCAGCAGATTACCTCCACCGTCGAACAGGGTCAGGGTGGTCATACCCGGCGCCCGGCCAAGCACATAGATCGTGCGATCCGACAGCGTCGAAACATCGGCGATACCGGCGTTTGCGATACTGATCTCGGCGAAGGGTTCTTCGCTTTCCACCACGATTGCGCGGTTAACAGGAACGTCCAGCGATTCTGCTGTCCCTTTCTTAACCACACGAAGATTCTCTGCCCAGGCGGCATCGCCGACCGGGCTCATTACAAGCGTCAACCCCAGCAGGGTTGCGCTGATCCAGGAACGTATTGTCATGTGACCTGCCTCTCCGATCACCACTCGATTTTAATGGGTCTTATGCCCTCTATCGGTAAACCCTGCGCGAAAACCGGTTTTATTGCAATAATCAATGGTTTCTGGAATTTTCTTTATGTGGAGAATGCGCAACATCGCAACGTAAAAGGCCGCGCATCCGGCGCGGCCTTTGGGTTGTAACAGACTGAATTGGCGTCAGTTTGTGCAGGGAATCGGCGTCTCGACGGTTTCGCTGCCGCGACGGGTTCGAATGGTGCAGACCTTTTTCTTCTGCGCCACTGGTTCAGGCGCGACTTCTTTGATTCCAAGCAATTTTTGCTGGTCGATTTCGATTGCGCTTGCGACCGCTTCATCCTGAGCGCCGACCAGGGCCAGCGAAAGGCGACCGGTGTTTTGGGCCTGAGCCAGAGCAGCGATTTGTTCCGGGGTTGCGGATACTGTGACCGTACGCGCAATTGTTGCACCGGTGATGTCCGATCCGGCAATCTGATCGACTGCAATCAGCTGAATTTTACTTTGAATAAGACGCGTAATCTCGCCGCGTGCACTATCGGTCGTTCCGCGAAGTGATCCGGTCCAATAGACGTCGACGTTGTCCCCGGGACGCAGGAAGCCCGAAACGCCCGATGCGACATCGACACTAATCGCAAATGCCCGCATTCCCTTTTCAAGCTGCGAGGTGAGGCCGGCGGACACGCCGGGTTTGGTCACCTTGACCTCCATCACAGCTTCATCCTTTTCCATGGCGCGCAATACAAAGCGGTCCTTTTCGCCGTCATCCGGGAATAGGACAGCTATATCTGTAAAACTGCCTTCCGGGATCGCATCTTCTGGCCAGTGAACGATTCGAATATCTTCATCGGCCAAGCGCTCTCCATACTTTAGGGCTCTGGTTGTAACGAGCACGCCTACGGTCTTAACGGTATTCACTTTTGCCAGCGCATCCCGTGCGGCTTGCCGTTCGCGGGCCAGTTGGTCCTGATGCTGCGTGATGTAGTCTCGCGCCAAATATACAGCACCACCGGCCAATACCACTCCGACAATCAGGACAAGTCCAAATACTGCGCGCATCTACGTCCCCTCGCATTACTTTAGATAGTACTTCTCACCGTGAACTTTGTAGTGAGACCAGACTTGCTTAAACGTGAATTGTGTCGAAAAGGGGGACAATGTTTGATTTTGTCCTTGTCCGTAACGTTTTCGCAAATAAATGCGGTTCCGGTCACTCGCCAGAAGCGCTGAAGTTGACGGTAACGTCTTGAATTTCAAGGTTTGTCAGGGCTTCACCCGCCCGTTCATCGATGTCGTTGACGGGCTGAGCAATATGTAAGCCGGTAAAAACGCCAAGACCAACAATTGCAGCCGTCAACACGACCCAATCAACCGTTACAGCCCCATCTTCGCGTGATGTAAATCTTTTGATCATTTTCCACATCTGAATACCCGAACATAGAGTAAAAAAAATGGGGCCAGGCCTTAAAAAGCCAGACCCCATCATAGCGAAGCTATAATAGCGTCGCTATTATTCGGTGCCGCCCGAGAAGTCGGTGGTCAGACCCTGAGCCGCAGTGTCGTCAGACACGTTGCCCAGTTCGGTGCCGATCGAAGTCGAGATTTGCTGGGTGCCGGTGCCGATTGCGTTGTATGCAACAGCTGCCAGGCCTACGACGGCTGCGGTCAGAACGACCCAGTCTACAGTTACGGCGCCGTCTTCGTCTTTGCAGAAGTTCTTGATGAACTTGATCATGTTACGTCCCTCCTAAAGGATCAAAAAGTAATTAACCTCGGCGTCTTCCAGAGCTTTCTCTCTCAGTCCGCTCCCGATCGTCTCGGCATGGATATATGTTTGACCCTTGTGCGTGGCAGGAATTGGGCCAATCCTAATTTTTTTCACTCAAAGCTTAACTTTTTGATGATAAATTTGATAACGTACTGAAAGTAAAAGGTAAAAAATCATCCCTTTTTGCGATTGCCCGCTTCATGCGATGCAAAATAGCGGCAAATGAGGCGAAATTGCCCCAATTCGCTTTGTTTTTCTGGTGTTGTGAGCCGTTCTGGGGTTCAAACTGTTTCAAAAGATAAAAATCGAGGCAGGCAAATGTATTTCCGGGACGCATTCCTATGCGCCGGCGCAGCGGCGTTGCTGATGACAGGCGCAACACTGGTCTCCGCGACCGAGCAGGAACCACGCGGCGTGTATAAGCGTCTCTCGGCTCCAAAGCCGGGTGAGCGTGTGCGCGTCACCATTCAGATCACACCTGAACAGCATGCGAACGCGCCATCGGCCCCCAGCACCGGGGTCGAGTTGGAGGTGCCCGAAAATGTGACACCCGCCAAGGTTCCAGCCTCGACATCGCCCAGAATTGCCGGGGCCGCTGTTGATAAACCTGTCGGATCGTACAAGGCATTCTGGAATCGGGTGTCGCCGGAGTTGGCGCAGGCCAATGCCGGGCGGTTGCACGAAGCCGTTCAGGCACTGACCGCGACGGGTATCGCTGCGCCGCGCTTGCAGGCCATGCAGGAAATCGTGAAACAGCGCGGGACCGATATCCTGCGTTCGACGGTGGGCACCAACGTATCTCCGGCGTTGGTGCTGGCCGTGATCTCAGTGGAATCGGCCGGAAAGACCGAAGCCGTAAGTTCGGCGGGCGCGCAGGGCCTTATGCAGCTGATGCCAGCCACCGCGGAACGTTTTGGAGTGAATGACAGCTTCAAGCCAGAACAGAATATCGAAGGCGGGGTGCGGTATCTGCACTGGCTGATGGAAGAGTTCGGGCAGGACCCGATTCTGGTCCTCGCAGGCTATAACGCAGGCGAGGGGGCCGTGCACAAACACAGCGGAGTGCCGCCCTATGCCGAGACTCGGGATTATGTGCCCAAAGTCCTCGCCGCGTTTCAGGTGGCGAGCGCGCTGTGCACGACGACGCCTCAGTTCGTCTCGGACCCCTGCGTATTTCAGACCCTGAATTAAAAAGGCCCGCCTGAATGCGGGCCCTTTTGCTTGTTTCAGTCAGATCAGCCGACGATTGTTGCTTCGGTCGCCGCGCGCATATCGTCTTCGCTGACACCATCGGCCAGTTCGACGATCTTCAACCCGCCTTCAACCACGTCCAGTACGCCCAGATTGGTGATGATGCGGTCGACGACGCCCTGACCGGTCAGGGGCAGGGTGCAGGTTTTCAGCACTTTGGAATCGCCATGCTTGTTGGTGTGGTCCATTACGACGATGACACGACCGACACCGGCCACCAGATCCATGGCGCCGCCCATGCCTTTGACCAGCTTGCCGGGAATCATCCAGTTGGCCAGATCGCCTTTCTCGTCCACTTCCATCGCGCCCAGAATCGCGGCGGCGATCTTGCCGCCCCGGATCATGGCAAAGGATGTAGCGCTGTCGAAATACGAGGTGCGCGACAGTTCGGTGATCGTCTGCTTGCCCGCGTTGATCAGGTCGGGGTCTTCCTCACCCTCGAACGGGAACGGGCCCATGCCCAGCATGCCGTTCTCGGATTGCAGGGTGATGTCCTTGTCACCCACATAATTCGCCACCAGCGTCGGAATACCGATGCCGAGGTTCACATACATGCCGTCTTCCAGCTCTTGTGCCGCGCGCGCGGCCATCTGATTGCGGTCCCAGGGCATTATGCGTCCTCCTTCTTGCGGGTGGTGCGCTGTTCGATGCGCTTTTCGTGGCTGCCCTGAATGATGCGGTGCACATAGATGCCGGGCAGGTGGATGCCGTCGGGGTCCAGCGAGCCGCGCGGGACGATCTCTTCCACCTCGGCCACGCAGATCTTGCCGCAGGTCGCAGCGGGGACGTTGAAGTTGCGCGCGGTTTTGCGGAACACGAGGTTTCCGGTGTCATCCGCTTTCCACGCCTTCACGATGGCGAGGTCAGCGAAGATGCCTTCCTCCATGATATAGGTCTCGCCGTTGAAGTCCTTGTGCTCTTTGCCGTCGGCGATCACCGTGCCCACACCTGTCTTGGTGTAGAAACCGGGGATGCCAGCACCACCGGCACGCATCCGTTCGGCAAGCGTGCCTTGCGGGTTGAATTCCAGCTCCAGCTCTCCGCTCAGATACTGGCGCATGAATTCAGCGTTTTCGCCGACATAAGAGCTGATCATCTTCTTGACCTGCTTGGTCTGCAGCAGGATGCCGATGCCGAAATCATCGACGCCCGCATTGTTCGACGCAAAGCTCAGATCCTTGACGCCCGAGTCCCTGATGGCCTCAAGCAGCAGCTCCGGGATACCGCACAGGCCGAACCCGCCCGCTGCGATCAGCATGCCGTCCGACAGCACCCCATCGAGCGCCTCGGTGGCATTGGCATAGACTTTCTTCATGGAAAACTCCCCCAATGACATGGTGATGGGCAGGTTGTGCCGCCACGTCATTGGGAAGTCAATGAATCCAAGAGGGTGGTGGTATTTCTACCTAACCCGCCGCCTTCTTGGTGGTTTTCTTGGCCGCCGCCTTCTTTTTCGGCGCCGCCTTTTTCTTGGTACCCTTCTTGGCCGCGCGTTCGTTGACCAGTTCGATAGCCATTTCCTGCGTCACGTCCTCGGGCTTGATGTCCTTGGGAATGGTCGCGTTGACCTTTTCCCATTTCACATACGGCCCGTAACGCCCGTCCAGCACCTGCATCGCGCCGCCATCGGGATGCTCGCCCAGCTCTTTCAGCGGTTTGGCCGCGGCCCGCCGTCCGCGACCTGGATTGGCGCGTTTTTCGGCCAGCAATTCGACGGCGCGGTTCATGCCGATCTCGAACACATCGTTGGGGTCTTTGAGGTTGGCATAGACCGGCTTGGCCTCATCCGCCAATTGATGCATCAGATAGGGACCGAACCGCCCGAAATTCGAGGTGATCATGCCGCCCTCGGGGTGTTCACCAATCTGGCGGGGCAAGGACAAAAGCGTCAGCGCCTTGTCCAGATCCATGTCGTCCTTGCTCCACCCGCGCGGCAGCGAGGCGCGCGGCGGTTTCTTGTTCTCGGGCGTCGGTTCACCACGCTGAACATAAGGCCCGAACCGGCCGGATTTCAGCCAGATCTCGTCACCCGCATCTTCGCCCAGCAAACGTTCATCGCCTTCGGCACCCTCACCAGCGATGGGCCGGGTATAGGTGCATTCGGGGTAATTGCCACAGCCCACGAACCCGCCGGTGCGTGAGGTTTTCAGATGCAACTGCCCGACACCGCATTTCGGGCAGACGCGCGGGTCTGACCCGTCCTCGCGCGGGGGATAAAGCTGCGGTGCGAGCGCTTCGTCCAGCCTGTCCAGCACTTCGGAAATCCGCAGTTCTGACGTCTCGCCAATCGCGGCCGAGAAATCGCGCCAGAACTTGCCCAGCAAGTCCTTGTAGTCGCGGTCCCCGGCGCTGACGTCATCCAACTCCTCTTCAAGATTGGCGGTGAACTCATAGCCCACATATTGCCTGAAGAAATTCAGCAGGAAGATGGTAACGATCCGGCCCTTTTCCTCGGGGATCAGCCGGTTCTTGTCCTTGCGCACATATTCGCGGTCCTGAATCGTCGTCACGATCGAGGCATAGGTCGAGGGGCGCCCGATCCCCAGCTCCTCCATCCGCTTGACGAGGGTCGCCTCGGTATAGCGCGGGGGCGGCTGGGTGTGGTGCTGCAGGGCCAGAACGGCTTCGTTGTCGGACAGGATCGCGGCCTTGTCATCGGCTTTGGCGAATTGATCCTTCAGCGAGGTTTTGGCAAAACGCGCCGGATCGCCCTGCATGATCTGCGGCAGGCGTTTTTCGTCGTCATCGGCCACATCATCGCGACCTTCCTCGTAGACGCGCATGAATCCGTCGAACAGCACCACCTGACCCGTGGCGCGCAGGCCGACCTGCCCATCTTCGCTGCCAATCTCGACCGTGGTGCGCTCCAGCCGGGCGGCGGCCATCTGACAGGCAATGGTGCGTTTCCAGATCAGATCATACAGCTTACGCTGGTCCTCATCGGTCACTTTCAGCGCTTTGGCGTCGCGCGACATATCCGTCGGGCGGATACATTCATGCGCTTCCTGCGCGTTTTTCGCCTTGTTCTTGTACATGCGCGGGCTGTCGGGCACGTATTCGCTGCCATAACGATCGGCAATCGCGTCCCGCGTGGCGGCCACGGCCTCGGGCGCCATGTCGATGCCGTCGGTCCGCATATAGGTAATGTACCCTGCCTCATACAGCCGCTGCGCCACCTGCATTGCATGGCGGGCGCCCATGCCGAACTTACGGCTGGCCTCTTGCTGCAGGGTCGAGGTCATGAAGGGCGCGCTGGGGTTGCGGGCGGCAGGCTTGGCCTCGACCGAGGTGACGCTGAGTGCACGGCTGAGGATGGCCTGCACTGCCAACTCCGCCTGCGTGGCATTGGCCAGATCGTGCTTGTCCAGCTTCTTGCCAGCCAGCGTGACCAGCCGTGCCTCGTATGTCTGGCCGCGCGGCGTTTCGAACAGCGCGCGAACAGACCAGTATTCAACCGGTTTGAACGCCTCGATCTCCATCTCGCGTTCAACGATCAGGCGCAGACAGACCGATTGCACCCGACCGGCGGATTTCGCGCCGGGCAGCTTGCGCCACAAAACGGGCGACAGGTTGAACCCGACCAGATAGTCCAGCGCGCGGCGGGCCAGATAAGCCTCGACCAGCGGCATGTCGACCTGACGCGGGTTCTGCATCGCTTCGGTCACCGCGTCCTTGGTGATGGCGTTGAAGGTCACCCGGCTGACCGGCGTGTCCTTCTTGATCGAGCGGCGCTTGGTCAGCGCCTCCTGCAAATGCCAGCTGATCGCCTCACCCTCGCGATCGGGGTCGGTGGCGAGGATCAGGGCGTTGTCTTCTTTCAGCGCGTCGGCGATGGCCTTGACATGCTTGCGGCTGTCATTGCCGACCTCCCATTTCATCGAGAATTCTTCGTCGGGATCGACCGATCCGTCCTTGGGCGGCAGATCCCGCACATGGCCGTAAGAGGCCAGAACCGTGTAGTCGGGGCCGAGATATTTATTGATTGTTTTTGCTTTGGCCGGAGATTCTACAACAACTACGGGCATTTACGGGGAACCTCGCTCGACGATTTGGGCGCCTTCTATGGTGGTGCAAAATGTGTGGGGCAGGAAGGAATTGTCAATGCGTTCCTTTCGCCGCGTGAAAAGCGGCGTGATTTCAGCGCATTATGGACCGTTTTCGTACCATCTGCCCGTCAGTGCATCTGCAGTTCTCTGTTGTTCGATCAACTCGCCAGAGACAAAAGCCCGCCCGGTTGACGCTGGATTCGTCCCTCAAGCTCAAGATCGACCAGCGCGGGGCCCAATTCACCTGCCGTTGCCGCGATATCGCGCAGCAATTGATCTTCTGCGATAGGTGAGGGGCCGAGCCGATCCAGTATCTGCGTATGAATGGCCTGCACAGGAGTGGGTTTGGGCGCAGCAATCGCAGTATCGGGTTCGGTAAACAGGTCGGCCTGTATCGGCAGCGCTTCAAGAATATCGTCGGCAGAACGTACAAGCGTCGCCCCGTCGCGAATCAACAGATTGCACCCCGCAGCCCGTGCATCGAAGGGATGGCCGGGTACGGCCAGCACCTCGCGCCCCTGATCGAGGGCATCGCGGGCTGTAATCAGACTGCCAGACTTGGCTGCGGCCTCGACCACCACCACCGCGCGCGCCAGCCCCGAGATGATGCGGTTGCGGCGCGGAAAATGTCTGGCCTGCGGGGTGACGCCCATAGGTTGCTCGGACAATCGCAGGCCCTTGCGGGCGATGTCCTGAGCCAGATCGGTGTTCTCCGCCGGGTAGATCACATCGACGCCGCCCGCCATGACCGCGATTGTGCCGGTTTCCAATGATGCCAGATGCGCGGCGGTATCAATGCCGCGCGCCAGGCCCGAGACAATGACATGACCCTTGCCGCCCAGTTCCGTGGCCAATCCCCGCGCCATGCGCGCGCCCAGTGACGAACAGTTGCGGGCGCCAACCATAGCGATTGCGGGTTTTTGCAGCAGGGACACGTCGCCGACGGCCCACAGCAGCGGCGGCGCATCGCTCAGATCGTTCAAGGCGTCGGGAAAGTCAGCGGCCCCAAGGCACAAAAGCCGCGCTTTGGCGGCTTTTGCGGCCTTGAGTTCCGCCTCAATCACGCCGGGGGGGCAGGTTTCATACCCTTCTATTCCGGCAGCGCGTGCCATTTCCGGCAGCGCGGCCAGCGCGTTCTGCGCCGAGCCATGTTCGCGCAGCAGCCGACGAAACGTCGCCGGGCCAACCTTGCGGGAACGCAACAGACGGAGCCAGGAAAACCTGTCCTCTTCCGTGGTGGGTGGGAGTGGGGGGTGATTGGAAGAAAGCTGCTCTTCGGTCATCCGATGCTCCGCCTGATTGCAGAACCGGTTTACCGGATTCGGGGTTAACAGCCTGTAAATCGCGGAAATTTAGATGTGATTTGTCATCATTTTGCTCCGACGCATTCAATTATATTATTGATATAAAACAGAAAAATAATTCTCGATCTGCCGCTTTTCAAATGCGTGAGGGGCACGGTGTTAACCTCGCGCCCGTTTATATTTGCGCTCGACTCAGGTAGCCGAGCCGCCCACGGTCAACCCGTCCATCAGGACGGTCGGCTGGCCGACCCCGACCGGCACCCACTGCCCGTCCTTGCCGCAAGTGCCCATTCCCGGGTCCAGTGCCATGTCATTGCCCAGGCCCCGAATGCGTTTCAACGCCGACGGCCCGTCTCCAATCAGTGTCGCGCCCTTGACCGGCGCGCCGATCTTGCCGTTTTCGACCCGGTAGGCCTCGGTGCAGGAGAAGACGAACTTGCCGTTGGTGATGTCCACCTGACCGCCACCAAAGCCAACGGCCCAGATACCGTCCTTGATATCCGCGACCAAAGACGCAGGGTCGGCATCACCACCCAGCATGATCGTGTTGGTCATGCGTGGCATCGGTTTATGCGCATAACTCTGCCGCCGCCCGTTGCCGGTGGGCGCGACACCCATCAACCGCGCGTTCTGGCGGTCTTGCATGTAACCGGTCAGAGTGCCGTCCTCGATCAGCACGGTCCGCGAACTCGGCGTGCCCTCGTCATCCACGGTGATCGAGCCGCGCCGATCCGCAATGGTGCCGTCATCCACAACCGTCACGCCCTTTGAGGCGATCTGCTGGCCCATCAATCCGGCAAAGGCCGAACTGCCCTTGCGGTTGAAATCTCCCTCCAGCCCGTGGCCGATGGCTTCGTGCAGCAGGATGCCGGGCCAGCCAGGGCCAAGCGCCACCTCCATCACTCCGGCAGGGGCGGGGATGGCCTCGAGGTTGACCAGCGCGATGCGCAGCGCCTCACGCGCTTTGTCCTGCCAGCCGGTGGGGTCGATCAGCCCGCTCAGTCCGACGCGCCCTCCGCCACCGGCCGAGCCGCTTTCGCGACGGCCATTCTGTTCCACGATCACCGAGACGTTCACGCGGGTCATCGGGCGCACGTCACGCACCAGCACGCCATCGGGGCGCAGAATCTCGACCTCCTGCACGGCGGCAGCGATGGTGGCGCTGACCTGAACGACGCGCGAATCGAGATCCCGGGCGAAGGCATCAATCTCGCGCAGGGTTTCAACCTTGACCGGGAAGCTGGCGGTCTCGATCGGGTCTTCATCCGTATAAAGCCGCGTGTTGGTGGGTTTCGGAGCTTCGGCCAGCGTGCCGCCGCCATCGCCAATGGCCAACCGGGCCGTCTCAGAAGCGCGCTTCAGTGCGGGGATCGAGACATCGGTGGAATGCGCATAGCCTGCGACTTCACCCTGCACCGCACGCAGCCCGAACCCCTCGGACGCGTCATATGACGCAGTCTTCAAACGCCCGTCATCAAACACCAGAGACTCGGATTTCCGGCGCTCGACAAACAGCTCTCCGTCCTCTGCCCCGGCGGTGGCAGACCGCAAAATGGCCAGTGCTTCGTCATGCGGCAAGGCGCTCTCAAAAGGGCGAAACGGAGCTTGAGACATGGGTTGCGGCCTTTCGCATTTGATCCAGATCAAAAATAGCGTCTGTTTGACGCAAGCATTTTGCTTTATCTACCCGCAGGAATATGGTTTTTAACGCGGCCAAAGACAACGGGTGAGGTGTGACCGATTCACATCTTTTCGCCAGGGACGTAAAGATCAAACGATCAGGACAGAACATGAAGAATGCTTTGATGCTTTCGGGGCTTATGACAGCCCTCTCCAGCCTTCCCGCCATGGCTCAGGAGCTTGAAATTATTGGCAAGCCGGTCGATGGCGGCCTGGGCTTTCAGCCTGCGGCGACCAGCCTCGCCGAAGGAATCCAGCGACTGGACGGCATGATTCTGGTGATCATCACCGCAATCTGTATCTTCGTTGCGGCCCTGCTGGTGTATTGCATCGTGCGCTATAACCAGCGCGCCAACCCGACACCGGCGAGATTTTCGCACTACACCCCGGTCGAGATTGCATGGACCTTGGGTCCGATCCTGATTCTGGTCTTCATCGGTGCGTTTTCGCTACCGGTTCTGTTCAAGCAGCAGGAAATTCCCGAAGGCGACGTGGTCATCAAGGTGGTCGGCAACCAGTGGTACTGGACCTACGAATATGTCGATCACGATTTTGCCTTCGACAGCTATCTGTTGGGTCACCCGGCAACCCTGGACGAGGGCGCGCGCGCGGCGGATGCTGATGTCACGCCGTTTGTTCTGGATGACGCAATGCGCGCCAAGCTGGCGGATGCCGGTTACAGCGATGACGAATGGCTGCTGGCGACCGACACTGCCGTGGTTGTGCCGGTGGGCAAAATCGTCGTTATGCAGGTCACCGCGTCGGACGTGATTCACTCGTGGGCGATCCCGTCCTTTGGCGTGAAACAGGACGGAGTGCCCGGACGTCTGGCCGAGCTGTGGTTCGAGGCCGAGAAAGAGGGCATCTATTTCGGTCAGTGTTCGGAACTGTGCGGCAAGGACCACGCCTATATGCCGATCACTGTGAAAGTGGTCAGCGAAGAAGCCTATGAAGAATGGCTGCAGGGTGCGATCGAAGAATATGCGGGCCTGCCGCAAAGCTATCAGGTCGCGTCCAAGTAAGCGCGATCAGGGCGGCGCGACTGCCCAGGATGACAGGTAAGCTGCGCGGGCAATCGCGCGGCTTTCGCCCCAGAAGGACCGGAAATGACTGACGCAAGCATCAATGCCAGCACAGCGACCGCTCAGGCGGACGAGGCCAGCTTTGGCGATTTTTTCGCCCTGCTGAAGCCTCGGGTGATGTCGCTTGTGGTGTTCACGGCGCTGGTTGGTCTGCTGGCGGCTCCGGTTTCCGTGCATCCGGTCGTGGGCTTCTGCGCTATCCTGTTCATTGCCATCGGTGGCGGCGCATCCGGTGCACTGAACATGTGGTGGGATGCGGATATCGACCGGGTGATGAAGCGCACCAAAGGCCGCCCGATCCCGTCCGGTAAGGTCGAAGAGGGTGAGGCGCTGGCCATCGGGCTGGCTCTGTCCGGTCTTTCGGTGATCATGCTGGGCCTTGCGACCAACTGGTTCGCAGGCGCGTTCCTGGCCTTCACCATCTTCTTCTACGTCGTCGTCTATACGATGTGGCTGAAGCGTTCGACGCCTCAAAACATCGTGATTGGTGGCGCAGCTGGTGCTTTCCCACCGGTGATCGGATGGGTTGCGGCCACCGGATCAATGACGCTTGAGCCGTGGCTGATGTTTGCCCTGACCTTCATGTGGACGCCGCCGCATTTCTGGGCGTTGGCGCTGTTCATGCGCTCGGATTACGACGATGCGGGCGTGCCGATGCTGACGGTAACCCACGGGCGCCGCGCGACGCGCTGGCATATCCTTGTCTACACGGCGCTGCTGGCGCTTCTGGCTGTGGGCACTTCGTTCTCGGGTATCGGCGGGCCAATTTATCTGACCGTGGCGATGGTGATGAATGCCTTGTTCCTGCGCGGTGCCTGGCAGATTTCCCGCCGCAGCGAGGACGATTCGGAAGCGGACAACTTCAGGGCGGAGCGCAGCTTTTTCAAATTGTCGCTGCTGTATCTCTTCCTGCATTTCGGCGCGATTCTGGCAGAGGCACTGTTGAAACCCTATGGTTTGGGAGGCTGGTCATGAGCCTGCGTAAAACCCACGAGCTGCATCAGCGCCGGTTCAGCCGCAATCTGGGCGTTGGCCTGACGCTGGCCGCGTTTATCGTGATCATCTTCGGACTGACGATCGTCAAAGTTTCGAACACGGATTTCAACATGGCGACGCAAGAGGTGCAGAACTGATGGCGTTGACGGGGCCTCAGAAGACGGTTGCACAGACCGTGGGCGTGGTTGTCCTGATGGGCAGCCTGGCCTGGGCGGCGGTGCCGTTTTACGACTGGTTCTGCCGCGTCACTGGCTTTGGCGGCACCACCGGCGTAGCCGAAACCGCGCCCGAGGATATTCTGGACCGCACCATCACAGTGCGCTTTGACGCGTCAAAAGCCAAGGACATGGCGTGGGAATTCAAGCCGGTCGAACGCGAGATGGAAGTGCGCATCGGCGAAACGGGTCTGGCCTTCTACGAAGCCTACAACCCGACGGATCGCCCGATTGCCGGACAGGCCTCGTACAATGTGGCGCCATATTCGGCGGGCGGATATTTCCAGAAAATTGCCTGTTTCTGCTTTGAAGAACAGGTTCTGCAACCCGGTGAGCGGGTTGAGATGCCGGTGACCTTCTTCGTCGACCCTGAAATCGTCGACGATCTGGAAGCCAAATATGTGCATACGATCACTCTGTCGTATACATTCTATGAAATTGACCTGCCCGAAGGCTATGCCGCCCTCGACGTGCAGGCAGAGACCAACAAGAACTAACGCCTGTAGGTGAGGGACGCTGATGGCACACGCTAAAGACCATGACTACCACATTCTGAACCCCTCGATCTGGCCGCTGATCGGCGCCGTCAGCGGTTTTGTGATGCTTTTCGGGGCCGTGCTGTGGATGCACGGGACCACTCCATGGATCTTCTGGATGGGGGTTGTGGGTGTCCTTTACACCATGTTCGCATGGTGGTCCGAAGTGGTGGCCGAAAGCCGCGCCGGCGATCATACGCCGGTCGTACGTATCGGCCTGCGTTACGGGTTCATCCTGTTCGTGATGTCCGAGGTGATGTTCTTCTTTGCCTGGTTCTGGTCGTTCTTCAAACATCGCATGTATCCGATGTACGACTATGCCGGCACCGAGTACATCCAGCCGGATATTCACGCGGTCGATCCGTTTCATCTGCCGCTGATCAACACTCTGGTTCTGCTGCTGTCGGGTTGTGCGATCACCTGGGCACACCATGCGCTGGTGCACAACAATGACCGCAAGGCGCTGGTACAGGGTCTGGCCATCGGTATCGCACTGGGTGTTGCGTTTACCTTCCTGCAGGGCTTTGAATATTATGAACTGCTGGTCCATGGGGGCTGGGAATTCGGCGGTGATCAGTTCTATTCGAACTTCTTCATGGCAACCGGTTTCCACGGTGCGCATGTAATCATCGGTACCATCTTTCTGACGGTCTGTCTGATCCGCGCCCTGAAAGGGGACTTTACGCCCGAGAAACATGTCGGTTTCGAAGCCGCAGCCTGGTACTGGCACTTCGTTGACGTTGTCTGGCTGTTCCTGTTCTTCGCCGTTTACATCTGGGGTCAAGCTCCGCTGATGTAACGCCGGTCAGGTGATCCAATTGCAAAAGCCGCCCTATGGGGCGGCTTTTTCTCTATTCGGGGCGCAAGATTGCGCCCGATACAATTGCGTGGTTGCAATTCGGCCCACGCCCCCCTTAACAAGACGCCGGTTCCTGCTACGAGGTCTGATCCCGCCATGCGCCGCATTCTGTTCCTGCTGATTTTCGGTGTCGCCGGTTTGGGCGTGCTGCTGTCACTGGGTTTTTGGCAAGTGCAGCGGCTGGCGTGGAAACAGGAGGTTCTGGCCGAGATCGAAAGCCGCATTTCTGCCGATCCGGTCGCCTTGCCGCCGCAGGTGTCCGAGGCCGGAGATAAATACCTGCCTGTGACGATTTCCGGTGAACTGGAACCCAACGAAATTCACGTTCTAGTCTCGGTAAAGCAGGTGGGTGCGGGATATCGCATCATCCAGCCGATCCACACTGCCGACCGGACCATTCTGGTGGATCGCGGCTTTGTGCCGACCACCGCCAAACAGGCGGATCGTTTGGCTGGCCCTATGGAGATCACCGGCAATCTGCATTGGCCCGATGAGGTCGATGGCTACACGCCAGAACCCGATATCGGCAGCAACATCTGGTTTGCCCGTGACGTGCCCGCGCTGGCGGCGGCCCTGGGGGCTGAGCCGGTGCTGCTGATTGCGCGGTCCGAAACCGACCCGAACGTGACGCCGCTGCCGGTCAATACAGCGGGCATCCCCAACGATCATCTGCAATATGCAATCACCTGGTTTGGTCTGGCTCTGGTCTGGGCCGCGATGACCGGGTACTTCCTGTGGCGCAGCCGTGCCAATTCTGAGAGTGACGCGACATGAAATACATCTCGACCCGCGGGCAGGCGCCCGAACTGAGTTTTGAAGAGGCGATGCTGACCGGGCTAGCCCGCGATGGCGGCCTGTATCTGCCCGCCGAGATTCCGGTGATGAGCCAGGATGACATCGCCGCGCTGGCCGGTCTGCCCTATGAGGAAATCGCGTTCCGCGTCATGTGGCCCTATGTTAGCGGTTCCTTTGCCGAGGACGAGTTCAAGGCGATCATCGCCCGCGCCTACGAGGGCTCCGGCCACGACGCCCGCGCGCCGTTGAAGCAACTGAACGAGAACCACTTCCTGCTGGAACTGTTCCACGGCCCCACGCTGGCCTTCAAGGACTTCGCCATGCAGTTGATTGGTCAGCTATTCCAAGTGGCCCTGAAACGGCGCGGCGACCGGGTGACCATCGTGGGGGCAACCAGCGGCGATACCGGCTCGGCGGCGATCGAGGCGTTCCGGGGGCTGGATGCGGTCGACGTATTCATCCTGTTCCCGCATGGCCGTGTCTCGGAAGTGCAGCGCCGTCAGATGACAACGCCTGCCGACAGTAACGTTCATGCGCTGGCCGTTGATGGCGATTTTGACGATTGCCAGGCGGCCGTGAAAGATATGTTCAACGATTTCGACTTCCGCGACGGGGTGAAACTGGCCGGCGTGAACTCGATCAACTTTGCCCGCGTGCTGGCGCAGGTGGTCTATTACTTCTCCGCCGCCACCAGCCTTGGCGCACCGCACCGCAAGGTTAGCTTTACCGTGCCTACCGGCAATTTCGGTGACATCTTTGCTGGCTATATCGCCAAGCGCATGGGCCTGCCCATCGACCGTCTGGTGGTGGCGACCAATCAGAACGACATCCTGCACCGGTGTCTCTCGGGGCAGGGGTACTTCAAGGGCGACACCATCCCCTCGATCAGCCCGTCTATGGATATTCAGGTCAGCTCGAACTTTGAACGGGCGCTGTATTATGCCTATGGCGAGGATGGCAGCGCCGTGGCGCAGTTGATGGACGCGCTGAAGACCGGCGGCTTCAACGTTAGCCAGGGTGCGATGGAGGCGCTGCGCGAGCAGTTCGATTCGGGCCGTGTGTCCGAAGACGAAACGCTGGCCACCATCAAATCGACGCTGGCGCATAGCGCGGAACTGGTCTGCCCGCACACCGCCGTGGGCATCAAGGTGGCCGAAGATCACCGCGCCGCCGACACGCCGATGATCACTCTGGCCACCGCACACCCGGCGAAATTCCCGGCGGCGGTCGAGAAGGCGAGCGGCGAACATCCGCCTCTTCCATCCCGCATGTCTGATCTGTATGAACGTCCGGAACGGGTGACCCGCATCGACAACGATCTGGGCGCCATCGAGGATCATATCAGAAGGCATATCGCCGAGTGACTGTCAGACAAGATCAACTGAAGAACGGCTTTCGGATCGTCAGTGAACATATGCCGGGGCTGCAATCGGCGGCCATCGGCATCTGGGTGACCGCCGGCGGGCGGCACGAGCGGATCGAACAGAACGGCATCGCGCATTTCCTTGAGCACATGGCCTTCAAGGGAACCGAGCGGCGATCCGCGCTGCAAATCGCCGAGGCCATCGAGGATGTGGGCGGATACATCAACGCCTATACATCGCGCGAGGTGACGGCCTATTACGCGCGCGTCCTGAAAGACGACGTGGCGCTGGCGATGGATGTGATCGGCGATATCGTTCTGAACCCGGTTTTCGACCCGCGCGAGATCGAAGTTGAGCGCGGCGTGATCCTGCAGGAAATCGGTCAGGCCTATGACACGCCCGACGATGTGATTTTCGACTGGTTGCAGGAGCAGAGCTATCACGACCAGCCTCTGGGCCGCACCATTCTGGGGCCGACCGAGCGGGTGAGCGCGTTTTCCCGCGAAGACCTGTCTGGCTTTGTCGCGGAACACTATGGCCCAGAACAGATGATCCTGTCTGCGGCGGGCGCTGTGGATCACGACGCGCTGTTGAAAATGGCCGAAGAGATGTTCGGGCATCTGCAATCACGCAAGGGGCTGATCCCTGAAACGGCGCGCTTCACCGGCGGTGAAGCCCGGCAAGAGAAAGAGCTGGAACAGGCGCATTTCGCGCTGGCGCTGGAAAGCCCCGGCTATCGCGATGATGCGATCTATACGGCGCAGATTTACTCGACCGCCTTGGGCGGCGGCATGTCCTCTCGTCTGTTTCAGGAAGTGCGCGAGACGCGCGGGCTGTGCTATACGATCTTTGCGCAGACCGGGGCCTACGCCGACACCGGGACAACCACGATCTATGCCGGAACCTCGGCGGATCAGGTCGCGGAACTGGCCACCATCACCATCGATGAGATGAAGCGCGCTGCCGAGGACATGAGCGCCGAAGAGGTCGCGCGGGCGCGGGCGCAGATGAAGGCCGGGATGTTGATGGGGCTGGAAAGCCCCTCGAACCGGGCCGAACGTTTGGCGCGGCTGGTGCAGATCTGGGGCCGGGTGCCCTCGCTTGAGGATACCGTCGCCAAGATCGATGCGGTCAGCACCGAGGATGTGCGCGCCTTCGCTGAACAGATGGCGGTGCAGGCCCCGGCGGCGCTGGCGCTCTATGGCCCGGTTTCGGGCGCGCCAACATTGGCGGAGTTGCAGGAGAGGCGTGCGGCGTGATGCTGTTGGGCAGACGCAAGCTGAAACTCGAAACCGAGCGCCTGACGCTGCGGCCGCCCATACATTCCGACTTCAACGACTGGACGGCATTGCGGCGCGCCTCAAAGGACTATCTGGTTCCGTGGGAGCCGGTCTGGGCCCGGGATCATCTGAGCCGCAAGTCCTTTACCAATCGGGTCTATTGGGCGCAGCGCTCGGTGGCGGGCGGCACGGCGATTCCGCTGTTTCTGTTCCGCCGCAGCGATGATGTGCTGCTGGGGGCGATCACGCTGGATAACGTGCGACGTGGTCCGGCGCAGGCGGGGACGCTGGGCTATTGGACCGGCGAGGCCTATGCGCGGCAGGGTTTCATGCGCGAGGCCATCGGGGCGGTTGTGCATCATGCCTTCACCCGGTTGGACCTGAGCCGGATCGAGGCCGCGTGTCTTCCTGAAAACAAGGCCTCGCGCGGGTTGCTGGAAAGCTCGGGGTTCAAGTATGAGGGCGTGGCGCAGTCCTATCTGCAGATCAACGGGCGGTGGCGGACGCATGTGCTATATGCCTGTTTGCGATCCGATCGGCGGGGCAGGACCGACGCGGGGTAGGAGGCTCTGCCCCCGCCGCGGCAAGCCGCGACACCCCCGGGATATTTTGGGCCAGATGAACAAGGGGCATGACTTGGCGGCGTTCTGCGCTACACTTCGGTCATGCGGTGGGTTGTTGCGGGATTGATGATGCTTGCAGGCGGGGCGGTGGCGCAGGAGCGTCGGCCCAGCCATTGCATCGCCATCGCGGATGCGGCACCCGGGGTCGAATTTCTGCACAAAGCTGCCTGGCAGGATCCGGTGCCCGAATTTTCGGTGCGCATCAGCTATGTCGCGCATGCGTCGTTTCTGATTCAGACGCAGGGCGGGTTGAATGCGGTCACGGATTTTACCGGTTTCATTGGTGGTGCCGATCTGATCCCGGACGTGGTGACCATGAACCATGCGCACAGCACCCATTGGACGGCATATCCTGATCCGGCCATTCCGTATGTGTTGCCGGGCTGGGGAGAGTTCGGGCAGGGGATCGAACATTACCTTGATCTGGGTGATATGCTGGTGCGCAATGTCTCGACAGATATCCGGTCAGCCTATGGCGGGGTCGAGGAACGCGGGAATTCGATATTCGTGTTCGAGGTCGAGGGGTTGTGTATCGGGCATCTGGGACATCTGCACCATATACCCTCGGACGCGCAATTTGCGGCATTGGGGCGGCTGGATGTTGTCATGGCGGCGGTAGATGGCGGCACGACGATGCCCTTGCCCGAAATGATCGAAGTGCTGAAGCGGCTGAAAAGCTCGGTGATCATACCGATGCACTGGTTTTCGGGCTTTTCGCTGGAGCGGTTTCTGGTGGATATTCGTGATACGTTTCCGGTGCAGCGCGATGGCGGGTCCGAGATTGTTGTCTCGCTGCGGACCTTGCCGGACCGACCCACGGTGGTGGTGTTGGAGCCGCAATATCTGATCGAGCTGGAATAAGACTTGCCGCGAGTCAGCGCCTTTGGCAGGGATAAGGCATGGAATTGAACCCTGCTGATGAAACCTTTGCCCGTGTGATCCGTGAGACGCTTGGCGGCGAAGTGCTGCGACCGCTGGAACAGCGCTATCTCGAAGAGCCGCGCCGCCGGTTTGTCGGCAAGGGGGGCTTGCTGGCGCTGCCGCGCTCGGTCGAGGAGGTCGCGGCGCTGGTGCGCTGTGCGTCCGAGGCTAGGGTGCCGGTCGTGCCTTATGGCGGAGGGACGGGATTGGTGGGTGGTCAGGTTCTGGCCGACGGTCCGATGCCGCTGATCATCTCGCTGGAGCGCATGACCGCGATCCGCGCCATCTATCCAACCGAGAACATTCTGATTGCCGAGGGTGGCGCGATTTTGGCCGACATACAGGCCGCGGCGGAACAGGCTGACCGGTTGTTCCCCCTGTCTCTGGCCGCGCAGGGCTCCTGTCGGATCGGTGGCAATCTGGCCACCAATGCGGGCGGGGTGAATGTGCTGCGCTATGGCAATGCGCGCGATCTGTGTCTGGGACTTGAGGCGGTTCTGCCCAGTGGCGAAATCTGGCATGGGCTGAGCCGGTTGCGCAAGGACAACACCGGCTATGATCTGCGCAACCTGCTGATCGGGTCCGAGGGCACGCTGGGTATCATAACCGCGGCGGCATTGAAGCTGTACCCGCAGCCCAAGGCGGTTGGAACGGCGATGTTTCGGGTGGCGTCCCCCGAGGCGGCGATTGATCTGCTGTCCCTGTCGCGCGATCAGGTGGGCGAGGCAGTCAGTACATTCGAGCTGATCCACCGGCAGGGTCTGCAATTCCTGACCGAGGTTCTGCCGAATGTCCGGCAACCCTTCGCGGATCAGCCCGAATGGTCTGTCCTGATCGAGCTGGGCTTGTCAGAGGGGCAGGACCCGTCAGACGTTCTTGAAACGATTTATGAGGCTGCCGAGGCGCGCGGGCTGGTCAGCGACGCGGTGATTGCCCAGAGCGAGGCGCAACGAGCCGAACTATGGGCCGTGCGCGAAAACATCCCCGAGGCCAACCGGCTGATCGGGTCCGTGTCCAGCCACGATATCTCGGTCCCGATCTCGGATATCCCCGAGTTCATTCGACAGGGTGACAAAGTCGTGGCGGCGCTGGGACCGTTCCGGGTGAATTGTTTTGGGCATCTGGGCGACGGTAACCTGCACTACAACGCCTTCCCGCCGCCGGGGCATGATCGGGCCGAGTTCGTTGGGCAGCGGGCCGCAGTCAAACGCGCGGTGCATGATCTGGTGCACGCGTTTGGCGGCTCGGTCAGTGCCGAACATGGTGTCGGGCGTCTGAAGACGGAAGACGTGAGGCGTTATGGCGATCCGGTCAGGCTGAGCGCGATGCGGGCTATCAAATCGGCGCTTGATCCGTTGGGGATCATGAATCCGGGGGCCGTTCTGCCGGATTGAATACGGCCCGGCCTGGGGTGGTCGGTTCGAGAGGTCAGGGCCCCTCGAACTCGCACAGGATATGCACGTCCATGCCCATCTCTTCCAATGCTTTGCGACCGCCCAGCTCGGGCAGATCGATGATGAAGGAGCATGAGATGATCTCGCCCCCAAGCCGTTCGATCAGCTTGATGCCGGCCGCAGCGGTGCCACCGGTGGCCAGCAGGTCATCGACGACCAGTATCTTCTCACCCGGTTGGATGGCGTCATCGTGGATTTCCACGATGGCCTCGCCATATTCCAGCTTGTAGTCCTGAGAGATCGTGGTGCCGGGCAGTTTGCCCTTCTTGCGGATCGGCACGAATCCTACGCTCAGCTGGTGGGCGATGGCGCCACCCAGAATGAATCCGCGGGCCTCAAGTCCCACGACCTTGTCGATACGCTCGCCCGCATAGGGGTGCAGCATCTGGTCGATTGCCATGCGGAACCCGCGCGGGTCGGCAAACAGGGTGGTGACATCGCGGAACATGATCCCTTCATGGGGGAAATCGACGATGGTCCGAATGTAATCCTTGACCGTTTTGTTTCTGGACATGGGCCACCCCTTTGGCATCAAACACGCGGCGGTGTTTGGCCCATCGGGTCCGGTCATGCAAGAAAACTTTGGCCCCTGCGGCTACTTGTGGCGGCTGCGCATGGGATTGGGCAGCGCATAATAGCGATAGAGCGTTCTCGGCAGCCATGACAGGTGCGGTTTGCGCCAGTTGCGTTGATCCCGAAGAAGAAAAGCGTGCGCGACATGAAGGTTCATTGCGTTAATCCCCGTTTATTGTTATGTGCGAAATATCTACAGTTGCAATGCAATGTATATACAAATATTTGCAGTGAAAGTCAAGGTTTGAACGGAGTCAAGGCGCGTGACCAAGAGTGATGGGAAGAAATCCACAAAGAAAAACAGCCAGTTGGTCCTGCGTCTGGATAAAGATGAACGCGACGCTTTTGTCGAGCTGTGTCGGGAACTGGATACCTCCGCCGCGCGCGAAATCCGCCGGTTTATCCGGGGCTTCATGAAGGAAAACGCCGAAAGCTGACGTCAGGCCGGGCGACGCAGGACCGCTGTGGCGATGCCCATGCCGATCAGGGTCAGCCCGCCAAACCGGGTCATCGCGGTGATCACGCTTGCGCGTCCGATCATCTGGCGCAGCCTGTCCGCCAGCAGCGCATAGGCCAGCGCATTCAGCCAGGCAAGGCCAACGAAGGTGGCAATCACAATGGCGAATTGCGGGCCCAGCGGGTCAGCCGGGCGTAGGAATTGCGGCACGAAGGCGATGAAAAAGGCGATGGATTTCGGGTTCAGCGCGGTCACGGCGGCGGCATGGCCAAAGACGCTGCGGGCGGTGACATCACGCGCGGTTTCGACCGCCTGCAATCCGCCTGCAGGCGCGCTGCGCAACAACTTTATGCCCAGCCACACCAGATAGGCCGCGCCCACCCATTTCAGCACTGAAAACAGTGTGGCCGAGGCCAGCACCAGCGCCCCCAGCCCCAATAGCGAAGCACTCATCGCAACAAGGTCCCCCAGCGCAACCCCGGTGGCCGAGGCAACGGCAACGCTGCGTCCTTTCGACAGCGCATAGCTGAGCACCAGCAACACGGTGGGGCCGGGGATCAGCAGCAAGGCGGTTGATGCGGCGACAAAGGCCAGCCAGAGTTCAGGCGACATGGGGCATCCTATCGGAACGTTTCCCACACCAAGCCCCGCTGCGGCGGCAAGGTCAAGCCTTTGCGCGTTCGGTCACACGACGCATCAGTGCCTCCAACGGTCCACTACTGAATTTGCGGAACCAGATCTGTGCAAAGACCGATGACAGAGCACAGAACAGCAGCGCATATGCGACGATCTGCGGCGCGCTCAGCGATCCATCCAGCAACCCGGCTTCTTCAAGCAGGCCCATCCCGATCAGGATATGCGCCATATACAGCGTCAGGCTCTGCCGTCCCGGTGCGGTCAGATTGGGTGCGATCCGGCTGCGTTCTATCACCGGCCAGAGTTTCAGAAGCAGCCCGATCACCACGCAGGCCGTGCCGGTTCCGCCGAGGATATAGAATGGCCCCGGCGGAATGGATTCGGTCCCCAGATAGGCCACCAGTTCCGGGTCCGCGGTCATCATCTGCGGAAACAGCGCCAGCACCGCCGCGCCAAAGCCCCACATGATCAACCGGTGCTGAATGCACAGCGTATGAAGTTCAGACCGCCCGATGGCCATTCCGATCAGCAGGAAGGCGGCCCAGGGCAGCACCGGATGCCAGCCGTTGAACAGCGTGTTGCGCAGGAAGCCGGGCAGGGTCCAGAGGTCGGTATAGGCCAGCGCCTGCCAATCCCAGCCCTGTTCATAGTCAAAGACCAGATTGGCGATCATCGAAAGGCCCACAATACCCAGCGCCCCCAGCCACAGGCCACGGGGTGAGGCGGTCAGAAATGCCGCCCCGACCACGAAATAAAGCGCATAGAAATGCAGGATATCGGCGTCGAACACCGTCATGTTGATCAGGCCGATCACAAACAGAAACGCCGCCCGCCGCAGCAACAGACCGGGCGTGATGCGAGACAACCCGATGCCGATTCCGGCCAGCACCACGAACAACGCCGCCGCCCGCCCCTCGAGCGCGTCGATCAGAGCCGAGGCCCAGTCGGTACCCGGCGCAGCCTGCGCCGCGATACGGAAATTCACCAGAACCATGCCGCAGAAGGCCAGAAACCGCGCGGCGTCCAATGCGTCGAGTCGTTTCATTGGGCTCCTAATTCTGGCTGGGGCAGCGGCTAAGGGGTTGTCCTAGCGTTGATAATCAGCGTCAACATGGCGCGGCGAGGCTGTTATTCAACTGCCCGACCTGCAAAAGCTGCAGGCTTTGGCATTGCGGCAACAGGTTTAAGATTGGATGAAGCTTTGCCTTTGCACCTTGAAACCAGCCCGGTTCCCCCCAGACTCGGGGTCAAAGAAAGGAGAGGCCGATGGCCCAGACACAACACGCAGAGCCGCCCACAGGCGCGGTGCGCGCCGGTTTCGAACGCGCCAAGGGGGCGCTGCTCAGCCTCTTGCTGGTCGGGGCAATGATCTATGCGGGCATCCTTGGTTATATGTACTTCAACCAGCAATCCCTGCTCTACAAACCAGACGGCGAACTGCCCGAACCCGGCGCGATCGGGTTGGCGGATGTCGATGTGCTGTCGGTGCCGATGGCTGACGGCACGGTTCTGACCGCGTGGTCCGCACCCGCCGCCGTTGACGGTGCGCCGACGGTTCTGTTCTTTCACGGCCAGAGCGGCAATCTGGGCGACCGCGCCGCCCGGCTGCGCGAAATTCTCAACTCGGGCTATGGGCTGCTTGCGCCCAGCTATCGGGGTTTTCCGGGCAGCGAAGGCGAGCCTTCGGAACTGGCGCTGATCTCGGACGGGGTCCAACTGTTTGACAAGCTGGACGGCGAAGGCAAAGCCGTTATTATGCACGGCCAGAGCCTCGGCACCGGTATTGCCGCCGCCGTCGCGGCCGAGCGTCCGGCTGCCGAATTGCTGGTGCTTGAGGCTCCGTTCACGGCCACGGTCGACGTCGCGGTCGAGCGTTATCCGTTGCTTCCGGTGTCAGCTCTGATGAAGGATCAGTTCGCGACACGCGACCTGATCGAACAGATCACCGTGCCAACGCTGATTTTCCACGGGACCGAAGACGAAACCATCCCCGTGCACCATGGCGAAGCGTTGGCAAGGATGTCCGACGCGGCGCAGCTCTATGTGATCCCCGACGGCACTCACAACGACCTCTGGTCGCATGGTCTGTGGGATGAGGTGCAAAAGAACCTGTCGCAGAACTGAGCTTACAGCACCCGGCCCGCCACCGCATCCAGCTTGGTCAGCAGAGCAGGGTCACGCTTTTCGGGCGCGGTCAGGATGGCAAATTCCAGCGCCCGGTCGCAGCCATGCGGGCAGGGCGCGCGCTCGGTTCCCAACAGGGCGGGCAGGCCCTTGACCAGCGCCCGGCCTTTTTCAGCATTGCCGGTCAGGGTGGCGATGATGGCGGTAACGTCAACCTCGCCATGATCCGGGTGCCAGCTGTCATAGTCGGTGACCATGGCGATTGAGGCATAACAAAGCTCGGCCTCGCGGGCGAGTTTGGCCTCGGGCATGTTGGTCATGCCGATCACGTCACAGCCCCATTGCTCGCGATACATTTTGGATTCTGCCAATGACGAGAACTGAGGTCCCTCCATCGCCAGATAGGTGCCGCCGCGATGCACGGTGATGCCCGCCGCCTTGCCCGCGGTCTCACAGGCATCCGACAGGCGCGGGCAGGTGGGATGTGCCACGCTGACATGGGCCACGCAGCCGGTGCCAAAAAAGCTCTTCTCCCGCGCAAAGGTGCGGTCGATGAACTGATCGACAATCACGAAATCCCCCGGCGCCATCTGCTCGCGAAACGACCCGCAGGCCGAGACCGAGATCACATCCGTTGCCCCCAGCCGTTTCAGCGCGTCGATATTGGCGCGATAGGGCACCTCGGTCGGCGAATGCACATGCCCGCGTCCGTGACGCGGCAGAAACGCCATATCGACCCCGCCCAGCGATCCGGTCAGAATCTGGTCCGACGGCGCGCCCCAAGGCGTTTCCACCGTGACCCACTCAGCATTTTCCAGACCGTCGATGTCATAAATGCCCGATCCTCCGATGACGGCGATTTTTGTTTGGGTCACGATTGCTCTCCGCTGAAAATTCCTGCTGAAAGAGTTCTGCGGGCCACAACCCGTTTTGACAAGTGGCTTCAACGGTTTGTGTGCGCTTGCGTCAAGCCATGCGCCAGGTGCATATCAGGGTCCCACCTGACGCGGTATCTCAGCGGCGCTTTGGCCGCTAGAAGGCCCCTTTCGCGCGAACATAACCGACCGACAGGACCGATCCATGCCCCGAGCCTTGCTGGCAAGCTTTGCCAATCGCCTAGCCATACCCGATTTGCGCTGGGTGCCCGACGAAGGGCTGACCTTTGCACGTCTGCGGATCGAGCTGCTGTCGGGCCTCACCGTTGCGCTGGCGCTGGTACCCGAGGCGGTGGCCTTTGCCTTTGTTGCCGGGGTGCACCCGCTGGTCGGGCTGTATGCGGCGTTTCTGGTCGGTTTGATTACCGCGCTGATCGGTGGCCGGCCGGGCATGATTTCGGGCGCAACCGGGGCCTTGGCGGTGGTCATGGTGGCGCTGGTGGCGCAGCACGGCGTCGAATACCTGTTCGCGACCGTTGTTTTGATGGGCATCCTGCAGATCATCGCGGGGGCGATGCACTGGGGCCGCTTCATCCGGTTGGTGCCGCATCCGGTGATGCTGGGCTTTGTCAACGGTCTGGCCATCGTGATCTTTCTGGCACAGCTGGGGCAGTTCAAGGTCCCCGGCACCATGGAAAACACCGGCCACGGCATGGGTGGCGGCGAATGGCTCTCGGGCGCGCAGCTTTATACCATGCTGGGTCTGGTCGCGCTGACCATGGCAGTGATCTGGGTCATGCCCCGCATCACCCGCGTTATTCCTGCGCCTCTGGCCGGGATCATGGTTGTCGCCGCGCTGGTGATCGGTGTCGGGCTGGATGTTCCGCGCGTCGGCGATCTGGCTTCTATCGAGGGTGGATTGCCCAGCTTCCACATCCCTATGGTGCCGCTGAACTGGGAAACCTTTGAGATCATCCTGCCCTATGCCCTGATCCTTGCGGCCATCGGCCTGATCGAATCCCTGCTGACCCTGAATTTGGTGGGCGAGATCACCAACAAACGCGGCGGCGCTTCGCAGGAGTGCATCGCGCAGGGCACGGCGAACGTGGTTACCGGTTTTTTCGGTGGCATGGGTGGCTGCGCCATGATCGGCCAGTCGATGATCAACGTGAAATCGGGTGGACGGACACGTATCGCAGGCATTGCGGCAGCGCTGTTCCTGCTGCTCTTCATCCTCGTCGGCTCATCCCTGATCGAGCAGATCCCGCTGGCCGCGCTGGTCGGCGTGATGTTCATGGTGGTGATCGGAACCTTCGCCTGGAACTCGCTGAATATCCTGCGCAAGGTGCCCCTGACGGATGCGTTTGTGATCGTGCTGGTGACAGTGGTGACCGTGATGGAAGACCTCGCCGTCGCGGTGGTTGTGGGCGTGATCGTCTCGGCGCTGGCCTATGCCTGGAACAACGCCAAACGCATCCATGCCGTCACCCGCGAGTCGGCAACGGAAGAGGGCGCAAAGGTCTATGAGATCCAAGGACCGCTGTTCTTTGGCTCATCCGAAGGCTTCGTGGAACTGTTCGACGTGCCAAACGATCCGCAGACCGTCATCGTCGATTTTGCCGAAAGCCGTGTGGTCGACCAATCCGCGCTGCAGGCGATCGAGAACATTGCGGCGAAATACGAATCCGCCGGCAAGCGCGTGATGCTGCGCCACCTGAGCCGGGATTGCCACAAACTGCTGACTAAAGCCGGCCACCTGATGGTCGACAGCGATGACGACCCCGACTACGAGCTGGCCGTGGATTACTCGGTCCGTACCGGCATTCTGGGCGGCCACTGAATCTTTTGCGAGGCCCTGCCTCGCGCTCCGGGATATCTATAGCCAGATGAAGAACGGATCCCCTGCTTCATCTGGCCGAAAATATCCCGGGGGAGTCGCCCGCAGGGCGGCGGGGGCTGGCCCCCTGTTACCGGATTTCAATCATCCGGACGGTCGAGCGAAAACAACTCGCTGACAACCGAATAATCCCGATAGCCGAGCCGCGCGAGCGGTTTGAATGAAGTCACGTCAAACTTGCCGTCCCTGATGTGATCGTCGTGCAAATGCACGCCGGTGACCTCTCCGAACACCACCCTGTTGGCCGCGCCCGGAAGGGTCACGATTTGGGTCAGCTTGCATTCCAAAGCCGCAGGGGCGCCTTCGACGCGAGAGCAATTGATCGTTTCGCATTCGACCGGCGTCAGCCCGGCATGGGCGAACTCATCCACATGTTTCGACAGGCCCGCCGAGCTGGCGTTCATCGCGTCCTGATGCGCATGCGCCACGACGTTGACGCAAAACACGCCGGTGGCCTCGATATTGGCGATGCTGTCCTTGCCGCCGTCCTGATCGTGCTTGGTGCCGGTTGTGGCGAACATCACCTGTGGCGGCGTGTAGGCGACTCCGTTGAAAAAGGAATAGGGCGCCAGATTGTTGATCCCATCCGCATCGCGCGTCGAAATCCAGCCGATCGGGCGCGGGGTGATGATGGCGTTAAAGGGGTTATGCGGCAGGCCGTGGCCGTCTTCGGGGCGATAGAACATCAAGGTCTCCAAGCGTTTGCCCAAGGCGTATCGAAGTGCTAGGGCGAATTCCAGCAAGGAAAAGAGGGCGCGCGTGCAGCAATTCAGGATCAGGCCGGAACAGCCAGAGGACTGGTGGGAGGTCGAGGCGCTCTATGATCTGTGCTTTGCGCCGGGGCGCGAGGCGCTGTCGTCCTACCGTCTGCGCGATGACGTGCCTCCCGTCGCCGGCCTGTCGCAGGTTGCGCGTGACGGACAGGGTGTCGTGGCGGGGGCGATCCGGTTCTGGCCGGTGCATGTGGGCGATCACGATGCGCTGTTGTTGGGGCCGGTGGCGGTACATCCGACCCATCAGGGCGAAGGGCTGGGGGGGTATCTGATCCATCAGGGCGTTGAAGCCGGGCGCGCCAAGGGTTGGAGGCGGGTCATGCTGGTGGGTGACGCGCCGTATTACGCCCGGTTTGGGTTTACCCCGCTGACCGGGGTCGAAATGCCGCCACCGACCAATCCGGACAGGATACTGGGGCTGGAGCTGACCCCCGGAGTTTGGTCGGGAATTCAAGGGCTTGTCACGCGCTGGACCCGCTGACCCATTGAAATCCCGCTGCAAAGTGCCGATGTTTTCAAAACAGGAGGGCACAGATGCAGGACGTTGTTCTTGTCGCAAAACTCGATCCCGAGGCCGAGCTTGACCGTTTGGCGAAACTCTATTCCTCGGCCGGGGGCGCGGGGGTTTCGCTGCTCAACAAGCTGGGCGGATCGGCGGAATCTCTGCTGGATCAACTGCCCGAGCCGGTGCGCCATGGCCTGACCGAGGCGACCGAGCAGGCGCTGTGGATTGCGATGCATGCTGCCGAAGGATCGCGGCGCGCGGTGCCGGATCAAAAGCCGTGGGTCAACACCGCCGTGACCACCGCTATGGGGGCCGCCGGGGGGCTGGGCGGGATGTCTACGGCATTGGTCGAGCTGCCCGCCACGACGGCGATGATTTTGCGCGCGATTCAGGGCGCTGCCGCGCGAGAAGGGTTCGATCCCGGGGCCGAGAACGTGAAATTCGATTCGATCCGGGTGCTGTCCGCTGCCGGGCCGCTGTCTCAGGATGACGGGGCGGATCTGGGCTTCTTTTCGATGCGCCTGACGCTGACCGGACCCGCCTTGCAGCGCCTGATTGCGATGGTGGCGCCGCGCCTGTCCGTCGTGCTGGGGCAGAAGCTTGCGGCGCAGTCGGTACCTCTGTTGGGGGCTCTGGCCGGAGGGGGCACGAATTTCATCTACACGCGCTTTTATCAGCAGATTGCCCATGTCCATTTCGGGCTGCGGCGTCTGGCCATTGATGCCGATATCCCGCATGAGGATCTGGTGCGGCGCCTGTCCGGGCGTATGGCCACATAGATCGCAGCCGCGCTAAATGCTTGGCTTGGGTCTCAGTATATGGTATTTTCTATTGTATAAACCGCAACATAAGCGGAGAGAGCAGTGGTAAGAAGCCGTGTTTGACAGGCGTGACAGTGCAACGAAGGGCGGGCTTTCATCCGAAAGCCATTCGCTTGCCGGGGCGTTGCCGGTTTATGCCCAGTCAGCGGCATTGTGTTACCGCATTGAGGCGGGCCAGCTGCAGATATTGCTGATCACGACGCGCAAATCGCGGCGTTGGATCATCCCCAAGGGCTGGCTGATCAACGGGATCGGCCCATCGCAGACCGCGGCTCGTGAAGCCTGGGAAGAGGCGGGCGTGTTGGGTCAGTGCGGAGCGGAAAGTCTGGGGCGCTTTGCCTATGTCAAGAACCGGCCCAGCAAGGCGTCGGCTTTGTGCGTGGTGGACGTGTTCCCGCTGCATGTTCAGCATCTGGCAGGCCAATACCCCGAGGCCGGTGAGCGCAGGCGCAAGTGGCTGACACCCAAAAAGGCAGCGCAGCGGGTGGCGTCGCCCGATCTTGCTTCACTCTTGCGTGGATTCGGGCATCTGACGCAGTAGGTATGGAGATCAAGACTTGATCTTGCCATGTTGGTCGGTATCAATTCGGCAAGCGAATTTTGGACGTGTAATGATTCAATACTCACTGAAATGCAGCAATGGTCACAGCTTTGACAGCTGGTTCCAGTCCGGAAAGGCCTATGACAGGCTGTCTGCGGCAGGAATGGTGACCTGTGCCGATTGCGGCTGCAACAAGGTGGAAAAAGCGATCATGACACCGCGGGTTCGGCCTGCGCGCTCGGCCGTGGTCGAGAAGGCGCCGGTCAATGACGCGCCAGATCAGATCAGCATGGCCAAGCCTACGCCCGAAATCGAGAAAGTCCTGACGGAACTGCGTCGTCAGTTCGAACAGAACTCGGATTATGTGGGTCAGGATTTCGCCAGTGAAGCCCGCAAGATTCACCTGGGCGATGCGCCCGAGCGTGCCATCTATGGCGAAGCCAAGCCCGAGGAAGCGCGGGCGCTGGTGGAAGATGGCGTGCCGGTGGCACCGCTGCCTTTTGTCCCCACGCGCAAGACCAACTGACCCATGCATGTGGTGATCACCGGCGCGGGCCGAGGGATCGGAAAAACCCTTTCAGATCAGTATCGTGCGGCGGGTCACGCAGTCACCGGTACAGCCCGCGACGGCAGCGCCGAGGTCGTTCTGGATGTCTCGGACCCGGTACAGCAGCGGGCGATGTCCGCGCAGTTGCAGGGCCGTCCGGTCGATCTGCTGGTCTGTAACGCGGGCGTTTATCTGGACAAGGGACATGACATCGGCGGCTATCCTGCCGAGATGTGGGCGCAGACCTTTGCGGCCAATGTGACCGGCGTGTTTCTGACCGTTCAGTCCTTGCTGCCCAATCTGCGCGCGGCACGGGGTCGGGTTGCGATCCTGTCGTCTCAGATGGCCTCGCACACCCGCGCGCCGGGGGGGAGCTACATCTATCGTGCCTCAAAGGCCGCTGCGCTGAATTTGGGGCGTAATTTGGCAACCGATCTGCGCGGTGATGGCGTCGCTGTTGGCGTTTATCACCCCGGCTGGGTGCAAACCGATATGGGTGGTGCCGCGGCAGATATAACCGTGGATCAGGCCGTTGCGGGCCTGATGGACCGGTTCGAGGCGCTGTCGCTTGCCACAACGGGGTGTTTCGAAACCTGGGACGGTCGCGCGCACCCTTACTGATTGTTGAGCGCCGCCTTGGGGATTTCATAAACCTCGCCGGGTTCGATGAAGATCACCATAAGGTCTCCGGGCGTTTCATAGGTCAGTTTTGAGGTCGAGCTGCTGGAATCAGGTATGCCGTTGGTGAAATAAATCCGCCGCACCTCTCCGGTTTTCAACTGGACCGCCAATGTTGCGGTGCCGTCCTCGCGTCTGCGCAATTCGGCCGGGCAGCTGCCCATCGGCTCGCCCGCCAGTGCCGCGCAGGGTACGGTGCCCAGCGCATTCTGGCCATCGGTTCCCGACAGGGTGGCGACCTGCGCATGGGCCGCAGTTGAAATCAGGGACAGGGCGATGGCAAAGCGGTACATGGAATTCCTCTTGGGCGAATGATCGGCGTCAGGCTGACATCGGGGCGCATCAATGTAAAGCGGCCCTGCGTCGCAGTTTGACGGGTTCGCGCCCCTTGCTCTTGCCGCCCCCCTCGCATATGAGGCTCGCAACTTCAAATCCAAGGCGCGGAGACATTTGCCCCCATGCCCGTACTCGTGATGAAATTCGGTGGCACTTCGGTTGCCAATCTTGACCGCATCCGCCGCGCAGCGAAACGCGTCGGTGTCGAGGTGGCCAAGGGCTATGACGTGATCGTTATCGTCTCGGCCATGTCCGGCAAAACCAACGAGCTTGTGGGCTGGGTCGATGAGACCTCGCCGCTGTATGATGCGCGCGAATATGATGCGGTCGTATCCTCGGGCGAAAACGTGACCGCCGGTCTGATGGCGCTGACGCTGCAGGAAATGGATATCCCGGCGCGCAGTTGGCAGGGCTGGCAGGTGCCGCTCAGGACCACCAGCGCCCACAGCCAGGCCCGGATCGCGGAAATCCCGACCGATAACCTGACCCAGAAATTCGACGAAGGCATGAAGGTCGCCGTTGTCGCAGGCTTTCAGGGCATCAGCCCCGAGGGTCGCATCACCACGCTGGGCCGGGGCGGTTCGGACACCACGGCCGTTGCCTTTGCGGCGGCTTTCGACGCCGAACGTTGCGATATCTACACGGATGTGGACGGTGTCTATACCACGGACCCGCGCATCTGCGACAAGGCGCGCAAGCTGGACCGCATCTCGTTCGAGGAGATGCTCGAACTGGCCTCGCTGGGGGCCAAGGTGCTGCAGACCCGCTCGGTCGAGCTGGCGATGCGCTACAAGGTGAAACTGCGCGTTCTCTCAAGTTTTGAAGAACAATCCGACGAGGCCGGTACGCTGGTCTGCGACGAGGAGGATATCATGGAATCCAATGTTGTGGCCGGTGTGGCCTATTCCCGCGACGAAGCCAAGATGACCGTCGTGTCGGTGGCCGACCGCCCCGGCATCGCCTCGATCATCTTCACCGCGCTCAGCGATGAGGGCGTGAATGTGGACATGATTGTCCAGAACATCTCGGACGAAGGGCGCACGGACATGACCTTCTCGTGCCCGACCGATCAGGTGGCGCGCGCCGAAAAGGCGCTGCTGGCGATCAAGGAGCAGGGCGAGCTGAACTATGCCGAGCTGGTCGCGGACGAAGATGTCTGCAAAGTTTCGGTTGTCGGTATCGGCATGCGCTCGCAATCCGGTGTTGCGGCCAAGATGTTCAAAATCCTCTCGGACGAGGGGATCAACATCAAGGTCATCACCACCTCGGAAATCAAAATTTCCGTGCTGATCGACAGGAAATACATGGAACTTGCCGTTCAGGCGCTGCATGATGCGTTTGAACTGGACAAGGCGGCCTGAGCTGATCAGCCAAGGGTCACGCCTGACACCATAAGACGGTTGGGCCATGGCGGACGGTACGGAAACAGAATCCCGCAAGCTGCTCGGGCGGTTGCGCGAAGAGATGGCCAGCGAGGCCGCCGGTCAGGAACGCCTTGACCGGATCACGCAACTGATTGCCGACAGCATCCGGGCCGAGGTTTGTTCGGTCTATCTGTTCCGTGACGAGGACACGCTCGAGCTTTGCGCCACCGAAGGTCTGTCGCCTGAGGCGGTGCACAAGACCCGGATGCGCATGGGCGAAGGGCTGGTGGGCCGCGTCGCCAAATCCGGCAAGGTGGTGAACACGGCAGACGCGCCCTCGGCCAAGGGCTTCCGATATATGCCCGAAACCGGGGAGGAGCGGTTTTCTTCCTTTCTCGGCGTGCCTGTACAACGGCTGGGTCAAAAGCTGGGTGTTCTGGTGGTCCAGTCCCGCGAGGCGCGCGAGTTCTCCGCTGATGAGGTTTATGCGCTGGAAGTGGTCGCTATGGTTCTGGCCGAAATGGCCGAGCTGGGCGCCTTTGTCGGCGAAGGTGCTGCCCTGTCGCCGTTGCACCAGCAATCTGTGCAACTTGAAGGTGGCCCGGCGCAGGAAGGGTCAGCCGAAGGCCATGTCTGGCTGCACGAACCCCGCGTGGTCATCACCAACCCCATCGCCGACGATCCGCATCGCGAAAGCGAACGTCTGAACGAGGCGGTGGAAGAGCTGCGCGTCGGCGTCGACAAGATGCTTGAGATTTCGCAGGGCGGCGATACCGAGCAGCTTCAGGTGCTGGAAGCTTACCGGATGTTCGCAAACTCCAAGGGCTGGATGCGCCGGATGGAAGAGGACATCGCCCTGGGCCTCAGCGCCGAGGCAGCTGTCGAGAAAGAACAATCCCAGGCCCGCGCCCGCATGGGGCAGGTGACCGATCCATACCTGCGCGAACGGCTGGCCGATCTGGATGACCTCAGCAACCGGCTGCTGCGCATTCTGACGGGACAGGGGAATACCAACGGGGCCGACCTGCCGCCCGATCCGATCCTGATTGCCCGTAACATCGGCCCGGGAGACCTGCTGGAATACGGTCGGTCTTTGAAAGGTATCGTGCTCGAGGAAGGGTCGGTCGGCAGCCATGCCACCATCGTTGCGCGCGCGCTGGCGATTCCGCTGGTGGTGCATGTGGGCCGGATCACGACCGAGGCGCTGAACGGCGATCATATCCTTGTCGATGGCGACAACGGTATTGTCCACCTGCGCCCCGAAGATACGGTGGTCAGCGCTTTCCGCGACAAGATCGCCATGCAGGCCAAGGCGCAGGAACGCTATGCCTCAATCCGTGAAACGCCGACGGTGACCCAGGATGGCGCGCGTATCAACATGGTGATGAATGCGGGTCTGATGGCCGATCTGCCCTCGCTGGGCACGTCGGGGGCCGAAGGCGTCGGCCTGTTCCGGACCGAGCTGCAATTCCTGATCCGCAACCAGATGCCGAAACGGCAGGAACTTGTGACGCAATATCAACGGGTTCTGGATGCGGCGGGCGACAAGAAGGTGATTTTTCGCACGCTCGATATCGGATCGGACAAGGTTCTGCCCTATATGAAGCATGTGGCCGAACCGAACCCGGCGCTGGGCTGGCGTGCGATCCGCGTGGGTCTGGACAAACGCGGCGTGATGCGGATGCAGTTGCAGGCGCTGATCCGGGCTGCCAATGGGCGCCCCCTGACCATCATGTTCCCGTTTGTGGCGCAGGCCGACGAATTCCGCGAGGCCCGCTGGGAGGTCAAGAAAACCATCGAACGCGAACGGCGTCTGGGTCATGTCTTGCCCGAAACGCTGGAAGTGGGCGCGATGCTGGAAACCCCCTCACTGGCCTTTGCGCCGCAGAAATTCTTTGACGAGGTTGGGTTCATCTCGATCGGCGGCAACGATCTGAAACAGTTCTTCTTCGCCGCCGACCGCGAGAACGAGCTGGTGCGCCGCCGCTATGACACGCTGAATGTCAGCTTCCTCAGCTTCATCGAACGCATTGTCGAGCGTTGCAACATCTCGGACACGCCGCTCAGCTTCTGTGGCGAAGACGCCGGCCGCCCGGTTGAGGCGCTGTGTCTGGCCGCGATGGGCATCCGCACCCTGTCGATGCGTCCGGCCTCGATCGGGCCGGTCAAAAGCCTTTTGTTGCGCTCGAACCTGCAGGATGTGCGCAAGATCATCGCCGACGCGCGGCACCGCGGTGAACAATCCGTGCGCCCATCGGTGATGGATTGGTTGCGGACGCAATCGTGATCCGGAGGAACCTGAAACTTTCAAAGTTTCAGGCTCGGTTTCTTTTCAAGAAACCGTCATCGCCAGGCTCCGAAGGATTGCTAAAACACAAATCCAAGCTTGATCTTTGCGCATGGAGCCCCTATTGAACCATCAAATGTTAGCGATAACATTAGCGGCACATTGTTACACATCCGGGCTGTCCTCTGATAGACAGGCGACGCACCCCGAGAAGGAGCCTCATCATGGTCTCACGCGTAATTCCGGTAGAACCGTTCGACCTCGTGCTGTTCGGTGCGACGGGCGATCTGGCACAGCGTAAGATCCTGCCGGGGCTCTATCATCGGTTCGAAGTGGGCCAGATGCCGGAAGATGCGCGCATCATCGGCACCGCGCGATCTGATGTGGACAGTGAAGAGTTCCGCAAGCAGCTGCGTGCGTCGATGGATGAATTCGCCCCGAAATACGACAAAGACACGCTGGACCGTTTCCTTGCCCGCGTCGAGTATGTGCCGGTGGACGCGCTGGGCGATGCGGGCTGGCCCGATCTGGCCAAAGCGCTGCGTCCGGATGTGGTGCGCGCCTTTTACCTGTCCGTGGGTCCAAGCCTGTTCTCGGGCATCGCGCAACGGCTGCATGATCACGGTCTGGCCACGCCCGACAGCCGTATCGTGGTGGAAAAACCCTTTGGCCACGATCTGGCCTCAGCCAAGGCCCTGAACGAAGGGTTGCGCGCCTGTTTCGAGGAACATCAAATCTATCGGATCGACCATTATCTGGGCAAGGAAACCGTGCAGAACCTGATGGCCCTGCGCTTTGCCAATTCCCTGTTCGAACCGCTGTGGAACGCCACCCATGTCGATCACGTACAGATCACAGTGGCCGAAACCGTGGGTGTCGAAGGACGCGGCTCCTATTACGATCAGTCCGGCGCGATGCGGGATATGATCCAGAACCATCTGGTTCAATTGCTGTGTCTGACCGCGATGGAGCCGCCCTCGAAATTCGCGCCCAACGCGGTGCGCGATGAAAAGGTCAAGGTGATCGAAGCGCTGGAACCGGTCGAGACCAAAGACATCGCCCGTGGCCAGTATCGCACCGACAAGGGCGGCGACGGTTATCTGGATCACGTCGGAAACCCGGCCAGCCGGACCGAAAGCTTCATCGCCCTCAAGACTCATATCGGCAACTGGCGCTGGGCCGGGGTGCCGTTCTACCTGCGCACCGGCAAACGCCTGCGTGCGCGGGAATCCGAGATCGCGGTGTTCTTCCGCGACCCGCCGCATACGATTTTTCCCAACGTTGGCCCACTGCACGGCAATGTGCTGGTGATCCGCCTGCAACCGGACGAAGGCATCACCCTGCGCACCACCATCAAGGAACCGGGACAGGGCGGTTTCCGCCTGTCCGACGTGGCGCTCGATATGAGCTTTGCCGACGCGCTGGGCGATGGCGCGCAATCTCCCGATGCCTATGAACGCCTGATCATGGACGTGATCCGCGGCGACCAGACACTGTTCATGCGAGGCGACGAGGCCGAGGCCGCCTGGGCCTGGGTCGATCCCATCATTCATGGCTGGGAAGAGCGTGGCGACAAGCCTGCAAAATACGATCAGGGCAGCTCGGGGCCAGAAGAAGCATTGATGCTCATGCATCGCGATGGGCGCCGCTGGCGTCAGATCGGAGAGTAATCATGGTCAACACAGTCATATCCGATGTCACCAAACGCATCATTGACCGCAGCGCCAGCCTGCGCGGCCCACATCTGGAACGGATGGAACAGGCCAAATCCAAAGGCCCGGCGCGTGCGCATCTGTCCTGCAGCGGTCAGGCCCATGCCTATGCGGGCGCGGGTGAAGATCAGCAGTCGATGGCCACTGGCACGGCGGGCAATCTGGGCATTGTCACCGCCTATAATGACATGCTCTCGGCCCACCAGCCGTTTGAACGCTACCCTGCGCTGATCCGCGATGCGATCCGCGCAGCGGGTGGCACAGCACAGGTCGCAGGCGGAGTTCCGGCGATGTGCGATGGCGTCACTCAGGGCGAGGCCGGGATGGAACTGTCGCTGTTTTCGCGTGATGTGATCGCGCTGGCGACAGGTGTAGCGCTTAGCCATAACACCTATGACGCGGCGGTGTTTCTGGGTGTCTGCGACAAGATCGTGCCCGGCCTGATCATCGGCGCGCAGGCCTTCGGCCATCTGCCCGCCGTCTTCCTGCCCGCCGGTCCGATGACCAGCGGTCTCCCGAACGACGAAAAGGCCAAGGTCCGCCAGCAATTCGCAGCCGGAGATGTCGGTCGTGACGCACTGATGAAGGCCGAAATGGCCGCCTATCACGGCCCCGGCACCTGCACCTTCTATGGCACCGCCAACACCAACCAGATGCTGATGGAGTTCATGGGTCTGCACTTGCCGGGCTCCAGCTTCGTCAACCCGGGCACACCCCTGCGCGATGCCCTGACAGAAGAAGGCGCCCGCCGCGCCCTGTCGCTCAGCGCGCTGGGCAATCACTATACGCCGGTCTGCCAGATTCTCGACGAACGCGCCTTCGTCAATGGTATCGTCGGCCTGATGGCGACCGGCGGGTCAACCAACCTGCTGATCCACCTGATCGCCATGGCGCGCGCCGGTGGTATCGTACTGGATTGGGAGGATTTTTCGGACATCTCCGCCGTGGTCCCCTTGGTCGCACGGGTCTATCCGAACGGTCTGGCCGATGTGAACCACTTCCACGCCGCAGGCGGCTTGGGCTTTACCATCGGTACGCTGCTCGAGGACGGCTTGCTGCATCCCGACACCCTGACCGTTGCAGGGCAGGGACTGCACAATTACACCAAGGAACCCAAGCTGAAGAACGGCGAACTGGTCTGGGAAGACGGCGCAGGCCACAGCCTGAACGAAAAGATTGTCCGCCCCGCCAACGACCCGTTTCAGCCCACCGGCGGCCTGTCGCGCCTGACCGGAAATCTGGGCACCGGCGTCATGAAAGTCTCGGCCGTCGCGCCCGAACATCAGGTGGTCGAAGCGCCCGTGCGCGTGTTCCACGACCAGAATGCTGTCAAAGACGCCTTCAAAGCCGGAGAGTTCACCGATGACGTCATCGTTGTCGTCCGCTTCCAGGGGCCCAAAGCCAACGGGATGCCCGAACTGCACTCGCTGACGCCGATGCTCTCGATCTTGCAGGGCAGGGGTCAGAAGGTGGCGCTGGTCACCGATGGCCGTATGTCCGGTGCCTCCGGCAAAGTGCCCGCCGCCATCCATGTCTGCCCCGAGGCGTTAGACGGAGGCGCCATCGCGTGCCTGCAGGATGGCGATATTTTGTGCGTGGACGCGGTGAAAGGCGCGCTGGAAATCCTCACCCCCGGCGTTCTCGACCGCACCCCGGCCACCGCAGATCTTTCGGCAAACCAGCACGGCGTCGGCCGCGACCTCTTTGGCGCCTTCCGCCAGAATGTCGGCTCGGCTGACACCGGCGCCAGCATATTCGGAGTGTAACCCCATGTCCAAAACCCAACGCACCCGCGAGATTTGCGCGCTGGCCCCGATCGTTCCGGTTCTGGTGGTCGACGACGCGGCCCACGCCCGCCCGCTGGCCGAAGCACTGGTCGTCGGTGGCCTCCCCGCGCTCGAGGTTACTCTGCGCACCCCTGCGGCGCTGGACGCTATCCGTGCCATGGCCGACGTCCCCGGCGGCGTTGTCGGCGCAGGCACCTTGGTCACGCCCGAAGACGTCCGCGCCGCCAAAGCGGCCGGCGCGCAATTCGGCGTCTCTCCCGGCGCGACCGACGCGCTGATTGCCGCCTGTGAGGCCGAAGGCCTGCCCCTTCTACCCGGCGCGGCCACCGCGAGTGAGGCGATGGCCCTGCTGGAAAAGGGTTATGACATGCTGAAATTCTTCCCGGCTGAGGCCTCAGGCGGCGCGCCCGCCCTGAAAGCCATTGGCGCACCGCTGCCACAGATCACCTTCTGCCCGACCGGCGGTGTATCCCCCACCAATGCCCACGATTACCTGTCGCTCTCCAACGTGATCTGCGCCGGAGGCAGCTGGGTCGCGCCCAAGCAGATGGTTCAGAACGGCGACTGGTCCGGGATCGAAACCCTCGCCAGCGAAGCCGCCCGTCTGACGGATTGACGCCACAGGGCAAGACGCTAGGGTATGCCTCAATTCAATCAGGTTGCCCTCATGACAAACCAACACTCCCTCGCGCACGGACGCGAGTATCTGGCCATTCCCGGCCCCTCGGTCATGCCCGACGCGGTGCTGCAGGCGATGCATCGCCCGTCGCCCAACATCTATGACGGCGAGCTGATCGAGATGATGCCCGCTCTCACCCGCGACCTCAAGCGCGTGGCCCGCACCGAACATGACGTCGCCATCTACATCGCCAACGGCCATGGCACGTGGGAGGCCGCGCTGTCCAACGTGATCGCCCCCGGCGAAACCGTGCTCGCCCCGGCTTCGGGCCGTTTCACCCATGGCTGGGCCGAGATGGCCGAAGGTATCGGTGCAACGGTTGAGGTGATCGATTTCGGCATGTCCTCAGCCTGGGATATCAACCGCATCGCCGAAGCTCTGCGTGCTGATACCGGCCACAAAATCAAAGCCGTGCTCGCGGTCCATGTCGACACCTCAACGTCGATCCGCAACAACATTCCGGCCTTGCGCGCCTTGCTCGACGACCTCGATCACCCGGCGTTGCTGATGGCGGATTGTATCGCCTCAATGGGTTGCGACCGGTTCGAGATGGATGCCTGGGGGATCGACGTCACCGTCACCGCTTGCCAGAAGGGTCTGATGACCCCGCCCGGCATGGGCTTCGTCTTCTTTAACGAAAAGGCACAGGCCAAACGCGCCCAAATGCCCCGGGTCTCGCAATATTGGGACTGGCAGCCGCGCGCCAATCCCGAGCTGTTCTACCAGTATTTCAACGGCACCGCGCCAACGCACCACCTCTACGGCCTGCGCGCCGCGCTCGACCTGATCCACGCCGAAGGGATCGAGGCCGTCTGGGCCCGGCACGCTCACCTTGCCAAAGCAATTTGGACCGCGTGCGAAGTCTGGGCGCAGGGTGGCGCATTGCATCTGAACGTCACCGATCCGGTCCACCGCAGCCACGCGGTTACCGCCCTCCGCCTGACCGAAGGGCGCGGCACGCCGTTACGCAGCTATACCGAAAACCAACTCGGCCTGACCCTGGGCATCGGTCTGGGGATGGAGGACTGGGACGGTTGCTTCCGCCTCGGCCACATGGGGCACGTAAATGCCCAGATGGTCATGGCCACACTGGGCAGCATGGAAACCGCTATGGCCGCGTTCGACATCCCGCGCGGTCAGGGCGCGCTCGAGGCTGCCGCCGCCACTTTGGCCGCCTAAGCCCTGATCCGCCTCTTCATCTGGCCAAAAATATCCTCGGGGGGAATCGCGCCCCGGCGCGATGGGGGGCAGACAGCCCCCCTTCACCGCTCACCCAAGCGCCTCCGCTGCGGCAAGGGCCTTCGGCAACGCCGCCGCAAACGCCTCCATGTCCGACGCCGCGCCGCAACTCACCCGAATACACCTGTTCTGAGGCGCCGCGAACGGCATCCGCACAAATATGCCCTGCGCAACCAGCGTCTCCAATACAGCCTTGGCAAACGCCCCATCACGCCCGCAATCGATCGCCACGAAATTAGTGGCCGAGGGCAGGGGCTCCAGCCCACACGCGCGGGCAATCTGCCCGATCTGGTCGCGTGCTGCGGCGATTTTGGCCTGAACCTCTGTCAGCCACGCCTGATCCCGCAGCGCCGCCAACGCCCCGGCCTGCGCGGCTCGGTTCATGCCGAAATGGTTGCGCACCTTGTTGAATGCCGCAATCAGATCGGGCGCACCGATGGCATAGCCCACCCGCGCGCCGGCCATGCCATAGACCTTGGAAAACGTCCGCATCCGGATCACACGCGGATCATCCGCCGCAACCGGTGCTGCCGTGCCCTCGGGCGCGCATTCCACATAAGCCTCATCCAGAACCAGCAGACAGCCCTCTGGCAAAGCCTCCATCGCCGCGACGATATCCGCCCCGGAATGCCAACTGCCCATCGGATTGTCGGGATTGGCCAGATAAACCAGCTTCGCATCCACCTCTGCCGCTTTGGCGAACAAAGCGACCGGGTCCTCATGATCATTGCGATAGGGAACTTTGTGCAGAACCCCGCCAAACCCGGCCACATGATAGTTGAAGGTCGGATAGGCCCCGTCCGAGGTCACCACCGCATCACCGGGTCCAACCAGCAGCCGCACCAGATAGCCCAGCAACCCGTCAATGCCTTCGCCCGCCACGATATTTGCAGGCGCAACCCCATGATGCGCCGCCAGCGCATGGCGCAGGTCGTGATTTTCGGGATCGCCATACATCCAGACCTCGCCCGCCGTCCGCTGCATCGCCTCGACGGCACGGGGCGAGGGGCCAAACACACTCTCATTCGCCCCCAGCCGTGCGACAAAAGGCGTGCCGCGCTGACGCTCCTGTGTCTCGGGGCCAACAAAGGGCACGGTTGCAGGCAGGGATTGCGCAAGCGGGGTGTAACGAGGACCAGTCATGGTCGCAGATAAACGCAACCTTCCAAGCGGGGCAAGCCTTGCACCCCGCCGCATTCATCGTCAGTTTGCGCGCAACTGAAATTCGGAGGTGTCATGCGTTATCTACTGGGCCTTGCCCTAATCGGTCTTGCCTATCTGCTGTTCTGGCCGGTCCCGGTTGATCCGGTCTCGCATGAAATGCCGGAACCCCCCGGTTTCACCGGAGATTTTGCCGAGAACAGGCATCTCGACAAGGCGCAGCTGACCTCCCTCCCGAAGGACGAGATCGGCCCCGAGGATATCGCCGTGCTGCCGGGCGGTGCGGTCTATACCACCAGCCTGTCGGGCTTTCTCTATCGCATCGACGGGGATCAGCCGGTTGAGGTCGACCAGCTTGGCGGACGCCCCCTCGGGCTGCGGGCGGGGCCGGATGGCGCGCTTTATATTGCCGACAGCTTTCGCGGGTTGATGCGCTGGACCGGGCCGGGGTCACTGGAAACGCTGGTCTCGGAAATCGACGGCGCACCGGTGATCTATGCCAACAATCTCGACGTGGCGCAGGACGGCACCGTCTATTTCTCGAACTCCTCGGATCGCTTCGACCCTGAGACGATGGGCGGTACCAAACCGACCTCGGTTCTGACCATCTGGGAGCAATCGCCGACAGGATATGTTGCGCGCTACGCACCCGATGGAACCGCGCAGAAGATCGCCGAGGGGGTCGTCTATACCAACGGCATCGCCCTTTCACCCGACGAAGACTTCCTGCTGATTGCCGAAACGGGGCGCGCGCGGGTGCACAAGCTCTGGCTGACCGGCCCCAAGGCAGGTGAGCAGGAGGTGCTGCTCGACAACCTGCCGGGCTATCCCGACAACATCAAGGCGCAGGGGGACGGTACCTATTGGATGGCCTTCGCCAGCCCGCGCGTGCCCGCGGAAAAGCTGATGCCCTATCCCTTCCTGCGCAAAGTGATCTGGCGATTGGGTCCAAAGATGCGCCCCGCGCCGATCCATCGCGGAATGCTGGTGCAGTTCGATGGCGACGGCACCATCCTGCGTACGTTGCAGGACCCCGACGGTCGGCTGGGCATCACCACAGCGGGCCAGATCGTTGGTGACCAGTTTTATGTGATGACGCTGGATTCGCCTTGGTTTGGCCGGATACCGGTTGCCGATCTGCCCTGACGTCGCGGTGGCGCTCCGGGCCGTGTGCTGGCAAGGTTGGCGCAACACTAAACGCTTCGGAGGTCCCATGTCCCGCGTATCCGTCGAATACAAAGACCACATCGCCCACGTCACTCTGACCCGTGGCGATAAGATGAACGCTTTGGACGACGCGATGATCAAGGCGATCCTGTCTGCGGGTCAGGAGGTCGCCGCCGCCGATATCCGCGCCGTGGTGCTGTCGGGTGAGGGCAAGAGCTTCTGCGCCGGGCTCGACATGGCCAGCTTCGCCAGCATGGTCCAAACAGACCCGACCGAATGGCTGATGACCCGCAGCCACGAGGACGCCAATGAGTTGCAGGAGATCGCCCTGATCTGGCGGCGCGTCCCGGTCCCGGTGATCTGCGCCATTCAGGGTGTGGCTTATGGCGGCGGTCTGCAGATCGCGTTGGGCGCGGATGTTCGCATCGCGCACCCCGACGCCAAACTGTCTGTGATGGAGATGAAATGGGGCCTAATCCCCGACATGGGCGGCATGGTTCTGCTGCCTGAACTGGTACGCTCGGACGTGCTGCGCCTGCTGACCTACACCGCCCGCCCCATCGGCGCACCGCAGGCGGCGGATTGGGGGCTGGTGACGAAACTGTCTGATGACCCCCTGACCGAAGCGCTGGCACTGGCCGAAGATATCGCCGGCAAAAGCCCCTCGGCTATCCGCGCCGCCAAACGCCTGATCGACGTGGCCGAAACCCGCGACCGTGCCGAAGTGTTGCAGGCCGAATCCTCGGAACAGGTCGACCTGATCGGCAAACCGGATCAGATGGAGATCGTCATGGCGCACATGCAGGGCCGTAAGCCCGAGTTCAAATGATCACCGCATGAAAGCCCGCCGCGCATCGCGGGCCATGTTGTACCGCATCTCCAGTTCGGCGATGCGGGCCATGGCGGCCTTACGCGCCTCGGGGTCGGTCAGCACGGCATAATCCTTGCGCGCCGTGTCCAGCTGTTTCTTGATATCGAATTCCTCGGGCAGCACTCCGGCCTGCGCCATGATCCGGTGACCGGCAGCAATGGCGGGGTCGCTTTGTGCCTCGCCCGAACGGTCGGGCAGGGGCGCGCCTTCGCCCTCAAGCCCTTGCAACTGGCCCTCGGCCTGCGCCTTTTTGATCTGGCGTTCCACCAGTTTTCCAAGCGATCCGAACATGAGTATATCATACCGTTTGTGAGCGGTAGGCGAAAGGAATTACCGCAGCATGTTGGTCACAAGATAGGCGATGCCACCGGCCAGAAGCCCCCAAACCGCCGCGCCCAGTCCAAAGACCGTGATGCCCGACGCAGTGATGGCCAGCGTCAGAATCGCCGCCTCTCGCTCGGCCGGGACGTCCAGCGCGGCATGCATGGAATTGGCCAGGACCCCGATCAGGGCAACCCCGGCCAATGTGCCCATCAGCAACGGGTCGGCATGGGCTGCGAAACCGGTGATCGCCACGGCGAAGATACCGAACAGGCAATAGAACACGCCGCCCATGATGGCGGACCAGTAGCGTTGTGCCGGGTCGGGGTGGCTGTCTTCGTTCGAACACATCGCGGCGGTGATGGCGGCCAGACAGGTGGCGGGCGCCCCGAACGGGGCCGAGAGCAGGCTCGCGCCGCCGACAGATGAAAACAACCGGCCCGGAACCGGCGCGAACCCAAAGCTGCGCATCACCGCGACGCCGGGGATGTTCTGCGTCGCCATGGTGACGATGAACAGCGGCACGCCGATACCGATGGCCGAGGCGACCGAAAAGCTGGGCATGGTCCAGACCGGGGCCGCGATCACGCGATCCGGCATCAATGGCGCATCGCCAGCGTTCAGGGACACCACGATGGCTGCCGCGATGACCGCTGCCGGAACGGCGAACAGCCGGTTAAAACGCCCGGCAATGAACCATGTCAGGATCACCGGCAGCGCCTGCCACGGAATCTCGACCACCGCCGTGAAGGGCACTAGGCAGAGCGGCAGCAGCACCCCCGCCAGCATCGCCTGCGCCAATGTCGTGGGGATCGCCGCCGCCAATCGCCCCAGCGGCTTCCACAGCCCGGCCAGAACGGTCAGCGCCCCGGCGCACAGGAAGGCTCCGACTGCGCCCGAAAACCCCTCGGTCGGGGTCGCGGACACTGCCAGCAACGCGGCCCCCGGGGTAGACCAGGCGACGCTGATCGGCAGTTTGTAGCGCAGGCTGAGAATGATCGCGGCAAGCCCCATGGCAATCGCCGCGCTCATCAGCCCCGAGGCCGCCTGCGCCGGCGACGCCCCCATCGCACCCAGCCCTTGCAGGACGATGGGAAACGAGCTGAAGAACCCGACAATGGCCACCACCAACCCGGTTGAGACGGTCTGCATCGGAGGGAGAAGTCGTGCCATCAGGGCCTCGGCGGATTGCGTTGCCGAAGTGCTAACAAGCGCAGGGTGGCGCGAACAAGAGGGAAAGCTTTGCGGGCAAAGAAAAACCCCTCCGCCGGGTTTGGCGGAGGGGGCGGGATTTGAGTATTTGTGAAAAGGTGAAGATCAGGCGATTTCGGCCAGACGGGCGAGGGCCTCGTTCAGCTTGGCCTCTTCTTCCTCGCGGGCGGCGAGGTTGGCTTTGGCTTCCTCAACCACCTCTTCCGGGGCCGAAGCCACGAATTTAGGGTTGTTCAGACGCCCGCGCAGGCCGCCCAGTTCTTTGGCCAACTTGCCCTTGGCTTTTTCCAGCCGTTCCTTTTCCGCGCCGATGTCGATGATATCCGCCAGCGGCAGACCGAAGGACGCGCCGGGGGCGGCGATCGAGATGGTGCCCTTGGGCAGTTCATCCGCCTTGGTCAGGCTGTCGATCCGCGCCAGACGTTTGATCAGCGCCTCATTGCGGTCCCACGCGGCCTGGCCGTTGGCGTCGATCCCGGTCACCAGCATCGGCACATAGAGGCCAGCCGGGACCCGCATCTGCGCGCGCGCCGAACGGGTGTTTTCGATCACCGAGATCACCCAGTTCATCTCACGATCCGCATCGGCGTCGATCAGGTCGGCGGCGGCGTAGGTCGGCCAGTCGGCGTGGACGACCATATTCGCGCGGTCGCCGGTCAGGCCCCACAGCTCTTCGGTGATGAATGGCATGATCGGGTGCAGCAGGACCATGCACTGATCCAGAACCCAGCGCATGGTGGCGCGGGTCTCGGCCTGTGCCTCGGCGTCATCGCCTTGTAGCAGCGGTTTCGACAACTCCACGTACCAATCGCAGACCTTGCCCCAGACAAAGGCGTAAAGCCCGTTAGCCGCATCGTTAAAGCGATAACTTTCCAGCGCCGCGTCGACCTCTTCCCGCACGCGGGCAGTTTCGCCGATGATCCAGCGGTTTACAGCCGCTTTGGGCTTCAGGTCGGCGATGTCCAGTTGCGGCACGGCGTCGGTGAAGACCTCGTTCATCTCGGCAAAGCGGACGGCGTTCCACAGCTTGGTACCGAAGTTGCGATAACCGGTGATGCGTTCACGGGACAGTTTCAACACGCCGCCGATTGCCGCCATCGAAGCGTTGGTGAAGCGCAGCGCGTCGGCACCGAATTCGTCCACGATCTCCAGCGGGTCGATGACGTTGCCGGTGGTTTTGGACATCTTCTTGCCCTTCTCGTCGCGGACGAGCTGGTGCAGGTAGACAGTGTGGAACGGGATCTGATCGACCACGGCCAGTTGCATCATCATCATCCGGGCGACCCAGAAGAACAGGATGTCGAAGCCGGTGATCAGAACGTCCGTGGGGAAGTAGCGTTCCAGTTCCTCGGTCCGCTCGGGCCAGCCCAGCGTGCCGATGGGCCAGAGGCCGGACGAGAACCAGGTGTCGAGGACGTCGGGGTCGCGCCAGACCGGATAAACCAGCTTGGTCGGGTCCTGTTCGACCGCATACTGAGCAAGGCTTTCGGCGAATTGATGGATCGCTTCCTGCTTGTCGGCGACTTCGATGACCGTCGCGTGGCTCAGCGGACTGGGAATGTTTGCGTTGTCGTCCAGGAATTTTTCCGTGACGGCCTCAAGGTTCGCGGCGCATTCCATGACATTGCCACGATGCAGCATGCCGCCTTCGTTGAGCAAACGACCCAATTCGACCAGATCAAGGTCACCGTCGTTTTCGTCATCCTTGAAGTTCTCAGCCGATAGATCGAGACCATACCAAACCGGAATCTGATGTCCCCACCACAGCTGGCGCGAGATGCACCATGGCTCGATGTTTTCCAGCCAGTGGTAATAGGTTTTCTCGCCCGACTCGGGGATGATCTTGACCGTGCCGTCCTTGACCGCATCCAGCGCGGGGCCGACGACTTTGGCAGCGTCGACGAACCATTGGTCGGTGAACATCGGCTCGATGACCACTTTTGAGCGGTCGCCGAAGGGCTGCATGATCGGTTTGCTCTCGACCAGCGGGACCAGCTTGTCCGCGCCTTCGTGATCGGGTTTCAGAGCGGTCGAACCCAGACGCGGATCATCCGCGCGGGTCATCACGGCCAGACCGTCAGCAGTGATCTCCTCGACCACCTTCGCACGCGCCTCGAACCGGTCGAGGCCGCGCAGGTGGTCAGGGATCAAGTTGATCGCGTCGATCTCGTTCCCGGTGAACTCACGCCCGCGCGCATATTCCTGCGCCTTGTCGGCCTCTTCGGCGTAAGGCGCACCATCGGCCCGCATCGCGCCTTTGGTGTCCATCAGGCGGTACATCGGGATTCCGCCACGCTTGGCGACCATGTTGTCGTTGAAGTCATGCGCGCCGGTGATCTTCACCGCACCAGAGCCGAATTCGGGATCGGGGTAGTCATCGGTGATGATCGGAATCTGACGGCGATGCTCTTTCGGGCCAACCGGGATTTCGCAGAGTTTCCCGACGATTGGCGCATACCGTTCATCTGACGGATGAACCGCAACCGCGCCGTCGCCCAGCATGGTTTCGGGGCGGGTTGTGGCGATCGAGATATAATCGCGCTCTTCCTCCAGCACGATATTCCCATCCTCGTCCTTCTCGACGTAAGTATAGGTCTCGCCGCCCGCCAACGGGTATTTGAAGTGCCACATGTGGCCCGCGACTTCGATATTCTCGACCTCCAGATCCGAGATCGCGGTTTCGAAATGCGGGTCCCAATTGACCAGCCGCTTGCCGCGATAGATCAGGCCCTTTTCGTACATGTCGACAAAGACCTTGATCACCGCGTCGTGAAAATTCGCAGAATTTTCGTGGCCCGTGCGCGGGTCACGCGGCGCACCCGCCATGGTGAAGGCGTTGCGCGACCAATCACAGGACGAGCCCAGGCGCTTGAGCTGCTCGATGATCGTGCCGCCGTATTCGCCTTTCCACTCCCAGACCTTGTCCAGAAACGCCTCGCGCCCCAGCTCACGACGTCCCGGCTGCTGGGTGGCGGCCAGCATCTTTTCCACCTGCATCTGCGTGGCGATGCCGGCGTGGTCCTGACCGGGCTGCCACAACGTGTCGAAGCCGCGCATCCGGTGCCAGCGGGTCAGGATGTCTTGCAGCGTGTTGTTGAACGCATGGCCCACGTGCAAAGCGCCCGTCACGTTGGGCGGCGGGATCATGATGGTAAAGCTTTCGTCACGCGATTTGTTCGCGCCTGCCTTGAAGGCTCCGGCCTGTTCCCAGGCCTCGTAGATGCGGGCCTCGGCCTCGGCCGCGTTGAATGTCTTTTCCATCGCCATGGGGTGCGTCCTGCGTCATCAATCTTGGGTCAGGGCCTGCAATAACGAATGCGTGCAGGAAGGGGAAGGGTCTGCGCGCGGCACTGGACAACGAACCGCTGCAGCCTAATCTCGCCTCTGACGCAGCCCAAAGGATCGCCCCATGGAAAAGTTCGGCAAAAGCCAGCCTGTCAAACGGACCGAGGACCTGCGGTTTCTGACCGGGCATGGCCAATACATGGATGACCGCGTACCCGAAAACGCGCTGCACGTTGCGTTTTTTCGCAGCCCGGTGGCGCATGGCCGGATCACGGCGCTGGATCTCGATGCGGCGCGTGCCGCTGACGGCGTGCGGCTGGTGATGGCGCTGGAGGATTTGCAGGCGACGGGCATCGACACGGTGATGAACGGGGCCACTGTGCCCAACCGCGACGGGACGCAGGCGGCGGCCCCGGAACGGCACATGCTGGCCAACAAGCGGGTGCGCTTCGTGGGTGAGCCGGTGGCAATCGTGGTGGCCGAGACGCTGATGCAGGCACGCGACGCGGCTGAGTTGATCTGGATGGAGACCGAAGACCTGCCCGTAAAGATGGACGTGCGCGCGGGCGGTGAAACCCTGCACCCCGAGGCCCCCGACAACCGCGCCTTTGACTGGGGGCTGGGCGATGAGGCCGCGACCGAGGCCGCTTTTGCCAACGCCGCCCATACCGTCTCGCTGGACGTGCAGGATAACCGGGTCATCATCGCCTCGCTCGAGCCGCGCGGCTGTCAGGCCGACTGGGCCGATGGGCGCCTGCATTTTTCCTACGGCGGGCAGGGTGTCTGGGCGATGCGGGCGCAACTGGCGCAGAAGCTGAAGCTTGAGGCGGAAGATATCCGCGTCACCACCCCGGATGTGGGCGGCGGTTTCGGCATGAAAGTGATGCCTTACCCCGAATATTTCTGCACCGCTGTTGCCGCCATGAAACTGGGCCAGCCGGTCCACTGGATGTCGGACCGGTCCGAGGCGATGCTGTCCGATCACCATGGCCGCGATCTGACCTCGCTGGGGGAACTGGCCTTTGATGCCGATCACCGGATCACCGCCTATCGCGTCCACAGCAGGGTCAATCTGGGCGCCTATAACAGCCATTTCGGGCAGGCGATCCAGACCAGCCTGTTCAGCAAGGTGCTGATGGGGGTCTATGACGTGCAGACCACCTATCTGCGAGTCGAAGGGTTCTATACCAACACGACGCAGGTCGATGCCTATCGCGGCGCAGGACGGCCCGAGGCGATCTATGTGCTGGAGCGCGTCATGGACCGGGCGGCGCGGGAACTGGGCGTCGATCCGTGGGAGTTGCGGCGCAGGAACTTCATCCGGCCTGCACAGTTTCCCTATACCTCCGCCACGGGCGAGACCTATGACGTCGGCGATTTTGACAGGGTTCTCAGCCGCGCGGCAAGCCAGACCAGCGGCTTTGTGGCCCGCAAGGCAACAGACGCCGAACGGGGCCTGATCCGGGGGCAGGGGCTCTGTTACTATATCGAAAGTATTTTGGGTGATCCTTCCGAGAACTCGAAGGTCGAGTTTTGCGAGGATGGCACGGTGAACCTTTACGTCGGCACCCAATCGAACGGGCAGGGGCATGAGACGGTCTATGCCCATTTCCTGTCGGACCAGACCGGGATTCCGATGGACCGGATCACCGTCGTTCAGGGCGACACGGACAGGCTCGCCCATGGTGGCGGCACGGGTGGGTCACGCTCGGTCACGGTGCAAAGCACGGCGACGCTGGCCACCATCGACACCATGATTGCCGCATTCACGCCTTATCTCGCCGATAAGATGGGGGTCGAGGATACCGACGTGCATTTTGATCATGAGACTTTCCGGGCCCCCGGCTCGAACCTGACACCCACACTGACCGAGGCGGCAGAGTTGGCGCGCGCAGACGGGCGCATGGACCTGCTGCAGCACGAAGCCCGCGCCAATCTGGATGCCCGCAGTTATCCCAACGGCGCGCATGTTGCCGAGATCGTTATCGATTCTTACACCGGCGAGACATGGGTCGACCGCTATACGGTCGTCGATGATTTCGGCAATCTTATCAACCCGATGCTCGCCGAAGGGCAGGTGCATGGCGGGGTGGGTCAGGGCATCGGTCAGGCGCTGACCGAGCATGTCGTGCACGATGCACATGGGCAACTGCTCACGGCATCGTTGATGGATTACGCCTTGCCGCGCGCGGCTGAGATACCCATGATTAAGTTTACCTCGGTTCCGGTTCCGTCAACGTCCAACCCGATGGGGATGAAAGGATGTGGCGAGGCCGGCACGGTGGGCGCGCTGGCCGCAGTGGCAAACGCGGTTCAGGACGCGCTCTGGGATCATGGGGTGCGGCAGGCGGATATGCCTTTCACACCTCACAGAGTATGGGAATTGCTGAACGATGGTTCTGTCGCGGCTGAGTAGAAAGGTACTGGGATGGCTCGGACGGCCCTTACGGTCCGAGCACTCGGCTGAGACGCGCCACCGCGAACCGATCAGCCATGTCATCATTCTGGACGGCACCATGTCGACGCTGGAGCCGGGGCGGGAAACCCATGCGGGTCAGACCCTGCGCCTGTGTTGCGAGATGGGCAGCAAGGTCTCGGTCTTCTACGAATCCGGCGTGCAGTGGGAAAGCTGGAAATCCTCGCTGGACGTGATGATGGGGCGCGGCATCAACCGCCAGATCCGTCGCGCCTATGGCTACCTCGCCTCGCGCTACAAGCCCGGCGACAAGATCTTTTTCATCGGCTATTCACGCGGTGCCTACGGGGTGCGCAGTCTGGCCGGGGTGATCGACGCCATCGGTCTGCTCAAGGCCGAACACGCCACTGTCCGAAACATCAAGCAGGCCTATCGCCATTACGAATGCGCCGCCAACGGCAAGGCGGCGGCTGAATTCCGGCAGGCCTTCTGTCATGAGGATGTGGCGATCGAGATGGTGGGCGTCTGGGATACGGTCAAGGCGCTGGGCCTGCGCCTGCCGCTGCTCTGGCGCTGGGCCGAGGAACGCCACGCCTTCCACAGCCACCAGCTTGGCCCGGCTACCCGCCACGGCTATCACGCCATGGCGCTGGACGAGACCCGCGAAGTGTTCGAGCCGGTCTTGTGGAAATGTACCCCCGATTTCAAAGGCCACGTCGAACAGGTCTGGTTCCGCGGCACCCACGGCGATGTCGGCGGGCAACTCAACGGGTTCGAAGAGGCCCGCCCCCTCAGCAACATCTCCCTGATCTGGATGCTGGACAAGGCCGAGTTGCACGGCCTGCCATTGCCCGAGGGCTGGCGCGACCGCTTCCCCACCGACACCCACGCGCCATCGGTCGGCACATGGCGCGGCTGGGGCAAGATTTTCCTGCTGCGCAAGCATCGGAAAGTCGGGAAGGACCGGTCCGAGCGGCTGCATGTCTCGGTCTCACCAGACGAGTTGCCCGGCTGGGTGCCGATGCCGGATTTGCCGTCACATCCGGCGCAGTGAAAGGCTGATCATGTGCCAGCGGCTCCAAGATCACCGACACATCAATGTCAGGTTCGAGCCCATACCTCCCAAGTTTCTGCGTTGTGGCGAATGACCGCTTCAGAGAAAACGCCGAACGCGGGAGGCGTATTCCTCGAAGTCCGCGCCGTAGCGCGCGCGCAGCCATGGCTCTTCCGCGAATGGTGCAGCCAACAGCACGAGGACCGCGGCACTTCCGACCGGAAAGACCAGCGGTGCCGCCGTCAGCAGCATCCATCCGATGACCATGAAGATATCTGCGACATACTGGGGATTGCGGGAGTAGCGATAAAGACCGTCGGTTCGCAGATGCCCAACGGCACCGCCGGTTTGGGCGATGCCAAAGCGTACAACTTCAAACCAGACGGCTGCGTTTCCGGTGAGGATTAAAGGCACCCCGATCCAGAACCGCATCCAGTCTGGAAATGGCAGGGTCGCCCATCCAAGAATGCCAAGCAGAACAAGCACGCCGAACAAAGTGAATGTTGGAACCCAGACAAGGAAAGGCGTTCTGATCGTGTATTCTTCCGGGGGCCAGAGCCGCCGCGATGGACGCGCAAACGACCAAACGAGCGCGGCCAAGGTTCCTGCGGCAATCCCCAAGCCAAGAAGAGCAAGAAAGGCCTCCATCAGACTTCGGCATGATTGTGTGAATTGAACTCACGGCGTTCAGCGAGCGCCTGGCGCACGATCTGGAACGCTGAGGACAGAAACAAGCTGGCCATGATCGCAGCGACGATCAGGTCGGGCCAGCCGGTGGCCGTGCCCCATACGCCCAAAGCTGCTAACATCACGGCGACGTTGCCGATGGCGTCGTTTCGCGAGCAGAGCCAGACAGAGCGCACATTGGCATCCCCGTCCTTGTAGCTGACCAGCAGCAGGACGCTTGCAAGGTTTGTCGCCAGAGCCAGAGCGCCGACAACGCCCATGATTTCCGCTTCCGGTACGCCGACATAGAAAACCCGGTAGACTGTCGAGCCGAAGACCCACAGGCCCATCAGAAGAAGACTGATGCCCTTGGCGAGCGCTGCATTCGTCCGCGCGCGGATCGAAGCACCGATGACAGCAAGTGAGATGCCATAGGTCAGAGCATCGCCCAAGAAGTCGAGGGCGTCAGCCTTCAGAGCTTGCGACTGTGCGACCTGGCCTGCTGTCATCTCGACGGCAAACATCGTCGCGTTCAGCGCGATGACGATCCACAGCCGCCGTTTGTAGTCGTCCGATACGCCATCGAACTTAGCGTCATGTCCACAACACCCTGACATCACACGGCCTCCTTTAGAATGATTGGTGCCTGTTTAGGAAGAAGGTTCTCTGCGCCGCCGGGGATGATTGGCACATAGCCTTGCCTGATCCGCGCCACGCGCCGGTTCATCCAGTGCCGTATGACAAGACGATAGAGCAACCCGCGAAAACCGGACAGCTGGTGGTGGTCCTTGTAGAAATCATCCGGACTGTCAAAGACATCGAAGTCGTGGTTGATCCCGGTCTTCTGGATGTATGTGCTTTGGCCAGACCACTCGACGGGCGGGGCCTGAAGGCAATCTGTCCCCGCGCCATAGGCACAGAGCGACGTGCGATCCGGAAAGGTCTCCTGAAGCGCTCCCAGAACGCCTTGATCGAGGATAAACCCTTCGAGATTGATCCACTTGCCGTCGATCAGAACTTCCACCCAGGAATGGATGATGCTTCGGGGGGCCAGCGGGAAAACCAACTCTGGCACAACGCCACGCTGCAAGCCCTTGTCGATGGTGAAACCATGAAACCGGCAAGGGATATTCAACGCCCTGAGCAGTGCCATCAGAAGCGTGCCCTTGGTGTTGCACTGCCCATAGCCGTCCGCCAGCACTCGGGAGGCAGGCAGCGCATCGTCGCTGTTGTATCCGAACAGGATTTCGTTCCGCACGAAATCATAGGCCGTGCCGATGCGTGCGGTGGGGTCAAGAGAAGACCACCCGCGCTCGGCGATCAATGCCTGGATCGCATCGGATCGAAAATCGAGTATGGGGGTTTCGGCGAGGTATTTCTGGGACATGGTTCACTCTGGTTTCAGCGTCCCAACTGATATACGATCTCTAGTGACTAGAGGTTCAAGAGGTATTTTCATGTTTTCCATTGGCGAGCTATCGCGGCGCACGAACGTCAAGGTTCCAACAATCCGCTACTACGAAGAGTCTGGGCTTCTCGACGCACCGGAACGGACTGAAGGCAATCAGCGTCGGTATGATGCGGCGGGGCTGGAGCGCCTGAGCTTCATCAAGCACGCCCGCGACCTCGGCTTCTCGATTGAAGCTATTGCTGCCTTGATCGAGCTACAGGGCCACCCGGACCGGTCGTGTGCAGAGGCCAATGATATTGCGACGGCTCAGCTCTCGGACGTGCGCGCAAAGATCAAACGCCTCCGCGCGCTTGAGAAAGAACTGGTGCGGATTTCCAACGGCTGCGATGGCGGCGGAGTGACCGAAGACTGCTATGTCCTGGCTTCTTTGTCGGATCATGGCCTTTGCGAGCGCGATCACTGAAAAGGTAAAGCAGACTATCACATCGTATAGCCAAACGTCGGCAAAGTCCGCAAAGCTGACGCTCCGAACTAAAACACCCTCGCAGCATTCAGCGGGGGTGTTCTATTTGTAAGAGCTCGTTACGTCTTGCGCCGTTCTTGACTTTGCAACGCTTCCAGTAAGAGGCGTGGTGAAACGCCTGCGCCCTTTTCACGTTCTATATTAATGATTTAGGTTCTGGTGTTCCCAATTACCTGCGCCGATCCCTGCGCGAGCTCATCGGTTGGAACGCCACGCCCACATGCGCCTCGCAATAGGGTTTGCCTGCCTCAACTGGCAGGCCGCAGAACCAGAAATCCTCGGTCGCGGGGTCGCCGACGGGCCATTTGCAGGTTTTCTCGGTCAGTTCCATCAAGGTCAGCTTCTTGGCTTTCTTCTCAACCTCGTTGACCTTGGCCAGCGCCTCGGGGCTGATTTCGTTGGCCGAGGGCTGCGGCGGCAGCGGTTGACCGGCGGGGATGATCTGACGGCGGGCCGGGGCGGCCGGTTTTGCCTCGGGTGCAGGGGCCGGGCGGGCGGGTTCGGTTTTGGGCGCCGGTTTGGGCTTGGCTTCGGCCTTGGGCGCGGGTGCCGGTTTTTCCTTGGGCTCGGCCTTGGCCGGGCTTGCGCCGGTGGCGCGGTTCGACAGGCCCAGACGGTGCACCTTGCCGATCACCGCATTGCGGGTCACGCCGCCCAGTTCCTTGGCAATCTGGCTGGCCGACTGGCCTTCGCCCCACATCTTTTTCAGCAGCTCTACACGCTCGTCAGTCCAGGACATCATTTGCCTTTCAAAAGCGGAAAGCGGCCCCGGATTCGGGCCGCCTTGGGAAATCGTCTCAGCGCCCTATTCTAAACACTGCGGCCCGAGTTACAAGCGGTCTTCGAATCAGGTATGGGGCGGATCATGCAGAATCTCATGGATCAGGACGCGCGCCGCTTTGGTGCGGTGAATTGGATGGGCCTCTATACGCTGGCACAGCGCGAAACCCTGCGCTTTCTGGCCGTGTGGACGCAGACTCTGCTGGCCCCGTTGGTAACGGCGGGTTTATTCCTGCTGATCTTCAATATCGCCATCGGACCCAGCCGGTCGGACGTGATGGGCGTGCCGTTCCTGACCTTTCTGGCCCCCGGCATCATGATGATGACAGTGATCCAGAACGCCTTTGCCAACACCTCGTCTTCGATGGTGATCGCCAAGGTGCAGGGCAATATCGTCGACACGCTGATGCCGCCCTTGTCGCCGCTGGAAATCCTGTTGGGCTATCTTGCGGGGGGTATCGCCCGGGGCGTCCTGATTGCACTGGTTGTGGCCATAGCTCTGGCGCTGGTTCTGGGCATCGTCCCGCGGAACCCGGCTGTTGCACTGATCTTTGTGGTCCTGGGCGGCGCCTTCATGGGGGCGCTTGGCCTGTTTGCCGGGATTTTTGCCAACAAGTTTGACCAGATGGCGGCGATCACCAATTTCGTCGTCACCCCGCTGGCCTTCCTGTCGGGCACATTTTATTCGGTGCAGGCGCTGCCGCCGATGCTGAACCGGCTGAGCCATGTGAACCCGGTCTTTTATCTGATCGACGGCTTGCGTTTCGGGATGATCGGCGTTTCTGACAGCTCTCCGTGGCTGGGCATGGTGATCTGCTTGGGTGCGACGCTGCTGGTCGGCGCGCTGACCTGGCAGATGCTGCGCACCGGCTACCGGCTCAAGGCCTAAGTCGCCTCGGCCAGCGATCCGGGTTGCAGGGCCACGCGCGGGCGGCCGAGGCGCGGGTGCATCCGTCCCGCCACAGCCCAGGCACCAAACAGGGCCAGACCACCAGCCGCAAACACGCCCGCAACCGGCGTCAGCAACAGAACCAGCGACGCCACGCCGGGTGTCAGAATGCCCGACACGTCGCGATAGCTGGAATAGATTGCTGACATCTCGGTCCGTTCCGAAGGCTTCACTGCCATAAGAAAGGGCAGCCCCGCACAAATATCCAGCACGATCAGCCATACCGAACCCAGCACCAGCGCCGCAACCGATGCGACCGGCCAGCCAGCCATCGCTGCGGCGGCAACGAAACAGGCACCACCCGCAGCAAAACCTGTCCGTACAGCCGCCCGAAGCGACCGTCCCTGCACCCAGCGCAGGATCAATGGTGCGCCAAACAGCATGGCGTTGGTGCTCGACAGAAGGATACCGCCCAATTGGTCACCCAACCCGTTCTGAATGGCAAAGATCGGCAGATAAACGACATAGATCCACCATCCGCATGATCGGATCATGGCAAACAGATAGCCCGCCACCAGTCGCGGCTGCGAGAAAAAGCGCGGCAGAAAAGCCAGTGGATTGTTTGTCGGCCCTTGCGCCTTGGTGATCAGCTTGCCGTTGCCCAAACGCATACGCCAGAACAGAACCAGCATCGCAATCGCAGCCGCGGCGCTGATGACAAAGGGGGCGGGCCCCCAGTATTCCATCAACAGCACACCGATCACGGGACCTCCGGTCCAGCCCAGAGCGCTATAGAACATGCGGCTGGTCTCGCACCGGCCAAGTTCGATCTTGCTGATATAATCCAGCACATAGGCGTTGAAGCAGACAAATGTGATGACCGTGGCCACCGTGTTGAGGGCCAGTGCCGAGATGATGGCGCCGGGGCTTCCTTCGATCGCCAGGGCGGCGCTGATCACAAACAGGACGCACCCGGCCGTATAGGCCCAGCGCCGCGGGATGTACCGGATTACGAACGGAACCATCAGCCCGGAGACCAGCGAAGCGACTCCCACCAGAAAATACACGAACGACACCGAGGACGCATCGCCCAGCGCGCGATACATCACCAGTGGAAAAACTGATATCAGGATGCCCCGGACAATGGCTTCGAATCCTGCCAGGATGCCGAAATCGCGGACTGACGGAGCAGGGGCATGGCGCACCCATTCGGGAATTCGGCGTTCATGCATAGGGCAAACTCTCTAATCAACTGTGAACAGAATGCGCCCGTTGGATCCGATTTCATGAGGGTTTGCGACATGGGTGTCGCGCCCGGACACCGCTCCTGAGAAATTTACCGCCTAGACCCGGCGCAGCCGCGCCTCGCGCCAGACCAGGATCAGGCCGCCGGTCAGGATAATCGCTGATCCGATCAGGCTGATCCCATCCGGGATCGCGCCAAACACGACGAAATCGTAGAACGCGGCAAAGATCAGAGTGGCATAGCTGATCGGAGCCACAAAAGAGGCCTCCGCCCGTGCCATGCCGTTGACGAAACAGGCCTGCGCGCAGGCCATCAGCACGCCAATCCCCGCCAGTGCCGCCCATTGCTGCGGCGTCGGCATCTGGAACACGAAACTCACGGCGACCGAGGCGATGGTCAGGCCCATTGCATTGTTGATCAGCAAAATCTGAATCGGGATTTCGCGCCCCGAGAGTTTCTTGATGAAAATCAGCTCCATCCCGATGATCGCCGCCGCCGTCAGCGCCCGCAACGCGGCGGGTTGAAAGCTGGCGGGGGTCGGGCGCAACAGCACCAGCGCACCGATCAGCGCCACGATGGCGGCCAGCCAGCGCCACGGGCCGACGCCTTCCTTCAGCAATGGAATTGCCAGCACCATGGCAAAGACCGGGTTCAGGAAGGATATCGCCGTCGCATCCGCAATCGGTATGAACGCAACTGCGGAAAACATCAGGGTGACGCCCAGCCAGCCAAAGCTCGTCCGCCCGATATGCAGCCCCCAATGTGGTCGGCGCAATTGCGGGCGCAGAATGCCAACCGCGCTGACGATCACCAGAAAGGCAAACAGAAACCGCCCATGGCTGATCTGTATCGGATGCAGCGCCGGCCCCAGCGTATCTGTCCCCAGCGCCTTGGCCAGCAGCGTCGTCGCCGCGATAAAGGCGCTTGCCACGAGGATCAGCAGCGCCGCAAGGGCAGGGTTCTGACGGATCGGAGACATCGCCCACCCGTGCGCCAGCGCCGGACAAATGGCAAGCGGCAAATCCCGGTCTCAGAATGAAATGTACCAGTTCGACAAAAACAGGGTTTTCAGATCAGATACGCCCCGCTATACGGCCCGCATGATCAAAACCGCACATATCCTGCGCCTCCGACGCCGACGCCAAACCGCGTAACCGGCCCGTTTGATCTATTTGCGCTGTGCAAATCCGCGCAAACTCCACCAAATCAGTTGACGACCATGGCCCCGGTGTATCACTCACAGGGCTCAAGCTATTCGAAAAGGATGATCCGATGATCCCGTCCGTTCTGCCGACCTATAATCGCGCGCCCCTGACTTTCGTGAAGGGCGAAGGCGCCTGGCTGACCGAGGCGGATGGCCGACGTTTCCTTGACCTTGGCGCCGGTATCGCCGTGAACGCGCTGGGCCATGCCCATCCGGCGCTGGTGGCCGCGCTCACCGATCAGGCGCATGCGCTGTGGCATGTCTCGAACCTGTACAACATCCCGCAGCAACAGGCGCTGGCCGACAAGCTGGTCGAGCACACCTTCGCCGACACCGTGTTCTTCACCAACTCGGGCACCGAATCCTGCGAACTGGCCGTGAAAATGGCCCGCAAGTATTTCTATGACAAAGGTCAGCCTGAACGGGTCGAGATCATCACCTTCGACGGCTCTTTCCACGGCCGCTCGTCGGCTGGCATCGCCGCTGCCGGGTCCGAGAAAATGACCAAAGGCTTTGGCCCGTTGCTGCCCGGCTTCGTGCATCTGACCTTCGGCGACCTCGACGGCGTCACCAACGCCATCACAGACACCACGGCGGCGATCCTGATTGAGCCGGTGCAAGGCGAAGGCGGTATCCGTCCCGTCCCGGATGCCGAACTCAAAGCCCTGCGCCAGATCTGTGACGACAACGGCCTGCTTCTGATCTTGGACGAGGTTCAATGCGGCGTCGGGCGCACCGGCAAGCTGTTTGCCCATGAATGGGCGGGTATCAAGCCTGACATCATGATGGTCGCGAAAGGCATCGGTGGTGGCTTCCCGCTGGGCGCGGTTCTGGCCACGGAAGACGCGGCATCCGGCATGACCGCAGGCACCCACGGCTCGACCTATGGCGGCAATCCACTTGGCTGCGCGGTGGGCTGTGCGGTGATCGATCAGGTCGCTACCCCGGCCTTCCTTGAGGGCGTCAACCGCAAGGCAGGGCTGTTGCGCCAGAAACTCGAAGGTCTGATTGCCGACCACCCCGAAGTGTTTGAACAGGTGCGCGGCAGCGGCCTGATGCTGGGCCTGAAATGCAAGCCCACCAATATCGATGTGGTCAACGCAGGTTATGACAATCAGGTCATCACCGTCCCCGCTGCCGACAATGTGATCCGTTTGCTGCCGCCGCTGACCCTGACCGAGGATGATATCGCGCAGGCCCTCATCCGTCTCGACAAGGCTGCCACGCAAATTGAAAGCGCAATGGCTTCGGCCTGAATTTGCCTGATTGAAAAGTGAAATAAAATGAACCACTTCCTCGACATCCACAAAACCGACGCCACAGCCTTGCGGGGCATGATCGATCAGGCCAGCGCGATGAAGCAGGCCCGTCTGGGCCGCCCCAAAGCGGCGCCGGACGATGATCAGGCCCTCAAAGACCGCATGGTCGCGCTGATCTTCGAAAAACCCTCGACCCGGACCCGCGTGTCCTTTGACGTCGGCGTGCGCCAGATGGGCGGGCAGACCATGGTGCTGTCGGGCAAGGACATGCAGCTGGGCCACGGCGAAACCATCGCCGATACCGCCCGGGTACTGTCGCGCTATGTTGACATGATCATGATCCGCACCTTCGACGAAACCATCCTGACCGAGATGGCGGAATATTCGGACGTGCCGGTGATCAACGGCCTGACCGACCGCACCCATCCCTGCCAGATCATGGCCGACGTGCTGACCTTCGAGGAACATCGCGGCCCCATCGCGGGCAAAAAGGTGGTCTGGACCGGAGACGGCAACAATGTCTGCGCCTCGTTCCTGCACGCCGCCGGTCAGTTTGGCTTTGATCTAACCTTCACCGGCCCTGCGCAATTTGACCCAGAAGAAGAATTCATGGGCTTCGCCCGCCAGAAGGGTTCGAAAATCACGATCGAGCGGGACCCGTACAAAGCGGTCGAAGGCGCCGATCTGGTGGTCGCCGACACCTGGGTTTCGATGCATGACAGCCAATCCGCCAAGGAACGCCGCCACAACATGCTGCGCCCCTATCAGGTAAACACCGACCTCATGTCCCACGCCAAACCCGACGCGCTGTTCATGCACTGCCTGCCTGCGCATCGCGAGGAAGAGGCCACCTCCGAGGTCATGGACGGCCCCAACTCGGTCATCTTCGACGAGGCCGAGAACCGGTTGCACGCGCAAAAGGCGGTCATGCGCTGGTGTCTGGGCGTCTGAGACACACTGAAAATACCGAGAGAGCCAAATGGCTCTCTTGCATCTCGGAGCCTCCCATGCCGCACGTTACCCTTGAATTCTCTGCAGGTCTTGAGCAGTCTTATGATTTTCAAGACATCTGCGAACAGCTTTATACCGTTCTCGCCGGGCATGAAGAATTTGACCCGCCAACGCTCAAAATCCGCGCCGCCCCGGTTCCGTTTTCTCGCATCGGGACCGAACCGCAGACCTTCGTTCATGCCACGCTATTGCTGATGAAGGGCCGGGATGAGACGACACGCGCCGAGCTCAATACGATCATTCTGGACTTTCTGGCTAAGACAATGCCCGAGGTCGGCAGCATTACTGTGCGGGATGTTGAAATGACCCGCACAACCTATGCCAAACGTCTATCAGATTGATGTTGATCCGGTAGCGCGCATCGGGTGTCTAACGCCTGATCTCCCAAACCCTCATTTTGGCAAGCGTGGCGGCGCTCGCCAAAACCACCAGCGTGCAGAGCGCGGCTTTGGTCATGACCTCCATCGTGCCTTCGATCAGCAGCGCATGCACGACGCTGCCCAGAATGGTCACCACGGCCAAACTGGCATGACCCAACCGCCAGACCCGGAACCTCGGGTTCAGGCGTTGGCGCAATACCCCCATCAAAGCTGCGCCAAACCCCGCCCACATCGCGGTCACGCCCCACACCGAAAACGGTGTCGGAGAGCGGAACAACAGCGCATCCACCACATCCGGCGGGCTGGTGATCCACAATCCACCCACGTGGAGAACGATGGCGGCGGCAAGCGCCAGACCGCACCGCCTGTGCCATTGACGGCTGCGCATCGGCGACAGGCTGGGCAACCAGCGCCCGACCAGCAACGGCTGCATCAGCAGCAGGCACATCCCCACGATGCCCGCAAACCCGGCGAGGATATAAATCGGCGCGCGCCATGCCAGATAAGGGCTGAACGCCGCCGCGATGACCGGCACCAACAGGGCGGTGCTCAACGCCGCCCAGATCGCAACGCGCCTCAGCACCCGTCAGACAGGCTGTAAAACAAAATGCGCGGCAAGGGTCTTGTCACGCGCGCTCGACATCACCGGTCGCAGAAACACCGTCTCGAATTCGCCGCTGTCATAGGCCAGATGCCCATGCGGCTGACCAAAGGCGGGCACGATCTGTGGCATCTCCAGACGGAAGGCCCCATTGGAATCCGTCAGGGTCGCGCCATGACTCTGCGGGTCGCGCTCGTGCCCTTCGGTCGTATGCGCCCAGATCTGGATACGCTGGCCGGGCAGGGGGGCTCCGTCGCCCGCGCGCCGCACGGTGCCGGTCATCCAGAACCCGCCACGGCCGATGCGGTCGACGATCGGCGCGCCGGGGCGATAATTGTTCGATCCGCCGCGCATGGACGAGGTCGGCGCAAGTCCTGCTGCCCGCACGGGCATGTTCAGACCGGCTGCGCCGAGCGCAGCAAAACTGCCCGCCGTGATCAGCGCGTTGCGACGGGTAAGAAGAACGTGCGACATGGGCGGGTCTCCTTTCGATAACGGCTTGCTGTCAGTCTGATCTTCAACCTAGCACGTTTGTCGCAAAATCCGAGCTCGGGCGGCCTGAAGAACAGGTCATTCCATCACCGTCTCGTGAGCGCTGCCGCCGGTTACCCGTTGGTCTGCACCGTGTATGTGCACCTGTGCGCTATGTTCATCAGGAAATCGCCCTATACTCAACATTATCAAACACACAAATGCCTAAGCGAGATCCACGATGAGCTGGAACCCAACCCACACCCCCGATTGCCAGTCCGAGAACCCCGCGCTGGACGCGCTGATCATCCCCCGCGCCCGCGATCTGGGCGGGTTCGAGGTGCGCCGCGCACTGCCCTCCGTCAAACGGCAGCTGGTCGGCCCGTTCATCTTCTTCGATCAGATGGGCCCGGCTGAATTCATCACCGAAGGCGGCATCGACGTCCGCCCGCACCCTCATATCGGCCTCGGCACCGTGACTTACCTGTATCAGGGTGAATTCGAGCACCGCGACAGCCTTGGCACCCACCAGATGATCTATCCCGGCGAGGTCAACTGGATGGTCGCAGGCCGCGGCGTCACCCATTCCGAACGCACCAGCGATGCAACGCGCGGCAAGAAACACAGCCTGTTCGGCATCCAGACATGGATTGCCTTGCCCGAAGCGCATGAGGATATGACCCCTGATTTCGAGCACCACAAACAAGCCGCGCTGCCCCATATTCAGGACACCGGCGTCAGCGCCCGCCTGATCCTCGGCTCGGCCTATGGCGAATCCAGCCCGGTCACCATGCTGTCCGAGACCTTCTATCTCGACGTCCAACTCGATCCGGGTGCCTCCTTCCCGCTGCCCGACAACCATGAGGACCGGGGGGTTTATGTCACCGAAGGATCTGTCGAAATCGCAGGCGACAGTTTCGACACCGGCCGCATGATGGTGTTCCGCCCCGGCGACCCGCTCTCGGTCAAGGCCGGGCCATCGGGCGCGCGGTTGATGTTGCTGGGCGGCGCCACCCTGAACGAGGATCGCTATATCTGGTGGAATTTCGTTTCATCCTCGAAGGAAAAGATCGAAGCCGCCACCCGCGAATGGAAAACCGCCGACTGGGCCAACGGGGCATTCCAGCTGCCGTCCGGGGACGATCAGGACTTCATCGCGATATCAGAAGAACTCGAACGCACCCGCCCAAGACGGGCCCGTGTCTGACTTCACGCCGCATCACGCGACCCTGCAAACCATCCCTGAAACACCAATCGAGGGTTCAGGGGCGAAACGCCCTTGCTTCATCTGGCCATAAATATCCCGGAGCGCGAGGCAGAGCCTCGCAAAACCCCAGGGTTCAACCAAACGCCGTCAGTACCCAGAAAATCACCGCCGACATCAGCGCCGCCGCCGGAACGGTAATCACCCAGGCAGCCACGATGGTCATGAAGTGCGACCGCCGCACCAGCTTGCGCCGCCGATGCTCTTCCCGCGCCAGCCGCAGCTCGGCCGGACGCTGACGGTTCGAGTATTTCCACCGCCGGTCCGCATGCCATTCGCGATAGAAGCCCACACCAAACACCGCGCCCACTGCGATATGGGTCGAACTGACGGGCAGTCCCAGCCAGCTTGCCACGATCACGGTGATCGCCGCCGACAGCGCCACGCAGAAGGCGCGCATCGGATTCAGCTTGGTGATCTGGCTGCCGACCATGCGGATCAGCTTGGGCCCGAACAGGAACAGACCGAACGAGATGCCAAAGGCTCCGATCACCATGACCCAAGTCGGGATTGAAACTTTCGAGGCGAAATCACCGAACTCTGCCGCATGTACGATGGCGGCCAGCGGTCCCACCGCGTTGGCCACATCATTGGCCCCATGGGCAAAGCTCAAAAACGTGGCCGAGATCACCAGCGGCAGCCCGAACAGCGTTTTCAATGAACGGGTGCGGTTCTCCAACCCCTCGGATTTGCGCCGCACCCAGGGCACGGTTACGGCCCAGGCCAAACCGCCTGCGGCAAGACCGATCAGCAGCGCCATCTGCAGATCGATCTTGACGATCCGCTTCAGCCCCTTGACTGCAAGATAGGTTGCAAAGGCCCCGGCCATCACCGCGACCAGAATGGGCACCCAGCGGCGTGCCGCCGCGATCTTGTCTTCCTGATACTGGATTTTGGTCTTGATCAGCGCCAGAAACCCGGCCGCGATCACCCCGCCCAGAACCGGCGAGATCACCCAGCTGGCTGCAATCGCACCCATCGTGCCCCAGCTGACCGCGCTCAGCCCCGCTGCGGCGATGCCCGCGCCCATCACGCCGCCCACAACCGAATGCGTGGTCGATACCGGTGCGCCAACCCAGGTGGCCAGATTGACCCACAGCGCCGACGAAATCAGCGCCGCCATCATCGCCCAGATGAACACGTTGCTGTTCTGCACCGACATCGGGTCGATGATCCCCTTGGAGATGGTCGAGACCACATCGCCCCCCGCCAGCAGCGCGCCCGCGCTTTCGGCGATGGCGGCGATCAGGATCGCGCCGCCCATGGTCAGGGCATTTGCGCCCACTGCCGGGCCCATGTTGTTGGCCACGTCATTGGCGCCGATGTTGATCGCCATATAAGCCCCGAACGCGGCTGCCGCGGCAACGATCAGCCCGCCATCGGCTTGTCCGAACAGCACCGCCGCTGCCAACCCCGCCAAGGCGATGAAGGCCAGCGCGATGCCGGGGCCCAGCAATGGACGGGCCACATGGGCATTGGCGTGTTCAACGCGCGAGATACGGTGAAGATCGGTGTCCAGCGCGTGCCAGCGGGTTTCGGGAGTCGGATCAGACATCGGTTTGCAGTGCCTATGTGTTTCAGCACGTGCCGCTACCCCGTTCGTGACAGGTCAGCAACTGGAGTCATGAAGATTTTACAATATTGTTACATTCGGCGCAGCAAATCACGCAATTCGGGTTCCTGCACCCGCTCTGCCGCGACCTCAGGCGTTACCCAGCATCGTTTGCGCTGATCCGCTTCGGGATAGTCCTCGGCCAGTTCACTCACCTGAATGCGATAAACGCTGGTCAGCACCTGCTGCGCCGAACCATCTTTCAGAATCTTGTCATACGAGAACTGGCCAACCGGCTCTTTCCGCACGTCCGAGGCCCGGACACCGGCCTCTTCCCATGCTTCCTGCAGCGCGGTTTCGGCCCCGTCCAGCCCGTCAATGGGCCAGCCCTTGGGAATGATCCAGCGTCCGGTATCGCGGCTGGTGATCAGCAGAACATCCTCACCTGACCCCGCGTTTCGGGTGCACAGTGCCGCAACCTGTACCCGGCTGGGGCGCAGGAACAAGGGTCTAGCGACCTCTTCCCAGATATTACGCAACCATTTCGTCATCTATCGCCTGCTCGGACGTGTTTATTCTTATTTCGAGACCTTAAGTAATTATGTATAGCGCATTTATCAATAACACCGCCGAGATATGCGTGTTCATGACCGAATAGCCGGTTAATGTGATGAATTTGCGGCTATTTCATCGAATTTCCGGTGAAAACTGGTCAAATCCCGCAGCTACGAGAGCGATTATCAATCCTTGCGCCGTTTCGCCCGCAGGGTCGGGTCGGCCTGTGTCGGGTCCTCGGGCCAGGGGTGTTTGGGATATTGCGCCCGCATGTCCTTGCGCACATCCGCATAGGATCCCGCCCAGAAACCAGGCAGATCACGCGTGATCTGAATGGGGCGCTGCGCCGGGGACAGCAGGGTGATCTTCAACGGCTCGCGTCCCACCACCGGATGCTGCGTCACTCCGAACAGCTCCTGCAATCGGACCGAGATTTCCGGCACCGCGCCGCCATAGTCGATCGGCACCTTGCGGCCCAAAGGCGTCACGAATGATCCCGGCGCACGCCGGTCCAGTTCCTGCGTCTGTGTCCAATCAAGCCGGGCGCGCAGCGCGGGCAGCAGGTCAAAACGCTTCCAGTCTTCGGCGTTGCGCACGCCCGACAGCATCGGCAGCAGCCACTCCTCCACCCCGTCCAGCAATCCCTGTTCCGAGAAATCGGGCAGGTCGGCCCCGCCTGCGCGCACCAGCTCGACCCGCGCCGCCAACCGGGCCGAGGCGCCCTGCAGCCGTATCCCCAGATCGCGCACCCCGTCCAGCATCGCCTGTGCAATCCTGTCCTCGGGCACGTCCTTCCAGATGCGGTCGTCCAGCGTGATCGCCCCGAACCGCTCCTGCCGCCGGGCCACCACGCGGCGTTCGCGTTTGGACCAGTCACAGCTGTCGACCCATTCGATCTGATCGCCGAACAGATCGCGGATTTCACCCTCGGTGATCTGCGCCGCCATCCGCACCCGTGCCTCGCGCGGATTTCCATCCGTATCCGTCACCACCAGATAAGGCGCGGCTGCCAGCGTATCGTCGCCCTCCAGCACAACGCCCTTGCCGCCCGACAGCACATGGCGCGGAACATCGCCCTTGCGCCGCTGTCCGATCCGGTCGGGATATGCCAGCGCCGCCATCATGGCCGGGTTCAGATCGCCCCCAACTGTGGCCTGCGCCCGCAGCCGCTTGGCCTCGGCCTTGATCCGGTCCAATGCGCCCGGATTGACCTGCCAGACCCGGTTGCGCTGAAACGCCCGCAGGTCCCGCATCGCCTCCAGCCGCAGCGACAGATCGACCGGGGCCCCCCGGAGCGGGTCCCGTTCCGCCATCAGCGCCGCCAGCGGCGCGGCGTCCGGCCCGGCCTGCACCAGCATATGCCCCAAACGCGGATGCAGGGGCAGCGCCGCCAGCGCCCGTCCATGATCCGTGATCCGCCCGTTGCCATCCAAAGCGCCCAGCATCCGCAGCAAACCGCGTGCCTCGGCCATCGTTCCCTCGGGCGGCGACGTCAGGAACGCCAGATCCCCCGGCTCTGCGCCCCACAGCGCCAGTTCCAGCGCCAGCCCGGTCAGGTCGGCCGCCTCGATCTCGGCAGGCGGGTAGGTGGCCAATGCGCCTTCTTCGCCCTTGGCCCACAGGCGATAGCACACCCCTTCGGCCACACGGCCCGCACGACCCGCGCGCTGGGTGGCCTCGGCCCGCGTCACACGCTCGGTCACCAGCCGCGACATGCCCGAGCCCGGATCGAACCGCGCCCGCCGCGCCTGTCCCATATCCACCACCACGCGGATGTCGGGAATGGTCAGCGAGGTTTCGGCTATCGACGTGGCCAGCACCACCTTGCGCCCCCGTTCAACCGGCGCAATGGCTGCGCGCTGGGCGGCAAAGGGCAGGGCGCCGAACAGAGGCCGCAGGGCGCAGGTGTCGGGCAAGCGACGGCTCAGCGCCGCCTCGGCGCGGCGGATTTCACCCTCGCCGGGCAGAAAGACCAGCATCCCGCCGTCTGTTTCCCGTTCAGCCTGCACCACCAGATCGACCAGCGCATCCAGCCGCCGCGCCTGCACGCCCAAGGGCCGCTCCAGCCAGCGGGTCTCGACCGGATAGCTGCGCCCTTCGGACGTCACTAACGGCGCATCCATCAACCGGCCCACCGGTTCGGCGTCCAGCGTGGCGGACATGGCCAGCAGGATCAGGTCATCGCGCAGCGCGCCGGTCACCTCAAGACATAGCGCAAGCCCCAGATCGGCGTTCAGGGAGCGTTCGTGGAATTCATCGAAAATCACCGCGCCGACGCCGGGCAGATCGGGCTCGGACTGCAGCATCCGGGTCAGAATGCCCTCGGTCACCACCTCGATCCGCGTCGCCTTCGACAGCTTTACTTCACCGCGCACACGATAGCCGACGGTCCGTCCCACCGGCTCACCCAACGTCTCGGCCATGCGCTCGGCGGCGGCGCGTGCGGCCAGCCGCCGGGGTTCCAGCATCACGATCCGGCCTTCGCACAGCCCCGCCTGCAATATCTCCAGCGGCACCCGCGTGGTCTTGCCCGCACCCGGGGGCGCCTGCAGCACTGCGCGCCCATGGCCGCGCAGAGCGTTCAGAAGGTCAGGAATGGCGTCATCGATGGGCAAGCGGGTCATATCGCCTTATCGCCAAAGCCCCCGCCAAGGTCCAGCACCCCGGGATGCGTCAGAGTTGGGGCTGGACAAACCGGTGCATCGCCCCTCATCTAAGGCAAATTCCAGCCGGGGGCTTACCCATGAACACTGCCGAGCTTGGCGACAGGATCTTGAACGGAGACCGCAGGGCACTGGCCCGCGCGATCACCCTGGTCGAAAGCGGACGCGCCGACCATCGCGCGCAGGCCACCGCGCTGCTCGATCAATTGGCCAAGGCCGGGCGTCAGTCGCTGCGCATTGGCCTGTCGGGTACGCCTGGCGTGGGCAAATCCACCTTCATCGAAAGCTTCGGCATGATGCTGACGGGGCAGGGGCTGCGCGTTGCGGTGCTGGCGGTCGACCCCAGTTCGGCCCGGTCGGGCGGCTCGATCCTGGGCGACAAAACCCGGATGGAGCGTCTGAGCCGTGAGAGAAACGCCTTTATCCGTCCCTCTCCCAGTCAAAGCCACCTTGGCGGGGTCGCCCGCCGCACGCGCGAGGCCATCGCGCTGTGCGAAGCGGCGGGGTTCGATGTGGTGCTGATCGAGACCGTCGGTGTTGGACAGTCGGAAACCGTGGTGGCCGAGATGTCTGACCTGTTCCTGCTGCTGCTTGCGCCTGCGGGCGGGGATGAGTTGCAGGGCGTCAAGCGCGGGATCATGGAGATGGCGGATATCATCCTGATCAACAAGGCCGATGGCGACCTCAAGGCCACGGCCACCCGCACCTGCGCCGATTACGCAGGCGCGCTGCGCCTGCTGCGCAAACGTCCGCAAGACCCCGAAGGGTTTCCCAAGGCCATGACCGTCTCGGCGGTTGAAGAACACGGGCTGGATCAGGCATGGGCCGAGATGCAGGAGCTGACCGCATGGCGGCGCGAGGCCGGGCACTGGACCGGCAACCGCGCCGCACAGGCCCAGTATTGGTTCGAGCAGGAAGTCCGCACCGCCCTGCTGGCCCGCCTGTCGACCGCGCAATCCCGTGCCGAGATGCAGCGCCTCGGGGCCGAGGTCAGCGACGGGCATCTCAGCCCCTCAGCCGCCGCTGAACAGATGCTCAGCACGCTGATGCCGGAACGGGCCTGACCGGTCATCCGACGCGTTTTGTTGGGCGGGCTTTATTCCCAGGATGCGTATGGAATGTGCGTGCCTCGTTTGAAGAGCGGCAAACCTCTGTCGCTAGGCCCGGTGATGTAGGCGAAAAGGAAATCCATGCGCAGGTAAAGATTTCGCTGCAGCCGTCTTGACCCTAGTCGCGATTCCCACTACACGCATCCAACCAGTTTTCGGGCGCGACCACGGGTTGCGCCCCTTGTGATTTGGCCGCGGGTCTTGTACCCGGCCTCCAGAAACAAAGGAAGAAACCATGTCGCGCCGTTGCGAACTGACCGGAAAAGGCCCGATGACTGGCAACAATGTCAGCCACGCCAAAAACAGAACTCGTCGTCGTTTTCTGCCCAACCTGAACGACGTCACCCTGCAGTCGGAAACCCTGGGCCGTGGCGTCAAGCTGCGCATCTCGGCGGCTGCCCTGCGCTCGGTTGACCACCGCGGTGGTCTGGACGCGTTCCTGGCCAAAGCCAAGGACGATGAGCTGTCGGCGAACGCTCTGAAAGTGAAGAAAGAAATCGCCAAGGCACAAGCTACGGCCTAAGCGCTTTCTCACGCAAGAATTCAGCCCTGCACCCTGCGGTGCGGGGCTTTTCTTTTTGCGGTCGATACTTGCGCAGGCGATTGTTCCTGGGATAGCGATAAAATGACCTGTTTCGTGACGTTGTTCACAGAACGCCCGCTGAATATCGCATATGTTTATGCTTATTCATGTTGAGGGGGTCATCATGTCAATTAAAGCAAAGAAATTACTGTTGTTGTTGCCAAGGTCGCTTGCCAAGGCCGTAATCCGCTGCACCCGCATGCAGCGCCGAGTGAATCGTCTGCATACGGGGATGAATGCCGAGGCGATCAGGTCGCCGAAAGGCTAAGCCGGGCCATACTGTCTCAGCCATTGCTTTCCGCTTGAAGCGGGTTCAGCGCGAGGCGTATATATCAGGCTGACATGACAGGCTTTTTTCGCACATTTCTGCCTTATGCCTTGTCCCTGCTGGTGATCTTCACCGGACAGGGGCTGGCTGCGTCGCGCGGCATGGATCGCGCGGTGGGGCAGATGGTGCTGTGCACCGGGTCTGGGCCTGTCGTCGTCTATATGGATGACAAGGGTCAGCCGACCCGCGCACCGCATTACTGCCCGGACTATGCGCTGAACCTTCTGGGTGCGATCCACCAAGCTTCGGTCGCCATACCTCCGGCCCCGACGCGGGTGCTGCCGACACCATCTCCGCTGTCGCAGGACCTGATTGCAGCGCCGCTGCCGCGACACCCGGCCCGCGCGCCGCCGGTCTCTGCCTGATTCCAGTTTCCAAACTCTATCAGACAGTTACCAAGGAGAGGCACAATGACCCTCAAATCCACCCTGCTTGCCACCCTGACCACTCTGGCCTTTGCCACCGGCGCCATGGCTGCCGACCTGATTGTGGTTGACGATTCCTATGCCCGGTCGTCGGGCAAAACCGCGAAGGCGGGCGCGGCCTTCATGATGATCCAGAACCAGAGCGACGCAGACGACCGCCTGATCGGGGTGGAATCGGATGTGGCTGCCCGTGTGGAACTGCACACCCACAAGGTTGACGAAAACGGCGTCGCCAAGATGGTGCATGTCAAGGAAGGCTTTGCCATTCCGGCGGGCGAGACCCACATGCTGAAACGCGGCGGCGATCACGTCATGTTCATGGGTCTGAAAGCGCCTTTCGAACAGGGCGGAACCGTTCCCGTCACTCTGATCTTCGAAAATGCCGGAGAGGTCGAGGTCGAGATTCCTGTCGATCTGGAGCGTCAGGACAAAGGCGCCCACTCGAACTAACACCTGTCTTCAGGTTGTTCTACAGCCATCATCCATGTGTCAGGCCGGGCATTGCCCGGCCTGTTGCGTCAGCGGTTGACGGTTTTCATTCCCAACCGGTCGCCTGCCTTTTTGAACCGTGCGGCCAGAAAGAACATCACCACCGCCGAGGCCAGCGCGAAGAAGGCAATTGCCCAGCCCAGCGCCACCATGCCGCTGCCGGGCCAGAAGATCAGCACCAGCCCGATGATCAGCGCAAAGATGCCCGAATTGCGCACCGTCGCCCGCTCGGGGTCTTGCGGGTGCATCTGCGGCAGCGCCATCAGCGCGCCGATGGCCACGAACAGCGCCATCGCCCCCATCAGCGTAAAGGCCAGCCACGCCACCCCCTGCGGCCAGATCAGCAGCACCAGCCCGATCAGCGCGGCACCGATGCCGACACCGCCGACCAGCCCGCGCCGTCCGAATCCCAGCCAGGTCAGCGCGCCATCCAGAATCAGCAACGCCCCCACCAGTCGCAGCAGCAATGAGATGCTGCCGGTCGGCCAGAACAGCGCCGCAATCCCGATCAGACCGGCCAGAATACCGCGCAGCAGAAAGGTCCACCACAGGTTGGCCAGATTGGAACTCAGCGTATCGCGGGCGTCGATGCTGCTGTCGTCCAGGATTTCTCCGTCTTTTGGCGGTAGATCGGTCATGTCACTCACTCGGTTTTCGTTTTCGGCACCATAGACGCGAACGCGCGCTGCTGTCTGCCCTTATTACGTGCCCAGCAACCCGTCGACCCAGCGCGGTACCATCTCGGATGCAGGCCCCAGATGGACCTCATCAAAAATCCCGGCGGATGGCTCAAGGTTCAACTCGACCGTTCGCGCGCCCACGGCCCGCGCCTCCTGCACAAAGCCTGCCGCCGGATAGACCTGCCCCGAGGTTCCGATCGAGGCGAACAGAGTGGTCTCGGTCAGATGGTGGTAAATCTCATCCATGAAATAGGGCATCTCGCCGAACCAGACCACGTCGGGCCGGGCCGAGGGCTGGTGACAGGACGGGCAGGTTTCGCCGACCTCCATTTCGGGCGGCGAAGCCCAGCGATGCCCGCACGCCGCGCACAAAGCCCCGGCCAAGGTGCCATGCATATGGATCACGCGCGCGGCCCCTCCGGCCTCATGCAGGTTGTCGACATTTTGGGTGACGAGGATCACCTCTCCGGGCCAGCCGCCTTGCAGCCGGGCCAGCGCCCGATGCGCCGCATTGGGCTGCGCCTTGGCGGCCTGCACCCGGCGGGCGTTATAGAACTGATGCACCAGCGCCGGATTGCGGGCAAAGCCCTCGGGTGTGGCCACATCCTCGATCCGGTGCTGCGCCCACAGGCCACCTTCGTCGCGGAACGTGCCCAGCCCGCTTTCGGCGGAAATCCCGGCCCCGGTCAGAATGACAATCTTTTCCATACCCGCCCCACGCGCTAAACCATTCTTATGACACAGCGTATCCTATTCGTCTGCCTGGGCAATATCTGCCGGTCCCCCGCCGCCGAAGGCGCCTTTCGCGCCCGTGCCCCGCAGCACCGCACCGACAGCGCCGGAACCTCGGGCTGGCATATCGGCGATCCGCCTTACGGCCCGATGCAAAAGGCCGCCCGTGCCCGCGATATCGACCTCAGCGACCTGCGCGCCCGACAATTCGTGACCGAGGATTTCCACCGCTTCGATCTGATCATCGGCATGGACGCGGACAATATCGCCAATATCGAATCCCTGCGCCCCGACGGCAACGCCACCCCGGTCCGCCTGTTGACCGATTTCGCACCTGACAGCGGCGCGGACCACGTGCCCGACCCCTATTACACGCGCGATTTCGATGGTGCGCTGGATCTGATCGAGGTGGCGGTGAAGGGGCTTGAGACACATTTGCGGTCTTGGCGCTAGAAACTCGGGCAGGCTTGGATTGTCCAGGTTCTGTAAACACAGCGTTGCGTGAAATTTCATGTTTTTTTGCGTAATCCGCGAATTCAGACATCAATTCGCCACAATATTTCTAAAAATTGAATATGTAATGAGTAAGCAACGTCGTGTGTCTGGCGTTGGATAAGTAAACGGGTGTTGTGTCGTGAGTATTGAGTTTTTTGTGCCTACCAGTTTGGTGGCAAGTGCGTCGTACCAGCAGGGTCTGGACCGAGGGCACACCGGATTGAGTTCAGCTCTGAATCTCGTGCTGAAAAGTCTACCTTCCGATGTTCTGAAGCAACTGTCGCAAGAACTGGACGCTTGCGAACAAGCCGACGCTCCATCGTTGTTGGCCGAGAAAATATTCAAACGTGCAATCTGTGTCTATCAGGCCGGACAGCTTTTAGAGGCACGGCAGGACGCTGACGCATCGCAAGCCGGGTCGGAAATGGCCGACACATTTGCAACGTGCGCGTCAGACAATCTTACAAGACTGGTGAGTTGACCGGTTTGGCCCATCTGCACGCGCGCGTGCAGAGACTCGGTGTCCAGGTTTATAGGTATGAATGGTGTAACGATCATGAAAAATCTTCTTGTTTTGGCACTGACGGCTGTACCTGGAATGTGCTTTTCGATGACGGAAGATCAGGCTCTTGAAAACTGGAAAACAGCTTGCACCGAAGCTGGCGGCGCACACTCGGTAGACTTTGTTCGCGCGGTCGATGAGGAAAGAACGCCGCATGTGATTTACGTTTGCGAGCATGAAGGCGGGGCTCAGGTCAGGGTCGTCCCTGCAGTGCCTTTGCTGACAGCGTCGAACGACTAGATCACTCCGCCCGTTGGATTGTGGTGCGCAGTAAGCGTCTGTGCGGGCAATCAGGGTCCACATCAATACTGACCTTGCCTGCATTGCTTCAGCAGAAGTTTTGGATCGCACCGCTGGCCGAGGAACGGTCATGTTTGAAGGTCCATCCGAATTGCCCGATGTGCTGACGATTGGGATTGTCGAATACCGCAGATGCTCGCGCTAGCTCATCACCTTCAACTGCCCGCTTAGCCAGGGCAGCTGCGCAATCGCCGGGTCGATGATCTGGCTCTGCATCAGTCGCCGGATCATATCCGCCACCTCCTGCGGCACCTGATCCGACCAGTCGGCGCGGGTAAACAGCGAGATCGTGCGGGCAAACTCGCCGAACGGGGCCGGGTGCGCCTCAAGCCCGTCATGGAACCGGGCGGCGCGCATATAGCCCAGCGGCGTGGTGATCGCCCAGCCCAGCCCCCGCGCCACCATCGCCATCAGCGCCTGATGCGAGCCGATCTCGAACCGTTCCTCGAACTCCATCTGCTGCCGCGCCAGATGGCCTTCGATCTGGCGGCTGATCAACTGGTCGCGGGCATAGCGTAGGAAGGGCAGCGCCTGCATCGGCTGCTCGGCACCTTTGGGGGCCACCAGAATGAACGGGTCCTCGACCAGCGGGTATTCGATCACCCCTTCCAGCACCTCGCCGGAATGGGCCGACACGGCCATATGCAGGCGCTGCGCCTCCAACGCCTCGAACAGATCGAGGCTCGACAAGGTGATCAGCTTGAATTTCGACCGGGTCAGACTGTCGGCCAGCGAGGTCGCCAGCCGTGGCGTCAGATCGTTGTCGAAATCGTCGATCAGCCCGATGGAGAGCGTCGTCAGATGGCCCAGATCCATCACCGCCAGCTCGCTCTGGGCCACCTGCAGCTCGGACAACACCGCCTGCGCGCGCGCCAGAAAGCTGCGCCCGGCCTGTGTCAGCCGCATCGGCCGCCGCCCGTGATCGACCAGATCGGTGCCCAGGGCCTTTTCCAGGTTGCGCAACTGCTGAGAAACCGAGGGCTGGCTGAGCCCCGTGATCTCGGCCGCCTGCGCCACCGATCCGGTCCGTGCCAGCGCCTCGAACACCTCGAGGCCCCGCAGGGTCAGCCCTTTCATTACCATGCAATACACCTTTCGCTGCGCCATTTCTGAGGCGCAGCGGGCATCAGGTCAAGGATTGAGACAGGCTTAGCTGCAGATCGCCTGCGCCATCTGGCCAAAGTTCTGATACCGATCCCACAGCGCATCATCGCGCGCGGTCTGCGACATTTTCAACTCCTGTGCCTGATGGGGGTCTTCGAACCATTTCGCCACGGTCTTCTGATCGCCACGCGTCAACGCCTGATCCGCCACGCGCTGAATGCAACTGCACCGCGCCCGCGTCGCCGCCTCACGGTCTGATGCCAAACACGCCCGCTTGATCTGCGCTGCGTCCGCGACCGGAGCCACCGATGTCAGCGATGCCGCACAAAATGCGATTAGGAGGAACTGTTTCATACTCGAGCCTCGTTTTTGCCTGCCCGGACGGGTCTTATGCCCCTCTCGGTCTGCGGCGGAGTATGAATCAAAGTGGAGTTTGGATCAATTGGGTGGTTCGAAAAAGTGAATACATGAGTCAGAAACACGCCACCCCGTAGGCCGGGCTTCAGCCCGGCATCCGTCAGCGCAAGAATGGCAGAAACCGCTCGAGCACTTCGATCAGCGTTTGGATTTTCTCAGGGTGTTTTGCAATATAGGCATCCACGACAGCAGTCGTCACTTGCTTTGAGCCTATGACGACTACGGTACCAACCGCCAACTTGGTCGACAAAGCGCTCCATTTGAGCAGGCCCGCCAATCCCGATTTGAGTTTGTTCAAGATCGCTTTAATCCACTCTGAAGACGGTTCTTCGTCTTCAAGAGCGGTCGAAAGTTCTTGGGTAGCCTCCCAAATCAAAGTGATGGAACCAGACAAAAGCTCATCGTGAATATCCTCAGGAGGGTTGTTTCCTCCGATGCCATCACGAGGGGACGTCACAACTTCAAAGCTGTCTGTTAGTTCAGAAAGGGCGACTTCAACCTGCCAATGCGTTCGAATTCGCTCAATTTCGTCTGCAACCGCTTTAAGCCCGTTTTCCCAGATGGTGTCGTGAATCCCTGCTATTCGGCGTTGAAGTTCCATGTCAATTGGCGAGCCATCTACAAACCCTTGATACCAAGTCTGCCAAAACTCCCATTCAGCTTCATCATAGCTCCAGTAATTAATAAGAGGCAGTGTCCTTGGTTGGTTCGATAGAATCCAACCATTTGGTTCGTCTGCATCGGCATCATCATTGGCCCAGAGCGGGATATTGTAGTCGAGGTCTGCTGGCGGCACGAAATGGATAAGTGCATCATCGGCATAGCGGAGCGATCTCCATCCATCTGAACCAGGTAAAACTGAGGAGATTCCATCCGCGAGCACTGAAACAGCATCAGCTTGGTCGGAGGTGACGCTGAAGCTTGGTGCACATATGCCAACAAGGACTTCCTCAGCTACAGAGGCGATCGACTTCAAGTCATTTATTGCCTGAGTTTCCGATTTATGGTCGGTAGCTTTCCTATGTCTCCTCAAGTGTTCCAAAGCGAAGAACGCTGAATCTTCTTCTCCTGCGACGCAGGCTAAGAGTGTACGCAACACAATGAGAAGCCATTCATCAAGTTCAGGTTCGCCAAGTTCTGGTTTGCGAAGTAGACCGGAAACAACAGGAGCACTGAATAGCCCGAGCGCGCGTAGGGTTTCTCTGCTTGCGACAGTTCTAGCCTCGTGAAAGCTCAGATCATCAAATGCAATCATCGGACACTTTTTCTACGAATTCCTTGTCAGGTTGCCGCCAACATGACGCCTTGACCAACCCACGATTCCGCTACATATCCCCAACCCATGACAGACCTCGCTCATATCCGCAATTTCTCCATCGTCGCGCATATCGACCATGGCAAATCCACCCTTGCTGACCGGCTCATCCAAGAGACCGGAACGGTCAAGGATCGCGACATGAAGGAACAGCTGCTCGACAGCATGGATATCGAGCGCGAGCGCGGCATCACCATCAAGGCCAACACGGTTCGCATCGACTATACCGCCGACAATGGCGAGGCATACGTGCTGAACCTGATCGACACCCCCGGCCACGTGGACTTTGCCTATGAGGTCAGCCGGTCCATGCGCGCGGTCGAAGGCTCGCTGCTGGTGGTGGACTCGACCCAAGGGGTCGAGGCGCAGACGCTGGCGAACGTGTATCAGGCCATCGACGCCGACCACGAAATCGTGCCGGTGCTGAACAAGATCGACCTGCCGGCCTCCGATTGTGACCGCGTGGCCGAACAGATCGAGGATGTGATCGGCATCGACGCGACCGACGCCATTCAGGTCAGCGCCAAGACGGGGCAGGGCATCCACGAGACGCTGGAAGCCATCGTAAACCAACTGCCCGCCCCGCAGGGCAATCTGGATGCGCCGCTCAAGGCGATGCTGGTGGATTCGTGGTACGACGCCTATCTCGGCGTCATCGTTCTGGTCCGCATCATGGACGGCACGCTGAAAAAGGGGATGCGGGTCAAGTTCATGTCGAACAACACCCTGCATCATGTCGACCGCGTCGGCGTCTTCCGGCCAGAGATGGAGATGGTCGACAGCCTCGGCCCCGGTGAGATCGGCTTTCTCACCGCATCCATCAAACAGGTCCGCGACACCCGCGTCGGTGACACCATCACCAATGACCGCAACGGCACCGAAGAGGCGCTGACTGGCTTCAAACCCGCGCAGCCGGTGGTGTTCTGTGGCCTCTTCCCCGTCGACAGTTCCGAATTCGAAGACCTGCGCGATGCGATCGACAAACTGGCGCTGAACGACGCCAGCTTTAGCTTTGAAATGGAAACCTCGGCAGCGCTGGGCTTTGGCTTCCGTTGCGGCTTCCTGGGCCTTCTACACCTTGAGGTCATCCGCGACCGCATCGAACGCGAATATGATATCGAGCTCATCACCACCGCGCCGTCGGTGATCTATCACGTCTACATGAAAGACGGTGAGATGATCGAGCTGCACAACCCCGCCGACATGCCCGACCCCTCCAAGGTCGACCATATCGAAGAACCGCGCATCAAGGCGACAATCTTAGTTCCGGATGAATACCTCGGCGACGTGCTGAAACTCTGCCAGGACCGCCGCGGCATCCAGCTGGACCTGACCTATGCGGGCACCCGCGCCATGGTCGTCTATGACCTGCCGCTGAACGAGGTCGTCTTTGACTTCTACGACCGACTGAAATCGGTGACCAAGGGCTATGCCTCGTTCGACTACCAGATGACAGGCTATACCGAGGACAATCTGGTCAAGATGTCGGTGCTGGTGAACGATGAACCCGTTGACGCGCTGTCAACCATGGTTCACCGCGACCGCGCCGAGATGCGGGGCCGGGCGATGTGCGAAAAGCTCAAAGACCTGATCCCGCGCCACATGTTCAAAATCCCGATCCAGGCCGCCATCGGAGGCAAGGTCATCGCCCGCGAGACCCTCTCGGCGCTGCGCAAGGACGTGACCGCCAAATGCTACGGAGGCGACGCCACGCGGAAACGCAAACTGCTGGACAAGCAGAAGGCGGGTAAAAAGAAGATGCGCCAGTTCGGGAAGGTCGATATCCCGCAGGAAGCGTTTATTTCAGCGCTGAAGATGGACAGCTAACAGCTGGCCATTTTTACGGCGGGTGGGCGAAAGCAGTTGGCGCAGCCAACTGCGTGCCCACATGGTATGCGATAGCGCCGCGAGCGCTAAGCAGTCGTGAGTTGATCGCTAGATTTACTTCTTTTTTCTTCCAAAAAACTGTATTTTGGCATTCTTATAGGACATTGGAGCGCCGAGAACTTTCACATGCTGACGCCTAACGTATTCGGGTAGATCGTTGAAGTGCGCATACTTGGCAAAATGATTAGGCGCGGCTTTAAGCTCTTCAATGTCTATGAATATTTCGGTGTCATTGTTTTCCACGATCTTCCTGATGTAAGTTGATGGGAGACTGGCAGTAAAACCGAAGTAAACTTCAGGTGAAAGACTTAATGAAAACTTGCAGTCTTTAATCGGAATAATATTTCCGTCGCTGCCATTCAGCCATAGAGGTTCACCAAACGAAGTCGCTGTAATTTTCTCATGCAAGTTTTCTTCTTCGAAGAATTTCTCGAATGAGAATTGCGAAACTAGCTCTGCCAACCCCTTCCCGCACAATATGCTGTTCAGCGAAATTCTAGCGCCGGTTTGTCTCTCTCCGAGAATTGGGGAGAACTCCAGGACAAACTGCTCGATAGCAATGAGTTTTACTACGAATGGTAAGCTGGCAAGTGGGTCACAAACTTGGTTTTCCAACCGATCAACTGTGCACAGTGAAATGCCTAATCGCTCAGCCTTTTGTTTTGCGTTCCGGCTGAAACCTGATCTCGAGGCAATTATACCTTTGTTTGCTTTGACATCCTGCAATACGGAAAAGAACGCATCGACGACGGGGAGGTCAATTTTCCGTTTTTTGTCTTTGCATTCAACAACTGTGAGAATTTCATTTCCCGCGACGTTCGAACGGATGAGCAAGTCGATCTGCCTCTTGCCATCGGGCGACTCAAGAAAGACGTTCCGCTCGACCGAAGAAACCCCATCTCGAGATGCAATTGTCTTGAATACCAATTCGACTTCATCTTCGAATTTGCTTCCGTCGTTTGTGAGGTCGCTCAAGGACATCCTCCTGAACTGGTAACAATTTCCGTTGTATCTGGTTTGTCTAGCGATTGAACGAAGAAAGCTCTGGTACAATTACGTGCTAGTTTTGGCTGCTATCAACTTAAAAATGATCACTTTAGTCAACCCACCCGCCTGGCGGCACCGCCGGGCCGCGCAGACTCACCCCCGTCAAACTGAAGGTTTGCCTCCGGCAAAACGTGCGGCGCATTTGCGCCCCGGGGCTCCGCCCGTTCGGCCCTGAAACGGTCCACTGGACCGTTTCCGAGACGGGCCTCACCCCCTCAGGCCGGCGCTGCCCTCAGTTCTTTTGATCGAACGGGATTCATAAACCGTAGGGCGGGCTTCAGCCCGCCATTCGCCTGACCAATTCAACGCGCAAGGATTAGAGGGGGGCGGCGGGCTGAAGCCCTCCTTGCGGGTGTATTGGTGGGTTAAAACCCACCCTACGTAGGATGGGTTTTTAACCCATCACCCCCACTGTGACCCACCTCACAGCCCCAGCCCCTCACACCTGCTACACTTGACCCAACGGAACCCTCGGCAGGAGGCCCAGATGTCCACATCCATGATCCCCATCATCGCCCTCGGGTCGGCGGGTCTCTATTCCGTGGCCATGATCGCGATGAAGTTCTGGTGGAAAATCCCCGGCATCGGCCTCAGCCTGCTGATCGTCGCCACCCTGCTAGCCGCTGCAACGCTGGAACTCGCCGCGCTGCGCGAAGAGCGGCTGGGCATCATCTATACTGGCATTCTGGGGGCCGAGGTCATCCTGATCGCCATCGCCTCTTATTTTCTGTTCGGCGAGAACTTTACGCATCGCGAAGTCGCCGGGATCGGTCTGGTTCTGATCGGCACCGCGCTGGCATGGGCCTGAGGCGAACATTAAACGATTATGAACTTTCCCTTAGGTAAGTTGTAACCGGCCCACACCCTCCCAATCTGTAGCCCACAGCGGATGTTCGCTTTTGAACTCCAAAGGGTCGCATTCAGGAGGAAAGCCCATGACCAGATTTATGACTGCCGGAGCAGCCGCTCTGGCCACGAGCCTAACCCTTGCCACCTCTGCCATGGCCGACACGCCGGATCTGCGCGGCACATGGGTGGGCAGCTATACCACCGTCGGTCCGAACCGGACCACAACCGGTGATGCGCCGCGGTTCAACAACGCCGAATGGGTGCTGGACATCCAGAAACAACAGGACAACGTGTTCTGGGGGCCCAGCAAGTGGCGTCCGAACGCCGCCCAAGACTGGCGCGTCATGGATGCCGCCGGGACCATCAGCCTCGATGATCCGAACCGCATCAGCATCGTCGAAAGCTCGGCCAACCCCGAGATCGGCGTCAACGCCCTGATCGATGCCCGGTATCAGGACGGCAAGATATACGCTGATTTCCGTAGCCTGCGTCGAGGAACGACCTACAGCACCGTTCTGGAACGTCAGGTGAACTGAAGCGTCTTCGGCCTGACCGGATGTTAAAGGGGCTATATGCCGCTGCGTATTGTGAGTGCGGCAGGAGTAGTAGGTACCCCGGTCAGGTCGGAGCGCTTCTCAGGAACATGCGCCTCCACAGGGAGGAGCAGGGCCGGGCGGCGATTTCGCCGCCCGTGACAGGATCCAGCCCCCCCGCGTTTGAGGATGCGGCGTTCCTCGGCTCGGGTCATCTGGATCTCGCGGACCTTCAGCGCGGCGTCGCGCGCGGTGAGGTAAGAACCGTCCGGCCCAGGTTCCATCCCCGGAATACCGCGCCCTTTCGACCACCACCCGCGCAGTCCGCTGAGCGGGTGTTTGCGTCCGATCCGGCCATCATCCTGCAGCTGCCAGATCCGCTCGGCCTCGGCCATCGAGATCAGCGCGGCGAGCGGTTTGCCATAGCGGGTCAGCACGATCACCTGTCGGGGGTCTTGCGAGAGGGTCGCGAGTTCTCCCAGTCGGGCGCGGGCTTCTGAGATGGTCAGGCGCATGGGCGAATCTCCGGTTGTACGATTCGAAAGATTGGGGGTCTGAGTGTTGTACAACTCGGACAATTCGCCCCTAACGAGCCGCGCGGGGCCTTTGCAGGTGCAGAAAGTGGTGAAATTCGGGGTGGCTTTTAAAGTCTGGACTTATCCCCTCACAACCCTGCCGCGCTGCGCGATATTCCGAGTTGTCCACATGGCTCTCCCGCCGGATATCAACAGTTTATCCCCGTCTAATTTTCATGCTGCAGTGCTATTTTCTTGCCGGATCAGGGCGCTGATGCAAAAGTCTGATCACTGCTTCAGTTCTTCGGAACAGGGGCGGGACGCAAAGGCCAAGGGGGCCGCCGCGACGAAGACGGATTTTAGGATTTGTTCTTGGTTGCAATGGCTTACCGGTGGTGGATCAGGTGATCCGGGCTTCGGTTCGGGTCAGGTGATCAGCCTCTCAGAAGGTCCAAGCGGACTGCGACGCGACATTGCGCGTGTGGCAGTGGCCAATGTCCTTTCGGGGATTGCGGCAACTGGATCGAGATGCCCCTCGGGCGGATCGAACCGGCAAGGCGTCAGGAGTGTCCGCAAGGATGCATGCAAAGACCGCGTCTGAGCACCTGACGCCTTTTCCTTTTTCCGAACCACAGGTTCCTACAGGCTACTACGCACCACCACCCTTCAAATGAGAACGGGGATTTTTCGCATGAGCGAAAAATCCCCGTTTGATCGTCAGAAATGCAATGCCGCGTCTATGCACCTGTGCGAGTATAATAATCGCATTTTGATGCTGCGGCAACAGCATATTGCGGCGTGTTGCATCAATGCCGCAATATATTGGAATGGGTCAGATGTTCTCCTGAACGTCCTCAGCTGCGTTTTGAATGGCGTCGCCGGCCTTTTCGATGTCTTTGCCGGCCCCTTTTGCAGTTTCGCAGGCGGTCAGAGTGAACAGGGCCAGGCCGATCATGAATGCACGGATCATCGAGAACTCCATAAGTGTTTATTTCGCTTTGCCTAGCAGCTTTTCAAACATACGGCCACAGGTTTTACCGGGCTGAGAACGGGCGGACTAACACAAACATATTTGCCCAGCAATTGACCGGGATTAAGAGGTAAGTTCATCCCTAGACAGGAGAAATTTTGTGGGCGGTCAGGGCTGATCAGAACTGCAGAAAAGCTCATAAACCACCTCAAGCATGCGGGCAGGGCGGTCATCCGCCAGACGGTAGTAAATCGCTTTACCCTCGCGCCGGGGCACAACCAGTCCTTCAAGCCGGAGACGTGACAACTGTTGTGAGACGGCGGCCTGCCGGGCTGACAGAAGCCTTTCCAACTCGGTCACCGATTTCTCGCCCGAGACCAGGTGGCAGAGGATCATCAGACGCCCTTCATGACTGATTGCCTTGAGGAAATTCGACGCCCGCGTCGCGTTTTCGACCATCTGGTCCATATCCTCGGGCGACATATCCGTCGACAGCTGAGAAAGAGCCATATTCGTAATCCTTGCCAGAGTTCCGCACCATCTGCAGGCAGCCTGGGGCAATCTGTATGGTAATGAATGTAAGTACAGAATTCAGGCATGTTTTTCCATATGCATGGATCAAAATAACGTGATGTATAGAACACGAATACGCGTGTGCGCCGTGAACGCGATCGGACTGGTAGCCCGCTCTTAAAGCCTCAGGCGTTGATGAACGCGCGGCCCCCCTTGCAGCCCTCCGGTGGCGGCACTAAGACTCGGGTAACTCTTCTTCGGGTAATGTCCCGATCAACACCAAAGCAGGCAGGTTCCCTATGTTCGATCCAGTTGACACATACATGAACACACTCGTCCCCATGGTCGTCGAGCAGACCAGCCGGGGCGAACGCGCATATGACATCTTCTCGCGCCTTCTGAAAGAGCGGATCATCTTCATCAACGGCCCGATCCATGACGGCATGAGCCATCTGGTCGTCGCCCAACTGCTGCATCTTGAGGCGGAAAACCCGAGCAAAGAGATCTCGATCTACATCAATTCTCCCGGCGGTGTGGTGACCAGCGGCCTGTCGATTTACGACACAATGCAGTATATTAAGCCGAAATGTTCCACATTGGTGATCGGTCAGGCGGCCTCGATGGGGTCGGTTCTGCTGGCAGGTGGTGAGAAGGGGATGCGCTTTTCGCTGCCCAACAGCCGCATCATGGTACACCAGCCCAGCGGCGGATATCAGGGTCAGGCCAGCGATATCATGATCCACGCGGCCGAGACGCAAAAACTGAAGGATCGCCTGTATGATATCTATGTGCGCCATACCGGGCAGACCAAAAAGGCGGTTGAAAAAGCGCTGGATCGTGACAATTTCATGAGCCCGGAAGAGGCCAAGGAATGGGGTCACATCGACGAGATCGTCGAAAATCGGGCCAAGATGGACGGTGACGAAGACTGAGTTCAAAACCGCGCGCTTCCGGCGTGAGGGATGATTTTGAGATTGTAGCTGCCAGACCGCTGGCCTAAGCTGCAGGCATTGACGGCAAGCGCGGCCCTGCACAGGGCCGCTGAGACGGAGCCCGAGGGGTAAATCATGGCGACCAATTCAGGTGGTGACGGCAAAAATACGCTCTACTGCAGCTTCTGCGGCAAAAGCCAGCATGAGGTGCGGAAGCTGATCGCGGGCCCGACCGTGTTCATCTGCGATGAGTGTGTCGAGCTCTGCATGGATATCATCCGTGAAGAGACCAAGGCCAGCGGCCTGAAATCCTCGGACGGCGTGCCGACGCCCAAGGATATCTGTGAGGTGTTGGACGATTACGTGATCGGTCAGGCCACCGCCAAGCGCGTTCTGTCGGTGGCGGTGCACAACCATTACAAACGTCTGAATCACGCCCAGAAGGCGGGCAGCGATATCGAATTGGCCAAGTCCAACATCCTGCTGATCGGCCCCACCGGCTGCGGTAAGACTCTGCTGGCGCAGACGCTGGCCCGTATTCTGGATGTGCCGTTTACCATGGCGGATGCGACCACGCTGACCGAAGCCGGTTATGTGGGTGAGGACGTCGAGAACATCATTCTCAAGCTGCTGCAGGCCAGCGAATACAACGTTGAACGCGCGCAGCGCGGTATCGTCTATATCGACGAGGTCGACAAGATCACGCGCAAGTCCGAGAACCCTTCGATCACCCGCGACGTTTCGGGCGAAGGCGTACAGCAGGCTTTGCTGAAACTGATGGAAGGCACAGTCGCCAGCGTTCCGCCGCAGGGCGGGCGCAAACATCCGCAGCAGGAATTCCTGCAGGTGGATACCACAAATATCCTGTTCATCTGCGGCGGTGCCTTTGCGGGGCTGGACAAAATCATCGCGCAGCGTGGCAAGGGCTCGGCCATGGGTTTTGGTGCCGATGTGCGCGACAATGATGAACGCGGCGTGGGTGAGATTTTCAAGGATCTGGAGCCGGAAGACCTGCTGAAATTCGGGCTGATCCCGGAATTTGTCGGCCGCTTGCCGGTTCTGGCGACGCTGGAAGATCTGGACGAGGATGCACTGGTTACCATTCTGACCAGCCCGAAGAACGCTCTGGTCAAGCAATACCAGCGCCTGTTCGAGCTGGAAGATGCAGAACTGGCCTTTACCGATGATGCGTTGAAGGCGATTGCCAAGAAGGCGATCGAGCGCAAGACCGGTGCGCGCGGCCTGCGTTCGATCCTCGAAGACATCCTGCTGGACACGATGTTTGAACTTCCGGGCATGAAGAACGTGACCGAAGTGGTGGTCAATGAAGAGGCCGTGACATCCGAGTCCCAGCCGTTGATCATCTATGCGGATACAGCTGAATCAGCGTCGGCTGGCTGATCGGTTGCAGCATCCCATTGGATAGCCTTGAATAGTGCGGGTAGGGGGCTCTGCCCCCGCCGCGGCAAGCCGCGACTCCCCCGAGATATTTGGGGCCAGATGAAGCTGGGGATTCGTTCTTCATCTGGCTAAAAGTATTCCGGAGCGCGAGGCAGAGCCTCGCAATTGCAGCGCGCTTTCCACAATCACATGCGTTTATTGAGAGGTGCATCATGACAATCAGGCGCATATCTTCCGGCGGCGAGTTTGAGGCCAAGGTAGGGTATTGCCGGGCCGTTGTGGCGGGCGGCTGGGTGCATGTGGCCGGCACCGTGGGGCAGGGCGATACGGTTGTCGAACAGTGCCGTTCGGCGCTGGCGACTATCCAAGGCGCACTGGCCGAAGCAGGGGCTTCGTTCGCGGATGTGGTGCGTGTGACCTACATGTTGCCGGATCGTGCCGAGTTTGCACCTTGCTGGCCTTTGCTGGCCGAGACATTCGGAGAAAACCCGCCCGCAGCGACGATGATTGAGTGCGGTCTGATCGACCCCAAGTACCGTATCGAAATTGAAGTGACCGCTATTCTGCCGGAATGACGCAGACCCGCCCCGAGGCACTGGACCTTGGCGTGCCTTTGGTCCATATCTGCGGGAACAGAAATGCCGGAGGCAGCCGATGGGTATCCTGAACAGTCTTTTGCGGGCCGTGACCTGGTGGAACGGAGCCACCCTGAATACGCAGATCTTCACTGCGCGCAAGGGCGTGAAGGTCGGCGAAGACAATGAAGGTAATGTGTTTTATCGCACTGCCGACGACAGCAAGCGCTGGGTGATCTTCAATGGTGAGGCCGAGGCCAGCCGGATTGATCCTGACTGGCATGGCTGGCTGCACCGCACCTGGGACGAGCCACCCACCGACAAGCCCTTGGCGCACAAGTCCTGGGAAAAGCCGCATCAGGAAAACCTGACCGGAACTGCGCTTGCCTATGCACCGGCGGGGTCGCTGCGTCGTCCCGACCCGGTTGAGCGCAGCGATTACGAGGCGTGGAGCCCGGAATAAGCGATGTCTGCTCATACCAAGACCGAAGTTGTTGTCGGCGGGGTCGTGCTGGCCTGCGCCGTCGCGTTTGGCGTCTATGCCAGCCAGTCCACCGGCCTGTCCCAATCCAGTGCCGGATACGAGCTTGGCGCGTCCTTCCGCTCGCTTGAGGGCGTGGGGGTCGGTACAGATGTGCGGCTTGCGGGTGTCAAGATCGGGACGGTGACTGGTGTTACACTGAACGCTGATACCTATCGCGCGGATACACGGTTTTCCGTGGCCGATGGTATTCTGATCCCCGATGACAGCGCGATCGTGATCTCGTCCGAGGGGCTGCTGGGTGGCAATTTTGTCGAGGTAATGCCGGGCGGCTCTCCGTTCTATTTCGAGGCAGGTGACGAGATTACGGACACGCAAGGTGCGGTGAGCCTGATCTCGTTGCTGGTGAAGTTCGTGGCCGGGGACGGCAGCGAATGATCCGCACGGCTCTGATGGCTGTACTACTGTCGGCTGGTGTGGCCTCGGCCCAGCAGAAGGTCGAATCCGGACCAGGCGCGATGTTGCGCGGACTGGACAAAGTCAGCGGCCAGACGGTCGATGTCGAGGTGTTGAACGGGCAGACAGCGACTGTGTTCGGTCTGGATGTCGCCTTGGGTGATTGCCGCTTTCCGGCAGAGAACCCCACCGGCGACGCCTTTGCCTATCTGACCATTTGGGAGCAGGGCAAGGCGCAGCAACTGTTCGATGGCTGGATGATCGCCACTTCTCCGGCGCTGAACGCGCTGGATCATGCGCGTTACGATGTCTGGGTGATCCGCTGTATGACGCCCTGAGGTGTTTGCCGTAGTTCGGCGGTGAAATCCGCATCGACCTCAAGCGCCCGCTTCAATTCGCGGTGATAGGCTGCGCGCGGGATCTCGATAGCGCCCAGTGAGGCGAGATGAGCGGTCAGAAACTGTGTGTCAAACAGGACAAACCCGGCCTGACGCAGTCGGTCTACCAGATATGCCAGTGCGATTTTTGATGCGTCCGTGCGGCGCGAGAACATGCTTTCGCCGAAAAAAGCAGCGCCCAGAACCACGCCATAAACCCCGCCGATCAGGACACCCTGGTCCCAGACCTCCAGTGAGTGGGCATGGCTGCTCTTGTGCAGTTCCTGATAAAGCCGACGCAGTTCGGGGTTGATCCAAGTGTCCGCACGGTCGGCGCAGCCATCCACCACGCCCGCAAAGTCGTGATTGATGCTGATCGTGAACCCACATGTCCGAATGCGCCGCGCCAGACTGCGCGAGATATGGAAACCGTCCAGTGGGAACACGCCGCGAAACTTGGGATCGACCCAGAACAGTTCGGGGTCGTCACGGTGTTCGGCCATCGGAAATATTCCGATGGAATAGCCATGCAGCAGAAGTTCGGGGGAAAGGCTCATGCCGGATGCCCGGGGGCCGGAAGGCGGTCGCCCTCCAACCCCGTGTTCTTATTGGGCCATGTTCTCCGCAAGCCACTTCTCCAGCCAGTGGATGTTATAGTTTCCGCTGTGGATATCAGGCTCTTGCAGTAGCGCGTGGAACAGGGGAACGGTGGTGTCGATGCCGTCGACGATCAGCTCTCCCAACGCGCGATCCAGACGCGCCAGCGCCTCGGCCCGGTCGCGGCCCTGAACGATCAGTTTGGCGATTAGCGAGTCATAGTAGGGCGGGATCGAGTAGCCGTCATAAAGCGCTGAATCCATGCGCACACCCAGACCGCCGGGCGCGTGATAGGCGCTGATCTTGCCCGGGCAGGGCGAGAAGTTGGGCAGTTTTTCAGCGTTGATCCGAACCTCGATGGCGTGGCCGTTGATCTCAAGATCATCCTGCCCAAACGACATGTCTTCGCCAGCGGCGACGAGAATTTGCTCGCGCACCAGATCGACGCCGAAGATGCCTTCGGTGACGGGGTGCTCCACCTGCAGGCGGGTGTTCATTTCGATGAAATAGAACTCGCCATTTTCATACAGAAACTCGATGGTGCCCGCGCCGATATAATTGATCTTGGCCACGGCGTCGGCACAGATTTTACCGATCCTGGCGCGTTCTTCCGGGGTGATGCAGGGGCCGGGGGCCTCTTCGAATACCTTCTGGTGGCGGCGCTGCAACGAACAGTCGCGTTCGCCCAGATGTACCGCCTTGCCCTTGCCATCGCCAAAGACCTGAATCTCGATATGGCGCGGTGTGGTCAGGTATTTCTCGATATAGACCTCGTCATTGCCAAAGGCGGCTTTGCCCTCGGCGCGTGCGGTCATGAAGGCGCTTTCCATCTCATAGGCGTTCATCGCGACTTTCATGCCGCGACCGCCGCCACCGGCAGTGGCCTTGATGATAACGGGATAGCCGAATTCCTCACCGATGCGCCTGGCCTCGGCCAGATTGGGAACGCCACCGTCCGAGCCCGGAACGCAGGGCACACCCAGCGCCTTCATCGTGTCTTTCGCGGTGATCTTGTCGCCCATCACGCGGATATGTTCGGCGGTGGGGCCGATGAAGGTGATGCCGTGGTCCTCGACGATCTGCACGAACTCGGCATTCTCGGACAGAAAGCCATAGCCGGGGTGGATCGCCTGTGCGCCGGTGATTTCGCAGGCCGAGATGATCGCGGGCACCGACAGATAGCTTTGCGGGCTGGGCGGCGGGCCGATGCAGACCGATTCGTCGGCCATGCGCACATGCATCGCGTCGCTGTCGGCGGTCGAATGCACGGCAACCGTCTTGATCCCCATCTCGCGCGCGGCGCGGATCACGCGCAGGGCAATCTCGCCTCGGTTGGCAATCAGGATTTTGTCGAACATGGGCCCGCCTTACTCAACGATGACCAGAGGCGTGCCGAACTCCACAGCGTCGCCATCGCCGACCAGAATGCGCTTGATGGTGCCCGATTTGGGCGCGTGGATGTGGTTCATGGTCTTCATCGCCTCGACGATCAGCAGCGTGTCGCCTTCCGAGACTGAGGCCCCGACACTGATAAACGCGGGCGCGCCCGGTTCGGGCTGCATGTAGACGGTGCCGACCATGGGCGAAGTGACCGCGCCGGGGTGGCTGGCGGGATCATCCACCGCTGCGGGCGCCTCGGCGGCGGCCGGTGCAGGTGCTGCGGCAGGTGCTGCAGCCGGAACCGCAACCTGAACCGGGGCAGCGACGGTCTGCGACATGCGGCTGACGCGGACATTCAGGCTGTCTTCCTCGCCATATTCGCGTTTGACCTGCAACTCGGTCAGATCGTTCTCGCGCAGCAATTCGGCCAGTGCCTTGATGAACGCCACATCCGCTTCGTGTTTGGTATCTGTCATGAGTGTCCTCGAAGGTTCCCCTATGCCCGTCTGTTTTCGCGGGCTTGGTTTGATTACGCTGGGTTATATGCTAAGCGGACCGCCATGAAAAGCGTCGTTTCGACCTGAAAATCCGGGGGTTTCGCGGTCGGTTTCGAACGCGCTGGCGCTTACAAAGGCGTCCCTGACAGTTTGGCCACCAGTTCGGGCAGTTTCCGGGCACCGAATTTTTCCAGCAACCGGGCACGGTAGGCTTCGATCGTGCGATAGCTCAGACCCAGCTCAACGCCGATCTCCTTGGCCGACAGGCCCCGGCAGGACAGGATCGCTACTTCGCGCTCGCGCGCCGTCAGTTCGACCAGCGGGCGTTCTTCGGAGATGTCAGAGAAGCTCCAGATTCCGTGGCGGAAAGGGTCATCGGGTGTCAGCGACCGCCCGCGCGCGCGGCACCAGAACAGATCTCCATCGCGGCGGCGCATGACCCGTTCGTCGGTGTAATAGCCGGTATCGCGCATCACCTGCAAGCTGCGCGCACCGATCCGCTCCCAGTCGGCGACCGATGGGTAAAGGTGCAGCAGGGGCATGTTGCGATAGTCGGCCTCATCCCCGCCGAAGGTCCGCGCGAATTGCAGATTGCAACGGCGTATAATCCGATTTTCCAACTCGACAAGGCCGATGGGGGCATATTCGAAGGCGGGATCGCTCATATACCTATGGTGACGCGTATTTTGCAGAAAGAGAAGGGGAGGGACGCAGGTTTGGTCACCTCCGTTCATCGGCATTTGTCAAAGTTGTAAATCTGCTTTGAAAATACCGGGACAACTGTTAAAAATCATAAGCTAATTCTGAAAAACTATATGACAGTTTCAAAGGTCCAGCGGCGATGCGAGACACTCTGACCGGCAGCCGGATACGCGAAAGGCGGCAGATTTCGGGGTTGCGTCAGGCCGAACTGGCGCGGCAGGTGGGGATTTCGGCCTCATATCTGAACCTGATCGAGCACAATCGCCGCCGCATCGGGGGCAAGCTGCTGGTCGATATCGCCTCGGCGCTGTCGGTCGAGCCGTCGCTACTGACGCAAGGGATCGAGGCGACGCTGATCGCCGCGCTGCGCGAGGCGGCGGCGGATGCGGTGGGCCAGCAGGCCGAATTGGATGGGCTTGAGGAGTTTGCCGGACGGTTTCCCGGCTGGTCCGGTGTTCTGGCGCAGATGCACCGCCGCGTGGTTTCATTGGAGCGGACCGTCGAAACCCTGTCGGACCGGTTGACCCACGACCCGCACCTGGCGGCATCCATGCACGAAGTGCTGTCGACCGCCGCCGCGATCCGCTCCACCGCCGCCATTCTGGCCGAGCCCGGCGAGATCGAGGCCGCGTGGCGGGACCGCTTTCACAGCAATCTGCATCAGGATGCGGAACGGCTGGCCGAAAGCTCCAAGGCGTTGGTGACCTATCTGGACGACAGCGAGGGGCAGGGTGACCTGCGAGGCGTCCCGCTGGACGCGGTCGAGGCGTTTTTTGCCGAACAAGGGTTTCACTTCCCGGAAATCGAAGCCGGGTCGCAAAGCGCTGACGTGTCTCTGGAGCAGTTGGATTCGACCGCAGCCCGGACGGTTGCCACCGAGCTGCTGGATCTCTACGCCGCGGATGCGCGGGCCATGCCGCTGGAGCAGGTCGAGGCCGCATTGGATGCGTCCAGAACTGACCCGCTGGCCCTTGCCACGGCGTTTTCCGTCGATCTGGCGACGGTGCTGCGACGGTTGGCGTTTCTGCCCGAGGGGACATTGGCGCGCCCGGCGGGTCTGGTCATTTGTGACGCATCGGGCAGCGTGTTGCTCTACAAGCCGACGCCGGGATTTGCGCTGCCACGTCATGGCGAAGCCTGCCCGCTGTGGCCGTTGTTCACGGCCCTGAACCGCCCTCTGGTGCCGATCCGCAAACGTATGGTTCAGCTGGGGAGGACGGCGGCTGAGTTCGAGTGCTTTGCCATCGCCACGCCCCAACCGGTCACTGTTTTCGGGCAGGAGCCGGCGTATCGTTCGACCATGCTGGTGCTGCCAATCGAAGATACGATGCAACCGTCCGAGTCTTCGGCGCAGGCGGGGGCGAGTTGCCGCATCTGTCCGAAACGTGACTGCAACGTCCGCCGCGAGCCTTCGATCCTGAGCGAAGGGTTTTGACAGTTTCCAGACAGAGCGCTTAATCTGGGCAAGACAGGTGGCCGCGTGTGCGATCGGTCATGGGGAGGAATTGCAAATATGAGCCGTAAGGTTCTGTTGATCGAGGATGAGCCCAACATCACCGAGGCGATCCGGTTTCTGCTGACGCGCGAGGGCTGGCAGGTTGAAACCCATGCCGAGGGTACGGATGCGGTTCAGGTGGTGCTGGCAGCCCGGCCCGATCTGGTCATTCTGGATGTGATGCTGCCGGGTAAAAGCGGGATGGATATTTTGCGGGATCTGCGCGAGCACGATGAGATGCGGGGCCTGCCGGTTCTGATGCTCACCGCGCGCGGCCAGTCCCGCGATCGCGAGATGGCGGAACAGGCCGGGGTCAGTCGCTTCATGACCAAACCGTTCTCGAATACCGAGGTTCTGACGGCGGTGCGCGACCTGCACGCTCAGGCCTCGCGGTCATGAGCCTGCCAGACGAGGGCAAGGAGTCCGCCGCGCCGGTTCGGCCGTCGCTGTTTCTGGAACGCCAAAGCTATCGCCGGCGCAGGCTGGCCGATGCGGCACGGCTGCTGCCGTTTCTGGGCGCGGCGATGCTGGCGCTGCCATTGCTGTGGCCGGATAGCAGTCAGGAGGCCGAGGCGCTGCCGCTGTCGGCGGCGATGTTCTATATCTTCGCGTGCTGGGGTGTTCTGATCCTGATCAGCCTGATCTTCGGATTTGCCGCCAGACGTATGGCGGCGCGTGAAAATGCCGAACCCGAGGCAGAGCCATGGCAACGCTGAACGTTCTGATTCTGGTTTGTCTGGGCTATGTCGTGCTGCTTTTCGGTGTAGCCTTTGCCGCTGACCGGCTTGCCGCGCGCGGCGGCGGGAAGTGGCTGCGTTCACCGCTGATCTATACCCTGTCGCTGTCGATCTACTGCACCGCCTGGACCTTCTACGGCGCTGTCGGAAACGCCGCACGGTCGGGGCTGGAATTCGTAACCATCTATCTGGGGCCAACACTGGTGATGGTCAGCTGGTGGTGGGGTCTGCGCAAGCTGGTGCGGATTGGACGCAGCCAGCGTGTGACCTCAATCGCTGACCTGATCTCATCTCGTTACGGCAAGTCCAATACGCTGGCGGTCTGCGTGACCATTCTGGCCGTTCTGGGCGGTACGCCTTACATCGCGCTGCAGTTGCAGTCGATCACGCTGTCCTTCTCGATCTTTGCCGAGGCAGACCCAACCGGTCTGTATCGCGAAGGGTCCAGCGTGTTCTGGGTGGCCACGGGGCTGGCGGTGTTTGCCATCCTGTTCGGCACCCGGAATCTGGACGCGAATGAGCGGCACCATGGTGTTGTCACGGCCATCGCGCTGGAATCGGTGGTCAAGCTGTTTGCCCTGCTGGCGGTTGGTATCTTCGTGGTCTGGGGCGTTGCCGGTGGGATCGGGCCGATGATGGACCGGATCGATGCCTCGGAAATCGGTCAGTGGCATGTGAATGCGGGGCGCTGGACCACGTTCATATTCCTTTCGGCAGCTGCCTTCGTCTGCCTGCCGCGAATGTTTCAGGTGATGGTCGTTGAAAACGACGACGAGAGCCATCTGCGCACCGCAGCCTGGGCTTTTCCGCTGTATCTGCTGTTGATGAGCCTGTTTGTGGTGCCGATTGCCGTGGTTGGGCTGGACCTGTTGCCGGAAGGGTCGAACCCGGATTTGTTCGTGCTGACGGTGCCGCTGTCTCAGGGCAATGACTGGCTGGCGATGCTGTCCTTCATTGGTGGCTTTTCGTCGGCCACGTCGATGGTCATCGTGACGGCGATGGCGCTGTCGACCATGGTGTCAAATCACGTGGTCATGCCGATCTGGCTGAATACCCAAGAGGGCACGGGCTCGATCTCGGGGGATGTGCGGACAATCGTGTTGATGGCGCGGCGGGTGTCGATTGCCGTCATCATGGCGCTGGGCTTTTTCTACTATCGGCTATCCGGTGGCGGTGCGGCGTTGGCGTCAATCGGGTTGGTGGCTTTTGCTGGGATTTCACAGATTTTGCCTGCGCTCGTGGGTGGTCTGTTCTGGCGCGGGGCGACCCGCACCGGCGCGCTGGTCGGGCTGAGCGTCGGGTTCTTCCTGTGGATATACACCCTGCTGCTGCCCGGCATGGGCGGTGGGCTGATCCCCTTGTCGGTGATCGAGAACGGCCCCTTCGGCTGGGGCTGGCTGCGCCCGCAGGCCCTGTTCGGGATCGAAGGAATCGATCCGATGGTGCACACGGTCATGTGGTCTTTGTCGTTGAATACCATTGCCTTCTGCGTTGCTTCGATGCTCAGCTTCCCCAGCCCCCTTGAGCGTCTGCAGGGCGCGCAATTCGTCAATGTTTTCGATCACTCTGTTGCCCCGCGAGGCTGGAGCGGATCGGTGGCGCAGAGCGAAGACCTGATGATCATGACCCAGCGGATTCTGGGCACGCTGCCCGCGCAGGAGTTCTTTCAGGCCGAGGCCGAACGCCAGAATGGCCGCCCCGGACGCCTGCCGGAACCCACGCCGCAGTTTCTGGAACGCCTCGAGCGTGAGTTGAGCGGCTCGGTCGGTGCGGCAACCGCGCATGCGATGATCGGTCAGATCGTTGGCGGTGCCTCGGTCTCGGTCGAGGACCTGCTGGCGGTGGCCGACGAATCCGCCCAATTGCTTGAATATTCCGGCCAGCTTGAGGCGAAATCGACCGAGCTCAGCCGCACCGCCCGGCAATTGCGTGAAGCGAATGCGAAACTGACTCAGGTTTCGATGCAGAAGGATGCCTTTCTCAGTCAGGTCAGTCACGAATTGCGAACTCCGATGACCTCGATCCGCGCGTTCTCGGAAATCATGCGCGACAGCGATGGTCTGAGCGATGCGGAGCAGACCCGCTATGCCGCGATTATTCATGACGAGGCGCTGCGTCTGACCCGCCTTCTGGATGACCTTCTGGATCTGAGCGTGCTGGAAAGTGGTCAGGTCAGTCTGAACATGGGCGATGCGACTTTGAGCCAGGTTCTGGATCGTGCAGTATCGAGCGCGCTGGCGGGTGGCGAGCGGAAACTGGCGGTCAAACGCGTGCGACCGACCGAACGCATTCAGCTGCACACCGATCTGGATCGGCTGGGGCAGGTGTTCATCAATCTGATCTCGAACGCGCAGAAATACTGCAATGCGGCTGAACCGGTGCTGACCATTTCCGCGCATGATGTGGGCGGGCAGGTGGTGATCGATTTCATCGACAATGGCAGCGGCATCCCGCTTGAGGCGCAATCGATGGTGTTCGAGAAATTCGCCCGCGTCGGATCGGACAAGGCGGGCGGTGCAGGGCTGGGTCTGGCGATCTGTCGCGAGATCATGCAGCGCCTCGGGGGTGAGGTTACTTATCTGCCGGGGCAGGGCGGTGCGGGTTTCCGGGTCAGCCTGCCGCTGGCCTATCGGCAGGCAGCGCAATAACGACCGTATAAAGATATTCGTAACGCTCGGCGGTCTACACCTAGGGTGGAAGATCGACAGATGGCGGAATCGAACGATGACAGGTCAGGCCAACACAGCTTTGGCGCGGAAGCTTTCGGCAGGGCAGGAAGGTGTGGCCGAGCCGCCCCGATCGATTCTGCGTGCCCTGCGGCTGGGTCTGGCACGGGCTGCGGGTGAGGGGTTTGGGCTGCCCCTGTCGGTAATTGGTGCGAAGCAGTCCAGCCGTGCACAGGCGGATTTGGCCGATAAGGTGCCGGACGGCTGGTTGTTGTTGGTTTTTTCAACCACACAGGCGGGGCCGGCGGCGATATGTCTGGATCCGGGATGCGTTTCGGCAATCGTTCAGCAGCAGACTATTGGGATGGTGACTTCTGGTGCGCCCTCAGATCGCGCCTTTACCGATACGGATGCGGCGATGGCGGCACCGCTATTCGAAGATATGATGGGCCGTGCCTGCGCGCTTGTTGAGGCCCCGGTGGATGCGGAAATACTGACGGGTTTTGAATATAGTACCCGGGCTGAGACTGTACGTGCGTTGACGCTTGCCATGGCGGATGATCGATATCGCGTGGCGGAACTGACGGTTGAACTGGCCGGTGGGGCGCAGCAAGGCGAGATCTGCTTTGTGCTGCCTGACCCACCGCCATCTGACGACGGGCAGGCCGCGCAGGCGGATTCCGCTGGGCGAAATCTGGAGCAGGCGTCAGGGGTTATGCGGGCCGAATTGACGGCTGTGCTGTCCCGTATCTCTCTGCCATTGACCGACTTGTCCGCGCTGGCGGTTGGAGACGTTCTGCCGCTGACCGGCTCAAAGCTGGACAAGGTTCAGGTTCTGACCATCGAACGGGGCCGGCTGGCGGTTGGGCGGCTGGGGCAATGCGGCGGTATGCGGGCCGTTCGGATCAACGAACATCAGGCTGCGGCTCTGACCCATGTTGAGCCGCAGCCATTTATGGCCAGCCAGACCGGCGCGTTGCATGATACCGGAAGTGCGCAATCCGCATTGAACAGCGTCGAGACGGTGGATGGTCTGGATATTGCCCATCCATCCGATGCAGGGGACATGTTGGCGATGGGCTCAGATCAGTTGATTTCGGAGATTTCGCAACTCGCCCGTATTTCAGGCGAGGAAGGGGAGGGCTGAGGACCTCAGCCCTGACCTCTCATCTGATCCAGCGCCGGGCGCAGGCCATCCAGCGCGTAGCCCGCCTTGCTGGTCGCATCCAGGATATCGTCAGTGCTCAGCCGGTCGCATTGTCCCAATGCCCAGACCACCGAACACCTTGTGCCCGAGGCGCAATAGGCCAGCACAGGCCCGCTGCAATTCTCGGCCATGTCACGCTGCAGGGCGACGTTTTCCGGTGTCATCGTCTGGTGTGTCAGTTCCAGCACCTCATATTCCATCCCGGCGTCACGCACGGCCTGACCGATCGCATCGGATTGCTGATCTGGTGGTACCTCGACATTGGGACGGTTGCAGATCACCTTGACAAATCCTGCCTCGGCAATGGCTGGCACGTCCTCGACCGTGATCTGAGGCGAGACGGCATAGCGGGGGGTAATCGGTCGAATCTCCATGACAGTTGCTTAGGCCGCGTTTGCCATCCTGTCCAGTTGCGCCCCCACTTTCGGAGCAGCAAACATGCCCGCAATCATCGCACTCAGGAACACAATCCCGCCAACTCCGCCATAGCTGAGCGAGGCCATCGCCGGGCCGGGGCACAGACCGGCCAATCCCCAGCCGACGCCGAACAGCACCGAGCCGACGATCAACCGCCGATCAAGTTCGACCCGGGGCGGCGTTGGAAAGGCACCGCCCACCACTGGCGCACCCTTGCGGGTCAGGCGCCAGGCCACCAGCATCGGCAATATCGCACCGCCCATGACGAAGGCCAGGGTCGGGTCCCAGTTGCCGAAGACGTCCAGCCAGCCCTGAACTTTGGTGGTGTCGGTCATGCCCGAAATCAAAAGCCCGGTGCCGAACAGAGATCCGGCGAGAAATGCAAACAGACCGCGCATCAGATCACCCCCAAAGTATGGCGAAACAGAACGACCGTCAGCCCGCCTGCAAGAATATAGAACACGGTGGCGACAATACCCCGCAACGAGAACCGGGATATGCCGCAGACCCCATGCCCGGACGTGCAGCCATTGGCGATACGGGTCCCCACGCCCACCAGCAGCCCGGCCATGATCACAATGGCCAGATCGCCCGTCAGATGAGTCTGTGTCTGCGGTGCGATCAACGGACGCAGCAGAAACGGCATCCCGATCAGCCCGGCCAGAAACGCCAGTCGTTCGGCCATCACACTACGGTCGCTGCGTTCCAGCAGCCCGCCGAGAATGCCGCTGGCGCCCATGATGCGCCCATTACACAGCAGGTAGACGGCGGCACCCAGGCCGATCAGCAGCCCTCCTGCAACGCCCCAGAACCATTCGATCATCATAGTCGGTTCCTCTTTTCTTTGGGTCTTACAGCTTGTTGACCGGAATTTTCATGAAGACATCGCCCTTTTCATCAGCAGGCGGCATCTGACCGGCCCGCATATTGACCTGCAAGGAGGGCAGGATCAGGCGCGGCATCGACAGTGTGGCGTCGCGGGCATCGCGCATTTCAACGAATTCCTCGATGCTGCGGCCCTGACCGATATGGATGTTCAGCGCCTTTTGCTCGCCCACCGTTGTCTCCCACGCATATTCATCCCGACCGGGAGCTTTGTAATCGTGGCCGACATAGATGCGCGTCTCATCCGGCAGCGACAGGATCTTCTGGATCGAAGTATAGAGATCCGCAGACGACCCCCCGGGGAAGTCGCAGCGCGCGGTGCCGAAATCGGGCATGAACAGCGTGTCCCCCACAAATGCGGCATCGCCGATGACATAGGTCATACAGGCCGGAGTATGACCGGGCGTGTGCAGAACATCCCCACGCATCTGCCCGATGTGAAAGCTGGACCCTTCGGCAAACAGCGCGTCGAATTGGCTGCCATCGCGCTGGAACTCGGTCCCTTCGTTGAAGACTTTGCCGAACGTGTCCTGCACGACGACGATATTCTCGCCAATCCCGATTTTGCCGCCCAGCTTTTCCTGCAGATAGGGCGCGGCAGACAGGTGATCGGCGTGGACATGGCTTTCCAGTATCCACTCGACCTTGAGACCTTGCTCTTGCACATACTCAATGATCTGGTCCGCCGAATGCGTATCGGTGCGCCCAGAGGCATGATCGAAATCCAGAACGCTGTCGATAATGGCACAGGCCTGACCTTGGGGTTCTTGTACCACATATGACACGGTAAAAGTCTGTGGGTCGAAGAAGGCTTTCACAATGGGCGTCATGAGGATCTCCGTGGGGATGATTTCATATATTGATAGCCGAATGTGATGCGAGTTCCAAATCACGAATTGATGTCTGTCAAGGCAAACCGCTTTTTGTTTGCCTATCCTATAAGCGAGGCGCGATGCATCGCCGGTTTTCTGCCGTCTCTCAGCAAGAATTTGCGATGCTTCGATCGGGTCTCATGTTGATCTTATTTCTGTTACGTATATCAGTCAGAGTGGCATTAAGTGGGAGGACGCAAATGACTGCTCAAGATCTCTACACCGAAGCAAAGCAACTCGAACAAAAGCTGGACGGTGCATGTCTGGACACGCGGCTGGCACTGCAGCCCAGTGTCAGCAAGGTGCTGGACAAGATGCGGGCGCGGGGCGTTCAGATCCCGTCGCGGCTACGGCGGCTGGATGCTGCGCTGGCTGAGGATGCGCTGGAAGCGCGGTTCGACAATATGCCGGTTTGACCCGGTTGGTCATCCAAAGGAAATGCCAAGGATGACCAGCATCAATCCAATGACGGACAGGAACAAAGACGCAAGGTTCCAGGGCAGAACGGCCTGAACGGCGGCGCGTAATTCGTCATCGGACAGGCCGGATTTGCGCGCCTTCATCACGCGCAGAATGCACCAGACAAGACCAAGCAACCCGGCCAGAGACAGGGCGGCCCCGCCCCAGACGATCATGTCGAACATGGTTTCCATCACCATCTTTGTGAACTGTGACCGCGCTTAGCGGATCAGTGCGCGGCAGACAAGCCTGCCGTACCGAATGCACGCTTGCGGTCAGACGGGCAGCGATGTATCCGGCAAACTGCCCGGTGATCCGGCACCTCAATTTCAGCCCTTGGGAGAGACGTAGATGGAAGACATCACCGAAGATCAGGCCGCAGCCAACTACCGCGTGACAGCAGGCGAGCTGCGCCAGTTCATTGAGCGGTTCGAACGTCTGGAGGCTGAAAAGAAAGACATTGCCGATCAGCAAAAAGAGGTCATGGCCGAAGCCAAGGCGCGTGGCTACGACACCAAAGTGATGCGCAAAGTCATCGCGCTGCGCAAGCGAGACAAGGATGATATCGCCGAGGAAGAGGCGGTTCTGGAGATGTACAAAGAAGCGCTGGGCATGTAGCGCATCCCCTCAGGGCTTCAGAAAGCGAATGTCTGGCATGGTTTGCAGTCGTGCCAGATCCTGTTCGTAAAGCTCTGTGAAGGCGCTGACCACATCCTGATCCCAGCCGGGCAGGTCAACTTCTTCCTCAATTTCGTCCGGCAGCGCGTATTCCTGAAAGATCGCCGCCAGACCAGCCTTCATCTGAAGGTCATTCGGGGGCAGGTTCAGTTGTTCCAGCTGCCGGATTTCGTGCTGCCCCGCCTCGGAGACGAGCGACGACAACAGGCCGTGCTCTTGCGTCAAAAGCTCACTTTCCGGAAATCCGGCCAGAGCACGCGCGATATCGCCCCAGATCAGGGGTGAATCCTCGTTGCTCCACAATGTAATGTTCACTTCCGGCGCCAGATCGCGCAGGTCTTCGATCATGGTCAGCCAGCTCAGGCAGCTGAGATCCGTGGTCGTCATAACCCGTTTCCGCTCGGGCTCGGAGAGGGACATCAGGACTTTGGGGATATAGCTTCCGGGATTGCGCAGGCTTACAAACAGCTCGACAGATGCGTCCGCAAAAAGCTGATCCATCTGCGCGATCCGTTTGCCGGCATGCGGGTAATATTGCCCATCCATAATGGCAGTGGCGGGTTCACCGATATAATCGGCACAAGAGAGTATGCCGCGATCCAGTGACCGGCCTTTAGGGATCAGGTTTTGGAAACGTCCAATTGTGTCTTCCGCAGGAGGCCGGTCGCCAATTGGCCCCAGGGCGGGCCGGAAGGTATTCTTGTAGGCACGTGGCCCCCAGAAGGTTGCCCCGTTCTGGCCAATAGCCTGCGTGTTCGCTTTGAGCAGCCCGAGCACTCCGCCCTCGTCAGTGAAGTGCGCACCGGCGTGGATGGCCACCTGCATCGTTATATGTCCTTCCATCCGGCGGTCATGCTGATTGGGTTACAATCTGCGATCAATACAGTCAAATTGCTAATATGGCGAATATATAGGTCTAAAATTTGAATGCGGTCATGGCCTGATTCTTGGAGACAGGGACGGAAGAAGGCGCCCGGTGAAGCCTTTATGTCCGGGGGAGTGATCATCTAAGCCCTCAGACCATGTCTAAGGTCATGCGGCTCTGATCGAACCCAGTTGCTGGTGGTTTCCTGGCTACCTTCATACAAAGCGCAATTTGTTGATCGTGGGGATTGCCGCCCAAGGTTAACGCAGTCGTGCTTGTGTCCCTTCTGCATAGGCCAACAACGGATTTCTGGTTTTATATATAGGTTTGACGGGGATGATCCGCTTGCATCCCTGATGCCTGAAAGGTGGAAATCAGAGCTGGAGAACGGAGTTTCCGAGCCGGTGAATTAGCGGGTTGCGAGCTTGAAAATTTTGCCATATATGCCTGCTCATCCAGTCAGGCGCGGCCTAAGGTACATCAAGAATTGTATCCCGAGTTGCGCCTGAACTTCGTAACATAGCCGCGCGATTGGCTTGATCCGTAGACAAGAATGGATCTCGCCTGATCAGAAGGCAAAGTTATGAGTGCCCCTATAGCTCAGCTGGTAGAGCAACTGATTTGTAATCAGTAGGTCCGCGGTTCGAGTCCGTGTGGGGGCACCATTTTTCCCATTTAAAACAGAATCTTAAGTCCGCACAGGTAGAGCAACTTTTTTTAAGAATCTCAACTGTGCGAAAACTGTGCGAGATTTTGACCGATTGGTCAGCAATCCTTCATCTGAATCGTCTGTGAAATTGGCTGCAGACAACAAATATGCTCAATGATCGGTCATCTTTGTTCGATTTCCACACGTTCGGGTTGAATTTCGGTTAGATAAAGAAAGACATAATCAGTTGGACTAGAGACTATCAGCGAATTGTCGATCCCGTAGCGCTCGTGATGACGCTTTGTCGTTAAGATAAAGTTTTTAATTGATTTTCTTGACGATCCGGCTCGAAGAATCTGGTTGCCAACCGCTAAGTCAAGAGCCAGAGTGACCGTCGTATTTTGATGAATTACGCACAGTGTCCGAACAAAGATAAAAGAAGAGGTGAGCCATGTCGCTGGACGAAGAAATCAAACGGGCAAGAAAAATCGTGGTGACAGATGGCTACGACATGTCCATTGGCGAAGTTGTAAACCTTTATAAAAATGAAGAGCTTGTTATCGATCCGGTATTTCAACGACTCTTTAGATGGGGTGACGAGCGAAAAACTAGGTTTATTGAATCTCTCATCCTTGGAATCCCTATACCTCCGATTTTTGTCTACCAATCCGAGGATGGCGTTTGGGAGCTAGTTGATGGTTTGCAGAGAATTTCGACCGTTCTGCAGCTTACTGGCGATCTGAGAGGCGACCGGTTCGAAGAGTTGGGCCCGTTGGTTTTGAATGGAACCAGGTTTTTACCGAGCCTTGATGGACGGCGCTGGGAACCTTCAGAAGAAGGGGGCGAAGATGGACTGGGGCGGGCACTTCAGCTCGAAATCAAGCGCGCGCGTTTGCGTGTTGAGATTTTGAAATCTGACAGCGATGATACTGCCAAGTTTGAACTGTTCCAAAGGCTCAATACTGGGGGCGCAGGTCTGACCGAGCAAGAGGTGAGAAATAGCATGGCTGTTTCTCTTAACCGCGACTTCTACGACTGGCTCATAGCCAGATCAGAAGATCGTAATTTTATAACTTGCACAAACCAGACGGATAGAGCTTTGGAGAGTCAGCTTGGGGTTGAGCTAGCGCTACGCTTTTTTGCGTTTCGCGGTATCCCGTATCAATCTGGTTTGGATGTCCACGAGTACTTGGATGGGGCACTGCTCCAAATGGCAACAGGCGATGCGTTCGACTATGCATCTGAAGAGTCTGCCTTCAACAGGACGTTCCAATTTCTCGCGGAAGCTTTGGGCAGTGATGCTTTCAAAAGGTGGAACGGCAACGCGTTTTCTGGAAAGTTCCTTATGTCTGTATTCGAAGTCACCACGAAAGGCGTTTCTGAAAATATCGACGCAATAGAGGGACTTGGCGATCAGCGAAATGCGTTCATTGTCTCAAAGTGCCAGGCTCTTTGGGACAACGAGGTGTTCAGCCAAAACTCGGGCGGAGGCGTTCGGGGCACGACTAGGTTGTCAAGGCTGTTGCCAATGGCAGTCGATTTTTTCGCGCCCTGAGACCACGGCAATGGGTAAGATTCGAACCTTGGACCAGCTCCAAGAGGTTTTGGACGAAGAGATGGGGTGGCGTATCAAGGAAATTAGCGCATTCCGTGTGTCGTCCAAATCCGCCGGGGACAAAAGCAGGCACTTTGTGAGGGCCGGTATAGCGTTGCTGTACGCTCATTGGGAAGGTTTCATAAAAAACTCGTCCGAAAGATACCTTGAGTTCGTGGCCAGTCGTGGGCTGACCTATGGGCAACTGTCGAGCTGTTTTGCAGTTTTTGGATTGAAAGGGAAACTCAACAATCTGGTGGAATCGAAGAAATCACGTCTAAACGTTGAGGCATTCGAATTCATCACGCAAGAGCTTGGAAACAAAGCAAAACTTCAGTTGACTGACGCGATCAATACTGAATCCAATCTGACCTCTACAGTTTTCGCCAACATCGCTAGAAGCGTCGGCATACAGATCGACAAGTATGAAACCAAGTTTAACCTAATAGATGAGAGTTTGGTGAGCCGGCGAAACAAGGTTGCGCATGGCGAATTCCTAGACGTCAACAGTAGAGAATTTGAAGATTTGGTCGGCGAGATTTTGTTGTTGATGAGGTGGTACAAAACCGACATTGAAAACGCCGCGTCACTTGAGTCGTACAAGGTCCAAGAAGAGTAGCGTTGTTTTGATTAACCTAATGTAGCACCAGCTGAGACTTGGTTCATCCAGGTTTAGGGTTCGGGCCGGCAAGCAAAGCAATTTCAGCTTGCCGACCTAGGAACTTTATTATTTGCAGATAAGTTCGCCCAATTCGACGCCGCTGTAGGCAGCTATGTCCAGTAAATCTAGAAGTTCGAGTTCGCTAACGCCTTTCTCTACTTTTCTGAGTTTAAGCATTGACCATCCTATCTGCAATGAAGCCTCGTAGGGTTCGATTCCGCGATCAAACCGATAGTTGTAGAGGTGCATACCGATCCGCGCATGTTCGGCGCTCAACGGTTTTTTCTCAGTCAAACTGCGAGCGCGAAGTGTGACTCCTTGCTTCCGCAGAATCTGGGCGACACGACGTTCTGAGATGCCGTATGAACGAGCAAGCTCGTTAATGTCCTTTCCATCTCGGTAGTCCTGGCATAGGTATTTGTCGCGGTTTGTGTTAGGCATCTGTCCTCAACTTATAGATGTGCTTTGGATCCGTTGGCAGTTTCAATGTGCTCGCGCTTGGGCTGTGCGTCCGGAATGTCCGCAAAACCTCAGAACTGTGCGAAACTGTGCGGGATCAGTGTCCGTTTTGGCCCCAAAGGAACGTTCTGTCCGATATTTTTCTTGAGAAAAAACAGGGCCTTAACATAATGCGAGGCAGATTTCGGGAAATTTTGTAATCAGTAGGTCCGCGGTTCGAGTCCGTGTGGGGGCACCATTTCAAACGCTTTGAGATTAACCGGTTGTTTCTATTGTCCGTTTTTCGGAGCGGTTTTATTGCAATTCACGTCTGCGCCAAATGGAGGGGGATAACGCACGTTTCAGCCATGATTAACAGCCGCAGCACCCTGGGAGAGATTGGAAAGGTGCTACAGTTACATAGAGGCTCTGGTACGCAGATTGCGTCGTTTTGATATGAGGCTCAAAACACGTTTCCAAAAACATCCAAGAGTTTATCCGTATAAATTTCTATGCTGCACTTATTACGTATTTGCCGTCCGGCTTCGAAGGCAGTATCGGCATGATCAGCATATGAATCGATCACCTGAGACAAGGCTTCTACCAGTGCATCTGGCGCGAGTGCCTTTGGTTCCGCGATTGTCTGGCTTGATGGAAAATAAACGTATTTTGGCAGTTTCGCGTTAGTCGATCCCAGTTGAGCATATTCGCTGGCGGTCAATTCGGGCTCGATCAATGTTGCCGCACCTTCAAAGGGCAGAATTTCGGGATGACCGTCAATGTTTGACAGAACGGTCGGGATGCCCGAAGCCAGTGCCTCAAGAGGAGAAAGTCCAAAAGGTTCGCGGAGCGACGGCGCGACGAAAATATCGGTCTCATCGAACAATGCGCCCATGTCCTTAACCAGACCAAGAAACGACACCGCTTCTTCTGGTAAAAGTTGTTCCGCTTTCTCTTTGAGTATGCGTGCTTCTGGTCCATCCCCGGCGACAGATAGTTTGACGGGGTATCCTCGATCCAGCAGATGAGCAGTCGCGTGAATCACGCTGACGATCCCTTTAAAAGACACCAAGCGCGCTGCGCATGTGATCCGGATCTCGTTACACGGTGTTTTTTTCTTGTTCAGGGGACGATTGGCGATTGCCTGACGTAAAGGGTTACAAACGACATGAACCTCGCCTTTGTACTGCCACAAGTTCTCAAGTAAGTGTTTATTGGCTTCGGAAACGCTGATGATTCCGTTCATTCGGGCCAGCTGTTGCTGTCGCCACTTGTTCACTTTTCTTATGGACGAAAAACCGTGATCGTAGAATGCAAATTTACGATTTCTCGTTCGCATATATGAATCAGGTGGAGCGTTCCAGCACACGACGTGTTCAAGATTGGTGCGACCGATCAACTGGTTCAGCAGCGCTCGCTGAACGCGGCTGCGCGTCCTCGGCATCGAGTGAGGCAGCATGTTAGCGACGCGAAAGGTTTGGGGCGATTGTATGCCTCCGCCGATCTGCTCCAGCGAAGCTAAAAAATGTGGAAGAGGTCGCGTATTTGCTCTGTTAACGGTGTATAACTGGTGTCCTTTGGCCACGACCGCTTCGGCAAAACCAGCATATAGAGTTTGCAGGCCGCCAAAATCGTCGAGAGCAATATATTGAGCAGGTAGATCTAAGGTTTTCATCTTGTAAATTTCAGCTCTATCCACCGTGCCTGAATACGCGCCAAGTATCAATATCGGAGCGAAAATGATCCCTATGTCATTTGCCTCCCAGGGTCCATCGCAATCGTGATCGAGACTGCCGAATTTCAATTGTGATTTAGGGAGCTGTTGATTGTGGTTGGGCTTGATCCTGCCACCGGGGCCGGAGTGATCTATCATCGCGCTTGCCGGCTATTGCGACATAGCCTTTGTGGAAGAGCGATTCGTATACCGTTGGGCGCGTCCACAATGCGGATTTCGGGTTTGTCTCCGGCGACCATTGATATGCTGAAGCCCGAGAGACGTGAAACATTGTGCTTCAAAGAAATCAATAATCCCATGTTGAAGCGCAACTAAAGTCGCGGAAATCAAAATGCCCGTGCCGCGGCCGAACAGACGTAAAATAAGATAGCACAGAACAAGCACAAACGTTCAATCGGAACGCAATGCAAAACAAAGGCAATTTGCATTGGTATTGGAAAATGGGCACGTCCACATTTGAAGATGTCATGCTTCGAGGCGGATAGCCGCGCATGCCGCACCCACGTAGGCCCGGAAATTCTGTTTTCTCAAAACTCTTTCGGGTTTGTCAGTGACGCATTCATCCTGATGTTATTTCACCTGGCGTTAGACCTAGTTCTGAACTCGTGATCCAGCCCCCCCCAGAATTAGTGGAAAGACTAACAGCTCAGGATGTGATATACTCCCTTCACGCCCTGAACGGGCGTCCTAGGGGAGAAACCCACCGTCTCACAAATGATAGAGAGTGAAGGTGGTGTGAGGGGCTGGATGAGGGGGTCTTGGCCAGCCCCTCTCTCTTGGGGGATTACGGAACGGTGAAAGTGGTCCGTTGAAATCAAACTAACATCTGTGATTGATCTTTGAAATTGGGGCTTTCCCGTAGTGCTCTCTGCCGTGATCGGCGGGGGGCTGCCGGCGCTTTTTCTCTGGGGCAGTTTCTTGCCCAAGAAGCATCGCACCAGGCTGCAGGCCTCGACGAAACGTGCGCAGGATATACGGTCAAATCGCCAACTCACCGCCACAGTCGGGCCATAATCTTGATGAATCCTCTCAGATCAGAGCAACCAGACAATGCACATGAGCCGTCGGATCAGATGCTGTCAGACTACATAATCGTAGGCCCAAAACTGGAGCGGTGCTTTCGGACCGGCGATCCTTGGGTGACCGTCATCCAGGCCATGTTTCTTGCATCGTTCAGTCTGATCGCACTGGCGCTGGGTATCGTGGTCTACAGAGCCTTGGAGTTGCCCAGCCTGCCCTATCTTTGGCAATTGATCATGTCCTTGTGCGAATAATCCCGGTCCGTGCCGTCTGATTGCTGCGGCAGGCTCGTAAAAGCGCTCCACAGGATTTTTGGAAAATGTGTCGCTCATGTGAACTGCATCACTGATCGGTTGAATAAAATCGTTCAGAAAGGAGATGTTAACGAGTGAGCGTCTCTTTTGTTTCAGGCGTTGAGTTTTTCATAATCACCCTTTTTCATTGGGCGCGCTTTCAAAAGCGCGCCTTTCTTTTTGTCGGGGCAGGTTTGCCAGGCGTTTGCACAGGAGGCCGCAGTCAGACCGGAAAGCCAAGCTGCCCGATCAATTTCCAGATGTCTTTGTTCGCTGCCGAGAGTTGCGCGACCACGTCTTCGATCTCCTTCATTGCCTCATCGTCCACAGTATCTTCACGTCCGAGCTTGATGTCGGTCTTGCGATCAGCGATCCGCATCAGGATGGTTTTGGGGTTCCCGCTTTTCTGATCAAACGAATAGATGCAGTGATTGTACTTGTTCCGTATCGACGACAGCCGGGACAATCGTTGGGTGTGTTCGAGAATCGGATCACGGATTTCGGCCGGCCGGCCCTCCATCTTGGCCAGGCGCTCGACCAGATCGATGCGGGCGCGGGTGGTGTTCAGGGTCAGAAAGATAATGACCGCCACGTCCTTGTTCGCGCCGGTTAAACCGGCGATCAGATGGATCAGCAGGCTTTCGGTGTTCGTCCACATATAATTCAACCGGCCCACCAAAAGGATAAGCCGGTCAAACCGGGTTTCGAACGTTTCATCCAACAGAGGCACTTCGCGCTTCATTGGGCGCAACCTCGAAATAGAAATGAGCCGCTGCCGTTCGGTTGCTGACATCGATCTTGCCCGAGACATTGTGCATGTGCAGTTTCACAGTGTGCTCGGTTATACCCAGCTTGGCTGCGATTGCCTTGTTGCTCTTTCCGCGGGCGACCAGCCTCAGAACCTGTTTTTCACGCCGCGTCAGTTTGGCGTAGAGCAACAATTTTTCGGGCGACCGGGTCCGGGTGACGGGTTGCTTTTCAACCGGCGTTTCTGCTGCCGCCTGCCTGGCCGAGACGCTGTCGGCCAGAAAGCAGGGCAGGTGGAGTTCTTCGTGCATCAGCAATCGCAATATGGCGCGCCAGACGTCCGGGGCCACATTCATGGGCAGGTATCCGATATTGCCGAACTGCGCCCGATCCCAGTGTTCGAAAAGAAAACGGGGAGAGCTTTGCTTGCGATAGGCAAAAGCCAGACATCCATCTTCGGCCAGCCTGGCATAGTCGGCGGGTCGGTTTAGAAGATCCTCGATCAGCATCTGATCAACAACGACGATGCGCTCGGCTGGCACAGAGGGGTCGCTTACAGCCAAAAGCGCGTCCAGAGATTCATAGCGATATGCGTGCACGCCAAATTCGTTTTGCACGCTTCTGAGAGTTTGGTTGGAATAAAACAGTTCTTTGCCAATAAAGGCGATCGTCAGGTCTTCTGGGTATTCGATTTGACCACGGGAGTCATCTTGCAATGAAGTATTCATTGTCCTTCCCCCAACTAACAAAAATGCCACCCACTGAGTTTCAAATCGGGTACAGATTAAGGCGGCGCGAAACAGTAACTTAATCATTCAAATTATGACCTCATCATAACTGAAAGTACGAATTTTATCAATAGAACGCGGAAGATTGAGGATTTGTTCTAGAACTTTTGGTCAGGTTTCTCGTCCGGTTTTGCGCGATAAAGTGTTGATAATATTTGCATATATTATTCCCAAATCAGAAGCCGGTTGTTTCGCATCGAAAATACTCTGTCTAAAAGTGTTTTCTGAAAAAACCATTTTTTTAACAAAGAGTTGCCACATTTAATGCTTTCGGCCAGCTATGCACGCCCCGGCATCGCTGCAACCATGACCCTGCTTCAATTGGCGAAGTTTTACTGACCTGACATGCCCGCAGCACGCTTATTTCAGCGAAAACTCTGCGGCCATGGAATCGGCTAGGCCGAGAAAGGGGGGCTGACCAGACAGAAGATCAAACTGCCGCACAAGCGACCGTTTTATCGGCCTGTGCGTAAAATCTGTTTCAACCGCGCCTGTAACCGCTTTGTAGATGAATGGCGGTCCGGTGCTTCAGTAAAAGTGGAATTTATTATGGAACGCAGACTAGCTCCGATCGCAGACGTCCAGGAAGTTATCGATGACCAGGATCCTGTCGTAGACGAACCCTCATCGGAAGAAGAAATTGATCTGGTCGTTGATGACCTGAACGCACAGCAGCAGCAACAACAGCAGCAGCAAGGCGACGACAGCAACACCAATGGTGGTGATGACAGCAACACCAATGGTGGCGACGACAGCAACACCAATGGCGGCAATGACAGCAACACCAATGGTGGCAACGACAGCAACTCGCAGTCGAACGGTGGTGACGATAGTAACACCAACAACAACAACGCATCGGTTGATATTGATTTCTCAGGCGGCGAATGGATTCCGCGCGACGATGACAAGGTCGATGTCGATATCGAAGATGTTGAAGGTGATGTTGGTGACGTGATCACGGCCGGTGACGATCTGGATTACGATCCCGGCGATGACATCAACATTGACATCTCGCTGGACGGCCCCGGAAACGACTTCGCGTCCATCAACAGCCAGTATGCAAACCTGGAAGACAATGACACGCTTGAGAGTGCGTCAGTTTCGAACTCAGGCGAGTTCTCGCAAAATGGCGATGCCAATGGTGGTGAAGCCTATGCAGAGGACGGCATCGACGTAAATAACGATGGCGGCGACTCGGGTGATGGCGGCAGCAGCTATGGTGGTGAAGCCTATGGCGACACTAACGGTAGCCATTCGATGGCCGTCGGTGGTCATTCAGGAAGTGCCGACAGTGCTGCAACCGGTGGCGACGGTGCATCCTCGGGCGATGCCTACAACGCAAGCCTGGGTCTTGGCCATTCAAGCGCCAGCTCTGACGGTGACAGCACCGGCGGCGACGGCGGTGACGCAGACAGCGATTCCACCGCGGACAACTACGGTGAATCGAGCGCTGACAGCGACTCGACCGGCGGTGACGGCGGTGCAGCCGAGTCCTTCGGCCTTGGTCTTGGTCTGGGCCTGTCCGGATCGAACGCTGATGGCGATGCGGATGGTGGCGACAACACATCCGGCGCATTGGCTGCAGGTCTTGGTCTGGCAGGCACTGACGCCTCCAACGGAGATGCCGATGGGGGTGACGGTGACGCCGAAAACGATGGCTCGGCCGACAATTCCAGTGAAGGAACCAACGAAGCCAATGAGTCCTCATCGGGCGGCAATATTGGTCTGGGTCTGGCAGGTGCCGGTGCTCTGGGTGCCAATGACGCTGATGGTGGCAATGGTCCTGGCGGTGACGGAACTGGTGGTGACGGCCCAGGCGGCGACGGCCCCGGTGGTGACGGACCCGGCGGTGACGGCCCTGGCGGTGACGGACCCGGCGGCGATGGCCCTGGTGGTGACGGACCCGGCGGCGACGGCATCGGCGGTAACGCTGGCACGCAGGAAGGCGGATTCCCGTTCCTTGCCCGTCTGGTAGAGGAAGATCCCGGCGGCGGTGAAGGTGGTGAAGGCGACGAAGGCGATGATGATGCCGGCGGCGGCAACGCCAATGGTACTGGTGGCGACGGAAGCGGCGGTGCCGGTTCTGGCGGTACAGGTGCCGGTGGTGCAGGCTCTGGTGGTACGGGTGCCGGTGGCGCAGGCTCTGGCGGCGCGGGTACCGGTGGCGCGGGCGGCGGTGGTGCCGGTTCTGGCGGTGCCGGTGGTGGTTATGTCGATACCGATGCGGCAGCGCAGGGTGTCGGTGACCAGGATGCCGCGGGTCCGGTGATCACGCAGTCGCCCGGCGACATCGACGGGTCTGCCGATAACGATCAGGACGTTGATGGTTCTGGTGGTGACGGTGGTACCAACAACTCCAACGGCTCTGCGGACGCCAGCGGTGATGGTATGGCAACCTCCGAAGGCACCGGTGGTGCGGGCGGAACAGCCAACCCCGAGTCCAGCTCGGCTGCAAGTGGCGCAGGTTCGGCTGACGCAACCAACGAAGGCGGAAACGCTGGCGACGCAGATGCGTGGGCCCGCTCCGAGAACGATGGTTACGCTGACAGCCTGGCCGAAGCGATTGCCGGATATGGCGGACGGGCGTCGTCGGACAATGACGCCGACTCGATGGCCTCTGGTGACGCGACCGGTACTGCAACCTCAGGCGCCGGTGGCGCAGGTGGTGCAGCGGCCTCGAACGGCGGAACCAGCGGTGACGTCATGGGTTCGTCGACCGGCGGTGCAACCACAGGTGCGATGAACACCGGTGGCGAAGCGTCCGGTGCCAACTCTGGTGCAGGTGGTGCTGGCGGTGACGGCGGCATGTGGGGCTCGAACAACGGTGGCGACGGTATCGTCAACGGCGAGTCCTATGCTTCGGCAGCAGCCGTTGTCGACACAGCTGCGTTCAACCAGTCGATCGTCATGGGTGCCCACGTGCTTGGTAACTCGGTCGATACGACCATGGTTGGTGGCTCGATGACTTCGAGCTACTCGAGCGACGACAACGACGTGTAAGGCGCAAAAATCTCGGGGGCCGCATTACGGGCCCCCGTTTCAATGAAAATGCCGGGGCCGCATTCTGCGGCCTCGGTCCAGCAAATCCAGACCCGGAAATTTCCTGCCGGTGACGGAGTTAGAGGTCATCGAAATGTCATTCGATAGTGTTACCGAAAAGATTGCACACTTTATTGGAACTTTTGATCTCACGATTGAGCAAACCCGACTGAGGGATCAATACGAAGAGTTCTCGGCGATGCGCCGCAAGGCCGAGCTGGAAGAACTGGAAGACCCTATCAATTTCAAAGTCAAAGCGGATTTGGAGCTGGACCCCGGCAAATATGGACAGCTGTCCTATCTGTTCGAAACACCCCCGGCCACATCCGAACTGACACCCGCACCCGAGGGACCGGCACCGCTGAACGGGGCGACCCTTGCGCCACCGCTGGAGTCTGATCTGCCGTTGCCTGAGGCCGTCGCGGCAGGCGCAGCAACCCAGTTTGTGATTATTCTTGAACCTCAGATCGTGACCGAACTGATTGGCTCGGCCATTACCTACACGTTCCAGTCGATCTATATGCGCGACAACGACGTGGTCGGCGAAGGTGATTTTCGCGACACCGAACAACTGATGGCGATGGCTGAAGCGGCATTTGAGGTCGCGACCTCGCTGCATGTGTTCTCGGGCCTGTCATTCTCGATCTCAGATTATCTGTCGGTCGAATATGTCGAGGCGATGGCCGACGACATGCTGGACCCGGTCTATGCCGAGGTCGAAGGTGCGGTCGTTTATCAATTCCACGGCGAAGATGCGATGGGCGTGATCGTCAACGGTGAATACGTCGATGAGGCTCCGGTTTGGGAGGATCTTCTGCCCGCGTATCACCAGCCCGAGGATGAAGAGGAGGGCGAAGAGAGCTATTTCGATCCTTACCCGGTCGAGTGGGATCGGGACACGGATCCGGAATATTCAGACGGTCATGAGGTGATCGTGGGCGGCAATCTGGCCATCAACGCGGTGTCTGCCACGGTCGCCTGGGTTGATGCGCCCTATATCGCGGTCGGCGGCAAGTCGATCGAACTGACCATGGTCAGCCAGGTCGCTGTCGTCTCGGACATGGACGAGGGCACCAAGGGTGAGTCCGGTACAAAAGTCGTCCAGTCATCAACGATCGAAGTCGAAGGAAGCGCAGCAGACTGGATCAGTGAGGGTGGCGAGGATGCGCCGGGTCTGGTGCATGTCGACTGGATTCACGGCGATCTGATCGTGGCGAACTTTGTCAAACAGACGATCGACGCCACGGATATCGATCACATCGAAACCGAGATTTCCGCTTCGACCACGCTGTATGCGATGGGTGACAATGAGATGGTCGATGTGACCAACATCCTGCAGCTGGGCAGCTATTATGACCTTGTCATGATTGATGGTGACATGATCTCGGTCGATGCGTTTGTCCAGACACTGGTTCTGATGGACGATGACATCGTAACCGGTGGACTGCCTGAACCGGTCGACGGGAAGGATGAGAATCTCGTGATGAACGAGGTATCGCTGCTCACGGAAGGCGAAGACACGCATCAAGAGATGGAGGCGTCGATGGCCGACGCCATGGCGATGCAGCAATCGGACATGGAAGCGCTGGAAGATGCGCTGATGAACGATCCCATGTTTGCCGGGATGGAACAGATGCGGGTCCTCAAGGTCGATGGGTCACTGGTGCAATTGAATGTGGTGGAACAGTCGACCTTGCTCGCGGATCAGGATGACGTTCATCTGCATGGCCCGAAAGCCGATGAGACCGAGGTGATTGCAGGCAGCAACGCGCTGCTGAATGCGGCGAGTGTCACCAAGGCCGGTGTCGACTCGGTGGTGATGGCGCAGGACGGGTCTTATTCCGATCTGCTGCTGCATCAGGCCAGCCTGATCGATATGCCCACGAACGAGGATATCACCGAGATGACCAACGATGCGATTGCAGCGCTGATGGATGAGGTTGGTATGCCGGATCACGCGAATGGAATTGGCCCGGCTGGAAATGACCTGACGCCAAGCGAGATGGCGAATGCATCGGATGGCCTGCAAACCATGCTGGCCTGAGTTTTCTGTACATTGCGAGTGAACCGAAGGTTTATATATGTCGATCGTTTTTTCGTCACGCCGAACCCGTTTTGCCAGCCCGCTGGACAGACACGGAGGCGGCGGCCCGTTGGCGTCAGGTGACAGTGCGCGGATTGCGAAATCCTTAAAGGCCAAAGCGTCACAGGCAGAGGCCAGATTGCGTCTAACCGAGGAGATGCGTTTGTCCAAAGCCGAACCTGCCCCCGCGTTTGCAACTGAAGGGGATGTGGACGAAGTTGCCCCCCAACCAGATCGGGCGCCAGAAGATGCGGCGCCCCAAGAGACTTCTAAACCGGATGAAACCGGGCCGAGGCATGCGCAGCAGTCAGATATTACGTCACAAACGCGCGCCGGCTCTCCCCTTCGGCGTGCGTCATCGCAGCCCGCACAAGATCAGGATCCGACGGGCGGCGATACTGGGGTGGCCAAGCCGGAGGCCCCGGATCGTGAGACAGCCGATCAATCGACTGCGCGCATGACCCCCTCTGCGCCAGCGGACGGCAAAGACCGCATGGGCACCACGATCGAGGCGAAGGCGAACGAGCCGTTGATGCGCTCGGGGACGGGCGGCGGCGACGGCAAGGGGCCACCCCAAACCTTCCATAAACGCACCCCGCCCGAAGATTTCCAGAAAACGTTGCGTACCTCCTTGAAGGCGATCTGGCGCAATCTGTCCTTTGTGCTGGTGCTGACCTGCGCCACCAACCTTCTGATCCTGGCGATCCCGATCTATCTGTTCCAGATCAGTGACCGGGTGCTTACCAGCCGGTCATTGGATACGCTGGTTATGCTGACCGTGATTGTCGCTGGGGCCGTGGTGTTTCAGGCGGCATTCGATGCGGTACGTCGTTTCATGCTGATGCGCACCGCGGTTGAGGTCGCCGCCCGCCTTGGGGCCCCGGTCCTGAGCGCGGCAGCGCATGCCTCGCTGCATGGCAACGGGCGTGAGTATCAGACGCTGGGCGATTTGCAGCAGGTGCGGGGTTTTCTGGTTTCGGGCACGCTGATTTCCTTCCTTGATGTGCCATTTGCACCATTGTTCATCCTTATGATCTTTCTGGTGCACCCGCAGCTTGGCATGATCGTCGTGACCACTGCGGTGATCCTGATGGTGATTGCGCTGGTGAACCAGAAAATGACCGCCAAACCCTTTGCCAAAGCCAATCAGGCGCAGTCGCTGGCCAACCAGCATCTGGATTCAATGTCGCGCAACAGCCAGATCATCAACGCTTTGGCAATGATCCCCGAAGCCGTACGTATCTGGGGCCGGGACACCGCGCAATCGCTGACATGGCAGGTCAAGGCGCAGGATCGCAACGTGATCTTCGCGGCCATCTCGCGCGCTGTGCGTCTGCTGACGCAGATCGGCATTCTGGGCTGGGGCGCCTTTCTTGCGTTGCAGGGCGAGATTACCGGCGGCATGGTCATCGCGGCCTCGATCATCGCAGGCCGCGCCTTTGCCCCGATTGAAGGCTCGATCGAAGGCTGGAACACCTTCCTGCTGACCCGTGGCGCGTTTGCACGGATTAAGGCGCTACTGTCGAACTCGGCGCTGCAATACGAAAAACTGCGCCTGCCGCGCCCCGAGGGGCGGTTGGACGTGGAACGCCTGCTGTACGTGCCCGGCGGTACCAAGCGCGTTGTACTGAACGGGATCACTTTCGCTCTGAACCCCGGAGAGACGCTGGCGATCATCGGTAATTCCGGTGCCGGCAAAACCACGCTGGGTAAAACGCTGGTGGGTTCCATTCTGCCAACCTCGGGCAGCGTGCGGCTGGACCTAATGGATATCCGCAACTGGGACCCGCGCCAATTTGGCGAGAGCATCGGGTATTTGCCGCAGGATGTGCAACTGTTCCCGGGCACCATCAAGGACAATATCGGCCGGATGCGCGACGATGCGACCGACGAGCAAATCCACGACGCCGCCGTTCTGGCCGATGTCCACAACATGATTGCGACGCTGCCGCAGGGGTATGAGACCGTGGTGGCCGCAGATGGCTCACCACTGTCAGGTGGTCAGAAACAGCGCATCGCACTGGCGCGCGCGTTCTTCGGCAATCCGCGGCTGGTGGTACTGGACGAGCCGAATTCGAACCTCGACGTGGCGGGTGACAAGGCGCTGGCGCGTGCGATTGAGCAGGCCAAGGATAGCCAGATCACCGTTGTCGTCATCACGCAAAAGCCGACGCTGCTGAGCGTGGTCGATAAGATCATGCTGCTGACTGACGGGCGCGTGGCGCTGTTTGGCCAGCGCGAACAGGTCCTGCAGCAATTGAACAACTCGCGACAGCAGCCGCCTGAAATTCAGGGCAATGGGGGATAAGTCATGAACGAACTGGTAGTCCGCAAAGACGATCCCGGCCTGTGGTATGCCGAGGTTCCGCGCTCGATCACCAAGTTCATCGTGATCGGTCTGATCATGCTGATTGTCTGTTTCGGTGGCTTTGGCGTCTGGTCCTTCCGTGCCCCGCTTGCGGCGGCGGTCATTGCGCAGGGCAGCTTTGTCGCCACGGGCCGCAACAAGATCGTGCAACACCTTGAGGGCGGGATTATCGAAAACATCCTCGTTGCCGAAGGCGAGGCGGTCGAGGCCGGTCAGATCATGATGACGCTGGACCAGACTTCGGCGGCGGCCAATGAGCGGGAGTTGTTCATTCGTAAAATCCGACTGCAGGCCATGACAGAACGTCTGCTGGCCGAGCATAGTGAGCAGGAAAATCTGGTATTCTCCCCCGCACTGGTCAATGCCTCGGATGATGTCGAGGTCATGACCATCCTCGACAATCAAAAGCTCAGCTTCAATGTTTCGCGCAAGACGCTGCTGAACGACATCGCCCTGCTGCAACGGAATATGGAGGCGCTGAAGATCCGGGCCACCGGGTTTGAGGCGCAGTTGACCAGTATGCAGCGCCGCTCGGATATCCTTCAGGAAGAATACGACACGAAATATGCGCTGTTCGAGAAAGGGCTGGTGCGAAAAGGCGACCTGAACACAATCCGCCGTGTCCAGGCCGAGGCCGAGGGTCAGCTGGCCCGCCTGCAAGCCGAGACGGCCGAGGTAAATCAGATGCTGCTGAAATACGAAGAGCAGATCCTGCGGACACGCTCGGCCTATCGCGAGGCCGCGTTGGACGAGCTTGGCGTGATCGAGGCCGATCTGGAAAGTGTGCGCGAAAAGGCACGGCAGGCCCGCAGCGTTCTGGATCGCGCCGTTGTGCGTGCGCCGGTGACCGGCACCGTGGTGCGTCTGCATTACCACACGCCCGGGGGTGTGATCGAAACCGGCGAACAGATCGCCGAAATCCTGCCGGCCGATGCCCCGCTGATCATCGAGGCGCAAATCCCACGTACCGAAATCGACAGTGTCGTGACCGGTCAGATCGCGACCGTGCGTCTGGTGGCGCTCAACCAGCGGACAACCCCGGTGCTCAACGGTGAGGTCTTTTATGTCTCAGCCGACTCGCTGCTGGAAGATTCCGCCGGAATGCCGCAAGAAGTCTATCTGGCGCGCATTTCGCTGACCGCGGATGAGATGAGCCGTGTGCGGGGCTTTGTACCAACACCCGGCATGCCCGCCGAAATCATGATCCAGACCGAGGAACGCACCTTCGCGGCCTATATCGCCAAGCCCGTGGTCGACAGCATGTCGCGCGCTTTCCGGGAACACTGATGGCAGGGACTGCTTAGCGACTACATCTTCCAGATTTTGCATGTTAGCCTTCCGCAAATTGAGTCTGCAGGAGGGGCGCGAATGCCTTTGACGGTCAAAGAGATGATGGTGGCTGCAAATGCCGTGGTCGAACGTATCGACGCGGGCAGGGCGCAAGAATTGCTAGCGCAGGGCGCGCTACTGCTGGATATCCGCGATACGCCCGAGCTTGAAAAAGCGGGCCGCGCGATTGGATCGCATCACATCCCGCGCGGCATGCTGGAATTCCGCGCCGATCCTGACATGCCGTCTTACGACCCCGAATTGCGCAAGGATCGGGTGATCATCCTGCATTGCGCCTCGGGCGGTCGTGCGGCGCTGGCGGGGAAACTGCTGAAGGATATGGGGTATCAGCAAGTCTATAATCTGGGCGGCTTTGCAGACTGGGTGAATGGCGGCGGATCTACAGTCGAGCCGGTTGATCCGGGGATGTAGCCACCTGATCTGACACAGGTCAAAGCGGAATATATTCGCTTGCCTTAATGTGAGGGCGATGCTCACAGACAGGACGACAGGCCATGCTACGCCTCGCTACCACGCTTTATTCTCTGATCGCCACCGCGCTGGCTGGAAGCGCCGTGATCGCCGTGTTAGCGGCGGGAATGGTGACCGCGGTGGCTATTGTCTCGGCAGCAGCCACGGGTGCGGTTGTGGCGGCACCTGTGTCCTGGTTGGTTGCAAAACGCCTTTATTCGGGCGCATGATCAAGCGTTCAGAAAGGTCCTGACGGCGGCCTCGAATTCGCGGGGTTTCTCGGCGTGCAGCCAGTGGCCCGCGCCCGGAATCTTGGCGAACCGAGCCGCCGGGAACAGGTCGCGAATCCGGTCTCTATGCTCCGGCAGAACATAATCGGACGCCGCGCCGGACAGGAACAGGGCAGGGCCGGTCCAGCTGCCGGATTTCTCGGGAAAACCCATGATCTTCGGCATTTCGCTGGCCAAAACGTCCAGATTGAGCCGCCAGCGCCCACCCTCCACGTCCAGAGACTGGGTGAAAAAGCTCTGCAGTGCCTTTTCGACGCCCAGACCGGCCAGTTGTGTCTCGGCGTCCGAGCGGCGCTGGACGCGAGACATATCCACGGCCCGCATCGCCTCGATAAACGGCATCTGGCTGTGGCCGTAGGTGACAGGGGCGATGTCGGCAACGACCAGCTTGCGCACCAAATCGCCATGATCCAGCGCCAGCACCATTGACGCTTTGCCGCCCATGGAGTGCCCAAGCACGTCGGCGGTGCCTCCAATGCTCTCAATGACTTCGGCCAGATCCTGCGCAAGCTGCGGATAGCCATGCTGTGCATCCCAGAAACTGTAGGCATGGTTGCGCATATCCGCCGCGATGACCTGCCTTTCATCCGACAGCAGCCGCGCGATAACCCCCCAATTTCGCGCCGAGCCATAAAGGCCATGCGCAATCAGCAGGGGTGGTTGATCGGTGGGTTCGCCATGGATGATCGTATTCAGCATGCTCTTGTGATACGCGCGAGCGCACAGAACAACCAGCCCCATTGTGGCCCGCGCAGCACGAAGCTACATTGCCCCGTCAGGAGGCGCAGATGACGCAGGAAACCGATATCCAGACCCGCATCGCAGAGACCATTCGATTGCTGCGCAAAAAGCTTGGGGTAAAGGATAAAACCCTGATCGCCTCGGTCCGGCGTGCAAAACGGCGTTTGCCGCGCAAGATCTACAAACAAGCGATGGTGCTGGCTCAGGCCGAGCCGATGGCGGAACATCCGAAATTGCGGATGGTTCTGGATATGCCAAGGCTCGAGAAAGCCTCGGACGAGGTGCAGAAGCATTTGAATGCGATCAATCTGGCGGATCGGCGCTGGGGGTGGTTCTTAAGCTTTCTGGGTTCGCTGGCATTGGGCCTGATTGCCCTGTCGGCGCTGACGCTTGTCGTGCTGCGGTGGCGCGGATACATCTGAGCCGGTCTGGCCCGAAAAGAAAAACGGCGCCCGATGAGGCGCCGTTTTCTGTTTCTCGATCAGGCTTGGATCAGAGATTCGGGTAGAGCGGGAAGCGCGCGCAGAGCTCGGCAACCTCGGCCCGAACCTTCGCCTCGACGGCGGCGTTACCGTCTTCGCCATTGGCCGCCAGACCGTCGACAACTTCGATGATCCAGTCCGCGATCTGGCGGAACTCGGTCTCGCCGAAGCCGCGGGTGGTACCGGCGGGTGAGCCCAGACGGATGCCGCTGGTGATGGTCGGCTTCTCGGGGTCAAACGGCACGCCGTTCTTGTTGCAGGTGATATGCCCACGGCCCAGGGCCTTCTCGGTCGCGTTGCCCTTGACGCCTTTGGGACGCAGGTCGACCAGAACCACATGGGTGTCAGTGCCGTGGGTCACCGTGTCCAGACCGCCCTTGATCAGCTGATCCGACAGCGCCTGCGCGTTGGTGATCACCTGCTGAATGTAGCTTTTGAACTCGGGCCGCAGGGCCTCGCCAAAGGCCGCGGCCTTACCTGCGATCACATGCATCAGCGGGCCGCCCTGAATGCCGGGGAAGATGGCCGAATTCACTTTCTTGGCGATATCTTCATCATTGGTCAGGATCATGCCCCCACGCGGACCGCGCAGGGTCTTGTGCGTGGTGGTCGTCGCCACATGCGCGTGCGGGAACGGACTGGGATGTTCACCGGCTGCGACCAGACCGGCAAAGTGCGCCATGTCCACATGCAGATAGGCGCCGACCATATCGGCGATCTCGCGCATACGAGCAAAGTCGATCTGGCGCGGGATGGCGGAACCACCGGCGATGATCAGCTTGGGGTTATGCTCTTTCGCCAGCGCCTCGACCTGATCGTAGTCCAGCATGTTGTCCTGCTTGCGCACGCCGTATTGTACGGCATTGAACCACTTGCCCGACTGGTTCGGACGCGCGCCGTGGGTCAGGTGACCGCCGGCATCCAAGCTCATGCCCAGAATGGTGTCACCAGGCTGGATCAGCGCCTGAAACACACCCTGGTTGGCCTGGCTGCCCGAGTTCGGCTGAACGTTGGCGAATTCGCAGCCGAACAGCTGCTTGGCGCGATCGATGGCCAGATTCTCGGCGATATCGACATACTGGCAGCCGCCATAGTAGCGACGGCCGGGATAGCCCTCGGCGTATTTGTTGGTCAGAACCGAGCCCTGCGCCTCCATGACGGCGGCAGAGACGATGTTCTCGGACGCGATCAGCTCGATCTCGTCGCGCTGACGGCCCAGCTCGGACGTGATCGAGCCGAACAGCTCGGGGTCACGATCCGAAAGGGACTGGGTGAAAAAACCGGTATCACGGAGATTGGCGTTCATGGGCGCTCCACATGGCTGGGGGTGTGTCTTTCGCGGATTTCCTATCGGAAACGATCCTGTCGAAAAAGGCTATAAAGCGACGAATTGGCCCGCTGCGGCGTCAACTCTGGTGTAATGCGGAAAGGTATGTTTGTTTCGGAACCAAATGTGCAGCACTGGAAACCACAAATCATGACCAAGAGAATCGCCTTTCTGGCCAGCGATGCCAAAGTGGCGCAAACCGCGCGCGAGGCTTTGGTGGCACGTTATGGCAATGCCGCGCCACGGGATGCGGACGTTGTCGTGGCGCTGGGGGGGGACGGGTTCATGCTGCACACGCTGCAGGGGATTCAACATCTCGGCACCCCTGTCTACGGGATGAATCGTGGCACCATCGGGTTTCTGATGAATGAATACGCCGAAACCGATCTGATGGCGCGGCTGGCCGAGGCCGAGGAAGAGGTCATCAACCCCCTCAGCATGATCGCGATGGACCAGTCGGGCAAACGGCACGAGGCGCTGGCCATAAACGAGGTGTCGCTGCTGCGTGCAGGCCCGCAGGCTGCCCGCCTCAGGATCAGCGTCGATGGTCGGGTGCGCATGGCCGAGCTGGTGTGCGACGGCGCGCTTCTGTCCACACCTGCGGGATCGACCGCCTATAATTACTCGGCCCACGGACCGATCGTTCCAATCGGTGCGGATGTTCTGGCACTGACCCCGATTGCTGCGTTTCGCCCCCGCCGCTGGCGGGGTGCGCTGCTGCCCAAGATGGCCAGCGTCCGGTTCGAAGTGATCGAGGCGGACAAGCGTCCGGTCATCGTCGCGGCCGATTCGGTCGCATTTCCCGATATCGACTGGGTCGAGATCAGGTCCGAACCCAGCGTACAGCACCGCATCCTGTTCGACCCCGGCCATGGGCTGGAAGAACGCCTAATTTCCGAGCAATTCACATAAATCTGGCTTTACGGGCAAATTTCCTGATCCTTATGTGAACCAGTTCACAGGAACGTGCTTCATCCTTTGTTAACGTTAAGTCACCCGGAGATCACGCCAAGGTGGAAGTGAGTGGCCATCTAACGGTGTTTTCGAATGATTGCGCATTTTACGCGCTGGCGAGGGTGGGTGGTGCTACGCTCGTCATCAGATTTCTGGGCACATTTTAGCATGCGGACCCCGGGTACAATATCCCGGGGTCAATTTTTTGCGGGCGACCGCTATTGGTGTGACGCCATCTTTTCCCACAGAATCGGAGCCATTTGCCCAACACGCTCTTCAATCGCTGCGGCAGCACCGATTGCCATATCCTCGCGCCAGCGCTGGGCTGTGATCTGAATATTGATCGGCTGCGGCCCGCCCGGCAGCGCCGCCAGCCGTGCCGGAACACTTGCCGCAGGCAGGCCCAGGAAGTTCATCGCATAAGAATAAACCGCACAGCCCAGCACCTCATGCACCCCTTCGGCCCCTTCCGTATCCCGGTCGGGTCTGAAGAACGGCTGCGGCAGGAACGGCGACAGGATCAGCGGATAATCTTGCAGGAACAGCGACCATTCACGCGCGTGATGGCTGCGCTGCGCCAGCGCCCGTATCAACTCGGTGCCCACAATCGGCGGGAACTCCTGAAAATAGACCTCAAAAATGTCCCGGATGGTTTGTGAGCCGGCAGCTTCGATATCGCCTTTCATCAGCGTCAGTACTTCGCCCATAAGGGCGCGATACCCCAATCGACCGCATTCAAATACGTCAGGCGGACCAATCTCTGTGACCACATATCCCGCATCGCTCAAGGCGTCCCGAGCAGTGTCCAGCGCCGCCTCAACCTCGGGATGCAGGTCATAGCCAAACGTGTTCTTGGTGAATGCAACCTTAACCGGCCCGTCCAGCGGCGCGCCCAACCAGGGCATCGGAACGTGAAACGGATCACGCGGATCAGCGGCAATCAGTGAGGGCATCGACAACTGCAAATCCGCAGCCGACCGAGTGATCACCCCCTGAACCGACATGGATTGGGCCAGCAATCCCCGCTCCGCTGTCTGACTTGGGTTCCACGCAGGTACTCGTCCAAGGCCGGGTTTGACAGTGACGGCACCATTGGCCGCCGCAGGAAAACGCAGGCTGCCGCCGATGTCATTGCCATGGCCCAGCACTCCGATCCCGGCCATTACAGCAGCTCCGGCTCCACCCGACGATCCCCCCGGCGAAATATGCCTTCCCCAGGGATTGTGCGTACGCCCATAGAGAGGGTTGTCCGTGTCGGCGCGAAAGGAAAATTCGGGCGTGTTGGTCCGCCCGATGACAATGGCCCCCGCCTTTTGAAGATTGGCAACCACCGGCGCATCGTCCGGCGCAATCAAATCCTTCAACGCAACCACCCCGTTGGTGGTGGCGTGCCCCGCCTGATCGACATTGACCTTGATGGTAACCGGAACACCATGCAGCGGCCCGACCGGAGCCCCACCACTTCGCGCCCGATCAAGCGCGCAAGCCCGCTCCAGCGCGTCCGCGCCCAGATCCTCTACCACTGCATTCAGGGCAGGATTTACCTGATGCATCCGTTCCAACGCGTCCCGGATGACTTCTTCCGCGCTCAGATCACCCGCACGGGTCAAAGCAGTCAGTTCCGTCGCGCCAAGACGCCAGATGTCGCCGTTTGTCATGCTCGTCCTCCCGGCCTCAACCTGAGGCGGGCAGCGACGGATGACAAGACCCGCATCCAAAAAATGGGTCCGCCCTTCATCCGGCCAAAAATATCTCGGAGCGCGAGGCAGAGCCTCGCACCCGCGCGTCAGCGCAAATCGGGCGCGCCGAAAGGCGCACCATTGGATTTACCGGTGAGTTACGGCGCGTAGCCGATGGTCCTCAGGGCCGAGGCGATTTCATCCAGAATGGCCGGATCATCAATTGTGGCAGGCATCTTGTACTCTTTGCCATCGGCAATCGACACCATCGTCCCACGCAGAATCTTGCCCGAACGCGTTTTAGGCAAACGATCCACCACAACTGCTTTTTTGAAGGCGGCGACAGGGCCGATCTTGGCTCGGACCATTTTCACCACATCGGCAACCACATCCTCGTGGACCCGGTCAGAACCTGCATTGAGGCACAGGAACCCGACCGGCATCTGCCCTTTCAACTGATCCGAGACGCCGATCACCGCGCATTCGGCGACATCGGGGTGGGCGGCCAGAACCTCTTCCATACCGCCCGTCGACAGGCGGTGGCCCGCGACGTTGATCACGTCATCAGTGCGCGCCATGATGTACAGATACCCATCCTCATCAATCATCCCCGCGTCTCCGGTCTCATAATAACCGGGGAATTGCTCAAGATAGGATTTCTTGAACCGTCCTTCTGCATTCCACAGCGTCGGCAATGTGCCCGGAGGCAACGGCAACTTGACTGCGATCGCGCCCAACTCACCGGGTTTCATCGGATGGCCGCCTTCATCCAGGATTTGCACGTCATAGCCCGGCATCGGTTTTGCCGGTGATCCGAGCTTGATCGGCAGTTCTTCGATCCCCAGCGGGTTCCCGGCAATGGCCCAGCCGGTTTCGGTCTGCCACCAGTGATCGACCACCGGAACTTTCAGCGCATCCTGTGCCCAGATGATGGTATCCGGATCGGCGCGCTCGCCGGCAAGATACAATGCTTTCAGACACGACAGGTCGTATTGCGCCATCATTTCGGCTTTGGGGTCCTCGCGCTTGACGGCGCGGATCGCGGTCGGGGCGGTGAAGAAGCTCTTGACTTTATGTTCGGAAATCACCCGCCAGAAGGTGCCCGCATCGGGGGTACCAACGGGTTTGCCCTCGAACACGATGGTGGTGTTGCCGTGGATCAGCGGGGCATAGCAGATATAGGAATGCCCCACGACCCAACCGACATCCGAGGCGGCCCAGAAAACATCACCGGGATCGACATTGTAGATGTTCTTCATCGTCCAGTTCAGCGCCACCAGATGGCCCGCTGTCGGGCGCACCACACCTTTAGGCGCCCCGGTTGTGCCCGAGGTATACAGGATATACGCCGGATCATTGCCGCTGACAGGTACACATTCTGCGGGCTCGGTTCCGTATTGGAAGCCATGCCAGTTCACGTCGCGCCCCTCGATCAGTTGCGCAACTTCCTGTTCGCGCTGGAAGATCACGCAGAAGTCGGGCTTATGGCTGGCCAGATCGATGGCCCCGTCCAGCAGCGGTTTGTAATGCACGACGCGACCCGGTTCCATCCCGCATGAGGCGGCGATGATCGCCTTGGGTTTCGCGTCGTCGATGCGTACCGCCAGCTCGTTACTGGCAAATCCACCAAACACAACCGAATGCACCGCACCCAGCCGCGCGCAGGCCAGCATGGCCTCCAGCGCTTCGGGGATCATCGGCATATAGATGATAACCCGGTCGCCTTTCTCGATGCCCTTGGCGCGCAGCGCACCGGCCAGATTGGCGACGCGGTTGCGCAACTCGACATATGAGATTTCGCGCTTGGTGTGGGTGATCGGGCTGTCATAGATGATCGCTGTCTGCTCACCGCGGCCGTTTTCGACATGCCGGTCAACCGCGTTCCAGCAAGTATTGACCTTGGCGTCGCTGAACCATTCGTACAAAGGCGCGTTATCGCCGAACAGAGCCTTGCTGGGAGGTTGAACCCAGTCGATCCCGTTTGCAGCTTCCATCCAGAAAGCCTCGGGGTCGGTTTTCCAGCTTTCGTAAACGTCCTTATACGCCATGATGGCCTCCTCCTAATCTCCTTGGGCTGTGTGTAAGGTGTCCGGCGCGCGAGCGACAAGTGAGGCGAAGGATTGCGCGTCAGTTTATCGCAAAATCTTTGCAGAATCTTACAACTTGCTCTGCAAATTTTTGCAAATACCCTATTTTTTGTACGCTTTGCAGCATCTCGTAAGGAGTTTTGCAAATCAGCAAAATTTCGGGCGTAACTGCCACTCGGCTGACAGAATCAAATCGGGCGCCCGATCAGGCGCCCGGAATTGTCCGTCGCGATGGCAGTAATTGCCTAGCCGTAATGTGCCACCGGCGTACCGGCGATGGCCGCCATGTTCAACAATCCGCGCGCGGTGATCGACGGGGTCACGATATGGGCCTTGTTCCCCATCCCCATCAGGATCGGTCCGACCTCCAGCCCGTCGGCCTTCATCTTCAGGATATTGCGCACGCCACTTGCTGCGTCTGCGTGGGCGAAGATCAGTACATTGGCGGAGCCTTGCAGGCGCGAATTGGGGAAAATCCGCGACCGCAGTTCGGGGTCCAATGCCGCGTCCAGGTTCATCTCACCTTCATAAGTGAAATCGCGCGGTTCGGAATCGAGGATGTCCAGCGCCGCCCGCAGGCGTTTGCCGGAACCTTCGGCCTGATTGCCGAATTGTGATTGCGAACAGAACGCGATTTTGGGCTCCAGCCCGAACCGGCGTACGTGACGGGCCGCCCCGATAGTGGATTCCGCCAGTTCCTCGGGCGAGGGCAGTTGCCGGACATGGGTATCGGCGATGAACAGGGGACCATCTTCAAGGATCATCAGCGACAGAGCGCCATGCGGACGCAGGTCGTTATGACCCAGAACCTGTTCCACATAGTTCAGATGCCAGCGATATTCACCAAATGTGCCGCAGATCATACTGTCCGCCTCACCGCGTTGGACCATGATCGCTGCGATGGCCGTGTTGTTGGTGCGCATAATTGCCTTGGCCAGATCCGGCGTCACGCCACGGCGCTGCATGAGCTGATGATAGGAGTTCCAATAGTCATAATACCTTGGGTCATCCTGAGGGTTCACGATCTGGAAATCCTGCCCCGGACGTACCGTCAGACCCAGCTTCTCGCAGCGTGCGCTGATGACATCCGGGCGTCCGATCAGGATCGGGGTCTCGGTGGTCTCTTCCAGAATGGCCTGAGCCGCACGCAGAACGCGCTCGTCCTCGCCCTCGGCAAAGACGATCCGGCGCGAGGCGACGGCGGCGGCTTCGAAGACCGGACGCATCAGCAGGGCCGATTTGAACACGGTCTGGTTCAGGCGCTCTTTATAGGCTTCAAGGTCGTCGATGGGGCGCTTGGCCACGCCGCTTTCCATTGCCGCCTTGGCAACGGAAGAGGACACAACGCCCACGAGGCGCGGATCAAAGGGTTTGGGAATCAGATAATCCGGTCCAAAGGTCAGTTGTTCGCCTTTGTAGGCGGCTGCGGCCTCGGCACTGGTGGTGGCGCGGGCCATTTCGGCGATGCCATCGACGCAGGCGATCTGCATCTCGTCATTGATCTCGGTCGCGCCCACGTCGAGCGCACCGCGGAAGATGAAGGGGAAGCACAGGACGTTGTTGACCTGATTGGGAAAGTCGCTGCGACCGGTGGCAATGATTGCATCCGGGGCAACCTCGCGCGCGGCTTGCGGCAGAATCTCGGGCGTCGGATTGGCCAGCGCGAAGATGATCGGAGTCTTGGCCATCTTCTCGACCATTTCCGGTTTCAGCACATTTGGCCCGCTCAACCCCAGAAACAGATCGGCCCCGCCGATCACATCATCCAGTGTGCGCAGGTCGGTTTTCTGCGCGAACTGATCCTTGTGCGGGTTCATATCCTCGGCGCGGCCTTCATAGACCAGCCCGTGAATGTCGCACAGCCAGATATTCTCGCGCTTGACGCCCAGCTTGACCAGCATGCTGAGGCAGGCGATCCCCGCAGCACCGCCCCCGGTTGAGACGATCTTGATATCCTCGAATCTTTTGCCCGCCACATGCAGCGCGTTCTTGGCCGCCGCACCGACGACGATGGCCGTACCGTGTTGATCATCGTGGAAGACGGGGATATTCATCCGTTCGCGGCAGAGCTTTTCGACGATGAAGCAATCCGGCGCCTTGATGTCTTCCAGATTGATCGCGCCGAAGGTCGGCTCCAACGCGCAGACGATATCAGCCAGCTTTTCCGGGTCGGGCTGATCCACTTCGATGTCGAAACAATCGATTCCGGCGAACTTCTTGAACAGCACCGCCTTGCCTTCCATCACCGGTTTTGAGGCCAGCGCGCCGATATTGCCAAGCCCCAGCACCGCTGTCCCGTTCGAGACCACAGCAACAAGGTTTCCGCGCGCAGTGTACTTTTCCGCATTCGCGGCATCAGCTTTGATCTCGAGGCTGGCTTCGGCCACGCCGGGCGAATAGGCGCGCGCCAGATCACGGCCGTTGGCCATCGGTTTGGTGGCCTTGATCTCAAGCTTTCCGGGTTTTGGATGCGCGTGATAGTCAAGGGCGGCCTGCCGCAGGCTGGGTGTGTCAGACATCGACGTTTCAACTCCGTTCCAGAATTCGTTTGATGGTTAAACTATTTTTTCAGGCTTGGCTACGCTGCGTCAGTTCAAGGCCACACACACATGTTCATTGCTTTTTATTGCAGAACTTTTATGAACGAACAATTCGGCAAGACACCCTAAACTCGGCAGGCAACAAGACCCAGAGCATGACTTACGAGAAAGATCCCTACACCGTGCCGTCTGGTGCGGCCCCGGCAATGAGCTCTGGCGCAGATCGGTTGCTGCTCCGGGTGGTGTTGTCTGTGGCGGTTCTGTTCCTGTGTGCAATCGTAGTCTGGCCGCATGAAGCCGCAGTCTACAATCAGGAAGGCGGATTGATTGAAACGCTGTCGGCGCTTGCCTTGATTGCGGCAGGGTTGGTCGCGCTGGTTCGGTATCGCGGGCTCACGCGGGCCTATATCGGACTTGTTTGTCTGTTGCTGGCTGAACGCGAGTTGGACGCTGATGTCCATGCCCCGGGAAGCCTGCTGTATGAAATTCATAGCAGCCTTGATACGACTTTGGATGCGACGGCAGTCCGGATCGTATTGGCAGTGATCGTGTTCGGAGGAGTTGTCTGGCATGGAATCCCCAATGGATGGCGTGCCGTTAAGCAACGGGCGCCGTTCTTGTTGGTGTTTTTGCTGGCTGGCTTGATCGCTGTGATCGCGCAGGGGCTTGAGGAAGTGAGCGGTTTCTTCGACGACAGCCTTTCGTCCACCATGGAGACGCGGTTGTTTGTTTTGGAAGAAACGCTCGAGATGTACTTTTCGGTTGGCATTTTGGCCGCTGTTCTGATCGGATGGCCGAAATCCAAGACTGAAGAGATACCTGATGACCTCGACCGAAAGCCAGACGCGCGCTGAGATCCGTCTGTCGACGCAGGAACTGCGCGACGATATTCCTTTTTATACCAAGGTTCTGGGGATGCGGATGGATATGATCTATCCGGCGGATGACCCTCGGGTCGCGGTGTTTTCGGGCCACGGGCTGCGGTTGCGGATCGAAAAGGACGCGCCCGAGGCCGCAGGGACGCTGCGCATCCTGACGGACGATCCGGACGGGTTTGCCGATGGCCAGCGCAGCCTTGTTGCGCCGAACGGCACCCGCGTCGAAATCGAAGAGCTGAATCCGCCGCTGGTCATGCCTGACACCGTGCATTCCTTTGTGGTGCGCAGGCTCAAGGATCAGGCGCCGTGGATCATCGGGCGGGCAGGGATGCACTATCGCGATCTGGTGCCGGATCGGCTGGGCGGATCGATCATCGCCAGCCATATCCGAATTCCAGACGGCGGACCGGTGCCTGACATGGTGCATTTCCACAAGGTCGGGTTTCAGCTGATCTTCTGCATCCACGGCTGGGTGGATGTGGTTTACGAAGATCAGGGCGACAAGATGCGCCTGACGGCTGGCGACTGCTTTATCCAACCGCCAGAAATCCGCCACCGGGTTCTGGAAGCCTCGGATAATGTGCAGGTGATCGAGATTGGCGTGCCCGCCGAGCATGTCACCGAAATCGACCATCGGATGGAGTTGCCCACGCCGCACTATCGCCCGGATCGGGAATGGCAGGGGCAGCGGTTTGTTTACAATCTGGCCGAGGGCGCGCAATGGGTGCCGTTCCGTCTGCCGGGCTATACCTGCCGCGACACGACGATTGCCGAGAACACCAAAGGTGTGGCGGGCGTGCAGGTTGTGCGCCGAGGGCAAGGCGATCCTGCATGGGCCAGTCACGACACGGATATTCACTTCACCTTTGTTATGAACGGCGAAGTGACCTTGGAAGGGGAAGGGCGCGAACCCTACCGGTTGGAGCAGGGCGACGCCTTTGTCATCCCGCCCGGCATGCGCACCCGTCTGTCTGACCCGTCCGACGATGTCGAACTGCTTGAGGTTACGCTGCCCGGCACTTTCAATACGACGCTGGGCTAGAAGGCTGTGGATAAACCTGCCCGGGGGCTTCAAATCCCCGGGTGCTTTCATTTAGTGTACGGTATTCTGACCAAATGATCAAAAAACGGGAATCGCCCATGTCTTTGAAAGATGCCGCGCTCGCCGTCCGGGAAAATGCCCATGCGCCTTATTCCAACTTCAAGGTTGGGGCGGCGATCAGGTCGGGCTCGGGCACAGTGTATTCCGGGTGTAATGTCGAGAATGTCGCCTATCCCGAAGGCACCTGCGCCGAGGCCGGGGCGATTGCCGCCATGGTTGCTGCGGGTGAAAAGGAATTGACCGAGGTCTATGTGGTTGCCAGCAGCCCGCAACCGGTGCCGCCTTGTGGCGGCTGCCGCCAGAAGCTGGCCGAGTTCGGTAACGGAGACGTCGTAGTCACGATGGCAACGGTTGACGGGGTCGAGTCCCGCACCACCATCGCCGATCTGCTGCCGGGTGCCTTTGACGCTTCGCATATGGAAGACAGCTGAATGGACGCGCGTTCGATCATTGCCAAGCTGCGCCGCCACGAGGTGCCCTCGGGCGAGGAACTGCACTGGTTCGCGCAGGGATTGGCGGATGGTGGCGTCAGTGATGCACAGGCGGGGGCCTTTGCCATGGCCGTCTGTATGGGCGGGCTGGGCGCGCAGGGGCGGGCCGATCTGACGGTGGCCATGCGCGACAGTGGCGAGGTGCTGACTTGGGATCTGGATGGCCCGGTGATCGACAAGCATTCGACTGGCGGGGTGGGGGATTGCGTCAGCCTCGTGCTGGCCCCGGCGCTGGCGGAATGCGGGGCTTATATTCCGATGATCTCGGGCCGAGGCTTGGGTCATACCGGCGGCACTCTGGACAAGCTTGAGGCCATTCCCGGCGTGGCGACCCAGATCGGACAGTCCCGTCTGGCGCAGGTTCTGAAAGAAACCGGCGCCGCTATTGTCGGCGCGACCGGCCAGATCGCGCCTGCGGACAAGCGGCTTTATGCGATACGCGATGTGACGGCGACGGTGGAAAGCCTCGATCTGATCACGGCGTCGATCCTGTCCAAGAAACTGGCGGCCAGCCCCGATGCGCTGGTGCTGGACGTCAAGGTGGGCAGCGGTGCGTTCATGAAAACGCTCGACGACGCGCGCAGGCTGGCGCAGGCGCTGACCGAGACCGCGAATGCGGCTGGCTGCCGGACTTCGGCTGTGATCACCGACATGAACCAGCCGCTGGCCCCGGCGCTGGGCAATGCGCTGGAAGTGGCCGAGGTGATGCAGGTCATGACCAGCGGGCAGGACTCGCCCTTGGCCCATATCTCTGCCGAACTGGGCGGCGTGCTGATGGCGGACGCGGGGATGTGTGCCTCGGCTGAAGAGGGCCGGGCGCAGATCGCCGAAGTGATCCGCGATGGCCGCGCCGCCGAACGGTTTGGCCGCATGATGGCAGCCGTGGGCGGGCCGGTGCATTTCGTCGACACCTGGGCACGCTTCCTGCCCGAGGCCAATGTGATTCAGGAAGTGCCCGCACCGCGCGATGGCTATGTCTCGGCCATTGATGGCGAGGCGCTGGGCCTGACCGTGGTCGCGCTGGGCGGCGGACGCCAGGTTGAAAGTGACGAGATCGATCCGGCAGTTGGATTGTCGGGCATCTTGCGGCTGGGCGAGAAGGTCCAGAAAGGCGCACCATTGGCCGTGGTCCATGCCGCGCGCGAAGATGCGGCGCGACAGGCGTCTCAGGTGGTGCTGAACGCAATAACGCTTGGCGATACACCCGTGGAACAACCGCCCCACGTGCATGAAAGGATCAGCGCATGAGCCGCGCTTTTCTTGTGGTGATGGATTCGGTTGGTATCGGCGGCGCACCGGATGCCGATCAGTTTTTCAACGGAACCGCGCCGGATACGGGCGCGAATACCGTGGCCCATATCGCGCAGGCGTGCGCGGAGGGGCGTGCCGAAGATGGCCGCTCGGGCCCTTTGCACCTGCCCAACCTTGACGCGCTGGGGTTGGGGGCGGCAGTGCGGCTGGCCTCGGGCGATGCAACGCCGGGGTTGGAGGCCGCGCCAACGGGTCTATGGGGTCGCGCGCGTGAATATTCACCCGGCAAGGATACACCGTCGGGCCACTGGGAACTGGCGGGTTTGCCCGTCCCGTGGGACTGGCACTATTTCCCGGACACCAAGCCTGCATTTCCCGCCGATCTAAGCCGCGCCGCCGCCACGGCCGCAGGCACCGAGGGTATTCTTGGCGATTGCCATGCCTCGGGCACGGCCATCATCGCCGACCTCGGGGCCGAGCATATGCGTACCGGCTGGCCAATCTGCTATACCTCTGCCGACAGCGTGTTCCAGATTGCCGCGCATGAGGAGAGCTTTGGCCTCGACCGGTTGCTGGACATGTGCCGCGCACTTGCACCGCAATTGCATGAGATGAAAGTGGGCCGTGTGATCGCGCGGCCTTTCGTGGGGTCGCCTGAAAACGGTTTTTCCCGCACAACCAACCGTAAGGATTTTGCCATTCTGCCCCCCGCGCCCGTGTTGACGAACTGGGCGCAGGACGCAGGCCGTCGCGTTCATGCGGTGGGTAAGATTGGCGACATCTTCTCGATGCAAGGGATCGATACGCTGCGCAAAGGCTCGGATGCCGAACTGATGGTGCATCTCTCGGAACTGGTGGATGAGGCCGAAGAGGGAAGCCTGACATTCGCCAATTTCGTCGAGTTCGACAGCCTGTACGGTCATCGCCGCGATATCAGCGGTTACGCCCGCGCACTGGAATGGTTCGATCGGGAAATCGGGACGGTACTGCAAAAGCTGCGCCCCGGCGACCTGATGCTGCTGACAGCAGATCACGGCAATGACCCCAGCTGGACCGGCACCGATCACACGCGTGAACAGGTGCCGGTACTGGTGGCCGGGCAGGGTACGGGCGAGATTGGACAGATCAACTTCGCCGATGTCGCCGCCAGCATCGCACATCATCTGAACATCCCGGCGCAAGGACCGGGGCGGAGTTTTCTATGACCGTAGCCGACCTGCCAAAGATCGAACTGCACCTGCATCACGAAGGGGCGGCCCCACCCGCGTTCATCCGCCAGTTGGCGCATGAAAAGCGCGTGGACCTCAGCGGTATTTTCAAACCCGATGGTTCCTACGACTTCCGCGACTTCGCTCATTTCCTCAGCGTCTATGAGGCTGCTTGCGAGGTGCTGAAATCGCCCGAAGACTTCCGCCGTCTGACGCTGGCGATCCTTGAAGAAAGCGCTGCAAATGGTGTGGTCTATTCCGAGACCTTCCTCAGCCCGGATTTCTGCGGCGGTGGCGATCTGTACGCGTGGAAAGACTATCTGACCGCCATTCAGGACGCGGCGGACGAGGCCGAACGCAAGTTCAACATCACCTTGCGCGGTGTGGTGACCTGCGTCCGTCACTTCGGCCCGGAACAGGCCAGGCGCAGCGCCTTTTGCGCGGCGGAGACGGCAGGCGACTGGATCACCGGCTTTGGTATGGGCGGCAACGAATCTGTCGGCACTCAGGGCGACTTTGCATGGGCCTTCGATTGCGCCCGCGAGGCCGGTTTGCGTCTGACCACACATGCGGGTGAGTTTGGTGGCCCCGAAAGCGTGCGGGACGCCATTCGTGATCTGGGGGTCGAGCGGGTCGGCCATGGCGTACGCGCCATCGAAGACCCGGACCTGATCCGCGAATTGATCGACCGGGATGTGACGCTTGAGATCTGTCCGGGCTCGAACGTGGTCCTGGGCCTGTTTCCCGATTTCGCGGCCCACCCGATTGCCAAATTGCGCGATGCGGGCGTCAAGGTCACGGTTTCAACCGATGACCCGCCGTTTTTCCATACCACAATGCGGCGTGAATATGAGATGTTGGCTGCGGCCTTCGGCTGGCAAGCGGATGACTTCGCGGCGTTGAATGAAACCGCCCTGAATGCGGCCTTTTGTGACGAAGACACCCGCGCGCGGGTCAAGAAAAGACTGGAGAACTCATGAGCGAACACCTGACCGTCGTCGATCATCCACTGGTACAGCATAAGCTGACGCTCATGCGGGACAAGGGCACCTCGACCGCCAGTTTCCGGCAGTTGCTGCGCGAGATCACCTTGCTGCTGGCCTATGAGGTCACGCGCGAGATGCCGCTGACCACCCGCCACATCGAAACCCCGATGGAGGAGATGGACGCGCCCATTCTGGCGGGCAAGAAGCTGGCGCTGGTGTCGATCCTGCGGGCCGGGAACGGGATGCTGGACGGGGTGTTGGAGCTGGTTCCCTCAGCGCGTGTTGGCTTTGTCGGGCTCTATCGCGACGAAGAGACGTTGAAGCCGGTGCAGTATTATTTCAAGGCGCCGGAAGGGCTGAAGGACCGCCTGGTGATCGCCGTTGATCCAATGCTGGCCACCGGCAACAGTTCGGCCGCCGCGATTGACCTGCTGAAAGAGGCGGGTGCCACCGATATCCGCTTCCTTTGCCTGCTGGCTGCCCCGGAAGGTGTGGCGCGCATGAAAGAGGCGCATCCGGATGTGAAGATCGTCACGGCCGCGCTGGATCGCGAGTTGAACTCGAAAGGCTATATCATGCCGGGGCTGGGCGATGCCGGAGATCGGATGTTCGGCACAAAATAGGTGCTATTGCCCGCAGATATTCTGCAGCCGGACCCAATCGCGGTCCGGCAGCACCTGTTCCAATGCCCGGCCCGCCATCGGGTCGGCCTCGATCAGGCCCAGAACCGTCTCACCCGTAATGTCACGCGCATAGGCGTAAGGGGTCGAGGGCAGGGCGGCCTGTGCAAAAACGGCCAGCAAATCGTCATCAGTAATCGCGGGACGGGGTTCTGACAGGATTTCCTCGGTATAGGTATCCACGATCTCGGGCGTTAGCTCGCCCGTGGTCAGCAAGCGGAAGGCTGCAGCTGTGCCGGTCCGGTCCAGCAACTCGTCCAGCGGATCTTGCTGCGCGGCGCGCGCGCGCGCCGCGATCACATAGCCTGCGGCGACGGCGGGGTCTTCGTGATCCTCGACCAGAGCCCGGTTCAACAGCACTGTCCCCCCCGGCAGGCTGAGGCTGTCGGGCAGACCCGCAGGCAGGATCACGATCTGACGTACCCCGGTTCTGCTGGCCAGCCGATCCAGCGAATCCTGCGCGTCCGGCGACGTGCACGCCTTGCCGGATACACGCTCGATCCGGCGCAGGATGGTGTCGCCGATCTCCTGCCGCTTGATCTCGGGCACCACGGCGACCACGTGGCGCTGCAGCGCGCCGGGCAGCCAGAACAACAGCAACGCAACAACCGCCAGCACGACGCCTGTCACGCTGAGCCAGCGGAGCCGACCGGGATGCGGACGCGTCCGGTCGATGGCGCGTTGCAGCCGGTCGATGGCCTCGATCATGGTGGTTTCGGTTTCGGCCAGTTCCAGCGTTTCACCCGGATCACCATCAGGGTTGAAGATCGCCGGATAAGTACCGGGGTTTTGTCGCTCCAGCGCGGCCAGCGACCAATGGGTCAGCGCCCGGTCATTGAAATCCGAGATGGTCAGCGTGGCCTCGCCAATGGACACAACCACCTCGCGCCGTTGTTCGTCTGGCGTGGGGCGCCACAGACCGGTCGCTTCGATCCGCTGGTACTGTTTGAGTGCCGTCATCGGGTAATGCTGCTCGAGTATTATTTTGTTCCAAGTCTAGCATGTTGAAAACCGACGGCGCAAACCTGTTGCGCATGGTTCAGAAAATATGCTGACTGTGCCGAAGCAGAGGGTGCAGCGAGAGTGGGAGCACGGGTGGAACAAGACAGATCTTCGGTTCTGGCATCGCTGCTTATGGTCTGCTCGATGGCGATCATCGGCGTGATCGACAACTTCGTGATTCGTCTGGCCGAGTCCATCGGGCTCTGGCAGTTTCATCTGAGCCGCGCCTTGCTGATGCTGCCGCTGATCGGTTGCCTGTCTCTGCTGGGATTGGGCGGGCTCAGACCCCGGCGCTATGGTATCGTTGCATTGCGCAGCGTCCTGATCACTCTGGCGATGCTGTTTTACTTCAGCGCTTTGGCATTGATGCCGATTGCACAGGCGCTTGCGGGGTTGTTTACCTCTCCCATCTTTGTGCTGCTGATTTCGGCCCTGTTCCTCAAGCAACATATCGGCCCGTGGAGGATTGCCGCGGTGTTGCTGGGTTTTAGCGGAATCCTGTGTGTGTTGCAGCCCGATCCGCTGGCATTTGACGTCAAAACGCTGCTGCCGGTTGCCGGGGGGTTCTTCTATGCCCTCAGCGCGGTGGTGACGCGCACGCATTGTTCGGGCGAAAGCACCGTTGCGCTTTTGGCAGCGATGGTGGTAACGCTTGGCCTTGCCGGTGCGACAGGGTTGATCTGGCTGACCCTGATCCCGATCGAGGCGCCGCTTGGTCCGGATGGGTTTGTTCTGCGCGGCTGGGTCTGGCCGATGAATCAGGCACTGCCATGGGTCGTGCTGCAGGCCATAGGTTCAACAATTGCGGTATTCATGCTGATCAAGGCCTATCAACTGGGCGAGCCATCTTATGTGGCGGTGTTCGAATACTCGGTCATGATCTTCGGTCCCTTGTTCGCATGGGTGGCCTTTGGCCAGTCGGTTGGTCCGATGCAGATGGTGGGGATCGGTATGATCGCCACAGCGGGAGTTCTGCTGGGCTGGCGCGAGCGTCGTGTGTTGTCCAGACAGCGCGCAACATCCTGAGGTACCGGATAGATTCGGAACAAAGAACCAGCGTGGCTGTTGGCAGCGCGTTTCGTAAAGCTGGTCAAAGCAGGTCTTAATTGCAGCTTTGTTTATTGAATGCAGGCTAAATACGGCAAAGCTGACCCAAATTTGCCTTAAATATGGCAAAACTAAGTCCCCTTAAGGCACAAAGGCTTAACCCTTCGGAAATGTATGAAGGTGCCAAAAGGGGGGAAGGCACGTGTTAGAAGTAGTGAGTGTTTCGGGGTTATCGAAACAAGAAGATAGGGGCCTTGGGGCCTTTTCGGGGAAGGCCGTGTCAGTACGTCGTGGGGGCCTGCTGCACGGAACCAGAGTGGCAACAACCAGCGGTTGGAAGCCGGTCGAAAGACTGGTCGCGGGTGATCTGGTGAGGACGCTGGATCATGGATTTCGCGCACTCAGACGAGTCTGCGTAGACCGTATTGTTGTCCCCGGTGATGAGAGGCGGGCCGAGCATCTTCCGGTGCTCGTCCCGTCCCGCGCCGCCTATAACGGGCGGGCTGTCTGGTTGATGCCGGAACAGGGTATGGCGTTGGATCAGGGCAAGCTGGGGCTGGGGGTCGAAGGGATCTCGATCGTGCCCGCACGGATGCTCAGCGGGGTGGGGCGGCTGCAGTCGCAGACACCGGCCCAGACCTTTGATGTCACGTCGTTATTTTTCGATCACGATGAGGTTGTCTTCATCGAAGGCGGTTTTCAGGCCTATTGCCCGTCGGGCCGGATGGTCGCCTCGGCAGGAATATCGAACACCTATGAGGTTGCCGATGCCGAGGATGCCGAACTGCTGATCGAAGCGGTTGCAATCAAGGGCGACATTTCCGCCTTTGCAAACCCGTTGGGTGCGCTGCCTGCACCCATCCCGCAAGAACCGATATTCCCGATCCGGCCCCCTTCGGGGATACGCCGTCCAGGGCGACCAGGGCGGCCAAATGTGCCACCTTTGTTTCTGCGGCCTGAATGGCAGACCTAACTAAACACTTCAAAAGAAAGATGCAGGCGCATGGCCTCATGCGCCTGCATCACCTTGTTTACGCGGCCTGAGCCTCGGGGTTGAAGCGGCCATAGAAGCTCTGACCTTTCTCGGCCATCTCGCGCAGCAGCGGCGGGCAGGCGAAACGCTCGCCATAGGCTTCGGTCAACTGATCGCAACGCTCGGCTGCATAAGGCGTGCCGATGATGTCCAGCCAGCTGAGCGGGCCACCGGACCAAGGCGCAAAGCCCCAGCCAAGAATCGCGCCGACGTCGCCTTCGCGGATATCTTCCAGAACGCCTTCTTCCAGCGCGCGGACCGCTTCCAGAACCTGCGCGAACATCAGGCGTTCCTGCACTTCGATCAGGTCGGGCTGCTCAGCGGCCAGCGGGTATTTGTCTTGCAGACCCTTCCAGTATTCGACGCGCTTGCCTTTGTCGTCATAGTCGAAGAACCCGGCATTGGCCTTGCGGCCCAGACGACCCTGCTCCTCCATCCAGAAGATCAGATCGTCCGACGGGCTTTCGGGATAGGCATCGCCCATCGCCGCCTTTGTCGCGCGTGCGATCTTGGCGCCCAGATCAATCGAGGTCTCATCCGTCAACTGGACAGGCCCAACGGGGAAACCCAATTGCCGCGCGGCATTGTCGATCAGAATGGGGCTGACGCCCTCGGTGATCATGCGCGCACCTTCGTTGATGTAGGGGATGATGCAGCGGTTGGCGTAGAAAAAGCGCGCATCGTTAACCACGATCGGCGTCTTCCTGATCTGGCGCACATAGTCCAGAGCCTTGGCCACCGCGCGATCCCCGGTTTCGCGGCCCTTGATGATCTCGACCAGGAACATCTTTTCAACAGGTGAGAAGAAGTGGATGCCGATGAACTGATCCGGACGAACACTCGCCTTCGCCAAGTCAGTGATCGGCAGGGTCGAGGTATTCGAGGCAAAGATGCAATCCTCGGGGATGATCGCCTCGACCTTCTTGGTCATCTCGGCCTTGACGCCGGGGTCTTCGAACACAGCCTCGATGATCAGGTCGCAGCCTTTCAGATGCTCCAGATCGGGGGTGGCTGTGATGCGCGACAGCAGGGCTTCTTTCTTCTCAGCCGTCGCTTTGCCGCGTTTGATCCCCTTATCCATATAGCTTTCGCTATAGGCCTTGCCCTTGTCGGCGGCCTCCTGATCGCGGTCGATCAGAACAACCTCCATCCCGGCCTGAGCCGAGACGAGCGCAATGCCTGCCCCCATCATGCCCGCGCCCAGAACGCCGATCTTCTTGACCCGCTGATCGGGCACGTCCTTGGGCCGCACCGCGCCTTTCTCAAGCGCTTCTTTGTTCAGGAACAGCGACCGGATCATCGCCGACGAAGACGGGTTCATCAGCACATTGGTGAACCAGCGCGCCTCGATCTTCAGGGCGGTGTCGAAATCGACCAGCGCGCCTTCGTAGATCGAACTCAGCAGAGCCTTGGCTGCCGGGAAGGCGCCTTGGGTCTTGCCGTTCACCATCGCGCTTGCACCCACGAAAGTCATGAAACCGGCGGGGTGGTAGGGCGCGCCGCCGGGCATCTTATAGCCCTTGGCATCCCACGGTTTGACCAGATCGGCATCCGATGCATTCAGAACCCATTCTTTCGCTGCCGCCACCGGATCATCCGCTACGGCGTCGATCAGTTGCGCGCCTTTGGCCTTCTTCGGATCCATCATTTTGCCTTCCAGCAGCACCGGAGCCGCCGCCATCGCGCCGACCATACGGCTGTATCGCATGGTGCCGCCGCCGCCAGGGAAGATGCCGAGCAAAATCTCGGGCAGGCCGATCTTGGATTTCGGGTTGCTGGTCATCACGCGGTGGTGACAGGCCAAGGCGATCTCGGTCCCGATCCCTGCGCATGTTCCGTTGATGGCGCAGGCCACCGGCTTGCCGCCTTTCTTGGTCTTGGGGTCCATGCCCGCCAGCTCAAGTCGACGCAGGATGTTATGGCCGCTCATGACGAAATCGAACAGCGCCTGTGCGGGTTCGTCACCGGCCTCCTGACGGATCGTGGCCAGCGTGCTCAGGTCCATGCCGCCCGCGAACGAGCCTTCCTTGCCACTGGTAATAACGATGCCCTTGATCTCATCATCGGCCAGCGCCTGATCGATCAGGTCGCCGACCAGAGCGAACGCTTCGCGCGACAGGACGTTCATGGATTTGCCCGGTACGTCCCAGGTGATGAAGGCGACGCCGTCTGCGTCTTTGCTGAGGGTGAAATCAGTCATTGTCATCTCCAATCTGGTCAGCCGTCAGTGGGCTGCCATCCTTGCGGGTAAAGGCGAAACCATCGGGGTCAAACTTCACCATCATGTCTATGTCGCTGTAATAGCCTGTCTCGGTCGGGGTCCGTGTGCCCACCACCAGAAAGGTCGCAGGCGCATCGGTTTTGTTCACTAGGTGGTGGCCGTTGGCCTCACCTGCAGGCCAGGCGGCACAATCACCGGGCAGCATCTGGTGCTCGCCATCATCATCGATCAGCACGCATTCGCCGCTGAGCATGATTGCGAACTCGTCCTGCTCCATATGGTAATGGCGCAGCGAGGACAGGCCGTTCGGTTCCAGACGCACGATGTTGACCCCAAACTGTGTCAGACCGTTCGCATCGCCCAAGGGCTGGACGTAGCGGTCGTCACCTGCTCTCGCCAGTTTGCCGGGATAGCCCGAGCCGTTCCGAAACGGGATTTTGGAAAGATCGATTTTAGGCATCAGACACGCTCGATAATCGTTGCCGCACCCATGCCGGACGCGATGCAGAGCGTGGCCAGACCGGTTTCCTTGTCCTGACGCTCCAGCTCATCCAGCAGTGTGCCGATGATCATCGCGCCGGTTGCGCCCAGCGGGTGACCCATCGCGATAGAACCGCCGTTCACGTTGACCAGCGCTGGGTCCACATCAAACGCCTGTTGGAACCGCAACACAACCGATGCAAAGGCTTCGTTCACCTCAAACAGGTCCAAATCGCCGATCTTCATGCCGTTGTCGGCGAGGATTTTCTCGGTCACCGGAACCGGGCCGGTCAGCATGATGGTCGGGTCGGTGCCGATCTTGGCGGTCGCCTTGATGCGCGCGCGCGGCTTCAGGCCATACTTCTCACCGAATTCCTTGTTGCCGATCAGAACAGCTGCAGCCCCGTCCACGATGCCCGAGCTGTTGCCTGCGTGGTGGATGTGGTTGATCCGCTCAAGATGCGGGTATTTGATCATCGCTACTTTATCGAAGCCCGGCATCTGCTCGCCCATCATCTGGAAGGACGGGTTCAGCGCGCCAAGCGATTGCATATCGGTGCCGGGGCGCATGTATTCATCACGGTCCAGAATGGTCAGGCCGTTCTGATCCTTGATCGAAATCACCGATTTCTCGAACCGGTTGTCCTCCCATGCTGCTGCGGCGCGTTTCTGAGACTCAACGGCCAGCGCATCCGCGTCATCGCGGCTGAAGCCATATTCGGTTGCGATGATGTCAGCCGAAATGCCCTGCGGCACAAAATAGGTCTCCATCGCCAGCGATGGGTCAACGGCAATTGCTGCGCCGTCGCTGCCCATGGCGACGCGGCCCATCATCTCAACACCGCCCGCGATATAGGCTTCGCCCGCGCCGCCCTTGACCTGATTGGCTGCAAGGTTCACGGCCTCCATGCCCGAGGCACAAAACCGGTTGATTGCCAGTCCGGGAATCGACTGATCCAGATCCGAGGCCAGAACTGCCGAGCGCGCCAGACAACCGCCTTGCTCCATCACCTGCGTGACGTTGCCCCAGATCACGTCCTCGACGGCGTGGCCTTCCAGATTGTTGCGCTCTTTCATCGCGTTCAGGGTCAGGGCGGACAGGCGCACCGAGGTTACTTCGTGCAGGCTGCCATCCTTGCGGCCCTTGCCGCGCGGGGTGCGCAGGGCGTCATAGATATAGGCTTCGGTCATGGGGTCTTCTCCTCAAGCTCGATCCGACGGGTTGCCGGGCATCAGGTCATAGGGGTGTTTCCAGCCGGGCTGTTCGCTGAGGCGGGTCAGCCAGGCGTCGATATGGGGCCAGTCGGCGCGGTCAAAGCCGAAGGGTTCGGGGTAATAGAGATAGCCACAGCAGCTGAAATCGGCGTTGGTTACGCCGTCGCCGACAATCCAGTCGCGGCCTTCAAGGTGGGTGTTCAGAATATCGTAGGCCGCTTTCAGACGCCCTTGGTTGAACGCGATGACATCCGGGTTGCGGTGTTTCTCGGGCAGGAAATTGATCAGGAATCGGGTCATTCCGGCCATTGAGCTGAGCTTGTGGTTGTCCCACAGAACCCAGCGCAAGATCTCATAATTTTCATCGCGGCCACCGCCGCCAAATTTACCCGATCTCTCGGTTACATAGGCCTGAATCGCACCCGATTGGCTGGTGCGAAAATCGCCGTCAATCAGAACCGGCGCTTCGCCCATCTCGTTTACTTCTGTGCGGTATTCGGGCGTACGGGTGGCGCCGTTGAAGAAATCGACAAAGACCGGCTCCCACTCCAGGCCAGACATTTCCAGCGCCAACGCCGCTTTGTACGAGTTTCCGCTTTCTCCGAAGCAGTGCAGTTTGATGGTCATGCGAACGCCCCTCCCGTGGCGTGTGTGGTTAGGTCGGAATTTCCGTATTTGAAACGAGAAGAAGGGTGGGACAGTTCTCGTTTTCGTAACGGTTCGTTAACGTTAATGGGGGCTTGATGTGAGTGCGGTACAGGCTGCCGAGCCGATGACCGTACGAGGAGAAGCCCCGCCGTCCCGGCTGAGTGCCACCTAGTGAGATCAGTTCCCGGATGGCGGGGTGGACGCGCCTCCATGTCTTCTTCTTGTTCCAAATACGGCCGCCGGAGGCGGATTGTACAACTGCCGCGCGCGCAGCGTTTTTTGGGGGCGCGATGCTCATCGCTTGCGCGACTCAAGCTCGGAGTTGAAGATGCGCAACTTGTGCGTCAGGTTTTCCTCATCAATCACGCTGTTGAAGTTCTCGAACAGAAACGACAGGGCCTCACCTTCATCCAATCCCGCCTCGCGCGCGAAACCACGGAGTTTGCGATAGCCATCCTCGGTCATGGCGACGGGAAATCGACGGGTCAGGCGAAAGCGTTTAGGCATCGTGTCTCCTCCGGATGTGGGCTCGGGCCGTCAGGCCCGAACCCAGACTGAGATCAGAAATTCGCCGCGTCCAGTGCCATTACCGTGTCCGCGCCGGTCTGGATGCGCGCCAGATGCATGGCTGTGGCGGGCAGGCGGCGGGCCATGTAGAAACGACCGGTTGTAATCTTGGTCTCGTAGAACTCTTTGTCCGAGGCTCCACCGTCCAGCGCTTCCTGAGCCGCTTCCGCCATTTGCGCCCACATCAGGCCCAGGCAGACATGCCCGAACATGTGCATGAAGTCATATGACCCGGACAGGGCGTTGTTGGGATTCTTCATGCCTTCCTGCATGAAGTACATGCCTGCGGCCTGCAGGTCCTTGGACGCGGCTTTCAGCGGTTCGATAAAGGCTTTGTCATAGGCTTCATCTTTGCCGCCGTTCTCCTTGCAGAAGGTTTTCACCATCTCGAAGAAGGCCATGACATGCTTGCCGCCATCCTGTGCCAGTTTCCGGCCCACAAGGTCCAGCGCCTGAACGCCGTTTGCGCCTTCGTAGATCATCGCGATACGGGCGTCTCGGGTGTATTGCGACATGCCCCATTCTTCGATGTAGCCGTGGCCGCCATAGACCTGCTGCGCCTGAACAGTCATGTCGTAGCCTTCATCCGTCAGGAAGCCCTTGATGATCGGCGTCAACAGCGAGATCAGCCCGTCCGCATCCTTGTCACCTGACCGGTGCGCCTTGTCGATCATCGTGGCACCCCACAGGATGAACGCACGCGCGCCCTCGGTGAAGCTTTTCTGATCCATCAGGTTGCGGCGAATGTCGGGGTGTACGATCAGCGGATCGGCGGGGCCGTCCGGGTTTTTTACGCCTGTTACATCGCGGCCCTGCAGGCGATCTTTTGCGTATTTCAAGGCGTTTTGATAGGCCGCTTCGGCCTGAGACAGCCCCTGCATGCCCACACCCAGACGCGCCTCGTTCATCATGGTGAACATGGCGCGCATGCCTTTGTGTTCCTCGCCCAGCAGCCAGCCGGTGGCTTCGTCATAGTTCATGACGCAAGTCGAGTTCCCGTGGATGCCCATTTTATGTTCGATCTTGCCGACCGATACGCCGTTGCGTTCACCCGGCGAGCCGTCTTCGTTGACGATGAACTTGGGCACGATAAACAGCGACACACCTTTGATGCCTTCGGGGCCGCCGGGGATTTTCGCCAGCACCAGATGGATGATGTTGTTGGCCATGTCGTGATCGCCAGCCGAGATAAAGATCTTCTGGCCGGAAATCTTGTAGCTGCCGTCGCCCTGCGGTTCAGCCTTGGTGCGCATCAGGCCCAGATCGGTGCCGCAATGCGGTTCGGTCAGGTTCATGGTGCCGGTCCATTCGCAGCTGACCATGTTGGGTAGGTATTTATCTTTCTGCTCGTCGGTTCCGTGCGCCAGAATGGCCGAGGCCGCGCCGTGGGTCAGGCCCTGATACATGGTGAACGCCTGGTTTGAGCCCGAGAACATCTCGCCCACCGCAGTGCCGACGACATAGGGCATGTTCTGGCCGCCATACTCTTCCGGCATGTCGAGGCCCGTCCAGCCGCCTTCCTTCATCTGCTCGAAGGCATCTTTGAATCCTGTCGGGGTGTACACAATGCCGTTTTCCAACCGGCAGCCTTCGGTGTCGCCCACAACGTTCAGCGGGTGCAGAACATTGGTGGCAACCTTGCCTGCCTCTTCCAGAACCGCGCCGGTGAACTCGGCCTCCAATTCGTTGTAGCCGGGAATATCCGACTGCGAGACTTTCAGAACGTCGTGCAGGATGAACTGCATATCTTTGGTTGGCGCGGTGTAGACGGGCATGTGAAGCTCCCTTAATTCATATGTCCGAAAGGTCGGTCTTATTCAGCCGCCTTCTTTTCCTGTTTCATCGAGGCGAAAACCTTCTCGCCCCAGCGCAACTGCTCTTTCAACTCGTCGATGGCTTGCGTCAGCTCTTCGCGGCGCGATTCCATGTCTGCCAGACGCTCGCACGCGATTTCATAAGTGCGGGACATCTGGGTCAGCTGCTGGTCACCCACGTGATACAGGTCCAGAAGCTGGCGGATTTCCTCGAGGCTGAAGCCAAAGCGCTTGCCGCGCAGGATCAGTTTCAGGCGTGCGCGGTCCCGTTTGGTGAACAGGCGCTTCTGGCCCTCGCGGATCGGAAACAAAAGCTCTTTGGCCTCGTAGAACCGCAAGGTGCGGGGCGTGACATCATAGGTCTCGCACATCTCGCGGATGGTCAGCAGATCTTCGGTCATGGTTCAAACTCTCATCACTGGCGTCATGCAATCTGAGTTGCGCAGTCGATGAGCGTTTTACAACACACAAGTGACGTTTACGTAATGCGGACGCTGCGTCACAAATATGTTGACGTAACATCCGGTCGCGTAAAGCAGGGGTTTCGGCAATTTTCTTGCCGTAGGGGAAGGTCTATTTCAGCAGTTCAACGGTCTGGTTGCGCAGTTGCTGCAGCGCATCCATCGCCTCATCCAACTGCGCGCGTTGCTGGCGCAGCTCTTCCATCTGGCGATCCGCCATTTCGATAAAGGTCGCCATCTGCGCCTGATTGCCCTGATCTTCGTAGATCAGCAGCCACTGCCGGATCTCTTCCAGAGGAAACCCGAACTTTCGCCCCCGCAGGATCAGTTTCATGCGTGCACATTCACGGGGGCCGTAGAACCGCGACCGGCCTTCGCGGTCGGGCTGCAGCAATTCGATATATTCGTAGTAGCGCAAGGTGCGCGGAGTGACATCGAACTCGGCGCACATTTCTTTGAATGACAAACGGGTGTCGGACATTCCGGGTCTCCTTGGCAGCAACCTAGGGCGTCGTCGCGGCAAGCGCAACAGGCGGGCTTGCTCTTGGCGCAAACGCAGGCCCATAAAGGGGCAAGTACAAGGACAGGACCCAACCCCATGGTCGACAAGACAGTTTTAGCGCGGCAATTCATCGAGGCGATTCCGCACGCCAAGGCCCTGGGGCTTGATCTGACCCATATCGGAGAGGGCGAGGCCGAAATCTCAATGCCCTATAACGAACAACTGATCGGTGATCCCCGGACCGGCGTGATCCATGGCGGTGCGGTCTCGGCGATGCTGGATACCTGTTGCGGCGCAGCAGTGATGAGCCACCCCTCAGCGCCCGGTGGGACAGCCACCATCGATTTGCGCATCGACTACATGCGGGCCGCAACACCGGGGCAGAGCATCCGCACGCGCGCGACCTGCTATCACATCACGCGCAACGTGGCCTTTGTGCGGGCGACGGCGACGGATGACGACAGCGACCGGCCTGTTGCCACCGCCTCCGGCGCCTTTACGGTGGAGGGTCGCTGAGATGGCAAGGCCTCGACCCGAACCGATGCAGGTGGTCAAGCAACGCCGTGACGACGCGCTGAATGCGCTGGTCGAAGGTGTGCCTTATATCCGGTTCCTCAACATCAACTTCGACCGTCGCGGCGATGAATTGACCGGCGTTCTGAATTTTGATGAGAAACTGATCGGCAACCCGTTTCTGCCCGCCATCCACGGCGGCGTTACGGCGGCCTTTCTGGAAGTCACCGCCGTGATCACCTTGAGCTGGGAGCATATGTTCCCAAGGATTGAAAGCGGCGAGATCGGCGCTGAGGATATCCTGACGGGTGAGAATATCCGTTTTCCCAAGACCATCGACTTTACCGTCGACTATCTGCGCTCGGGCCTGCCGCGCGATGCTTATGCGCGCGCTTTCATCAACAGGGCAGGGCGGCGCTATGCCTCGGTGCGGGTTGAGGCGTGGCAGGACAATCACGCCAGATTGTTCGCGCAAGGTACGGGACATTTCCTGATGCCGCAGCCTCCGACATCGAAAGACTAGCGATGGAAGACGCAACCGCGCCCATCACGCATCGGCGCGTTCTGAAGATAGCTTTGCCGATCGTGTTGTCGAATGCGACCGTGCCGATCCTCGGGGCGGTTGATACCGGCGTTGTCGGCCAGATGGGGCAGGCGGCTCCGATTGGTGCGGTGGGCATGGGCGCGGTGATCCTGTCGGCGATTTACTGGATATTTGGTTTTCTGCGCATGGGCACCACCGGTCTGGCTGCGCAGGCCCGAGGCGCGGGAGACACTGCCGAAACCGGAGCGTTGCTGATGCGCGGGCTGCTGCTGGGTGGTACTGCCGGGCTGATCTTCATCGCAGTGCAGGTCTGGGTGTTCCTTGGGGCCTTTGCCCTGTCACCTGCCAGTCCCGAGGTCGAGGCGCTGACGCGATCCTATCTAGAGATTCGCATCTGGGGTGCGCCGGCCACCATTGCCTTATACGCGGTAACGGGTTGGCTGATCGCGGTCGAGCGGACGCGTGGTGTGTTCATCCTGCAGGTCTGGATGAACGGGCTGAACATCCTTCTCGACCTGTGGTTCGTACTGGGGCTGGGATGGGGCGTAGAAGGCGTCGCCATCGCTACTCTGATCGCTGAATGGACAGGTCTGGCGCTTGGCCTCTGGCTGTGCAGCGCGGCGTTTGGTGGCAATCAGTGGCGGGACTGGCCGCGCATCTTCGACCCCGTTCGCCTACGACGGATGATGCAGGTGAATGGCGATATCATGGTGCGCTCGGTGCTGCTGACCGGGGCATTCACCACCTTTCTGTTCGTGGGCTCCGATCTGGGCGACGTGAACCTTGCGGCCAATCAGGTGCTGCTGCAGTTTCTGGAAATCACAGCCTTTGCTTTGGACGGCTTTGCTTTCTCCGCCGAGGCGCTGGTCGGCGGAGCCGTCGGTGCGCGGGATCGCCTGCAGGTCAGGCGCGCATCGATTATGGCGTCGCAATGGGGCGTGGGCGGCGCGGTGGCGCTGGCGCTGGTGTTCTATCTGGCCGGGCCCGCGCTGATAGATCTGATGACCACCTCACCCGATGTGCGAAATGCTGCGCGCGAGTACCTGTTTTGGGCCGCGCTGGCGCCGGTCATCGGCGTGGCAAGCTGGATGTTCGACGGTATCTATATCGGTGCCACCTGGACCCGCGACATGCGCAACGCGATGATCCAGTCGGTTGCGATCTACGTGGTGGCGCTGTTCGTGCTTGTGCCCGCCATGGGCAATCACGGGCTCTGGGCTGCGCTGATGATCCTGAACACCGCGCGTGGTGTCACGATGGGCTGGCGCTATCCGCGGCTTGAGGCACAGATCGCCTAGAGAAGGCTCAACAGAGTCTCGGGCGGGCGTCCTATGGCCGCCTTATCGCCCGCGATGGCCAGCGGGCGTTCGATCAGGATCGGATGTTCGGCCATGGCCTGAATCAATGCCTCATCGGGCGAAGCTTTGGTCAGACCAAGCTCTTTGAACTGCTTTTCATCGGTCCGCATCATGCTGATCGCCGGAAGGCCCAGCTTGGCCAGAGCCGCGCGGATTTCATCTGCCGAGGGCGCGTCCTCAAGGTATTTGCGTATCTCGACCGGCGCGCCGTTTTCCTCAAGCAACGCCAATCCGGCGCGCGATTTGGAACAGCGCGGGTTGTGCCAGTATTCGATCATAACCAATCCTCTCGCTTGCTGCCGACCGCCTGCGCCACCGATGAGAACCCATCGCGGGCCAGCAGCTTGTCCAGCCCGTGGGCGATCTCGGCGGCCAGTGAAATGCCGCCATAGACCATGGCCGTATAGAACTGAACGGCAGAGGCCCCGGCGCAGATCTTGGCATAAGCCTGTTCTGCCGTGCCGATGCCGCCAACCCCAATCAGGGGGATGTCACCGCCGGTCAACTGGCTGAGCTTTGCCAGCACACGGGTCGATTTTTCAAACAGCGGCGCGCCGGACAGCCCGCCTGCCTCGGCCTTATGCGCACTGCGCAGCCCGTCGCGCGACAGGGTGGTATTGGTGGCGATGACGGCATCCACGCCGGTCTCATAGGCGACTTCGGCGATGTCCTGCAGTTCGGCCTCGGCCAGGTCCGGGGCGATCTTCAGGAAGATCGGGATCGGGCGTGGCAGGCCGTTGCGTGTGTCGATCACGCCGCTCAGCAGCGCGCTCAGCGCCGCCTTGCCCTGCAGGTCGCGCAGCTTTTCGGTGTTGGGGGATGAAACGTTGACGGTGGCAAAATCCAGATGCGCCGCGCAGTGGGCCAACACCTTGGCGAAATCTCTGGGCCGGTCGTCGCTGTCTTTATTGGCGCCGAGGTTCAGGCCGATCACCGCGTCCTTGGGACGATGGGCCAGACGCCCTGCCATGACTTCCATCCCTTCGTTGTTGAACCCGAAGCGGTTGATGGCCGCGCGATCTTCCGACAGGCGGAACAGGCGTGGTTTTGGGTTGCCGGGTTGCGGGCGGGGGGTGACCGCGCCCACTTCGACAAAGCCGAAACCTGCCTGTGACAGAGGGGTCAGGGCCTCTCCGTTCTTGTCGAACCCGGCGGCCAGACCGACCGGATTGGGCAGGTCCAGACCGGCGACACGGGTTTTCAAACGGTCCGACGTGACAGGACCCGGCGAGGGCGCAAGGCCCGAGGTCAGTGCCTTGATCGACAACCCATGCGCGGTTTCGGGATCAAAACGATGCAGGGCGGCCAGCCCCAGTTTCTCGGTCAGTTTCATCCGAAGGAAGCTCCACCTTCTGTCGGCGCGCAGCGGATCAGGCGCGAGGTTTCAACAGCCGCCTGCCGATGTATCACGGCGGTGCGATAAGACGGGTCCGTCACCATTTCCAGAAACGCATGGGCGGTGGGATAGCGGGCGATGAACACCTCGTCCCATGCCTCGTCCTGCGGGCCGATCAGCGTTGTCTGGAATGTGCCGCGCCAGAGGATCGATGCACCGATACGGGCGATGATGGGCGCGGTCTCGGCCCCATAATTGCGATAGGCCTGCGCGCCGGTCAGCCCGGCACCAGCGAGTGGATGGTCAGAGGGATATTCCGCCACAGCACGGAATTTCACCAGATTGAGCATTTCGATCGGGTGTTCCCGGTCGAGGCCTTTGAACGCCTCGAACTGTTCGCGCTCGGGGTCGACGAAACCGGTCATTGCATATCCGCCGGGAACTGGTGGACCTGACCGTCAAAGGGTAGCGGACGTGCCCATATCATGTCCGACATGCGAAGCTGGCGGTAGAGATGCGGAAACAGGGCTCCACCGCGCGAAACCTCCCATTTCAGGTCGTCGCCCATGACGTCGGTGTCGCAGGCCAGCAGCGTCAGGCCATCGACACCGGCAAAATGCTTGGCGGCTGTTTCGGCTGCCTGCGTGGCGGTCGAGAAATGGACGAACCCGTCGGATACATCAATCGGCGCACCATTCGAGGACCCTTGCGCTTGCAACGTCGCCCATTCATCGGCGCGAAGTATCTTGTAAATCAGCATGCAGCCCTGATGCCCCGCGCGAAGGGTAGAATCAAGCCGGATTTCCCCCTTTGACTCTTCGCCGCACAAGGCGCACCATCGCGCAAAACAATCACAGGGAGTTTCACGATGTTCACCCGATTTCTGGCTTCGGCTGCGGTACTCGGCCTGTCGGCTGGCATGGCGGCGGCCGAATATAAGCTGACCATTCTACACACCAATGATTTTCACTCGCGCATTGAGCCGATCAACAAATATGACAGCGGATGCGGTGCCGAAGACAATGCCGAGGGTAAGTGCTTTGGCGGATCGGCGCGTCTGGTGACAGCGGTGGAAGAGGCGCGGGGACGGGCGGAAAATTCGATCCTCGTGGATGGGGGCGATCAGTTTCAGGGTTCTTTGTTCTATACCTACTACAAGGGCAAGGTAGCCGCCGAGTTCATGAACAAGCTGGGCTATAACGCGATGACCGTGGGCAACCACGAATTTGACGATGGCCCCGAGGTGTTGCGCGGTTTCATCGACTCGGTCGATTTTCCTGTCCTGATGTCAAATGCGGATGTCGCGGACGAAGAGCTTTTGACAGACAAAATAAAGAAATCCGCCGTAATCGAGGTGGGCGGTGAAAAGATCGGCCTGATTGGACTGACGCCGGAAGACACACATGATCTTGCGTCGCCCGGTCCGAACATCACCTTCTCGGACCCGGTACCTGCGGTTCAGGCCGAAGTGGATAGGCTGACCGGAGAGGGCGTCAACAAGATCATCGTCCTCAGCCATTCAGGTTATGGGGTCGATCAGCGCGTGGCGCAGGAAACCACGGGTGTCGACGTGATCGTTGGCGGCCATTCGAACACCTATCTGTCGAACACGTCAGACAAAGCGGCGGGGCCGTACCCGACCGTGGTGAATGGGGTGCAGATCGTGCAGGCCTATGCCTATGGCAAGTTCCTGGGTGAACTGAACGTGACTTTCGACGATGATGGCAATGTCGTTTCGGCTGTCGGTGAACCGCTGATCATGGACAATTCCGTAGCCGAAGATCAGGGTTCGCTGGACCGCATAGCCGAACTGGCGGCTCCGCTTGAGGAAATTCGCAACAAGGTTGTGGCCGAGGCGGCAGCGCCAATTGAAGGCGACCGGTCGATTTGCCGTGTGCAGGAATGCGAGATGGGCAACCTTGTCGCGGACGCGATGCTGGCGCGGGTCGCAGAACAGGGCGTCCAGCTTGCGATTGCGAACTCGGGCGGTCTGCGGGCATCGATCGACCCGGGCGAGGTGACCATGGGCGAAGTTCTGACCGTGCTGCCGTTCCAGAACACGCTCTCGACCTTCGAGATCAGCGGCCAAGGCGTCATCGACGCGTTGGAAAACGGGGTGAGCCAGGTGGAAGAGGTCAAGGGCCGTTTCCCGCAGGTGGCAGGGATAACCTTTACCTGGGACCCGTCGGTTGCCCCGAACGAAGGCCGGATTGTCGAGGTGATGGTCGCCAATGGCGATGGATTTGCGCCTATTGATCCCGCAGCCACCTATCTGGTTGTCACAAACAACTATGTCCGCAACGGTGGTGACGGGTACAGCGTCTTCTCAGGTGATGACAAAAACGCCTATGATTTCGGACCAGATCTGGCGGACGTCACGGCCGAATACCTGGCCGAGAACGCGCCTTATCAGCCCTATCTGGACGGGCGCATCAAACAGAAATGATTTTCTGAATCTTTACAAGATAAAGGCCGCCTGTACGGGCGGCCTTTTGCATTCAGTCGAGATCGTATTCCGGCCAAAGCTGGGGATCAAATCCGTCAAGCATCGGCTGGATATGCTCCGCCACCTCGCGCCATCCGCCGATGGAACTGGTCGAGATTTTCTTGCGGACCTGATCGATGCTGGCGGTGCGGACCTGTTTGGTATTCTCTTCGGGATGCATCATCCGTTCATCCCACGCAATGTCGCAGAACGCGGCGACTTTCTGGCTAAAGGTCCTGGGGTCCGAGACGAGCTGTTCATACGGGATCGTCAGGATGCGATCGCCGAACACCTTGTCCCAGTGCGCCATGTACCGCCGGTAGAGATTGGCCGAATGCGCGATTGCTTTCAGGTTTGACGCATAGCGCATACCCGGAGCCGGGAAACGCCTGATCCACTTTGATAGCCCCACATCTCGGGGATCGCGCATCATGTTGATCACGCGGGCAGTAGGAAACGCGGAAAGCAAGAAGCCAACACGTTGATAATTATGTGGCATCTTGTCGACAAATGCGGCGGAACCTTCCGGGATCGGCGGCATCAGCTTGCGGAAATCCCTTGCGTATTCAGTTGCGGCTTTCGCATCGAATGGTTGTTGTTCTTCAACAATGGGAACGGAAAGATCAGCGCCCAGCGTCAGCTCTCCGCAGCCGACAATATCGGGCAGCGAACTCAGCATCATCTCCATCAGGGTCGTGCCGGATCGGGGCTGCCCGATCACGAAGATCGGCTTGGGGCCGTCATCCTCTGTCGCGTAAATAACCTCGTCTCTGGATGGGAAAACATTGCAGGTATCTGCGACCTTTTTCTCTTCCAGATCAAAGTCATACGGATTGGCTTCATGCTGCGCCTCGTTGGCATGTGCAAACTGCGGCAAAGCTGCGGCCATTCCATCACGGCGCGAGATTACCTGTGCTTTGGCAAACTCCAGCACAGAGTTGACGTGATCGCTCTCAGCGATTGCATGGTCGATGGCCTCAGCCAGCGGTCCGGCTTCGTCTTTTGCGACGGACATCGACAGCTGATAAAGCGCTGCGGCACAGTGCGGATTGACCTTAAGGACAGACTGGAAAATACGAGTCGCGGCTGCCTTGTCACCCGACTGATGCAGGTTGTTGGCCATTCCTAAGGCAATATCTTCAATCTCTGGTGCAAGTGCGTAGGCGCGCGCAATATCCGCCGAGCTTTGATCAACAAAACCAATTTTTTCATAAGCCCGTGCGCGGACAGCCAGAAAGTTTGAGTTCTCGGGGTCTTTCTGCAGACGTTGCGTAGCGTGATCGATGATCAGGCGCCAGTTCTTGCCTTTCAACTGAATCTCGTCGATGACGCGATTGAGTTCCTTATTGTTTGGAAACTGATCAAGCTTTTGTTCGGCATAGGACAGCGCGCGCGGTATCTGACCTGTCTGCATCAAAGCGTTCGCGAGGTTTTCGACGAATTGGACATCGTCAGGTTTTATGCGTGATGCCTCGACGAAGTGCGGAATCGACTGCTTATAGCGTTTCATTTCGGTCAGGACGAAACCCGCAATCGCATGATAATCCGAGTCTTTCGGGAACTTTTTGACACCCAACTGCGCTTTCTTCAGGGCTTGGGGCAGTTTGCCCGCATCAAGATCACTCAGCGCTTTGCTTTTGAGGGATTTCACTTGTTGTTGTGCCATCTGGGCGCGCTTGCCTTTGTCTCTGTGAAAAACCGATGCAACTGGTTCATTACCCATGCAGGGGCAGTTTGCAACATTCCTCATCAGGTTGGCTGTATCGGCGACGATCTTTCCTTTCCCGGGTACTCGGGATAGACCACGTGCATGGCTCTGAATTTCCCCGATCTGGCGCAGCTTTACGCTCATGCTTTCGACGACATCATCGACGTGCGCAGCCCGGCGGAATTTGCCGAAGACCACCTGGCGGGTGCGATCAACCTGCCGGTTCTCGACAATGAAGAACGGGCGCGGGTCGGAACGATCTATGTCCAGCAAAGCCCGTTTCTGGCGCGCAAGCTTGGTGCCGCGCTGGTGTTCCGCAATGCGGCCAGCCACGTCGAAAAAAGCCTGAGCCATCATGAGGGCAACTGGCGGCCGCTGGTCTATTGCTGGCGCGGCGGGCAGCGGTCGGGGTCCTTTACGTGGATGCTGCAGCAGATCGGCTGGCGGGCCGAAGTGGTCGAAGGCGGCTATCGCACCTATCGCCGACTGGTGAAGCGCTATCTCTATGACGATCCGTTGCCGCATCGACTGGTTGCGCTGGATGGCTATACCGGCACCGCCAAGACCCAGCTTCTGGCGCATCTGCAGGCGCAGGGCGTGCAGGTGCTGGACCTTGAGGGGCTGGCCAATCATCGCGGGTCTTTGCTGGGCGAAATGCCGGGCGGGCAGCCGAGCCAGAAGGCGTTCGAATCCGCTCTGGCCGCCGCCTTGTGCCGGTTGGATACGGACCGGCCCGTGGTGGTCGAGGCGGAATCGTCCAAGATCGGCGCTCTGATCCTGCCACCCTCCGTGTGGACGGCGTTAAGGGCCGCGCCGCGCATTCAGATCACGGCGTCGCTCGCGGCGCGCACGGCATATCTGGTGGGGGCGTATAACGATATCCTGTCAGATACCCAGCGGTTGCGGGACCGCTTGTCGCCGCTGCGCTTGCATCGCGGCCATGAGGTGGTCGATGGCTGGATGACCCTGATTAAAGCGGGTGATAAGCGGGGGCTGACACGGGCTCTGATGGAACAGCATTATGACCCGGCCTATGCCAAATCCCGACGTGGCCGGGCAGTCGATCTTGTTGCGGAAATCGAGGCCCCGGCGCTGGATAACACGGGCCTTGCGACGACAGCAGAGCGGATCGCGCAGGCGCTGGATCAGCTTTGAAGCCGTAGCCCGGGTTCCCGGTCTATTTGCCCGATGATTGCGGCGGGGTAGCCCGCAGCAATCAAAGTGGCGCAGAGATTGTCAGCCTGATCGGCGGGAACCGCGGCCAGCAACCCTCCGGCGGTTTGCGGGTCGTAAAGCAGGTCTGCCTTACCACCAACGGGCAGATCCGGCGTAATCGCACGGTTGTCGGCATAGAGGGTCGAGCGGATGTTCCGCTCGCTCAGTTCCAGTGCGCCTTGCATCACTGGGATCGCATTCAGATTCAGCGTCGCTCCGCAGCTGGAGGCTTCGCATATTCCCTGCAAATGACCTGCCAGACCAAAGCCGGTGACATCCGTCATCGCATGAGCGACGTGCAGGATATCAGAGGCATCTCCCTGCGGTTGGACCATCTGCGCAAAGGCTGCCGCAACCCATGCCCCGTCGGCCTGACCGGCCATCTCTGCCGCCATCAACACACCGCTGCCAAGGGGTTTGGTCAGGATCAGCGCATCGCCGGGTTTCGCACCACTCAGGGTGATCGGCTCGGCGTCGCACAGGCCGGTCAGCGTGAACCCGATCGTCATCTCATCTCCCATCGAGCTGTGGCCCCCGACGATCTCGGCCCCCGCATGGCGCATGACGTCACTGGCGGTGGTCATGATTTCGGCCATGGTCCGTTGCTGCAACTCTGCTGACATTCGGGGCAGAATGATCGTTGCGGTCGCGGCCTGAGGCTTTGCCCCCATAGCCCAGATATCGCCAAGCGCATGAACGGCGGCAATGCGGGACATCAGCGCGGGATCGTTGGTGAAGCTGCGCAGGTGGTCCGAGGTCATCACTTGCCGCACGCTACCCGTGGTGATCAGCGCCGCATCATCTCCGGGCAGGGGCGTCACATCCGACCGTTCGGGCGATGGCAGAGATTGTAGGGCGCTTTGTAGCGCGCCGCGCCCCACCTTGGCACCGCAACCGCCACACATAGGCTTCTCGCCCAAAGCGTCCTGCACTCCATCGGCATGAAGCCGGGGCAGGGCCGGGGGCTGCATCTGTGGCAACTCGCGAAAGCGGTTCATAAAAGTCTGATCGATGTGGTTTTTCCATTTCCACATCAGCGGACCGCTAAACGACGTGCCCAGCCGCTCGGCCAGAGCAGATTTGCCACCCAGCGAGATCAGCTTCAGATAGTCCTTCTGCGGCGAGTAACGGTGCATCTGACCAGCGCCCAGCGCCGCCCTGAGGTTGTCGAACAGCACCGGCGCTTCGCGCACCGCATAGACCCCTGCCTTGGGGCGCGGATTTTCGGCCAGATGGGCGCAATCTCCGGCGGCGAAAATCGCCGGGTCGCTGGATTGCAGATAGCCGTTCACGCGGACATAGCCGTCTTGAAGATCCAGACCGCTGTCGGTCATCCAATCGTAAGGGCGTGCGCCCGCTGCGCCGGTTATGAACTCTGCCGGAATTGCGCGGCCATCATTCAGTTCGATCCGTCCGGCAGAGATTTGTTTGATCGCGCTGTTTTCAAGCAACTCGACACCGAGCTGTCCCAAGGCCCGCCGGATCGTCGCGCCGGCTTTCGGCACCGTCGCGGTCAGGGCGGTGGCACTGTCGATCAGGGTGACCTGCGCCGTGCGTTCTTTGTTGCGCAACGCATGGGCCATCGCCATCACCAGCTCGACACCGGCAACGCCCCCGCCAATCACGGCCACCGATGCGGGGCCGGACCCGGCCAGATAGGCGGCCCATTGCGCGGCGAACGGACCCAGCGGTTTGGCGGGAACCGCGTGTTCGGTAAAACCGGGCAGGGCGGGCATGTCCGATGTGATGCCTACATTGACCGAGGCGACATCGAATGCCACCGGAGAGTGACCGGGCACGTGGACCAGACGCGCCTCGGGGTCGACGCCCTGAACTGCGCCCAAAATGACACGCGCACCTGCAAAACGCGCCAGCCTGACCAGATCGATATCCAACTCCCACCGGTCATAGTGACCGGCGACAAAACCCGGCAGCATTCCTGAATAGGGTGCGGTCGGGCCGGGATTGATCACCGTAACCCGCGCGCCGGGCAGCGGGTCCATACCCCATTTGCGCAAAAGCAGCGCGTGGGTGTGACCTCCGCCAATCAGCACCAGATCGCGGGTCAGGGGCAGCGGAGGTGTGTGCATGGATCTCAGTTCGTACTGTGGTCAGGGACGTCCTCGACCTGTTCGACCGCGTGGGTGGCCCAAAGCTCATCCTCGCCCGCGTCTGGCAGATCGCTGGGCTTTTCATGGCGGTGTATGTGCCATTTGGCAATGAACAGGGCCGTGATCGGGGCGGTCAGGAACAGGAACAGGGTGATCAGCAGCTCGTGCAGGGACAGTTTGCCCTCAAGCAGAACGGAATGCGCGATCGAGGCCAGCAGCACGCCGCCCACCCCCAGCGTCGTGGCCTTGGTGGGTGCGTGCAGGCGGGACATGGGGTCTTTCAGTTTGATCATGCCGAAAGAGCCGACAAAACCGAATATGCCCGAGACGATCAGGAAGAAGGTGATGAGCAGTTCGAAGATGAATGTCATGCCGCCCTCACTCGATAATATTGCCGCGCAGCATGAAGCGCGCGTAGGCCACGGTTGAGACAAAGCCCAGCATGGCGATGATCATGGCGGATTCGAAGAAAATCTCGGTTTCGACGCTCAGGCCGTAAAGGATCAGCAAGGCGATGGTGTTGATCACCATCGTATCCAGCGCCAGAACACGGGTGCCGACACCTTCCGCCGAAATGATCCGGTACAGGCACAGCATGATGGCCGCGCCGAAACACGCGAAGGCAAAGTAGATCGCATAGGTGATCATTCGAAAATCTCCTTCAGGCGGCGTTCATAGCGTTGCTTGATCTGGTCGCGCACCTCTTCGGGGTGCGGTGCGTCCAGACAATGGACCAGCAGACAATGCCCTTGCGCGGACAGATCGCAACTGACGGTTCCGGGGGTCATGGTGATGGTCCCGGCCAGCACGGTTATGGCCTCGGGCGTGCGAAGCTCAAGCGGGACGCTGACAAAGGCGGGCTGACGGTCCGCGTCGCGTTTGAACAGGATGATGCGGGCCACCGCGATATTGGCCATCACGATATCCCACAGGACCACCAGCATATATTCCGCCACCATGGGCCAATTGCGCAGCTTCGGTCGATCTGGCCAGTAGGGTTGGGTGATGAACGGAATGATGATCCCCAGCAACAGACCAAACACGACCGAGTTCAGCGACCCGTTATTGGCCAGCAGAACCCAGACAAAGGTCAGCAGGACGGTCAGATGGGGGTGCGGAAATACCCGGCGCAGAAGCTTCATCATTCTTCCCCTCCCAGCACGGCCGAGATGTAGTCATCCGGCGTATACAGTTGCACGGCGGTGTTGCTGGCATAATCCAACGCCGGCCCCGCAAACAGCGTCAGCAGGACAAGGCCCAGAAGCGCGCCAAACACCGAAGCGAAGGCGAGACCCGGATAGGGCTCGGGCGCGGTCGGGGCGCTGGCCTCTTCCTCACTAGGTTCAACGGCATCCATTTGCTGCGCATCGTAGCATTTCCAGAAGATCATGGTACCGGCGCGCGCGAGACCCACGATGGTGACGAAGGACCCGATCAGGATCACGGCCCAAACGGCATTGGCATCCGGTGACCCGCGCGAGGCGTCCAGAACCAGCAGCTTGCCGATGAAACCCGACAGCGGCGGCATACCCGCCATTGCAATCGCCCCGACGAAGAACAGGGATGAGATCAGACCGGTTTGCGGCATCGGTGCTGTGGGTGCGATGGCGCCTCCGCGGCGCTGCATCACCATATCCGCCACCAGGAACAGCAGCGCCGTCGCCAATGTGGAATGGAAGATGTAATAAAGCGCTGCAGCCGTCGCGGCCTCGTTGAACAAAGAGATTGCGATCAGCAATGTCCCCATTGAGGCGATGGCGCAGAAGGCCACCATGCGCGCGATGTGCTGTGAACCCAGAATACCGATGGCACCCACCGCCAGGGTGGCCAGCGCCGCCGGTTGCAACCATGCGCCGACCAGCCCTTCGGTTGCGGCAACATCCGGCCCGAAGACCAGCGTATAGACCCGCAGGATCGAATACGCCCCGATCTTGGTCATGATCGCGAACAGCGCCGCCACAGGCAGCGGCGCATTGGCATAGCTGGCGGGCAGCCAGAAATGCAGCGGCAGCACGGCCGCCTTGATACAAAAGACCAGCAACAGCAGGACTGCCCCGACCCGAAGCAAGGCGGTGTCCTCGGGCGGGATTTCGGCCACCCGGACTGCCAGATCGGCCATATTCAGCGTGCCGGTCACCGCATAGATGGTGCCCAGCGCAAACAGAAACAGGGTCGAGCCCAGCAGGTTGTAGGCGACATATTGCACACCGGCCTTCAGACGCACCGCACCGCCCCCATGGGTCATCAGCCCGTAGGAGGCGATCAGCAGGACCTCGAAGAAAACGAACAGGTTGAAAGCATCGCCGGTCAGGAAAGCGCCGCACACACCCATGAGCTGGAAATGGAACAGGGCGTGGAAATGTTTGCCGCGCTCGTCCCAGCCCGAACCTATGGCGTATAAGACGATAGGCAGCGCCAGCAAAGCGGTCAGCAGCACCATCATGGCCGACAGTTTGTCCAGTACCATGACGATGCCAAACGGAGCGGGCCAGTTGCCCAGCTCATAGACCTGGATATCTCCACTTGTGGCCTGAGCGGTGATGGTCAGGGCGATGCCCAGCAACCCCACGACACCCGCGACCGAGAAGATGCGCTGCAGGTCCAGGTGATAGCGCAGGACCATGATGATAAAAGGGGCCAGGATCGCGGGCAGGACGATCGGCGCAACGATCCAGTGATTCATGCGTCTTCTCCCGGCGCGTCCACGCTGTCCTGCGCGGTCATGTCGATATGGTCATCCTTCGAGGACAGATAAGCGGAAAGCGCAATCATCACGATCACCGCCGTCATCCCGAACGAAATCACGATGGCCGTCAGTACCAGCGCCTGCGGCAGCGGATCGGTATAGGGGACGTCCTTGTACTTGTTCAGCACTGCAGGCGCGTTCAGCGCCAGCCGTCCGGTGGCGAACAGGAACACGTTCACCGCGTAAGTGATCAGGGACAGGCCCAGGATCACCGGGAATGTCCGGCGGCGCAGGATCAGGAAAATCCCGGCGGCGGTCATGACGCCTACGGCTGAGGCTACGAGCGCTTCCATCAGGCCTGCTCCTTCTCTTTGTCTTCTTCCGGAGGATCGTCCCGCAGCGGGTTGATATCCATCGGGAACTCTTTGGCCATGCCCGGTTGCCATGCAAAGCGCGACAGGCTTTCCAGCGCCAGCATCACCGCGCCCAGAACTGCAAGGAAGACGCCAGTGTCGAACAGAATAGCGGTGGCCCACTCGAACTCTTCCAGCGGTGGCCAGTGGATATAACCGAAATCGCTGGTCAGGAACGGACGCTCGTTGAACCAGGCACCCAGACCGGTGGCCGCAGCGATCAGTACGCCCCAGCCAATGGTGCCGTGATAGTAGAACCGCTGACGTTCAACAGCCCAGGTATAGCCGCTGGCCATGTACTGCATCAGATAGGCGATGGCCACGATGAGGCCCGCGATAAAGCCGCCTCCGGGCTGGTTATGGCCACGGAAGAAGATATAGGCCCCGACCATCAGGGTAATCGGCATCATCACGCGGGTGACGACCACCATCATCAGCGGGTGCGAATCCCCCGATTGCGGCCAATGCGGTTTGCGGTTCAGCAGGTAGGCGCGCACGTTGCTGCCCAGAACGGATTCTGTCAGCGCAAAGATGATCAATGCTGCGATACCCAGCACGATGATCTCGCCAAAGGTATCAAAGCCCCGGAAGTCGACGAGGATCACGTTGACCACATTTGTGCCGCCGCCGCCCTTGTACGAATTGGCCAGATGGAAATCCGAGATCGTCGGAAACGCGAAATCCCGCATCATCAGCGCATAGATCAACGCGCCCGTGCCAATCCCGGCGACCACCGAAATCGCTGCGTCACGCCAGCGTCGGGCGGCGCTGCTGTCCCACGGTGTCTCGGTCGGCAGGAAATTCAGCGACAGCAGAAGCAGGATCATCGTCACCACCTCGACCGAAATCTGTGTTAGCGCCAGATCAGGAGCCGAGAGATAGTTGAATGCCATCGACACAATCAGGCCGACAACGCCGATCAGTACCAGCGACAGCAGGCGATTGCGGTGGAACCACATGATCGCAATCGTCGCGCCCACCAGACAGACCCAGCCGATGATGGGAATGATCTGCGCCGTCAGCGGCACCCGCGTCTCAACGCCAATGGTTCCGGTGGTATAGGCGTAATAGCCAAGCCCAACGGTGAAGGCGACGAAGATGATCGCATAACGGCTGAGAACGCCATTGTGCAGCTCCTCCGTGATCCAGCGGCTGAGGCGGGTCAGCGCGTCGATGATCGCCTCGAAAATGACTTTCGCCTCGGGGCGGGGCAGGGCGTTCCAGATCTGGTCACCGCGTTTATGCAGCGACAGCAGGAACAGGCCGCCCAGCGTCGCCACAGCCGACATGTAAAGCGCGGGCGTGAAACCGTGCCACAGCTTCAGCGAGTAATAGGGCAGCTTCTCGCCACCGATCACCGCGCTGGACACAACCGCGACAAGCGGGCCAACGATGGCCGCGGAATAGAGGCCGATCAGGACGACCAGCACCACAAGGAATGCCGGGGCCAGCCAAAGACCGACGGGCGGGTCATGCGGATGCGCCGGATAATCCTCGCGTTCGGGGCCCAGAAAAACATGGCCGACAAAGCGGAAGGAATAGGCCGCCGAGAAAAGCGCCGCCAGCAGAGCCAGACCGGGCACCAGATAGTGCGAGTTCAGCCAGGTGGTGTGTACCGTCTCCTCCAGCATCATCTCTTTTGACAGGAACCCGTTCAGCGGCGGCAGGCCCGCCATCGACAAGGCCGCGATGGTGCCGATGGTAAAGGTGATCGGCATCAGGTGGCGCAGGCCACCCAGCCGCTTGACATCGCGCGTTCCGGTCTCGTGGTCGACAATCCCGGCGGTCATGAACAAAGCTGCTTTGAAGGTCGCGTGGTTGATGATGTGAAAGACGGCGGCGACCACGGCGATCTTGGTGCCGAACCCCAGCAGCATGGTCACCAGACCCAGATGCGACACGGTGGAAAACGCCAGCAGCGCCTTGAGGTCGTCCTTGAACAGCGCAATCACAGCACCCAGCAGCATGGTGATCAGGCCGGTGGTGGCGACGATATAGAACCATGCGTCGGTCCCTGCCAATACGGGCCACATCCGCGCCATCAGAAACAGCCCGGCCTTCACCATCGTGGCCGAGTGCAGATAGGCCGAAACCGGCGTCGGCGCGGCCATCGCATGGGGCAACCAGAAGTGGAACGGGAACTGCGCCGACTTGGTGAAACACCCCAGCAGAATCAGGATCAGCGCAGGCATGTAATAAGGCGAGCTTTGGATCAGGTCCTTGTTCTGAAGAATCACGCTCAGGTCATAGGACCCCACGATATTGCCCAGAATCAGCATCCCGGCGATCATCGCCAGGCCACCCGATCCCGTGACAGCCAGCGCCATGCGCGCACCTTGCCGTCCCGCGGGCAGATGCTTCCAATAGCCGATCAGAAGGAATGAGCTAAGCGATGTAAGTTCCCAGAAAATAAGCAGAAGAAGGATGTTGTCCGACAGAACAATTCCGACCATCGCGCCCTGAAACAACAGCAGATAGGTATAGAACTGCCCCATCGGGTCTTCGCGCGACAGATAGAACCGCGCATAGAGAATGATCAGCAGCCCGATACCCAAAATCAGCAGCGCAAACAGAAAACCCAGCCCGTCCAGCATGAAGTTGGCGTTCAGGCCCAGGCCCGGTATCCAGTCGAACCGAGCTGTCACCACCTCTCCGCGCATCACGCTGGGGATATGGATCAGCAATCCCATAAGGGCGAGGAAAGTGGTCAACCCTGCGGCCGAAGCTGCTGCGTTTCGTCCTGCCCGGATCAGGAGGGCTGGAAAAACAGCTCCGAGGAAGGGAAGGGCCGCGATGAGGAATAGGGACAAGTGCGATACTCCGGTCTTGGCGGTCAATATGACTGAATTGCCAAGGATAATTTATTGACTGCTCGGAAATTGCAAGGTTCCGAAGGGCTTTAAAAGGTGCATATTGGATGAGATTTAGCTGCAGGACAATGACGCGAACTTGATCCGAGGCCCGGATTTCCTGAAAGCATAGCGTTTTGTCCTATGGTAAAACCAAGCTGATACTGCGCGAAAGGGACCGCATGGCGGACGCGAGAAACCGGACCCGACGGTGGGTTTTGCTGGGTGGCAGCGCCGCCATCGCCTCGGGCTTTGCGATCCGCGAATACCTTCTGATTCCACAAGATTATGCGGGTGGAAGGCTGGAGGTCGCGCAAGCCCATCAACAAGCTGTCTCGGGTAAGGTGCTTCTGGTCGATATCCGCACCCCGCGCGAATGGCGGGCGACGGGCATAGGGCAGGGCGCGCAGCCGCTGGATATGCGGCGCGAGGATTTCGTGCAGGCGCTGATGCAACTGACGGGGGGCGATGCCTCGGCTCCGGTCGCGTTGATCTGCGCCCGCGGCGTCCGGTCGGCACGGCTGAGCAATCGGCTGACCGAAGCAGGGTTTACCAATGTCATCGATGTGCCCGAAGGGATGCTCGGCTCTGCCGCAGGGCCAGGCTGGGTGCGCGCCGGGTTGCCGGTAAAGGCTTACTCAGAGGGGACGTCATGAAAACGCAATACTGGATGTCTTTCTGTCTGGCATTTGCAGGGCAATCGGCCCTTGCCGCCTGTGGTCCGGATGCGGGCACCTGCGAAACGGAGTCGGGCGCTTATCACATCGAACTTCCCGACGCCGAAAACCCGCCATTGGTGGTTTTCCTGCACGGCTATGGCGGCAGCGGCGCCGGGACTATGAAAAACCGAAGCATGGTCGATCCGTTGCTTGATCGCGGTTATGCCGTGATGGCGCCCGAAGGGCTGGAACGTCCCGACAGGGGCGGTACGAAAAGCTGGAACTTCTATCCGGGATTCGGGGAGCGCGACGAAACCGCGTTTCTAACCGAGGCGGTCGGAGATGCGGCTGCGCGGTTCGGCATCGACGGCAACCGCGTGGTTCTGGGCGGTTTCTCGGCCGGTGCTTTCATGGTGAACTATCTCGCCTGTGACGCGCCCGAGACATTCTCGGCCTATGTACCCGTTTCAGGTGGCTTTTGGCGACCGCATCCCGAGGCCTGCGAAGGGCCGGTGCGGATGTTCCACACCCATGGCTGGACGGACAACGTGGTGCCGCTGGAGGGTCGCCTTCTGGGGGGTGGCAGATTTCATCAGGGCGATATCTTTACCGGGCTGGAGATCTGGCGCGTTGCCAATGGATGCGTCGACACCAAGCCCAGCGGGTTTTCGACCACGGGCCAGTTCATGCGCCGGAATTGGATGGGATGCGCCGAAGGCAGCGCGTTGGAATTTGCGCTGTTTCCGGGTGGTCATACCGTGCCCAAAGGCTGGGCCGATATGATGGTGGACTGGTACGAGGGGTTGCCCGGCAGCTGATCACTCTGCCGGGGTGACGATGCCCTTGCCTTCGATCAGGCGTTTCAGCTCATCACGATAGCGCCGGGCTGACCGGGTGATGGCGGGCTCGCGGACATCTTCGCGCATCCCGACCATCCGGCGTGCGGTGCCCGCCGAGACACCGCTGAGCGCTGAAAGCGGTATTGCCAGCGCCAGGCTGACCGCAATCGGTGCCAACCAGACCGAGACCAGACCGGCGAGAATACCAACGCTCAACGCCACGCCGCTGACGGTCTCAAGCGTGTGGCACAGGACTAGGGTGCGCAGCCCATAGCTACCGCCATCGCGCGCCTGCGGAGACCAGCCTTTTTGAACGCCCAGAGCGGTGCGGAAAACAGCGATCATCTGCTGCACCATCAGGATCGGAGCATATAGGATCGACAGGACGACTTCGGACAGGAACGAGGTGAAGAACTTGCGTGTCCCCCCGAAATCGGAATAACGCACGCCGCTGAGGGGCAGGGCGGCCACACCCAGAACCTTGGGGGCCAGCAGCATCGCATACATCACCAGAATGATCAGCACATGGCGCGTCTCGGACATCTCGGGCCATTGCGGGAACAGCGGGTTGTCGGGGCTGAAATAGTGCAGGACCGAGGCTTCTTTGCCCTGACCGATCAACGCCCACATCACCAGCAGCGCAAACCACAGCGGCGACATCAGATAGCCCACCGCGCCATGGAACATATGGAACCGCGAAACCGCGCGAAACCCGGTCGAGCCCAGCAGTTTCAGGTGTTGCAGGTTGCCCTGACACCAGCGGCGGTCGCGCATGGCGTGGTCGATAAGGGTGGGTGGTGTCTCTTCATACGAACCGCGGATGCGCGGCAGGAACCGCACGGCCCATCCGGCGCGGCGCAGCAATCCGGCCTCGACGAAATCGTGGCTCATGATCAGCTTGTCCTGCCCGCCGAACGAGCGCAGCTTGGGCAGGCCCGCGCTTGAAGCGAAGGCGCGGGTGCGAATGATGGCGTTGTGGCCCCAATAGTTGCCTTCCTGCCCGCACCAGCGCGCAAGGCCTTCGGCGAAGGCGATGCCATAGACGCCATTGGCAAACTGCTGCATCCGGGCAAAGACCGATTGCGCGCCGATCAGTTGCGGATAGCTTTGGATCAGACCCGCGCCGGGATCACGCGCCAGAGCGTCCGTCAAACGGGTGATTGCGCGGCCGGTCATCAGGCTGTCGGCATCCAGAACCAGCATTGCATCCCAATCCGCGCCCCAACGGCTCACCCAATCGGCGATGTTGCCCACTTTACGATCCGTGTTCTGCTCGCGGCGGCGGTAGTACAGCTCAAGTCCCGGTGCCAGCGTGGTGCGCAGCGCCTCGACACTGGCCTGTTCCTGCGCGGCGATCTCGGGGTCGCGCGTGTCGGACAGGATGAACATGGCATAGTGATGCTGACCGCCGCGTTTCTGCAGGTCTTCCAGCATCGTGCGGGCGTTGCCCAGCACGTTCCACGGCACCTCGTTATAGACGGGCGTCAACAGCGCCACACGCAGCGGTTGCGGGCGGCCCTCGCGTTTGGGCTGTTCCTGCCGGGACAGCGAAACCATGCCCAGCAGCACGGTGCAGACGGTGAAGGAAATCCAGAAGAAGTTGAATGAGATCAGCGTCAGCAGGATGCCTTCGATCAGATTGATCCCTTCGGCGCTGAACCAGTCGGACATGACCCATAGCAAACCCAGCGTGGCCGCCATCGCCGGAGAAAAGGCAAGCGCACGCCAGAACCCGGCCGACGGCCCGCGTCCGCCTTCAGGCACCTGTGCATCGCGGAAGCCCTGCGCAAAATTCTGCGCCGGCATCGCCAGAGGCGCCTCGGGCGGCATGATATGAAGGTCGTGGTTCATGTGGTCCAACGGTAAAGCCAGACCTCGGAGGCCGGCTGTTTGTCTTTCAGCAATTGCGCGCGCAATTCGACGTGGTTGCGTTCACCCGGCTGGAACGAGAACGCCAGCCGCAGACCGCCCGTATCGGGGTTGCGTTGCAGCACGCCTTCGGAGGTTTCGGCATGGGGTGAATTCACGAAGATGGTCATGGCCTCGGGGTCGTCGAACAACTCGCTGGGTTCAAAGTCGATGACGGCCAGACGACCTTCGCCAAAGGTATTGTCGCCCATCGCGGTGTTGATCACGCGCGGCATCGGCGTGCGCTGCGGCTCTTCACCCCAGATCAGGCGATAGGACAGGTCGATCTGGCTGCCCGCCGCGTAGGGCTCCATCGGACGCCAATAGGCGACGATATTGTCGTAAATCTCCTGATCCGCCGGGATTTCCACCAGCGTAACCGTGCCTTTGCCCCAATCGCCATTCGGCTCGACCCACAGGCCGGGACGCTTGTGATAGTTCGCCTCCAGGTCGGCATAGTCCGAGAATTCACGCTTGCGCTGCATCAGGCCAAAGCCGCGCGGGTTCATATCGACAAAGGACGAGATTTGCAGACGGGTCGGATTTGCCAGCGGTCGCCAGATCACTTCGCCCGCGCCATTGCGGATCAGCAGTCCGTCGCTGTCATGCACGGCGGGGCGGAAATCGTCGAAACGGCTGTGGTTGGTCTGATCGTACAGGAACATCGACGTGCCCGGCGCAATTCCGACATGCGGTAGTTCGGTACGCGGGAACAGGGTCGCCTCGACCTCCATCACGCAATCCGCGCCAGCGGTGACGTTGAAACGGTAAGCGCCGGTGACGCTGGGGCTGTCCATCAGCGCGTGGACGACCATGTTGCGCTGACCCGGTTTGGGGCGCTCCAGCCAGAACCGGATGAACTCGGGGAACTCCTCGCCATCCGGGTCGCCGGTTTTCAACGCTAGACCGCGTGCGGACAGGCCATAGACCTCGTGCAAACCAATGGCGCGGAAATAGCTTGCCCCCTGCCAGACACAGAACTCATCAGTTTTGCCGGGGCGATGCATCTCGGTGCGCAAACGAAGCCCCGAGAAACCCAGAGTATCGTCGATAGGCAATTGCGGCACATCTTCGGATTTGTCGAACATCGACAGATCAAAAGCGACCGGCTTGGTCATGCCGTCCTCGACCGTCGAAACCTTCACGGTGCGTGGGAAATACAGGCCCGGGGTGAAGAAATCGACGTTGAAGGGTGTCTCGGTTTCGTACCACAGCGCACGGTCCAGCCGGAACCGGATCGAGCGGTACTGCTGATAGGTCAGGTCCTGCCATTCCTGCGGAACCATCTCACGTTCTGCATAGTCACGGCTGGCCAGATCGCGGGCCATGGCGATGACGTCGTTTCGGCTGAACGGAGTCTCTCCACCCGTGGCATAGGCCGCAGGGGCAAAAGCCAAAGCCGTTGAAGAGGCGAGAAATGCGCGACGTGTAAAATTCATTTCTTCGATTTCCAGGGATGAGACTTGAACCAGGCGGCCAGATAGGCCACGCCGATGATCATGGCAAAGCCAATCATGTTAGCGACAAAGACACTGGCGACATCCCGCCCACTCAGGTCCAGTCCGACGCCGATAAGCCGTGCTGCCGCCATGGAAAACACGAATACCGCAAGCGATTGTTGGCCGACCTTGGTGATGACGGTCAGCAGGAATTGCCAGACCCTGGCCGCGGCGCCATGGCCGGTTGCGATCAGGCGGTGGCCGTGTTCGCCCGCAACCACCCAGCCCAGATAGGCCAGCGACAGGAAGTGCATATAGCGGAACAGGCCAAAGTCGGTCTTGTCCCGAAATTCCTTCGTCACCGGCCAGACTTTGCGGATTTCATCCGCCAAATCCGGTGCCGCAGCATTGATCCATGTGAACACTTTCCAGGATCCGAACGGCATCGAGAAGATCAGGAACAGCGCCGCCGCCCAGATCAGGGTTTTCGAGACCGGAGGCGCCGGAATCCAGCCACGCATGAAGGCAAAGCCGGTGAAGAACAGCAATTGCCAGCCGAACGGGTTGAAGAACCACTGACGATCGGACCAGGGTTCGGCCGGAAGATCGAGATAGTCGAATTGTGCCACCAGCCAGATCATGACCGAGGCCAACGCAACGGCCCAGAACCCGATGCGGTGCAGCCCCATGAACAGCGGCATCATCGCCAGAACCACCAGATACATCGGCAGGATGTCAAAGTAGTTGGGCACATAGGTCAGTGTGAACAGCCCCACAATCTGCGGGGCAGGGTCGTTGAAGAAATGCTGCAGGTTCAGCGACGAGATATAGGTTTTCTCGAACAATCCCGACTGATCCAGCGCAGCCATGGTCATGGCAACAAAGAAGAACAGGCCGATATGGGCCCAATAGACCTGCCAGATCCGGAAGGACACGCGCGCGGTGCCCATCCACCAACCCTTGCGCATGAACGCTCCGCCAAAGGCGATTGCCGATGCCATGCCCGAACAGAAGACGAAAATCTCGGTCGCGTCCGAAAACCCGAACCGCGCGGGAATCCACTTGGCCCAGGGGTCGTTCGGAATATGGGCAATCAGGATGATGAACATCGCGATGCCGCGGTAGAAATCCAGCCGCGGATCGCGCGTGCGGGCAGGGGCCGCAGCCATAGCCGCAACCGGAGCAAAATCAGAAGCGGGCGATGCAGTCGCCATACAGTTTCTGTCCTTCTTGGTCTTTTTTGTCGTTATTCGGCGGGGACGCTTTGTGCGTCGCCGCTATCGCGTGCGGCCTCGATCAGAGCGCGGCGGGCGAGGGCATAGTTGTCCTCTCCGCCAGCACGCTTGGCGCGGCGATCGTCCAGGATGTGCTCGACCTCATCCAGACGGCCGGCGCGCAGGCCGGAATCGATTGTGATGCGCTCGAATACATCACGTTGCGCATGGCTGCCACCCGCCAGCTGCATCGAACCGCGCGCGGCGGCCAGATGATCGAAGGCGGTGCCATATTGTCCGTCGCCGAAGGCCTCAAGCCCCAGCGCGGCAGCGACACCCGGATCAGCCATTCGGCGCGTGGTGTCGTCCTTGGCCTGTGCCGCATCCTTATGAATGCGGCCCAGCATCTTGGTGGTTGCGTCGGTACGATTGTCGCCGGTCAGGGCCAGCAGATAGTGCAGATCGGCAAAGATCAGACAGCCATCCTCGGTCCGGGCGGCGCTGAGATCTGCCAGCTCCTCCCAGCGGTTGCCGACATTCACGCCCTCAAGCTCCAACCGCATCAGCAGCGATGTGCCGTTCGAAATGTCGCGGTAATCGTCGGTCTTGTCCTTGCGGATGTGATGATCATAAAGCTCCATCACCTGATCGACCTGACCCAGATCCAGATGCATCAGCGCCTTGTGCCACCAGACATGATAGCGGAAGTTGTTACAATGCGCCCAGGCGTTCTCGCGCCCGGCCAGCCAGTCCAGACCCAGCTGCGCGTTGCCGGTCATTTCATGCACATGCGCCACCGCGTGCAGGCCCCAGGCGTCGTCTGATACCATCCACAGCGCCTGACGGCCTGCAATCTCGGCCTTTTCATAGGCGCCGGTTTCCTCAAGCGCGAAAGAATGACAGCCCAGCAGATAGCCGCGGCCCGGATGGTCTGGCTCATACGCAGGCATCACCCGTTCGATCGAGCGGCGCATGCCTTCCGCATCGCCCAGAACGAAGCGCGTCGCGTGGCTGAGTTTCATCGCCAGCGAATCCTGCGGATGGGCGCGCAGGATTTCTTCAAACTTCTGTACCGATTGCGAGGGATGCCCCGCCAGCCAGATCCCCAGCGCATCGACATAGAGGCGTTCGCGTGCGGTGACCGGCTGCTGCTCCATTGCCGCATTGGCAGCGGCCAGCGCTTCGACCGCGACGGGCAGCATTTCACGCCGGCCCAGCAGAACCATGAACAGACCCTTGACCGCATGACCCAATGCAAAATGCGGCTCAAGCTCCAGCACCTTTCCCAGATGCTGAGGCGTAACCGCCGCATGCGCCATGAACCCGAGCAGAACACCATTCCACGCCTCGACACTGCCGGGCTGGCTCAGGGTGTTCATCTGTCCAAAAACGTCTTGTTTCATGCTCGGATCCAATCTGGTTGCAATTATTACACTCTACGACTTAGCAGAGTGTGCGGGCGCGTCGTAACAGTATCGGCCCTGCTCTCGAATTGGTGAAAGCCCGTGTGTGTAAAACGCGAAAAAAACCGCCGATTCAACGGCATGTTTCAGCAACATGCCGCCGAACCAGGCACAGTGTTTCAATCTTCAAACGGGTTTTCGGCGCTCAGAACCGCATCCGTATCCGCTCCGCAGACCGGTGGTGCGCTGCGATATGTTACGGGCGTGCGCGACAGGTTGAGGGGATTCCCGATCAGTTTCACGTCTCCCGGTTCTGCCTGCATCGCGATCTGCATTCCCCGCGCAGCGACCTGATCGGTGGCAAAGACCTGATCCAGCGTTTGCACGGGTCCGACCGGAACCTTCTGCGCTTCCAGCCCGGCGATCACGGCTTTGGTGTCCAACATCCGAAGGGCAGTGCGCAGCACGGCATTCAGGGCGTCGCGATGTTCCAACCGTGCGGGGTTGGTGGCAAAGCGGGGATCGTCGGCAAGGTCGGGTTTTCCGATGAAACTGCAAAATCTTCTGAACTGACTGTCATTTCCGACCGCCAGAATCACATGGCCATCGGCGGTCTGATAGACCTCGTAAGGCACGATATTGGGGTGACCATTGCCGCGCCGTTGGGGCACCTCGCCCGAGGTCAGATAGTTCACACCCTCATTGATCAGCCACGCGATCTGCGCATCCACCAGCGCCAGATCAATCTGCTGGCCTTCACCGGTCAGGTCGCGATGGCGCAGCGCGGCGAGGATACCGACACAGGCATACATGCCGCACATGACATCGGCGATGCCCACGCCCACCTTCATCGGCGCGCCTTCAGGATCGCCGGTCAGCGACATGATCCCGCCATACCCCTGCGCCATCAGGTCATAACCGGGTTTGCTGGCATTCGGACCCGTTTGCCCATAGCCCGAGATCGAGCAATAGACGAGGCTGGGGAACTCTTCGGAAAGTGTCGCGTAATCCAGACCGTACTTCGCCAGCCCGCCGGGTTTGAAATTCTCGATCAGAATATCCGCATGCGACGCCAGCCGCCGGATTTCGGCCTGACCTTCGGGCGTGGCGATATCGAGCGCCACCGATTTCTTGTTGCGGTTCGACGACATGAAATAGGCGCTCAGATCGGATCGGTTGCCCTCGGTATCTGCCACATAGGGCGGTCCCCATTGCCGCGTATCATCACCTCCGGTAGCGGGGTTTTCGATCTTGATGACAGTGGCGCCCAGATCACCCAGCAGCTGCGTGCAGGTCGGACCGGCCAGAATGCGCGACAGGTCCAGAACCTTGACGCCCTTCAGCGGTCCCTCAGATGCGGCCATCGTATCCTCCACGCTCGATCTCAGCGGCTATCACGGTGAATTTGTCCGCTTTTACAGCATCTTCAAGCGCAGAGCGCAACTCGGAACGATTGCGCACGGTGTGGCCATATCCGCCAAAGGCGCGGCCCATGGCGGCAAAGTCGTGGCGGTCGAAATCGACGCCGCGATTGCCCATCTGGCGCTGGCGTTGCTTCAATTCGATCAGGGCAAGGCTGGCGTCGACAAAAACCAGAAAGATCGGGTTGCCGCCCATTTCGGCGGCGGTCGACAGCTCTCCGGAAACCATCAGGAACCCGGCATCGCCAGAAAAGCTGATTACGGGGCGATCAGGTTCGGCCAGTTTCAGACCGATTGCCATCGGAACGGCGCACCCCATGGTGCAAAGCGCCGAGGACTGGATCAGGCCGCGTTCCTCGGAACACGCCCACATCTGGCTGAGCAAAATACGATGCGCACCACTGTCGGCGGTCGCCAGAGTCTCGGGCGGTAACACGGCGCGGGTTTCGGCGATGATCGCCGCAGGTCCCCAGCCTTCGTTCGTTGGAAACGCCTCGGCCAACGCCGTCTTGACCTGCGCAGGTTCTTCATCGGGCCAGGTCTTGCGGGCGGTGTTGCCCTTGGCGATGGCTTCAAGCGTGGCACCGGTATCGGCGACCAGATTGAGCCCGGCCTGATGCATGTAGTGATCGTTCACCACAGCCGAGATGTCGATGACACGTGTGGTTTCGGGATCCCAGATCTCGCGCCATCCCGGGCGCATCTCGATGGGATCATAGCCCAGACACAACACCAGATCCGCCTTCTCGACCAGCGGAACCAGATGTTTGTCGGCCAGCGGAGACAGGCCTGCCCCGCCCAGACACAGAGGGTGATCTTCGGGCACCACACCTTTGGCCTTGTAGGTGGTGACAAAGGGAATGCTGAAATGTTCCAGAAACGCCCGCACCACGCAGCGCGAGTCGTCATAAAGGACATCCAGACCAATGATTGCGATGGGACGTTCGGCCTCGGCCACCCAGCGGCGGGCTTTTTCCAGACATTCCCCTTCGGGCGCAACGGGGGCGATTTTGGCGAGACGGCGGCGTTTCACGTTCGCCACGCGGGTATCGGCCACCGAGATCGGCACGTCGATATGCACCGGACCGGGGCGCGGCTGGTTGGCCAGCGATACGGCTTTGTCGGCGATGATGTCGGCCCCTTCTGCGGTCAGCATGAACGTGCCCTTGGTGATCGAGCGATAGACCTGCGCATGATCCATAACCTGATGGGTATAAGTCAGCGCCTCATCTGCGTCGACACAACCGGTCAGCACGATCATCGGCACCCGGTCCTGCAGGGCGTTCGCGACAACATTGATCCCGTTCATCGCGCCGGGGCCCAGCGTGGCCACCAGAATTGCAGGCGCACCGTCACGGTGATGCACAGCCTCGGCCATGAACCCGGCCGCGTTTTCGTGCTTGGTCAGATGAAACGCGATGCCCGCGCGTTCCAGCGCATCGACCAGCGTCAGCACCTCGCCGCCCGGCATACCAAAGGCGTGACGGCATCCGGCCTCATAGAGGCGTTGTGCCAGAAGGTCCGCAGCGCGGAGGGACAGGTCCTGCATCAATCAAGCTCCGATCATCGTGTCATGCAGCAGATTGCGGAGGACAGACCCAGACGCAAGCAGGTTCACGCCACTGTGACTATTTGACGGCGCTTTCCGCCACCGCCTGAAATTTACCATCCAGTTCAGCGGCGATCTCGCGCAATGCCTCGCCGCCCTCGTCGGCATACGGGGCAAAGACAAAACCGGGGGTCTTGTAGGACAGCGTCGCGGTGCCGTCTTCATTTTCGGTTACGTAGAACCGAATGGGCGCCTCGATCATCGCATTGGTCGAGGTTTCCAACACCCGCACCGCATAGTCGTTGTTGAAGACCCCGATCACCCGGTTACCCGGTATGGTGATGCCGCGCGCAGCCGCCGCCTTGGTCGGTCCGGCTTGCGTGACAACGATCAGCCCGTTTTCCTTGACGGCGGCCTTGGTGTCAGTGACCAGTTGCTCATAGCTTTTGTCGCTGGGGTAGACTGCCCATCCCGAACGCAGTTGAACGTCTTCGGCCCAGGCAGGCAGGGCCAGCAGGATGAGTGCAGTCCACAGTGCTTTCATGTCTTGGTGCTCCTTTGACGGTCACGACGGTGATGGCAGAAAAGCGGTGAAACCGTGCTCACAATTGCGTGGGCCGTCAAGGGTCGCGCTCAACCGGCGCGTCTTCTCAGCAGATAGATATCCATGATCCAGCCATGATCAGCCCGCGCGCTGGCGCGAGTGTCGATGATCTGCTGCGCCACTTCGGTTAGAGGGCCCTTGATCAGGATTTCTTCTTTCATACCGACATAAGCGCCCCACCAGATGTCATAATCGGCCATCTCAAGGCTCTGGAACGAGCATTCGCCATCCAGCATCACCGCAACGGTCGACGCCGTCCCGGGCCAGCCCTCATCCCAGATACGCCGCCCGGTTGTGACCACATAGGGCGCGCCCAGATCGTTGATCGGGATGGCATGTGCCGCTGTCAGCGCCTGCAGCGCGGTGACGCCGGGGATCACCTTGGTTTTCGGTTGTGGCTTCAACCGCGCCGCGATCCGCAGCGAACTGTCATACAGCGACGGGTCCCCCCAGATCAGCAGCGCCACGTTGCGCGCGCCCGGATGGGCCTCCATCGCCTCGCGCCAGCGCAGGGCTATGGCATCGTGCCACTCATCCACCCCGCGCAGATATCCGTCATCCGAGCGTCGTTTGGGGATGTCGAAATAGGCAATACGCGGCGCGGTTTCGGTGACCTGCGCGATGATGTCTTCGCGCAGCCCGGCCAGATCGGCCTTGTTCTCGCCCTTGCGGGGGATCAGGATCAGGTCCGCCTCGCGGATCGCCCGTGCGCCCTGAAAGGTCACATGATCCGGGTTGCCGGTTCCGATGCCGATCAGGCTCAGCTCAATCATCGTCGAACTCCGCCAGCGGCCCGTACAAGATCAACGCCGGAGCGGTGCCGATTTCGGCACGCAGCGTCTCGGCCAGCGCACCGATGGTCGACCGGTGCAGCTTCTGATCCGGGGTTGAAACGGATTCGGCCATCAGGGCCGGGGTATCCAAAGGCAGGCCGTGCTCATGCAACGCCTCGACGAGCAACGGGAATGTGCGTTTGCCCATGAACACAACCGTGGTTGCGCCAGCATCGGCCAAAGCGGGCAGGTTCAGGTCGCCGGGCAGCTTGCCGCTGACATCGTGGCCGGTGACGAACTGCACCCGCCGCGCGGTCAGCCGCCGGGTCAGCGGGATACCCGCGGCTGCCGCCGCTGCGATGGCCGAGGGGATGCCGGGAATGATTTCGTATTCAATTCCAGCGGTGCGCAAGGCAATCAGTTCTTCTTCAAGCCGTCCGAACATGCCGCCATCGCCGGATTTCAACCGCACCACATGCTGACCGCTGAGGGCATAGTCCACCAACAGACGGCTCACATGGTCTTGCTTGGGCGAAGGGCGGCCTGCGCGTTTGCCAACGCCAACCAGATCGGCATCCTCGCGCGCATGGCTCAGGATCGGGCCGCTGCTGAGGTCGTCAAACAGAACCGCGTCGGCCTTTTGCATCCGGTCCACCGCCTTCAGTGTCAGCAGTTCCGGGTCACCTGGGCCCGAGCCGATGAAAGAGACGAACCCGCTCATGCCGTGGCCTCCGCGATCAGGTGAAAGAACGTGCCGGTCACGTTGCCCCGGACTGATCCTGTCTGCGGCCCTTCGGCCCCTTCGGCGTCAAAGACCCTTGCCAGCGGCGCGTCGGGTTGTTCGATGATCGAGGAATAGTGGAACTCATGCCCCCGCAATGCCGTGCCTTTGGCAAAGCCCGGCATCTCGACCAGCAGTTCCGCCCTGCGATAGCCAAGATTGAACTTGCGCTTCTGATACGAGGTCACAAGCCCCAGCAAACCGGCCATCTGGTGCTGAACCCCGTCCTTGTCGATCAGCGCCTGACCCAGCGCCATATAGCCCCCGCATTCGCCATGCACCGGTCTGGTTTCGGCATGTTTGCGCAGCTCGGTCAGGAAGGTGTCCGCCGCAGCCAGAGTTCCGGCGTGCAATTCAGGATACCCTCCGGGCAGCCAGACCAGATCGGCATCTGCCGCCGGAGCCTCATCCGCAAGCGGCGAGAATGGCAGAATTTCAGCACCCGCCGCCTGCCAGCCTTCCAGCAGGTGCGGATAGGTGAACGAAAACGCGGCATCCCGGGCCAGCGCGATCCGTTGCGCCGGAGGTCGCGGCAGCGCGGCTGACGATGGCCCACCCGGGCCTGAGGAGGCCGCCCGCTTGATTGCTTCAAGGTCCACATGCTCGCGTAGAAACGCGGCATAGCCGACGATTGCGCTTTCGAGATCGGGATGTTCGACCGCCTGTATCAAGCCCAGATGCCGTTCAGGTAAGGTCAGGTCACCGCGACGTGGCAACACGCCCAGAACCGGCAGGCCCGCGCGCTCCATCCCCAGACGGGTCAGGCGCTCATGGCGCGGACTGGCGCAGCGGTTCAGGATCACTCCGGCAAATGGCAGATCGGGGTTGTACATCTTGAACCCCAGCGCCGTGGCCGCCGCCGATTGCGCCTGACCGCCGACATCCAGCACCAGTACGACGGGCCAGCCCATGCGCTGCGCGGTCTCGGCGCTGGACCCGTGGCCCAGCTCGCCGGGTTTGGCGACGCCGTCGAACAGGCCCATCGAGCCCTCGGCCACCACGATGTCCGCGCCCTCGGCCTGCGTTGAGATGGCATTCAGCAACGTCTCACTCATCGCCCAACTGTCGAGGTTGAACGAGGCCCGCCCCGCCGCCGCCCGATGAAAGGCAGGGTCGATATAATCCGGCCCGCTCTTGAACGGCTGTACGGTCAGCCCGTCCTCGGCCAGCGCCCGCAACAAGCCCAGCATGACCGTGGTCTTGCCGGTGCCCGACGATGGCGCCGAAATCAGTATGCCCGGAGGGTTAGTCATCGCCATGGCTCCAGCTTGACCACGGGCTGTCCGCGCTTTGCGGGCGATAGCGGCGGTCATAGGTCTTGGAATACAGGCAGCTTTCGTCAAACCCTTCCCCCGCCAGCGCCGGGCCGACCATGATCAGCGCGGTGCGCGAGATGCTTTCGTCCAGCGCATCCTTCAGAGTTTCCAGCGTCGCGCGGATGATCCGCTCATCCGGCCAACTGGCGCGATAGACGACGGCCACGGGGCAGCCGGCACCGTAAGCCGGGGTCAGGTCGGCGATCACCTTGTCCAGATTGCCGATCGACAGGTGAATAGCCAGCGTCGCACCAGTGCGGGCGAAGTTTTCCAGTGTCTCGCCCTCGGGCATCGACGAGGCGCGACCCGGTGTGCGGGTCAGCACCACCGATTGCGCCAGCCCGGGCAGAGTCAACTCGGTTCCCAGCGCCGCAGCGGCGGCAGCGAATGACGGTACGCCGGGCGTCACGCTGACCGGAATGCCCATCTCTTTCAGTCGGCGGATTTGTTCGCCCATTGCCGACCAGACAGACAGGTCGCCCGAATGCAGGCGCGCCACGTCGTGTCCGGCTTTATGCGCCGCCTCAATCTCGGCCATGATCTGATCCAGATCCATCGGCGCGGTGTTGACGATCTTTGCGCCTTCGGGGCAATGGCTCAGAATCTCTTCTGGCACCAGTGAGCCCGCATAAAGGCACACAGGGCACGACGCGATGATATCGCGGCCGCGCAGTGTCAGCAGGTCGGCGGCGCCCGGTCCGGCGCCAATGAAATGAACGGTCATGATTGTCCTCCGATGGCGATGGCGCAGGTGGCCAGCCGGTCGTCCGAGATGTGTCTGGGTGAGATCAGCCGCGCGCCCGAGCCAAATAGCTTTGCGGCGGCGGCAAGGGCGGATGCTTCGGCCACGCTGCCGGTGCCATAGGTGGCGCGGCTGCGGGGCGAACAGGTGAGGGTGCGCTGCCCGGTCAGGTCCTCGGGCGCGACGAAGTGGATGGGCAGGGAAACGGCATCCGCGAACCGGGTCAGCCCGACGTGACCTTTCTTGTCGCGCACTGTCGCGAGCGCATCGACTTGCTGGCCGATAGCGGCCAGATCGAAGGCGGCACGCAGACTGTCTGCCGTGGCGGCCGAAGAAAAGCCAAGCCCCGCAACGATCATAGCGTCACGCTCCATTGTACGACCGGGTATGCGGATATCCAGCCGCGCCGGGGGCCGAGCGGGGCCGACTGCGCCAGTTCGATGCGCAACAGCTCTCCGCCCAGTTTGTCATGCCATTGCGCCAGCATCGCCTCGCTCTCCAGCGTCACTGCGTTGGCGACCAGCCGGGTACCAGCGGGCAGCGCGGCTTGCAACCAGTCCAGCAGCGCGGCGCTGAGGCCGCCGCCGATAAACACCACATCCGGCCGCGACAGCTCTCCAAGCGCGCCCGGCGCGGTACCATGCACCACTTGCAGCCGATCTTGCCCCAGCGCGTTTGCGTTGCGACGAATGCGTTCGGCCCGGTCGGCGCGCGGTTCGATGGTGGTCGCAGTCAGGGTCGGGTCGCACATCAACCACTCGATACTGATCGAACCGGTGCCGCCGCCGATATCCCACAGATGCTCGCCCCGTTGCGGCGCCAGCGCCGACAGGGTCAGGGCCCGGATCGGGCGTTTGGTGATCTGGCCGTCGGTCTCGAATATCTCATCCGGTTTGCCCGAAGCCTTGGGAAAGGCACGGCCTTCGCCTGCGACCTCAAGCCCGACGCAGACGGGATGTTCGAACGACCCAAGCAGCGCCTCGGTCAGCGACATGCTGCGGGCGCGTTCACGGGGGCCGCCAAGGGCCTCCATCACGTGCAGTTGCGTGCCGGCAAACCCGGTCTCGGTCAGGTAGGTGGCCAACTCGGCCACCGCCTTGCCGTCGCGCAGCAACAGAATAGCGCGCAAGCCCGGCGACAGGTGCGGGCGCAGGCGGGTCAGGGGGGCGGCGTGCAGGCCGAAAGTCTGTGTGCTCTCCAGGGGCCAGCCCAGCCGCGCGGCAGCCAGCGAGAATGACGACTGGCCGGGCAGGGCAGTCCATTCGGCGGCCTCGAAATTGCGGGCAATCACCGAGCCGGCACCGAACCAGAACGGATCGCCCGAGGCCAGCACCACTGTGTGCCGCCCGCGCAAACCCTGCAACAGCGGCAGCCCGTCCGAGAAGGGCACTGGCCATTCCACCCGCTCGGCCCCGGTGTCGGGGATCAGCGACAGGTGGCGTGGCGGTCCCATGATCACCTCGGCCCGGTCCAGCACTTGACGGCTGGCAGGCGACAGGCCATCAAGCCCATCTTCGCCCAGTCCCAGAACGGTCAGCCACGGAGCATCAGACATGACCAACCTCCTTATCCTTGGCGGCACGACCGAGGCCAACGCTTTGGCCAAAGCCGTTTCCGAACAAGGCATTATGGCGGTGTATTCCTATGCCGGACGGGTGGAGAATCCGCGCCCACAGCCCTTGCCACTGCGCGTCGGCGGATTTGGCGGTGCGGACGGGTTGGCGGCATACATTCGCGATCACGGGGTGACCCATGTCGTCGACGCCACCCATCCCTTTGCCGCACAGATGAGCGGCAACGCGATCAAAGCCTGCACAGAAACCGACACGCCCCTGGCGGCGCTGACCCGCGCGGCATGGACTGCGCAGCCGGGCGACCGCTGGCAGCACGTGCCCGATATCGCCGCCGCCGTTCGGGCGCTGGCTGTTGAACCGCAGCGCGTGTTTCTGGCCGTGGGTCGGATGCATCTGGAAGAATTCGCGGCCCAACCGCAGCACCATTATCTGCTGCGGCTGGTGGATGAACCCGAGGCGCTGCCTCTGCCGCATTGTCAGGCCGTGATCTCGCGCGGGCCGTTCACGGTCGAGGGTGACATCGCGCTGATGCGCGACCACGGCACGCAGTTGGTTGTGTCCAAGAACGCGGGTGGCACCGGTGCGCGCGCCAAGCTGGACGCCGCGCGGGCGCTGGGCGTTCCGGTGCTGATGATCGACCGTCCCGCTCTGCTGCAGCGGACGGAACTGACCAAGGTCGCTCAGGTTCTGGACTGGCTGGCTCATCCCTGATCCTCATCCGGGGTGAAACGCGGCGTGTAGACGATGGGTGTACCTGCGCGTTCGATCAGGCGGGTGCGCGACGATCCGACGATCACCACGGTTTGCATATCCGCCATCTCGGGCGTGGCCTCGGCCAGTGTCGAGATCCGGATCGCCTCATCCGCGCGCGACACGGCGCGGGCAAACAGGATCAGCCGTTCCGGTTCACATACCTCACGCAGGATTTCCAGCGTCTTTACAAACCCTTCCGGGCGGGACTTCGAGCGCGGATTATAGAAGGCCATCGAGAAATCAGCCTGCGCCGCAAGACGCAGGCGCTTTTCGATCAGGGACCACGGTTTCAGGTTGTCGCTGAGGTTGATGGCACAGAAATCATGCCCCATCGGCGCACCGGCGCGCGCCGACGCTGCCAGCATCGCTGTAATCCCCGGCAGAACGTCGATCTGAATATCGCGCCATTCTGCGGGGCCGTTTTCCAGCGCTTCGAATACCGCCGCCGCCATGGCAAACACACCCGGATCGCCCGAGGAGACCACGACCACCCGCTTGCCCTCGGCCGCCATTTGCAGCGCATGTTGCGAGCGGTCGATCTCGACCCGGTTGTCGCTGGCGTGCAGCGTCAGCCCTTCGCGTTCGGCCACGCGTGCGACATAGGGGATATAGCCCACAACATCGGTCGCCTCGGCCAGTGCCGCGGTCACTTCGGGGGTTACCAAAGCCTCATTGCCCGGCCCAAGCCCCGCGATCTTGACCCAGCCGCTCATGGCCGACGTCCCTGACCGTGCACCACGATGATCGAGAAATATGGGGTGATCTTGTCGCAAGCCTCGGACAGTTTGGTCACCGTCTGGTTCGGCATCTGCGCATATTCCACGATCCATGCCCGGTCATAGAGGTCGGCGGTTTTCAGCGCGCGCTTCACCTTGTCGATATTGCGCCCGATTTTCATCACCACCAGCGCGTCTGTCTGCGCCATGCGTTCGGCCAGCGTATCCTCGGGCAGGGTACCAACCAGAACCGTCAGCACGTCATCGCCCCAGGTGATCGGGTCTCCGGTCGCGGTCCAGGCGCCTGACATGCCGGTGATCGCGGGCACAACCTCTACCGGAGCTTCATCGCGCAACCGGCTGTAAAGATGCATGAAAGAGCCGTAGAAGAACGGATCACCCTCGCACAGGACAACCACGTCCTCACCCTGTTCCGACAAGGCTTTCAGATGCGCGGTGCAGCTCTGATAGAATTCTGCCAGCAGTTCGTTGTAACGCGGATCGGTGACCGGGATTTCGGTGGTCACCGGGTATTCCATCGGGAATTCGACAGCGCCTTCGGGGATCATTCCGTTAACGATCTTGCGCGCCTGACCGCTGCGGCCCGGCTTGCGAAAGAACGCCACATGCCGCGCGTTGCGCAGCAGGCGGTCGGCCCGGACGCTCATCAGATCGGGGTCACCGGGGCCGAGGCCCACGCCGTATATGGTGCCCATGCTCATTCCGCCCGGCTTGCGATGGCGTTGACCGCCGCCACGGTGATGGCGCTGCCGCCCAGTCGGCCTTTGACAATGCAGGATGGCACCGGTTGCGCCGCCCACAGCGCGTCCTTGGATTCGACCGCGCCGACAAAGCCGACCGGGCAACCGATGATGGCGGCAGGGCGCGGACAGTCGGGGTCTTCCAGCATGTTCAGCAGGTGGAACAGCGCGGTCGGCGCGTTGCCGATGGCGACCACAGCGCCCTGCAGATGCGGGCGCCACAGCTCCAACGCAGCGGCCGAGCGGGTGTTGCTCATCTCGGCAGCCAGCGGGCGCACGCGCTCGTCATGCAGGGTGCAGATCACCTCATTCTCGGCGGGCAGGCGGAAGCGGGTCACGCCTTCGCTGACCATTCGCGCGTCGCACAGGATCGGCGCGCCGCCTTCCAGTGCGGTACGGGCGGCGGTCACGAAACCGGGCGAGAAATGCACGAACTCTTCCAGCCCGACCATGCCTGCGGCGTGGATCATGCGGACGGCGACCTGTTCCTCGTCGGCGTCGAACCGGGCCAGATCGGCCTCGGACCGGATGGTGGCAAAGCTTTCCTTGTAGATCGCCGCGCCGTCGGTTTCGTATTCATAGGGCATCAGGTGAAGTCCATGGTCATAAGTGTTTCGGGGTCGAGGCCGCGCTGGCAGGGCTCATCCCCTGCGCGGCCTTGTTTGACAAGATCAAATCGTCCATCCGCGCCCACCAAAGCGACATCGGCAGGGCCCATGCGGGCACATCCCTTGGCGCAGCCTGAGACATGCAGGCTGCCGGGCACGCGTGGGGCCAGAGCACGGGCGATGTCGCGGGTTTCCACCTGCGCCTGCGGGCAGAACGGTGCGCCGGGGCAGGCGTCGGTGGTCATCAGCGGGTCGGCGCCGTCGGTGACGAACGCCGGGGCGGGTATCGCCGCCCCGCCTTCCAGCAGGATCAGCCGCCACGGGGTGACGCGCAGGGCGAGGGCACCGCTGTCATTGATCAGATCATGCAGCTTGCGCGCAGGCAGCGATCCGAACGCGGCACCATACAGGGTGCCCAGCGTACAGGGCCCGGGCCGAAGTGTTGCCCCCACAGGCCCAGGGGCGCAGCCTTGCCATTCCGGTGACAGTTCTTTGACGATCCGGGCCATGCGGCGGGTTTCGGGCGTGTAAGCCCCGGCGAACCAGCGGGCCAGCGCGATCAGATGGTCGATGGCGCCGGCCTCGGTCACATTGCGACCGGTTTCGCAGCCATCGGCGCGCAGGATCAGACCCTCGGGGCCGATCTCAAGGCGAATATCTGCGGAATCCGAGGCCAGCAGGCACGCAGGCCCTGTGTCGATAGCAAAGCCGAATTTGGCGGGCAGGGCGGGCAGCTCTGCCAGCCTGTCGATCAGTTCTTGCGTCAGACGCGCGGTCAGGTCGCCCGGTTGATAGAGTGGGGTGACCAGAATATTGCGCCGCACTTCGATGCCCGGCTCGGCGTCCAGCAGGTTCAGCGCGGAAAGCTCTTTCAGCAATGGTTGATGGTCGTATTCTTCGACCCCCCGCAACTGCAAATTGGCGCGGTTGGTCAGGTCGATGGTGCCATTGCCGAACTTCTCGGCGAGTGCACACAGGCCCAGCGTCTGTTCGGCATTTAGACGCGCCAGCCGGGGGCGCACCCGCACAACCAGACCGTCGCCCGTCATCATCGGACGATGGGCACCCGGACACCAGCCCTGGACGATCGGGGCGCTCATCGCAAGCCCTCCAATTCGGCGCGGATCGAGTTCCGGCGGGTGTTCCACAGTCCCGCTTCCAGCAATGCGCGGAAGCGGTCCTGCATGGCCTGATGCGCCTTCGGGTTGGCCTCTTGCAGAAAGGCATCCACCTCGGCATCGCCCAGAGTCGCGTCGTGGTACAGATCGAACAGATGCGGCGCGACCGTGCCGGACAGATGTGCGAAGGACGCCATGTGATCCAGCGTCGCCGCGATCTCGGCCGCCCCCCGGAAGCCGTGCCGCTGCATCCCCGCAATCCAGCCGGGATTGGCGGCGCGGGCGTGGACGACGCGGCTGATTTCCTCGGGCAGGGTACGTGCGCGGGGATTGTCCGGGTTGGTATTGTCCAGATGATAGAGCTGCGCTTCGCCGCCCGTGATCTTCTTGGCGGCGGCAAACCCGGCCTCATGCGTGGCGTAGTCATTGGCCAGCAGCAGGTCAGTCTCGGTCAGGTCCTGCAGGTGGACAAAGCTGTCGGCATTGGCGACGCGTTGGATGATGCCCGCCTTGTCCTGTGCGATATGTTCGCCTTCCAGCGCGAATGAACTTGCCTCAAGCCACGCTTCCCCAGCCTGCGCGCGGGCCTCATCGGTATAGATTTCGGACAGTTCGGTCATGTTGACGCCATAGCTGCCCGGCGCTGGGCCAAAGACCCGAACCGCCGGTTCGTGCCCGGCATAGGGGTTCCAGTCAGGCGCTTCATCGCGCGCCGACAGCGCACGGACAGCCTGACCGAACAGTGTGGAAAGGGTGGGGAACACATCCCGGAACAGGCCCGAGACCCGCAAGGTCACATCCAGACGCGGGCGGCTGAGGTCGGTGATCGGCAGAACCTCGATGCCCGAGACCCGCTCGGACCCTTTGTCCCAAACCGGTTTGACGCCCAATAGATGCAACGCCATGGCGAACTCCTCGCCCGCCGTGCGCATGGTGGCCGAGCCCCACAGATCGACAATCAGCCCCTTGGGGTAATCGCCTTCCTCCTGCAGATGTCGCCGCACCAGTTCTTCGGCCAGCTTGACGCCTTGGGTATAGGCCGCACGGGTCGGCACAGAACGCGGATCGGTGGTGTAGAGGTTCCGCCCGGTGGGCAGCACGTCCGAGCGACCGCGATAGGGGGAACCGGACGGCCCGGCCTCGATCCGTTTGCCAGCCAGCGCGTCGACCAGCGCCTGCCGTTCGGCATGGGCCGAGGGGGCGGCGTTGAAATTGCCGGTCACTTCGGGAACGCGGCCAAAGATGTGCAGCCCGTCGCCGAACTGGCTTTCTTTGATGTCGCAGACAAAGCGGTCAATGCGGGTGATCACCTCGGCGGTGCAGGTGGCCTGATCCAGACCCAGATCACTCTCCAGCCCGATGGCCTGCGCCTCGTCCCGGATATCCTCTTGCAGCCGGTCGCGGCGTTTGGGGTCCAACCCGTCGGCGTTCGAGAATTCGTCCAGCAGCGTTTCCAGCCGCACCATCCGGTCCGGTGTGCCGCTTTCCTTCATCGGGGGCGGGATATGCCCCAGTGTGACGGCTCCGATGCGGCGCTTGGCCTGCGCGGCCTCGCCGGGGTCGTTGACGATGAAGGGGTAGATCACCGGCAGATCGCGGATCAGCGCTTCGGGCCAGCAATCGGCGGACAGGGCGACGGATTTTCCGGGCAGCCATTCCAGCGTGCCATGCGCACCAATATGGATCAGGGCGTCAGCACCCAGCCCTTTGCGCAGCCAGAGGTAGAAGGCAACATAGCCATGGCGCGGGGTGCGCGAGAGGTCGTGGTAATCGTCATCGCGCATCTCAGGCGTGCCACGCTCGGGTTGCAGCGCGACCAGCGCTTTGCTGCGACGCAGGGCGGTGAAGTGGAAGGCCCCGTCAGCGAAGGCTGGGTCGTCTTCGGGCTTGCCCCAGACGGTTTCCAGATCAGTACGCAGTTGTTCGGGCAGTTCGGTCAGCGCGGAGAGATAGTCTTCGAGCGACCACGAAATCCAGGCGTCGAGCAGAGTTTCGGCAATCGGTACCGCAGGTGCGGTGTCATAGCCTTCGTCCTGCAGATCGGACAACATAGCCTCAGCCGAGGCCAGCGCGTCGAGGCCCACCGCATGGGCCATCTGCCAGTCCTTGCCGGGGTAGGTGGACAGCACCAGCGCCGGGACCTGTTCTGCCTTGGGTTTGTCGTTCAGCGCCAGCCAGCCGGTCACACGGTCGATGATCGCCTCGATCCGTTCGGGTTCGGCCCGGTGAGCGAAGCGGGAATATTCCAGATGCGGATCGCGCTTGCCCGGTTCCTTGAACGAGGCGATGCCCGCCGAAATCCGCCCGTCCACCTCGGGCAGCACCACGTGCATGGCCAGATCGGCTGGGGACAGGCCACGTTCCGCCTCGGCCCATGCCTTACGGCGCGATGTAGCGAGGGCGACCTGGAATACAGGCACGTTAGCGGCGTCCAGAGGGGATGTGCCCGACGCGCCCTTGCCCGAGAATGAGGTGGCGTTGATGATCGCCGATGGCTGCATCGCCGTAATCGTTTCGCGCAGCCAGTCGGCAGCGGAGGGCGCTTTCAGTGAGGGGGCGTACAGGCCTACGGCTTCAAAACCCCGCGCGCGCAGATTGCGGATCAACGCCGCAACCGGGGCGGTGTCCGCCGAGGTCAGGTAGGCGCGGTAGAAGGTCACAACGATACGTTTCGCGTCACCCGTAAACGCCGTATCGGCCGGGATCACGCCGCGATCCGGGCACCACGCGCCGCATTCGGGCAGCGTCTTGGCCCCCATCACCGGCCCGGCATACAGCCCCGCCGCCAGCGCCATTTGCGCCAATGCGGCCTGCGCCGCGACCTCTCCGCCGGTGTCGCATAGATGCGCCAGCCGCCGCAGCGTCGAGACGGGCAGGGTGGAATAGTCATCCAGCCGCGTGTCTTCACGCCCGTCTGCGGGCAGCACGGCCAGCGCGATGCCTTTGGCCTGCGCCAGTGCCAGAACCTGTTGCAAGCCGTAGGACCAATAGGGCACGCCGCCGATCAGACGGATCAGGATGCCCTTTGCGCCCTCCAACGTCTGTTCGACATAGGTGTCAACCGACAAGGGGTGTTTCAGCGCCGTCAGGTTGGCCAGCCGCATCGTCGGCATCCGCCCTTCGGGCCCGCCACCGCGATGCCAGCCCGCCGCGAAAGCGCCAAGGTCGCTGTCCGAGAACGACAGCACCACCAGATCCGCCGGGCTCTGGCCCAGATCGGTTGGGGTCTCGGTTTCCTCGAGCCCGTGGCTTTCGCGGAAGACGACGTGCATGGCTTACTCGGCGGCCTCGGTCACACCCACGAGGATATCGCGGATCGCGGCTTCCTTGATATCGTCATGCTCGGCGATCACCACCAGACGTGAGCGGCGGTCCTCGCCGGGTTCCCATGGACGGTCATATTGATGACGTACGCGCGCGCCAACCGCCTGTACAAGCAGACGCATCGGCTTGCTCTGAACGGCGGCATAGCCCTTGACGCGCAGGATGTTCAACTCATTGGCCAGACGTTCGATCTTGGCGACCAGATCGAGCGGGTCGGTCTGTTCCGGCAGTTCCACGATGATGCTTTCGAAATCGTCATGTTCGTGGTCGTGGTGGCCGTCATGATGGCTGGGACGCGCGTCCATGTCATCTTCGGCAGCGGCTTCCAGACCCAGCACGACGCGGACATCGACGGCGCCTTCGGCCACTTCGACTACGGGCAGCGGGCGCGGGGCTTCGGCGGCGATGATCTCTTTGGCTTTGGCAACGCCTTCGGGACCGGCCAGATCGGGCTTGGTCAGCAGGATGATATCGGCGCAGGAGATCTGGTCCTCGAACACCTCGGACAGCGGCGTTTCGTGATCGATCGAGTCATCGGCCATGCGCTGGGCATCTACCGCCTCGACATTCGGGGCGAAACGACCGGCGGCGACGGCCTCGGCATCGGCCAGCGCGATCACGCCGTCCACGGTGATTTTCGAACGGATATCCGGCCAGTCAAACGCTTTCAGCAGCGGCTTGGGTAGCGCAAGGCCGGAGGTCTCGATCAGGATGTGATCGGGGCGCGGCTCCAGCGCCATCAACGCCTCGATGGTAGGGATGAAATCATCGGCCACGGTGCAGCAGATGCAGCCATTGGCCAATTCCATGATGTTTTCCGCCGGGCAATCGGGGATGGCGCAGGATTTCAGGATATCGCCATCGACGCCAACATCGCCGAATTCATTGACCACCACGGCCAGACGCTTGCCCTGAGGGTTCTGCATCAGGTGGCGCACCAGCGTGGTTTTGCCCGAGCCCAGAAAGCCGGTGATCACGGTAACGGGGAGTTTTTCGAGGTTCGACATGTCAGACTCCAATCGGGGGAATGCGCGAGGCGCAGTTTTTGCGGAAATGTTCTGGGCGCTCGCGCCATTTGACCAGACCGTCCTCGGTGGCCAGATATTTGGTTGCACCGTCAACGATGACGTCGACATGATCGGTCTCGTTCAGGTTCTCGTAGACGAATGTCCAGCGATCCGGCCCGCCACGCAGCACGATGGAACAGCCCTGATCGCAGTTCGACAGGCATTCGACGGCTCTCAGGTTGACGCCCTCGGGCAGGTCTGCCTGTTCCAGCGCCTGATGCAACAGGGTGCCCGGGCGCTGCGCGTCATCCTCGACGGGCAAGCCGCGACGGCAGGTGGTGCAGACCAGCAGCTCAACCGGTGCGGTCTCGGTCATGTCTCTCATCCCCCCAATCCTATACGTGGGGGACGGGGTCTCATGCGGGTCACATTTGACCCGACACCGGAACACCCCGTCCGGTTTCATCTTCGGGCGCTGGCAGGTCTCCCGGCTTGCGGATATCAGAGCGTCTGCCCTGTCGGATGTCCCGCCTTCCCGGCCTTGCGGCCAGTGGCATTGGGCACCCTCTCCGGTCACGGTCGCGGGGGCGGCTGCGTTTGGCGGATAACCCGTTGACGCATTCCCTTTTCATCTGCTGTTGCAGACACCAACGAAAGGCTCATGCGGCAGCGGCAGGCCGCTTGTCAAGCGAGTCGCGCCGATCTGTGATCAAGCGGATGAAAAAGCGACCTGTAGAGGTCGTTGGGCGGCATATTCTGTTCAGGCCGCAGCGTTGCCTCGTTTAACCGGATCGGCCCGATCCGGTTAAACGCAATATTCGAACGATCGGGTCGGTGCCACGCGATGAAACATCTATGAGGCCTGATCGAAGGCAGAAGCGGAGAGAATTGGATAAATGGCAGCCCGTAGGGGAATCGAACCCCTCTTTCCAGGTTGAAAACCTGGCGTCCTAACCGATAGACGAACGGGCCACTTGGGTCCAGACAAGCAAAGTGGCAGCCCGTAGGGGAATCGAACCCCTCTTTCCAGGTTGAAAACCTGGCGTCCTAACCGATAGACGAACGGGCCACGCTGGCTTGTGGAGGGCCTTTTACGGTTTCACCCCGACCCCCGCAAGCCGAAAAATGCAGGGATGTGAAAGTTTTTTGGTGGGCTTCAGATAGGCTTTATCCGGCTTCTGCCGCGTCCTCCAACCTCAGTTGTACAGATTGGCGCCCACCCCATGTGTTAACCTCAAGCCGGCCCGCAAAATGGAACCGCGCGCCGCCGTGATTTGACAGCTTGTCACCCAGCGGACCATCAAACGCACCGAAGGCGATGGCGTCCAGCCCGCCGGACATTCCGTCAGACAAAGACAGTTTCAGATGCGTCTCGCCCACGCGTTTGGCAAAGCGCACCTGCAGGTCGGGCAGGGCATAGCGTGGGGCAGGGGCCGCGGCCCCGAATGGTCCTGCCTTTTCGATCTGTTCGATCAGATCGACCGTCGCGGCCCCCGGCATCAGCGCCCCGTCCAGTTTCAGATCGGCTGGGCCGCCTTGCCCTGCGCCCTGTTTCGCCAGCAACTCGGACAGCTGCGCCATCGCAGGCTCCAACTGGTCGCGCATCACCGTCAGGCCGGCCGCCATCTTGTGACCACCGCCCTTGACCAGCAGCCCCTCGGCCGCCAGTCGCTGGATCGACGCGCCCAGATCAACGCCCGAGACCGAACGGCCCGAGCCCTTGCCCTCGTCACCGTCAAAGCCGATCACGATGGCAGGGCGGTTCGCGGTTTCTTTCAGGCGCGAGGCGACAATGCCCACCACGCCGGGATGCCAGCCCTCGCCTGCGGCCCAGACCAGTGGCGTGTCCAGCCCGCGTTCCTCGGCCTGTGCCATGGCTGCCGCGCGCACCGCGTTCTCGATGTCGCGCCGTTCCGCGTTCAGAGCATCCAACCGTTCGGACAGGGCTTCGGCCTCGGTGACCGAGTCGGTACTCAGCAACCGCGCACCCAGATCGGCCTGCCCGATCCGCCCACCCGCGTTCACGCGCGGACCTAGCAGAAACCCCAGATGATAGCTGTTGGGGGCGGTGTCCATGCGCGCCACGTCCGACAGCGCCACCAGCCCCGGCCTCTGCCTTTGGGCCATGACTTTCAGCCCCTGCCGCACCAACGCCCGGTTGGCGCCAATCAGCGGTGCAACATCCGCCACCGTCGCCAGCGCCACCAGATCCAGCATCGACATCAGATCCGGCCCTTTGGCACCGGCGGCCCGCAATTGGCGGCCCGCCTCGACCAGCATGAGGAACACCACGGCAGCAGCGCAGAAATAGCCCAGATCGCCGCTTTCGTCCTGCCGGTTCGGATTTACCACTGCGATGCAGTCTGGCAGTGTTTCCCCGCCCAGATGGTGGTCCAGAACAATCACATCCGCACCCGTCGCCGCCGCGATCGGTTCGTGGCTGAGCGTTCCGCAGTCCACGCAGATGATCAGGTCATGGCTGGCCGCCAACTCTTGCATGGCAGGCACGTTCGGCCCATAGCCTTCGTCAATCCTGTCGGGCACATAGAGTGTCGCGATTAGCCCCATCTGACGCAGCCACACCATCAACAACGCCGCCGAACTGCCCCCATCCACATCGTAATCGGCGAACACGGCAATCTTCTGACGCTTGCTTACCGCCTCCAGAAACCGGGTGGCCGCAACTTTCATGTCTTTCATCGAACGCGGATCGGGCAACAGCTCCTTCAGCTTGGGCTCCAGAAACCCGGAGGCCTCCATCACCGGCACGCCGCGCCGTGCCAGCACCTGACACAGGGCGCGCGGCAGATCGGTTTGCTGCGCCATCATCTCAGCCGACCGCTCGACCTCGACCCCCGGTCCAACCCAGCGCCGCCCCGTCAACGATTGCTCAACACCCAGAAACGCCACATCTCACCTCATGCACCAAGGCCGGACCCCTGCGGACCCGGCCTCTTCATCTTTTCACAAATACTCTCGCCGAAGGCAGCGGCGCAAGCCGCTATGCGTCGGTATGCGACCACATGGGCGTGCGGTAAGACATACGCCGGACCGAGCCCGTCTTGGACCGCATCAGCAGCGTCGTTGTCTCGACCCAGCCCGGCTCGCGCTTGATGCGCGGCAGCAGCGATCCACCAGTCACGCCAGTGGCGGCAAAGATCACATCGGCTGTCACCATCTCGTCACGTGCATACACGCGGTCCAGATCGGTGATGCCCGCCTTGGCGGCGCGGCCACGCTCGTCATCATTACGGAACAGCAGGCGGCCAAAGATCTGACCGCCCATGCATTTCAGAGCGGCAGCGGCCAGTACGCCCTCGGGCGCGCCGCCTTGACCCATGTACATGTCGATGCCGGTCACTTCGCTTTCGGCGCAGTGCATGACACCGGCCACGTCGCCATCGGTGATCAGGCGGATCGAGGCACCGGTCTCGCGTACTTCGGCGATCATCGCCTCATGGCGGGGGCGTTCAAGGATGCAAACGGTGATATCGGCAGGCTCACAGCCTTTGGCCTTGGCAAGCGCTTCGACCCGTTCGCGCGGGGTCATGTCCAGATTGACAACATTCTCAGGATAACCGGGGCCAACCGCCAGCTTGTCCATGTAAACGTCGGGCGCGTGTAGCATCGAACCACGCGGGCCCATAGCGATCACGGTCAGGGCGTTGGGCATATCTTTGGCAGTCAGGGTGGTGCCTTCCAGCGGGTCCAGCGCAATGTCCACGCCCGGGCCGCTGCCGGTGCCGACCTCTTCACCGATATACAGCATCGGCGCTTCGTCGCGTTCACCTTCGCCGATCACAACCACGCCCGCGATATCCAGCAGGTTCAGCTGCTCGCGCATGGCGTTTACGGCGGCCTGATCGGCAGCTTTCTCGTCGCCCCGCCCAACCAGCGAGGCCGAGGCCAGTGCGGCCTGTTCCGCAACCCTTGCCAGTCCCAAAGATAGCAGGCGGTCGTTAAAATCGATCTTGGCAGCACTCATGTGTTCGTATCCTCAGGTCAATCAAGCCGTTATACCCGGCATAGCTTGCGTTTCATGCAGGCCGCAAGCTCAAACCTCTTCAATCCGCAGGGCAACGGGCTCGCCCGCGATGACATCCGTATCGCGCAGGCCCTCAAGGGCGACGTCCAGCGTAGCGCGGGTGGTCTTGTGGGTGACGATCAGAACCGGAGCGGTGCTTTCGGCGTGACCATACTGGCGCATCCGGTCGATCGAGACGCCGGCATCCCCCAGAATGGCGGCCACTTTGGCCAACGCGCCGGGTTTGTCCAGCAGGCCCAGCCGCAGATAATACGCTGCTGGCAGACCGGTCACGGCAGGTTTGGCATCCTGCAGCGACGCGGCAGGGCGTCCGAAGGTCGGAATGTGCAGCCCACGGGCCAGATCGCAGACATCGCCCATCACGGCGCTGGCGGTCGGGCCTTCGCCTGCGCCGGGTCCGCGCAGAACAATCTGCTCGACCGAGTCGCCGTCCAGCACGACCATATTGGTGCCGCCTTCCAACTGACCCAGCGGTGAGTCACTGGGAACCAGGCACGGCTGCATCCGCTGTTCCAGACCGCGCGCCGTGCGTTGTGCCACGCCCAGCAGCTTGATCCGATAGCCCATGTCGTCAGCCTGATCGATATCGTCCAGACTGATCTGCTGAATGCCTTCGATCTCGATCCCGTCGAAGTTCGGCTTGGTGCCGAAAGCGATCGACGACAGCAGCGCCAGCTTATGCGCCGCGTCGATGCCGCCCACATCCAGATTTGGATCCGCTTCCAGATAGCCCAGCTGCGCACATTCTTCGAACAGCGCGTTATAGCCCTGCTTCTGCGATTGCATCCGGGTCAGGATATAGTTGCAAGTGCCGTTCATCACACCCATGACACGGGTGATTTCATTACCTGCCAGTCCCTCGGTCAGTGATTTGATGACCGGGATGCCGCCTGCAACAGCGGCCTCGAACCGGATCACGCGACCGGCGGCTTCGGCCTTTTCGGCAAGGTCTTGCCCGTGGATCGCCAGCAGCGCCTTGTTGGCTGTGACGACATCTTTGCCACTGGCCAGTGCCGCCTGGACCGAGGCTTTGGCCGGGCCGTTTTCGCCACCCATCAGTTCGACAAACACATCGATGTCGTCGCGTTTGGCCAGAGCAACCGGATCGGTTTCCCAAGCGTAATCCGACAGGTTTACACCACGATCCTTACTGGCGTCGCGGGCCGACACAGCGGTGATTTCAATCGGACGCCCGGTGCGCGCCTGCAGCAGGTCCGCATGGCGGCGCACGATCTTGACCACGCCCACACCGACTGTTCCCAAACCCGCAATTCCAAGCCGCAGCGCCTGTGTCATTCCCATGGGTCCTTTCGCTCGAAATTCCGCCATCGGCGGGCCATCCTTTGCGCGCTGCCTTATCGGGTTCAGGGCAGGGGTGCAATCCGTCAGCGCACCCGGCGGGCTAGTTTATCTCGGCGTTCTGAAGGGCCTCGGCACGTTTCGCCAGTGCTTCGCCGCGGGATGTCAGCTCTTCTTCGACCTCGGCTGCCTCACTGACCGGATCGACGGGCGCGCCCAGCGCGGCATCCAGCGGAATCAGCTTGGGATAGCGCGCCTTGAGCAACGCGTCTGTTTCGCTGCCCTCCAACTCGGGGATATCGACGCAGGCGGCGGCGGTCAGCAGCAGGAATATCAGCGGCAGAGGCTTCATTGCGATCCCATCGGTTGCAGCATGAGCCCTGTGATGCACCTTTTGCCGGACCGGTTCAAGCGGACTTCTATCTGAACGAATGTTCAGATACTGTCGGGTCATGGCGCGTACACAAGGTTCTCATTCTGATATCACCGGCCCCCGCATCCGCAAGGCGGCGTTGGGGCTGTTTGCCCGTCATGGCTATGCCGCCGTGTCCATGCGGCAGATCGCAGGCGAGGTCGGGGTTCAGGCCGGTGCGCTGTACAACTACACGCCAGACAAGCAAAGCCTGCTTTATCGCCTGATGCGCGAGCATATGCAGGACCTTCTGGCCGCCTATGAAGATCTCACCCGGTTTGACGATCCGCAGGACGCCCTGCGCCAGTTCGTCGGCTTTCACATCCGCTTTCATCTGGAGCGCCCGGACGAGGTGTTCATCGCCTATATGGAACTGCGCAATCTGACGCCCGAGAACTTTGCCGAGATCGAGGCTCTGCGCCGCCAGTACGAGGATTCGCTGGAGAGCATCCTGCAGCGTGGCCACGAAACCGGACGGTTTGCGGTGTCGGACACGAAGATCGCCACGCTGGCGGTGATCGCGATGCTGAACGGTGTCATCACCTGGTATCGCAGCGGCGGGCGGTTGTCGCTGGACGAGGTCGAGCAGGTCTATTGGGACATGGTGCGCAAGGCGGTGTCGGCCTGACCTAGTGCGCCGGGCGAATAAACGTGCCGTTGCGCAATTCCCGGAACGCCTGTTGCAGCTCGGCCTGGGTATTCATGACAATCGGGCCGTGCCAGGCGACGGGTTCATTGATCGGAGCGCCCGAAATCAGCAGGAACCGCACGCCGCTGGGTCCGGCCTGAACCGTCACCTCGTCGCCCGTGCCAAAGCGGATCAGGGTCCTGTCCCCGGACATATCGCGGATATTGACCTCTTGCCCCGCGACCTCTTTTTCCAGCAGAACGCCAGCGGGTTGCGAGGCATCTGCAAAGGCGGCTTCCCCTTCAAACACATAGGCGAATGCACGGCGATAGGTGTCGATGCGAAAGGTCTTTTTCACACCCGCCGGAACGCTGATGTCCAGATATTGCGGATCAGCCGCGATGCCATCGACCGGACCGGTGCGCCCCCAGAATTCGCCCACGATCACGCGCACGATGGTGCCGTCATCATCGGTGATTTCGGGAATGTCGCCACTTTGCACGTCCTGATAGCGCGGAGCGGTCATCTTTTGATCTGAAGGCAGATTACCCCACAACTGGAACCCGTGCATCTGACCGCTGGCGGCGCCTTTCGGCATCTCCTGATGCAGAATACCCGAACCGGCGGTCATCCATTGCACGTCGCCAGCCCCCAGCGTTCCGCTGTTGCCCAACGAGTCGCTGTGTTCGACAGTACCCGACAGCACATAAGTGATCGTCTCGATCCCGCGATGCGGGTGCCACGGGAAACCGGCCATGTAATCTTGCGGATGTTCGTTCCGAAAGTCGTCGAACAGCAGGAACGGGTCCAGTTCCGACGGGTCCTGAAAGCCAAAGGCCCGATGAAGTTTGACGCCCGCACCTTCCATCGTCGGCACGGCCTTGCGGGTTTCCAAAGTGGGTCTGAGCGACATCGGAGCCTCCATCATAGCTGGCCGAAATTTAAGCTGGGCGCGCGATCATTCAATTCGCGCAGAAACACGTTGCCTGTGCAGGGGTGCTCAGACCTGTGCAGGGCTCTGTCCTTTGTGGATCAAAGCCGCTAAAGCAGACGGGAAAGCAGGAGAGATACATGCAAGAAGACGTGTTGGCCACAATCGCGGCCTCGGCCCCGCGCCGCTGGATGGGGGTAGGGATGCTGACCACGATCGGAGGGTTGGTGATCTATGTCGCATTGGCCACCCCGCCTCAGTTGGGCTGGCAGGTGTTCCTGCTGGCGACCGGAGCAGCCTCTTTCTGGCTGTCTCATCACATGTGGACCGCGACCGCAGACAGAATCGAACTGACCCGATCCACCCTGCGCACCGGATCCGGGCAGGTGATATGCAGCGTGGACGAAATCGAAACGGTTGACCGGGGCATGTTTGCCTTCAAGCCGTCAAACGGCTTTCTGATCAAAACCCGCAGCGCTGGCACATTTGCATGGGCCCCTGGTCTGTGGTGGCGTCTGGGGCGCCGCATAGGAATCGGCGGCATGACAGCCGCCGCCGAAACCAAATTCATGTCAGAGATGCTGACGGGGATGCTTGCCGAGCGGGGTTAACCGGCTGCGTTCAGGCACCGCTTGACTCTTCAGCCTCGTCTTCATCATTGTCGACATCTTCAAGATCGATGATCAGTTCCTTGAAAACTGCCGCGATTTCATTTGTGAACCTCGGTCGGGTGAAGACAAAGTTGTCAAATGTTACATTTTTTACAAGGTCTTCGTTGAAGATCGGTGCATATTTGTTCGACGTCTCCACCAAGATCAGAGTGTCCTGATTAGGCATCGGCGGAAGTGAATCGCTGATTGTTTCGACATTGTCGTTGGTCCAGATCCACTGATATCCACGTGCTGTCGACCACTGAACAAAGTGGCGATCCTCGTCCTCGTCAAATACCAGCAGTGACACGCGCATCGCCATCGGCGATCCGTTGTCAACCATCCGCACCATCAGCGTATGCAGTGAGGTAATATAGGTATCGTTGATCGTGCCTGTTTCACGCGAGATGAGGTCACCAATTGTGTAGGCAGCCTTGAGGTTTGCCGCGCTCTGGCGATACCCATCAAACCACGTAAATGTTGCCGTGGCGGTAAAGAGCAGCATCGGGAACATCAAGATGGCTTCAACCGACACCGCGCCGGATTCGCTGCGTTTCAGAACATTCAGGCGTTTGAAGATTTTGGCTATGTGTTTCATCGCTTAAATCGGCTCCTGAACAAACGCGGTGGTCGCGGTTAAAGAGTACTGGCCGGTCTGGTCTGTTATCCCCTTGGCGAGTTTTGACGTCGGGAAAACCGGATTGATCCGCGCGCACGCACGCAGAATCATCAGGTCGTTGGATTGGCCGTTGACGAACGTTCTAACCGGCTTCACTTCTTCAGAGTTATCGGTGCAGTCCGGGTCCTCAGGAAGGATGATGCCCTCAAACGCGCTTTGCTGGATCATTTCGAGCCGCAGATTGTTCGAACAGCTTTTGATGAACAGGGCGCGCTCGCAGATGGTGTCCTTGATGTCATCATGCGCGACGATTTCCCCTGTTCCAAGGCGAATATCGCGAACTGTCATGTCAACTGCGCGTTCCAGCATGGATTGCTGCATGGTAACAATCGCCAGCTCTGCCGCCGATAAACTAAAGAACATGAATGCCGGGAAGAGCAATGCAAACTCAACGGTCACACTGCCGGTCTCTGATCGGCGAAACCGCCGAGTGAGTGAAGCAACCTTACCGATCATTGTGTCAGTCTCAGCTTGCGGATCGAGGACGCGATTGATGCAAATGCATCTTCCAGGTCCAACCCTTTTACATTGTAGACATGGCTATCCGAGCTCGCGCACTTCTGCAGCAGGCTATAGCCGCTGCGCGGGGCTTCGAATGCGATACCATAGACAACGATGCCCTGATCTTTGGCCGAGTTGCAGATGTGCTTCGTGTGCTGGTTCTTTGCAGAGGTCTCCACTTTCGAGAATGCACTGCTATACCATTCGGCCCATGCACTGGACTGCCAGTAATAGTTGTATTGTGCATTCCAGGCCAACGAAACGCGGTTGAAGAGTTCAGGATAGGTCAGGCGGACCGCCTCACCGGGCTCTTCATTCTCGGCAGTTTCCGGGGCAGGTGTTCCATAGGGATGATCATTCCACTCATAGGGCTTGCTGCCGCGTGTATTGCGCTGCGGCCAGAAGAAGTTCGGTTTCCCCTGAGAATGATAGATGGAATAGTCACCTTCGACTGTATTGTAGCTTCCCCAATTCGTGATGTTACCGGAATCAGGGTTGTACCAGACATCCGAGTAGCCTTCCCGCAGCGACGGGTTCAGCATGTACTGATCGGTGTTCTTACCATCGGTCATGACGATGGCGATTTTCAGAACGTCAGTGTTATAGTTCGTCGGACGCTGGCTGAAATTCGCTGGAACGATCTTTGCGGGTGCAAATTCGGGATCCGGATCGGTTTGCGCTGCCAACAGGCCGACGATATCGCGCATGCTGGGATCCAACAGGGCGACACCCCATTTCATGCCGACATCGATCGATGTGTTGCCGTTTGGGGTCAACTGGCTGATATGTTTCAGCAATTTCGCCCGATTATTGGTTACAGGAGTGATTGCGCTGCCGGCGCGAACCGGACAAACCGGGATTCTGATGCCGTTTTCAGAATAGGTGAACGGATCAAAATGCGCGGTACGTTCAAGCGTATCGCCACGGTGCAGGTCCGCATCGCTGTACTGTTCAGGGATGAAGTTCACGCAGTGCGAGTAATTGTGCTCGTTAGTGACGTTGGTGAACTTGTTCAGAAGTTCTTCGCCGGCGTTGACCTGAGTGGCGTATGGAACAATCGAAATCGAAATCTCGTTCTGCCCGGGTTTATCCAGCATCAGGTTTACAAACTGTGATGCGGCGTCTCTCAGAACAGTCATTTTGCTGTAGCGTGGATCGGCGGACGGCTCACTCATCGAACCTGAAATGTCCAGAATCAGCGAAATTTCCACCGCGCCGATTGATTCCTCGGCGGTGCTGGCGGCAGGGGCGAGCAATTCCTTAACGCCGGAAAGACGCATGAAGTGCGTTTTGATGACTGTTTCTGCCGTAGCGGTCACTTTCCGCGAACCAAAGCCTTCTACGACCGTGACATCTTTCAGCTTCTCCCCAAGGCCTGCCTTGTCGAGATAGGCTTCGACGACGGTCTGCGGATCCGCAGTCTGGTCGAGATCCGCCGCGGCAAGTACAGCCCGGTCAAGCGTGGATTGCAGAGCAGCCCGGTCACGCTCGAACTTCATCATGTCCACGCCGATACCTGTGGCTGCAATTAGCGCAAGAAACAAGAATACGGTGAGGATCGTGAATGAGCCCTCCTCATTTTTGGCGAATTGCCGGAAGGCATTAAATTTGTTCACTGGCTTGGCAGAGCCATTATTTGCTAGATTTTTCTTCATATTTGGTGACTCCGCTGAGCAGGCCGAATAAGCCCCCAAGGAAAAAATTACTGTATTACGTTAAATTTCAAACGTGGCGGGAATTGGGCGAAAATGGCTTAGTTTTGGCTGGTTAGCAGAAATTGCGAAGATAATCCGTTGGGTTATGGTGGCTCTGTTGTCAGCTTGTGGACAATTTCAGCGGAGCGCGGGTTATGGGCGACTCAGTTCATTCTGATTTGAGCAGACATATGGATTGATCAAAAAATATGCAGATGATGATTGCAGCGCCGCGCCAGTGGTGCGACAAAACGTCATGACGTTTGTCTGTTACGGGTACGGAGGATTGTATGACCGGAATCAAAGAACCCAGCTTTCGTGAGAGTGTTGACCTGATGTTCAACAGGGCCGCGTCCCTGATGGATCTGCCGCCGGGGCTGGAAGAAAAGATACGGGTCTGCAACGCCACCTATACTGTGCGGTTCGGCGTTCGCCTTCGTGGAAAGATCCAGACATTCACAGGATATCGCTCGGTCCATTCTGAGCATATGGAGCCGGTAAAGGGCGGTATCCGTTATGCGCTGGCGGTGAACCAGGATGAGGTTGAGGCGCTTGCGGCACTGATGACCTATAAATGCGCTCTGGTCGAAACGCCGTTTGGCGGCTCAAAAGGCGGGCTGTGCATCGACCCGCGCCAATATGAAGAACATGAACTGGAGCAGATCACGCGCCGTTTTGCCTATGAGCTGGCCAAGCGTGATTTGATCAACCCGTCCCAGAACGTACCGGCCCCGGATATGGGGACGGGCGAGCGTGAGATGGCCTGGATGGCTGACCAATACGCGCGGATGAACACGACGGATATCAACGCGCGGGCCTGTGTGACGGGCAAGCCGCTGAATGCGGGCGGCATTCAGGGCCGGGTCGAAGCGACCGGGCGCGGTGTGCAATATGCGTTGCGCGAATTCTTCCGGCATCCTGAGGATATCAAAAAGGCCGGTCTGAGCGGCAAGCTGGACGGCAAACGGGTGATCGTGCAGGGGTTGGGGAATGTGGGCTATCACGCTGCCAAGTTCCTGAGCGAAGATGACGGCGCACGCGTTGTCGGTATTATCGAATGGGACGGCGCGCTCTATAATCCCGACGGCATTGATGTGGAAGCAGTCCGCCAGTGGATCGTCAAACATGGCGGCGTCAAGGATTATCCGGATGCGACGCACACCGCCGAAGGGGCGGCTGTTCTGGAAGAGGAATGCGACATCCTGATCCCCGCGGCGCTGGAAGGTGTAATCAACCTTTCGAATGCCGAGCGTATCAAGGCTCCGCTTATCATCGAGGCCGCGAACGGTCCGGTCACGGCGGGCGCAGACGAAATCCTGCGCCAGAAGGGCACCGTGATTATCCCTGACATGTACGCCAACGCGGGCGGTGTGACGGTGTCTTACTTCGAATGGGTCAAGAACCTCAGCCATATCCGCTTTGGCCGGATGCAGCGCCGTCAGGAAGAGGCGCGGCACGAACTGATCGTCAGCGAACTGGAGCGGCTCGATCGCTATCTGGGTGATGCCTGGTCGATGTCTCCGGACTTCAAGGCCAAGTATCTGAAGGGCGCTGGAGAGCTGGAGTTGGTGCGCTCGGGCCTCGATGACACGATGCGGATTGCCTATCAGGCGATGCGTGAGGTCTGGCATAGCCGGTCCGATGTGGATGACCTGCGGACCGCTGCCTATATCGTCGCCATCGACCGCGTCTCGAAGAGTTACCGCGCCAAAGGGCTCTGAGGGTCGAGACAAAAAGACGAACCGGACCAGTTTCATTGGTCCGGTTCCTGCCGGTTCCTGCGGGCCCCAGGGCCGCATGGGGCGGCGACATACGAAGTCCTTCAATAGATTGTATTTGCATCGCTGCGCCGGATTCGCTGTGGTGCAGGCCGCTAGACACGAAAGTGCGGGCGCCGGTCCTGGGTAGCCAGGAAATTTGCGTTTTACCGACGTTTCGTCGCCCAGAGGCAAGTCCATGTCGAAATCAGAGGTGGCGTTTTTCGGTGGCATTGTTACTGCTGACCGCAGTTGATTTGATGTCGACCAGAACCGCACGGAGGTCTGAATGCGTTTTTCCGGCTTGAGAGTTCTCAAGGAAGGGCTGACTGGCAACAAGGGTTGGACGCCGCATTGGCGCGATCCCGAGCCGAAGGCCGAGTATGACATCATCATTATCGGCGGCGGTGGCCATGGGCTGAGCACGGCGTATTACCTTGCCAAGGAACACGGTCTGACCAACGTGGCTGTGTTGGAAAAAGGCTATATCGGCGGCGGCAATATCGGGCGCAATACGACGATTGTGCGCGCGAACTACTTCCTGCAGGGCAATTCTGAGTTTTATTCACATTCGCTGAAACTATGGGAAGGTCTGGAAGAGGACCTGAACTATAACGTCATGCATTCGCAACGCGGGATCATCAACCTGTTCCACTCGGACGGGCAGCGTGATGCGGCGGCGCGGCGGGGCAACATGATGATCAGTCAGGGGGATGACGCGATCCTGCTGAACCGGGATCAACTGCGCGAGATGCTGCCTTATCTGAATTACGACGACCTGCGGTTTCCGCTCTATGGCGGACTCTATCACCCGCGCGGCGGCACCGCGCGGCATGATGCGGTGGCGTGGGGCTATGCGCGTGGCGCCGATCAACGCGGCGTCGATCTGATCCAGAACTGCGAAGTGACCGGCATAGATATCGAAAACGGTGCGGTGCGCGGCGTACAGACCACGCGCGGTTCGATCCGGGCCAAGAAAGTCGCCGTGGTGGTTGCGGGCCGGTCGGGTCAGGTCGCGGCGATGGCCGGGATGCGCCTGCCGGTCGAAAGCCATGTCCTGCAGGCCTTTGTGACCGAAGGGCTGAAACCTTGTCTCGATCACGTCGTGACCTTTGGCATGGGGCATTTCTATATCAGCCAGTCCGACAAGGGCGGGCTGGTTTTTGGCGGAGACCTGGATTTCTACGCCTCTTATGCGGCGCGGGGGAACCTGCCGACCGTGGAAAGCGTGATGGAGGCCGGGATGGCCCTGATGCCGATGATCGGCAAGGCGCGGGTGCTGCGGTCATGGGGCGGGATCATGGATATGTCGCCTGATGGCTCTCCGATCATCGACCGAACGGATATCGGCGGGCTCTATCTGAATTGCGGCTGGAACTACGGCGGGTTCAAGGCGGTTCCGGGCTCGGGGAATGTGTTTGCCCATCTGATCGCCACGGATCGGTATCATGAGAATGCAACCCGGTTCCAGCTTGATCGATTCCGCACCGGGCGTGGAATTCTGGATGAAGAGGGCAAAGGCTCTCAACACAATCTGCATTGAGGATGGCGATGTCGGATTTGAGTATTTCTGAAAAGATGAAGCTGGGGGCGCGGGTATGAGGATCACCTGTCCGCATTGCGGCGAGCGGGATCGCCGCGAGTTTTACTATCGCGGGGCGGCGGTCGATCTGGAGCGTCCTGTGCCGGATGCGGGCGAAGCTGCCTGGGATGACTTTGTTTATCTGCGCGACAACCCGGCCGGTGTGACCCGCGAGCTTTGGTATCACGAAGGCGGTTGCGGCGCCTGGGTCGTGGTGACGCGGGATACGGTCACGCATGAGATTTCGGGAACGCAATTGGCCTCAGAGGTGAACACATGAGGATCGCGGGCAAAGGGCTGATTGATCGCACACAGACGGTACCGTTTGTCTTTGATGGTGTTAGCTACGAAGGGTTTCAGGGCGATACTCTGGCTTCAGCCTTGCTGGCCAACGGCGTTCGCCTCATGGGCCGGTCGTTCAAGTATCACCGCCCGCGCGGTGTTCTGACGGCAGGCAGTGAAGAGCCCAACGCATTGGTGACGGTCGGGCAGGGCGCGGCGCAAGAGCCCAATGTGCGGGCCACCATGCAGGAGATTTATCCGGGACTAGAGGCGCGCAGCCAGAACCGCTGGCCCAGCCTTGGGTTCGATGTGATGGCGGTCAATGATCTGGCCGCGCCATTTCTGGGGGCGGGGTTCTATTACAAGACCTTCATGTGGCCAAAGAGCTTTTGGGAAAAACTCTATGAGCCGGTAATCCGCCGGGCGGCGGGGCTGGGCGCTTTGTCGGGCGAGGATAATGTCGACAAGTACGAAAGCGCCTTTGCCTTCTGTGATTTGCTGGTCATTGGCGCGGGGCCTGCCGGATTGATGGCCGCTTTGACCGCTGCGCGTGCCGGGGCGGATGTCATTCTGGCGGACGAGAACGCGCGGATGGGCGGGCGGCTGTTGGCCGAAACCTATGAGATTGATGGCAAGCCGGGTCACGTCTGGGCGGATGAGGTTCTGGCTGAGCTCGGGGGCATGGACAATGTGCGCCTGATGACCCGCACCACGGTTGCGGGCGCTTATGATCAGGGCACCTTTGCGGCGTTGGAGAAGGTGCTGCATCACACAGATCGCCGCCCGAACGGCGCTCCGCTCGAGACGTATTGGCGGATCGTGGCGAAACGTTCGGTTCTGGCGGCGGGTGCGTTGGAACGTCCGGTGGCATTTCGCGACAATGACCGCCCGGGAATCATGACCGCCGGGGCGGTGCGGGCTTATCTGAACCGCTGGGGCGTCAGCCCGGGGCGGAACGTGACTGTCTTTGGCAATACGGATGACATTCACCGCACCGCGCGCGACCTGCTGGACGCCGGTGTCCACGTGGCCGCAGTGATCGACAGCCGCCACGATGCGCCGTTGTCGGATGACTATGAGGTGCTGCGCGGCGCGCAGGTCTGTGGCAGCGCAGGCCGCAAAGGGTTGGAGTCGATCACCATCCGCCGGGCCAGCGGCGAAGAGAGCATCCAAACCGACTGCCTTGCCATGACCAGCGGTTGGAACCCGTCGGTTCACCTGACCTGCCATATGAATGGCCGCCCGACCTGGAAGCGCGAGATTGAGGCTTTTGTGCCGACACCCGGGGCCGTGCCGGGCATGGTGACGGCAGGGGCGTGCAACGGGGCGTTCTCGACCGCAGCCTGTCTGCGCGAAGGGGTCGAAGCGGCAGAAACCGCGCTGGGCGAACTGGGGCTGAAAGCGCCCAAATCCACCCTGCCACAGGCCGAGGATACGTCTTACGAGATAACCCCGCTCTGGGCGGTTCCGGGCAAAGGCCGGGCGTGGCTGGATTTCCAGAACGACGTTACGGTGAAAGACGTCAAGCAGGCCGCGACCGAGAATTTCCGGTCGGTCGAGCACATGAAGCGCTACACCACGCAGGGCATGGCGACGGATCAGGGCAAGAACTCGAACGTGGCAGCGCTGGCCGTTCTGGCGGACGCAACCGGGCGCGGGATACCTGAAACGGGGACTACAACGTTCCGTCCGCCCTATTCCCCGATCGCGATTGCTGCGCTCGGTGCGGGGAGCGAAGGCGCCGGATTCAAGCCTCAACGCTTTACCACTTCGCACAAGGCAGCCGTGGCACGGAAGGCGCCGATGATCGAAGTGGGCCTGTGGTATCGCCCCAGCTATTTCCCGAAGGATGGAGAGTCCACCTGGCGGCAATCCTGTGACCGAGAGGTGAACATGGTGCGTCAAGCGGTTGGCGTGTGCGATGTGTCAACCCTGGGCAAGATCGATATTCAGGGGCCGGATGCGGGTGCGTTTCTGGATTTCGTCTATTCCAACATGTTCTCGACCTTGAAAGTCGGTCGCGCGCGCTATGGTCTGATGCTGCGCGAGGATGGATTCGTCATGGACGACGGCACCACCGCGCGGCTGGGCGAGACGCATTTCGTCATGACCACAACCACCGCAGGTGCCGGGGATGTGATGAAGCATCTGGAATTCGTACATCAGGGTCTGCGCCCGGATCTGGATGTTTCCTTCACCTCGGTCACTGAGCAATGGGCGCAATTCGCCGTGGCCGGGCCGAAATCGCGAGAGTTGCTGAACACTCTGCTGGACACACCTCTTGATGACAAAAGCTGGCCCTTCATGGCCTGCGGACCGGTATCGGTGCTGGGTGCTTCAGGGCGTCTGTTCCGGATCTCGTTCTCGGGCGAACATGCCTATGAAATCGCCGTGCCCGCGCGCTATGGCGCGAGCCTGTTCGACATGATGGCGGACCGGGCAGAGGCGCTGGGCGGCGGGCTTTACGGGATGGAGGCGATGAATGCCCTGCGGGTCGAGAAAGGGTTCATTACACATTCCGAAATCCATGGACGGACGACAGCCTATGACATCGGCATGGGCCGAATGGTTTCGCAGAAGAAGGATTGCATCGGCAAAACCATGTCGCAACGCCCGGGTCTGGAAGAGCCCGGGCGCGAGCGGCTGGTGGGGCTGAAACCGATTGGCGAAAGCAGGGAACTTCTGGCGGGCGCGCATCTTTACAAGGAAGAGGCTGATCCGGTGCGCGTGAATGATCAGGGCTATCTGACCTCGGTCTGTTATTCGCCCACGCTGGAAACCATGCTGGGGCTGGGCTTTCTTGCCGACGGGCCGGACAGGTACGGAGAGGTGGTGAAAATGGTCGACCACCTGCGCGGTGTCACGACCCTGTGCGAAGTGGTGAACCCGGTCTTCTTTGACCCCGAGGGAGGGCGCGTCCGTGGATAAACTGATTGCAAAAACGCCCTGCGACGGGCTGCTGCCGCTCACCGTCGGTGCTGTGACGCTTAGCGAAGAAGACGCGGGGGCGATCCACTCGATCTCTCCTTTCAAGGGGCATCAGAAGGCCGTTTCCGACGCGCTCAAGGCGGCTCATGGGATGACGTATCCATCAGCCAATCGCGCCACCGGCAAGGCAGGGGCGCGGGCGGTCTGGTTTGGGCCTGCGCATGCAATGCTGATGGGGCCGGTGCCCGACAAAGCTTTGTCGGGGCTTGCTGCCATCGTGGATCAATCGGATGCGTGGACGGTTGTCCGACTGGAAGGCGCCGGGGTCGAGGATGTATTGGCGCGTGTGGTGCCGGTTGATCTGCGCGGTGCGCAGTTCAAGCGGGGCCATACAGCGCGGACTCTGCTGTTTCACATGACCGCTTCGGTCACCCGTGTCGGTGAAAACGCGTTTCAGATCATGGTCTTCCGGTCCATGGCCGGATCGCTGGTTCACGATCTGAAAAGGGCGATGGAAGGCATCGCCGCGCGCGGGTAAGCTGCATTGAATGAAACGAATCCGGGAGACCCCCATGTTGCGTATCGCCATCGTCGCGGCCCTGCTTGCCACCCCTGTGGCGGCTCAGGAAACCAAGGAACAAAGCTGCCAGTATCAAGCGGATGTTGTTGCCGCGATACAGAAGGCACGTCTTGACCGGGTAAAAGAGCGTGATGTGGCGCAAGCGGTTGCGGATAGCAGTCCGACCTGGCCCGAGAACTACAACGCGGCGATTCCGCTGATCGCGCCATGGGTCTATGAGCAAAAGATGCGCGACGTGCGCAAAAAGGAACTTGGAGCGGCCTGGTTGGAGCTGTGTTTGCAGCAATAATCCACAGACCCGGCATTTCCCTGTGGACAACCGCGCGCCATCCCCTTGGCGCGCGATTTCATTTCTGGCAGGTTTGAACGATGTCTTTGCCCCCCGGATTTCTGGATGAACTGCGCACCCGCCTCAGCCTGTCTCAGGTCGTTGGGCGCAAGGTCATGTGGGATCAGCGCAAGTCCAATCAGGGCAAGGGCGACATGTGGGCGCCGTGCCCGTTTCACCATGAGAAGACGGCATCCTTCCATGTCGATGACCAGAAGGGATTCTATTACTGCTTCGGTTGCCACGCCAAAGGCGACGCGATCAGCTTTGTGAAAGAGACCGAGAATGTCTCGTTCATCGAAGCGGTCGAGATTCTGGCGCGCGAGGCCGGGATGCCGATGCCGGCGCGTGATCCAAAGGCGCAACAGAAACAGGATCGGCGCTCGCAATTGGCCGAGGTGATGGAGCAGGCGGTGCAGTTCTTCCGCCTGCAACTCAAGACCGGGGCAGGGACGGATGCGCGCGATTACCTGACCCGTCGAGGGCTGGACGCGCAGGCGCTGGACCGGTGGGAGATCGGCTTTGCACCTGATGGCTGGCAGGCGCTGTGGGATCATCTGACCGGCAAGAACGTGGCCGAGGATCTGATCCTTGGCGCCGGGCTGGCCAAGCCGTCGAACAAGGGCAAAAAGCCCTATGACACCTTTCGCAACCGGATCATGTACCCGATCCGCGACCCGCGCGGGCGCTGCATTGCCTTTGGCGGACGGGCGATGGATCCCAATGACAACGCCAAATATCTGAACTCGCCCGAGACCGAATTGTTCGACAAGGGGCGCAGCCTCTATAACCATGGCCCTGCGCGGCAGGCGGCGGGGAAGGGTCAGCCGCTGATCGTGGCCGAAGGGTACATGGACGTTATCGCGCTGGCTGAGGCGGGCTTTGGCGCTTCGGTTGCGCCTTTGGGAACGGCCATTACGGAACATCAACTGCAACTGCTGTGGCGTATTTCCGATGAACCGATCATCGCGCTGGATGGCGATACGGCCGGTTTACGCGCGGCGATGCGGGCGGTTGATCTTGCTCTGCCGCTGCTGGAGGCCGGAAAATCCCTGCGGTTCGCTTTGATGCCCGAGGGCAAGGACCCAGATGACCTTTTGCGCGCCGAAGGGGCAGGGGCCGTTCAGACGGTACTGGACAGTGCCATTCCCATGGTCAAACTGCTGTGGCAGCGCGAGACCGAAGGCAAGGTATTCGACAGCCCCGAGCGTAAGGCGGCCTTGGATAAATCCCTGCGTGAAAAGATCAAACTGATCCGCGATCCCTCGATCCGGTCTCATTACGGGCAGGAAATTAAGGATCTGCGCTGGCAATTGTTTCGCCTGCAGCGACAATCGCCAAATCGCCCATGGCAACCTCGTGGCAAGTGGCAACCACAAGCGCAGCCTGCCTCGCCCGGTGCCCGCGCGTCGTTTTTGGCGTCATCCGAGACCGCGGATATCCAATTGCGTGAATCCGCCATTCTGGCAATTGCCATTCTGAATCCGCAGGTTGTCGTGCAATTTGAACATCAACTGGAGGAAATGGATTGCCGCGATCCCGACCACGCGGCGCTGCGGGGGGCGATCCTGCGCCATGCGATTGACGATCCGGACAATCTGCAAGACCACATCATTCAAACTTTGGGTCCGGAACCCCTTGAAAACCTGCTGGCCCTTCGCCATGTCGCAGTGATCCCCTGTGTGCACAAACCGGGCGACGTTGAAAAGGCCCAGATGACACTGGCCGAGGAACTCGCAAAGATCAAAGCGCTCCGGGGGTTGGATGCTGAGATTGCCGAAGCGGCGGAGGAATTGTCCGATCTGGCCGATGAGGCGCTGACATATCGGCTGGCGCAAGCCGCCGAAGAGCGCAACCGCACAAGCCGCAGCCAGAATGAGGACAAGGCCGTTTTTGACATCGCCGACAATGGTGCGCGAATCAACCGCGACGAGAAAGACGCGTTTGAGGCCATCATGTCTGGTATCAATTTCGAGCGGAAACGCCGGTAAACTGGTGTTTTCGTAAGGCACTGGAAAAGAAAAACAGGTAAACGGGTGGCCGAATCAGTTTCACGCGCTAATGATTCGGCACAGACGAATCACCCATCCCTGCAGGAGCATTGAATGGCCGCCAAGGATACGAACGAAGACCGCAAATCCGACGAGCAGGAACAGGAAATCTCGCTGGACATGAGCCAGGCCCAGGTCAAGAAGATGATCGCCGAGGCCCGCGAGAAAGGTTACATCACCTACGACCAGCTCAATCAGGTTCTGCCGCCTGATCAGGTCAGCTCGGAACAGATCGAAGATGTTATGTCGATGCTGTCCGAAATGGGCATCAACATCATCGAAGATGAAGAGGCCGAGGAAGAAGAGAACAAAGGCTCGACCGAACTGGTCACCACCGAAGGCCCGCGTGAGGTTGCGCTGGCCGGTGCCGCAACCGAAAAGCTGGACCGTACCGACGACCCCGTGCGCATGTACCTGCGCGAGATGGGTTCGGTCGAACTGCTGAGCCGCGAGGGCGAGATTGCCATCGCCAAACGGATCGAGGCGGGCCGGAACACCATGATCGCTGGGCTGTGCGAAAGCCCGCTGACCTTCCAGGCGATCACCATCTGGCATGACGAACTTCTGTCCGAAGACATTCTGCTACGGGACGTCATCGATCTGGAAACCACCTTCGGCAACCAGATGGACGAAGACGGCGACGTACAGGAGCCAGTCGTTGACACTTCGGCGGTTCAGTCCGCTAAACCTGCCAAAGACGAGGGCCCGGAGCTTGACGCCGATGGCAACCCGCTAAGCAGCGATGATGACGATGACGAGGACGATCAGGCCAATATGTCCCTGGCCGCGATGGAAGCGGCGCTGAAGGATCAGGTTCTGACCACGCTGGAACGCATCTCGACCGACTTCGCGATGCTGAGCGAGATGCAGGACAGCCGGATTTCGGCCACCCTGAACGAGGACGGGACCTTCAGCGAGAAGGATGAAGAGACCTATCAGAAGCTGCGGGCCGAGATCGTCGAACTGGTGAACGGTCTTCACCTGCACAACAACCGGATCGAAGCGCTGATTGACCAGCTCTATGGCATCAACCGCCGCGTCATGTCGCTGGACAGCTCGATGGTGAAGCTGGCCGACCAGGCCCGCATCAACCGCCGTGAATTCATTGACGCCTATCGCGGGCGTGAGCTTGACCCGAACTGGCTGTCCGAGATGGCCGAAAAGCCGGGCCGGGGCTGGCAGATGTTCATCGAACGCTCGACCGAGAAGGTTGAGGAACTGCGCAACGACATGGCCCAAGTCGGGCAATATGTTGGTCTGGACATCCCCGAATTCCGCCGCATCGTGCAGCAGGTTCAGAAGGGTGAAAAAGAGGCGCGTCAGGCCAAGAAGGAAATGGTCGAGGCCAACCTGCGTCTGGTGATCTCGATTGCCAAAAAGTACACGAACCGTGGCCTGCAATTCCTTGATCTTATTCAGGAAGGTAATATCGGCCTGATGAAGGCGGTGGACAAGTTCGAATACCGCCGCGGCTATAAGTTCTCGACCTATGCAACCTGGTGGATTCGTCAGGCGATCACGCGTTCCATCGCGGATCAGGCCCGCACGATCCGTATTCCGGTCCATATGATCGAAACCATCAACAAGCTGGTCCGCACCGGTCGTCAGATGCTGCACGAAATCGGCCGCGAGCCGACGCCGGAGGAACTGGCCGAAAAGCTGCAGATGCCGCTTGAGAAGGTGCGCAAGGTGATGAAGATCGCCAAAGAGCCGATCAGCCTTGAGACGCCCATCGGCGACGAGGAGGACAGCCAGCTAGGCGATTTCATTGAGGACAAGAATGCCGTGCTGCCGCTGGACAGCGCCATTCAGGAAAACCTCAAGGAAACCACAACGCGGGTTCTGGCCTCGCTCACCCCGCGCGAGGAACGGGTGCTGCGGATGCGTTTTGGCATCGGCATGAACACCGACCACACGCTGGAAGAGGTCGGTCAGCAGTTCAGTGTGACCCGCGAACGTATCCGTCAGATCGAGGCGAAAGCGCTGCGGAAGCTGAAGCATCCCAGCCGATCACGAAAACTCCGGTCCTTCCTGGATCAGTAAGTCAAAGGCGCCTTGGGGCGCCTTTTTCTTTGCGCTGCTCACATTGTCCAAACTTCACTTCAAATTGGCGAGAACGCACAAGGCAAGCGTGGCTGTCAATTCTACATCGCGGGTGTCCACTCATGGGACAGGCCGGGGCGAGGTGGAAACGCTGATGACCCCCGGCCACTGTCACCGCAGCGGGCGGTCCACTCTTTTTCGGAATGCGGAAGGTGCCTGTCCGGTCCAGCGTTTGAAGGCGGTGGAAAAGGCGGCCTGATCGGAATAGCCCAGCGAATAGGCAATCTCGGCCAGTGTCATGCCGTTCTTGATGAATGTCTGCGCCAGATCACAGCGCAGGTCCTCGACAATCTCGCGATAGCTGACCCCCTCGTCAGTCAGGCGGCGCGCCAGTGTACGCGGGCTGAGGCCCAGTTGAGCGGCGGCGTCGTTGGCCGGGATGATCCTGCCGGGCATCGACCGGGTGATCAGGCCTTCAACCAGCGCTCGTGTTTTTTGTTTGGGAGACCGTCGCTCGGCCAGCAGACGTTCGCCGTATTCCAGAAGATGCGCGCGCAGGCTGGGATCATAGGTCGGGATCGGGATTTCAAGCGAGGGCAGCGAAAGGATGATCTCAAGCCGCTCAGCCCCGAACGTGACCGGGAACCCGCCGATCTTTGCAAAAGCCTCGGCGTGCTGTCCGACTTCGTGTTGAAAGCGCATCTCGATCGGATGCAGGCAGGTCTGTGTCAAAGCGCGCATCCGACCGATGGCGGCGAATAACAGGAATTCGGTACGGCGGTGATAGCGCGAGAATCCGGGATCTTTCCAATCCGCCTCAAACGATGCCGAATTCCCCGAGATCCGCAAACTGAGGGCAAGCGCGGGGTCGATGATGGCATGAAACCGAGCCGAGTTTTCCAAGACCTGTTTCAGATCGCGCGAATATTTACTGATATAGGCGGTAACGCTGGAGGATGAGTTGAAGCCCAGCCCGGTGCGCGCGCCAAAGGTGATATCTCCGACTGCGTCGCAGGCGTGGCGGACAAACAGCGCCTCTTTATGGGCGCTGTATGACGTGGCCGGAGGGGCAATCTCGGTCCGCGTCAAGGCGCTGCTGTCCAAGACGCGGTCAACGACGGATGCGCCCGCGTGATCTTCGAGCCTGCCCGAGAGCAGCCGTATTCTGGAAATATCAACGTCCATTATCGTGTCTGAAATCAGTTCGAACCTGCAATGCAGCCTAGCGGTAAATCCGCGCGTGGCGCCAGCTTTTGGTTGGATGACAGAAATTCGCAAGAAATTGACCGAACTTGTCAAGACCTACAACCCTGCTCGGCGGTAATGTCGGATCGTTGTCGGGTCAGCGTCCAATGGGGATTGAGGGCTGAGCCTGAGTGGACGGTCCACCAAACCGTGTTACCGGGTTCCCCGACATCTCGACCAATGGTCGCCCATGTCGCATTGCCGACATTTCGCGTCCATGAGAGCATCCGTCAGGCCAGTGGCAACCATATGATTTCCCGTGCAAGATCTGAACGCCCCCGAAACTGATCTGATCGTCTTTGACGGTGAGTGCGTGCTGTGTTCGGGGTTCTTTCGGTTCATGCTGCGCCATGACAAGGATCGGCGGTTCCGCTTTGCCACGGCGCAATCTCCGCTTGGGCAGCGGCTTTATGCGCGGCTCAATTTGCCCACCTCGGATTTTGAGACCAATCTGGTGATCGTCGACGGGCGGGTTCATCAAAGGCTGGATGCCTTTGCCGCCGCGATGCGGGCTTTGCCGGGGTTCTGGCGGGTTCTGGCGCTGTGCCGATATCTGCCGCGGTTTATAAAAGACCCGCTATATCACGCGATTGCCCGGAACCGATACGCTCTGTTTGGCCGGCAAGAGACCTGTCTGGTCCCCGATCCATCGTTGCGGTCACGGTTTGCAACAGATGGTTTCTGAGAGCGACCCGTTCCTGCAGGCTTTGGGGGGCGATCCTGATCTGCCCGTCGCGGTCCGGGCTTTGCATGGCGGTGAAGGTCGTCACCAAGGTCGCTGCAGCATCACGCGGGGTGGGGGTGCATTGGTGGCGCTGGCGCTGCGTGCCGGTCGCTTCCCGCCTGAGGGCAGTGACTTGTCCGTCACCCTCACCATTCAACGCGACAGTGACGGCTGGCACTGGGAACGTGACTTTGATGGTCACATAACCCGGTCGCGGTTGATATTCGATGTGCGGCGCGGCTGTGTCAGAGAACAGATCGGAGCGTTGACGATTTGGATGCGACCAATGCGAACCGAAACGGGGCTGGCCATCGAGATACAGCGCCTCTGCCTGTTCGGGGTGCCGTGCCCCCGGTTCCTGCTGCCCGGATCCAGCTCAACCGAAAGCGAGGACATGCAAGCACGCTTTCGCTTCGACATCTCGGCTCATTTGCCTGGGGGTCGGCTGTTGATCCGGTATCGGGGCTGGTTGATGCCTGATAACGCAAATCGGGGCGCTGATTGAAATGATTGTGAAATGCTCTGTTTCGAAGACTGTGGCAAACTACACTATAATTCGGAAGTAAGAGAGAGAAAGTAATGATGAAACAGTTTATCTCGGGCACTTTTGTCGCCCTGATGGTGCTCAGCTCGCCCGTCACGGCAAGTGCGGCGCGCCTAGGCTTTCAGACCGTAGCGATCAACAACACTGATTTCGAAGTCATCCCGCGCTCTCGTCGCGATGTCGACGGATATTGGTGCGCCGCCGCCGATTTTGCGCGCCGGACCTTGGGTGCCGGTTGGCAGGATCGCATCTATGTCACGCGCGGCTATGGCCAAAGCGTGACGACCGGGCGCAAGACGTCTGTTGCGTTCTCATTGACGATGCCCAAGGATGTGGCGCAACAAAGCAGTTTCTCTGCTGGCTTCAAAGTGGGTGAAAGCATGTCGGTGCAAGGTGCGAACGGGCGGTGCAGTCGTCGTCAGATATTGAACTGATCGGTGCTGCAGACCGAGTTTTCCATCCAGACACAGGGCGTTGGGCTCTATGAGTTCACCGCCCCTGTGCGATCTTGGTTGAAGCCTGACTCGGATGGATTGCTGACCCTTTTCATACGCCATACCTCCTGTTCGCTGCTGATCCAGGAAAATGCCGACCCTGAGGTTCAGACCGATTTGCAAGCGTTCTTTGACCGGTTGGTGCCGTCGTCGGATCATCCGTCGATGGCCTATCTGCGCCACACCTATGAAGGGCCGGATGATATGCCCGCCCACATCAAGGCGGCGATAATGCCCGTTTCACTGTCGATCCCGGTTACAGCGGGGCAGCCTGCCTTGGGCACATGGCAAGGCATTTACCTGTTCGAGCATCGCCGCGCCCCGCATCTGCGCAAGGTCGCGGCACATTTCGCGTGACCCTTTATCTAGCGGTGGAAATTTCCGACTACCCAAATCCTAGCGGCTGCCCTATAGTTGTGGATAAGTGAGCCGAAGTGCTTACAACAAGAGGCGGAACTAGGGACGAGGAGACGGCGGATGCGCTGCCCGTTTTGCGGAAATATCGATACTCAGGTCAAGGATTCACGACCGGCAGAGGATCACGTGGCGATCCGCAGGCGACGGTTTTGCCCGGCCTGCGGCGGCCGGTTCACCACGTATGAACGTGTGCAGCTGCGCGATCTGGTAGTGATCAAAACCAACGGAAAACGCGAGGATTTCGACCGCGACAAGCTTGAGCGCTCGATCCGCATCTCGATGCAGAAACGCCCGATCGAACCCGATCGGATTGATCAGATGATCTCGGGTATCGTGCGCCGTCTGGAAAGCATGGGCGAGACCGACATCCCGTCCAACAAAATCGGTGAAATCGTCATGGAGGCGCTGGCCCGGATTGACACTGTTGCGTATGTTCGCTTTGCAAGTGTCTACAAGAATTTCCAGGCGGCTGATGATTTCGAGGAGTTCGTCCACGAGTTGCGCCCGCCGCAACCCACGACCGATGAGTGACCGAAACAGATAAGCGATTCATGGCGCTGGCCCTGTCTTTGGGGCAGCGCGGTCAGGGACAGTGCTGGCCCAACCCCTCGGTCGGCTGCGTTGTCGTGCGCGATGGGCGGATCGTCGGACGCGGCTGGACCCAGCCCGGCGGGCGCCCTCATGCTGAAACCGAAGCGCTGGCGCAGGCCGGATCCGCGGCACAGGGGGCAACGGCTTATGTCTCGCTTGAACCTTGCGCGCATCACGGAAAGACACCGCCCTGCGCGCAGGCGCTGATCGACGCCAAGGTGGCGCGTGTTGTTTGTGCCATCGAGGACAGCGATCCGCGTGTGGCCGGGCAGGGCTTTGACATGTTGCGCGCTGCCGGGATCGACGTGCAGACCGGTATCATGGCCTATGAGGCCGAGCAGGCCCATGCCGGGTTCTTCCTGAAAACCGAGCAGGGCCGCCCGTTCGTAACGCTTAAACTGGCCAGCAGCTTTGATGGCCGGATCGCAACTGAAACCGGCCACAGCCAATGGATTACCGGCCCCGAGGCGCGGCGTGCAGTGCACGCGATGCGGGCCCGTAATGATGCGGTGATGGTCGGGGCAGGGACGGCCCGTGCGGATGATCCGTCGCTGACGGTGCGTGATCTTGGTGTCGCGCGGCAACCCGTGCGTGTGATCGTCTCACGTTACCTCGATCTGCCGCTTATGGGCCATCTGGCCCGCACCGCGAAAGAGGTTCCGGTCTGGCTGTGCCATGGTCCGCATCCCGACCCTGAACGCGCCCGCGCCTGGGAAGGATTGGGCGCCCGGCTCATCCCCTGTGCGCTGGAAGGCCATCATGTTGACCCGGCAGACCTGCTGCAACAGCTTGGACAGGCTGGACTGACCCGCATCTTCTGCGAGGGCGGGTCCGCTTTGGCCGGATCACTGCTGAAGGCGGATCTGGTGGATGAGCTTGTCGGGTTCACCGCTGGCCTGATGATCGGAGCCGAGGGGCTGCCTGCGATCGGGGCGCTCGGGCTCGATACGCTTGAGACCGCCCCCCGTTTCGATCTGATCGAAACACAGGCTTTGGGCGGAGATATCCTGCATCGTTGGGCACGGACAACCCGCTGACGGTCAGCGCCACAAATGCGCGTATGTCGCCAGTGCACCTTGCAGTTTCGATAGAATGCGATTGACCGGCCCGCTGAAGGCTGGCTCGCCATGCGCCAATCGTTCGATTGCGATCTCGACCGGGCAGGGCTGCCCGGTCACCGGATCGAAATAGCGCGGATAGTCGATCAGCGCGGCATGCACCAAACCCAAAAGCGAAGGCCGCGCGCCGCGCCGCGCCGGGACCGCGCCCAGATCGGTGGTCAATCCCCACCCGGCATAAAACGGCGCGCCCAGAGTGGTGACCTGCACGCCGCGCAACAGGGCCTCGAACCCCATCAGAGAGGTCATGGTCCAGACCTCGTCCACCTGCGTCAGCAGATTTGCGGGATCGGTGCCGGATGCGATCACATCGGCCAGACCTTCCGCCTGTATCTTGCCCTCGCGCAGGTTGGCTTCGACATCCGGGTGCGGTTTGTAGATCAGCACGGCGTCCGGCCATGCCGCGCGCGCCGCTTGCAGCAAGTCGAGATTGGTGCGAACGGTGCTGGTGCCCAGACGGATCGAGGCGTCATCCTCGACCTGACCGGGCACCAAAACGCGATGGCCTTGAGGCAGGTCAGGCATGGGGGTGCCAATGTTATATTTACTCAACGCCTCGGCCAGCAGCCGCGCGATCAGCCGTTCTGCACGGAGCTGTTGATCCGGGCGCAAGGCCTCACGCGTGGCGATCCATTCCTCAAGGCGGCTGGGGCGCGTGGGATCGTAATAGATGCCCAGATCATCGGTCACCAGCGACAGCGGAGGGACAAGTTCCGCACCAAGTCCGCGCGAGCGCAGAAAGCCGTCTTCGACCCGGACAATATCCGTCGCGTCTGCGGCCCGGCTGGCCCAACTCATGTGTGGCTGTGTTTGTGTCGCGGGCGGCTCGGCCACGAAGCGCAGTTTGCCGTATCGGCCAAACATGCGTTGCAGGTGACGACGTTTCCAGACCCGCATGCCAGAGGCGGTCCACCCCCTGTGATCCTCGCGCCAGGCTCGGGTTGTGGCCTCAAACGTGTTCAGCGCGGTTTCAAAGTCACATGACCGGTCATGGAACGGGTCGTACCAGCGCGGGTACAGGATCATGGCTGCTGCAAACAGCTGCGCCCGCGTCAGATTGCGCTGTCGGCGCTGTACGGGAAACTCATCCTGCGTCAGACCCCAGCCCGCATAGAAGGGTTGGCCAAAGACGCGGGGTTTGTGCCCGGCCAGAATGGCCTCGAACCCCATTTGTGACGACACGGTGTAGACACCGATTGCCCCTTCGAACAGCGACCATGGGCTGATCGGGGCTGAGAGGAATTCCACCCGGTCATTCTGGTCTTCATCCGTGAAATGCCCGGCCCGAAAACCCGATGTGGTTTCCGGGTGGGATTTGATCAGGATGCGCGCACCGGGGTTCTCCTCTTGCGCGACGAACAGCATCTCAAGAAAACGCGCTCGGTCCGCGCGGCTTGCTGTCACCGAGGCGTCACCCTGTGTCTGATCAATGACCAGAACGTATCCGGGATCGGGCGGCGTTTGGTCCAGATCAAAGGCGGAATACTTGCTCAGATGCAGTTCGCGCAGGCGGGCCATGCCACCCCGCGCTCGGTCCAGAAGTGCGGTATCGTCCAATGGGTGCGTGGCCAGCAAGGTTTCAAGGTCCGAGGGTGTGGCTGGGTCGAAATGCAGCCCGGATCGATCCAGCAGCAACCCCATGGGCGGCTCGCCCGCCCGTCCGGGGTGGAGCGAGCGTAGAAACGCATCCTCGACCCGCAGCACCGGCACGCCCCGCTTTTCGGCGACGGACAGCCCGCGATGCGCCGTCGGACTGTTGCCCCAGACACCAATCAGATCAGCGTCCTGCGGCAGGCCAAGCCGGATGTCGTAACCGGCCAGCGACAGAATGCGGCGCACCCGCCGTTGGGTCAGGAAGCCGCCATTGTAAACAAAAAGCCGAGAGCGTTCGCCCCCGGCCGATTGTTCCGGATCGGGTCGCATGTATCAGCCGCCCGTCAGCGTCGCCACATTCGCAACCGGCGTCAGCCCTCCGGCGATCAGCGAGATGGATTTTGTCCATTGCGCATATGGGGCCTCGGTCACGTAGATCGTGTCGTCATCGCGGATGACAAAATCCCGTGCGATGAAAAGACCGTTGGGCGCGGTCAGGTTCAGCAGATAGATCATGCGCTGTTCGCCCTGAAGATCAGCGCGGCCCATGACGTTGCGGGCGATGTCCTGACGCTCGTTGCGCAGAATGAAGATGCCGGTCGGGTCCGAGGACAGTGATTGCAGCCCCCCCACCTGCGCCAACGCTTCGAGCGCTGAAAGGTCCTGGCTTTCAAAGGCCACGCGCGATTGCCCGCCTGTGGCCCCCAACGCGATATAGGACCGGCTGTCTTGTTCAACCAATATGCGGTCGCCGCCACGCAGAGCGATATCGGTTTCCGGGTTGCGGAACAGATCGTCATACCAGATCGTTCCGCGTTGCTTGCCGCGAATAACGGTCACCAATGCGATATCCGAGGCCACCGCCACGCCGCCCGCGCTGGCCAGCATGGTCGACAGGGTGCCGGTGGGCCGCTCGATCGGATAAATCCCCGGCGCGCCGATGGTGCCGGTCAGCGAAACAGTCGACCCATCGCCGGGTGTGCGGCTGACCTGAACCTGCGGGTCCGGCGTCTGTTCTTCCAGCTTCGAGGCGATCAGGGTGCGCAACTGCTCGGGCGTGTTGCCCGCAGCACGAACACGCCCCGCGTAAGGCACGAAGATGTAACCATCACTGTCGACCTGCAATTCGCTCAGATTGGCGGCGCCGCCTGCTGCTGAGGTCAGCAAGCCGTCTTCAACGTTTTCCCAGACGGTCAGGTTTAGCGTGTCGCCGGGACGAACCGTGTCCGACGCAACGCTTTGGGCGCTGCGGAAGGACTGCGAAAATCCGTATTGCGGAACGGCTGCGGTGGCGCGCGTGACGCGGTCATCGACTTCGACGACGAAGGCGTTGCCACCGTTCACGGTAGACCCGGACAGGATTTCGGTTTTGTTCGGGCCGGATTTCGGAAGCTGGCATGCTGCCAGCAGGCCAAGGGCTGCCACAAGGGAAGCCCCCCGTATCCATCGGGTAGGAAAGCGCTGCACTGCCGATTTACCTCAGTCGTCTTGATTTTGGGCAGGTTACCCGGTTGGTTTTCAAACTACCAGCGACAGTTGAGTGGAGCTAGCGAACAAGCTGCAACTGTGGCGCAGGGGTCGCGTTGCGGTTCAGAACTGCCTGATAGGGGTCCTGGGGGTGAAGCATCATATCGACCGCCCGCCGCAGCAACTGGCGTCGCCCGCGACGCGAATAGAAACCGCCCGGTACCTGGCTGGTTTCCAGCAAAAACTGCCGATAGGTCCGATAGGCGCTGTTATCGGGGAGGTCCGGAGCAGCAAAGAACGCCTCAAGGCTCTGCCCCGACACGAATTCCGGCTTGTCATAGACGGACCGCCCGAAAATCCGCAGGGGGATGCCGCGCCACAGCACCTGTTGTCCCGCGGTCGAGTTCACGGTGACCGCCGATCTGGCATCCGTAAGCAGCCCGGCCAATTTGCCGCCGGGGACATAATGCACCCGATCTTCAAGGCCCTGCGCACGCGCAAAGTCGCGGGCAAGGTGCCGCAATGGCTCACGATGGTTTTCCAGCGGATGTTCCTTGATGACAAGGTGATGATGGGTGGGCGCCCCTTTGGCGAAACCCGCGATCACCTGTTCAAGAAAGGCGCTCATGCAGTTGAAATCCGAATGCGACCGGACAGAGCTGTCATGTCCCAGCTGCAGCAGGACCAGATGATAGGGAAACCCGTTCCACCGAACCTTTGCCGTGGCAAGCGCGCGCTGAAGGCGATGAAAAGGCATCAGGATCAGACGTTTGAAATACAGCCGAAACTCTTTTGAAACCGGCAGATCCCTATGCCTGCGGAAGTTGCGGTAGCGGCGGTTCATGAACAGAACGAACCAGTGATACAACGCCCCGTAGAAGATGTGATGGCGCATATCCCCCCAATGGGTCGGCGGCGGAGGCGTTGCCCCCTCGGACCGCGCAAGGGCGGCCTGCATGTCCGCCACATCCAGCTCCATCAATCGAGAGTTCCCGTTCGAGCCGCCGCGCTCATACGTCACCCACCAGGGGCGCAGATACCCTTCCTCGAACACATGAACGGTCAGGCCAAGCTCTTGTGCGATGGACACAGCCTGGGCATGTACCGGTCGGGTGTCACCATAAAGCACGATATCGGTCACATCATGCGTGCGCACCAGGTTGCGGAATGTCTGCGGCCAATGCTCGGGTTCGCCCAAATAGGGGATATAGCTGCTGCGATCACGCCAGAACACCTGATCCCCGGCATTGAAACCAACCCGCCAGACCTGCGCCCCCGCCGCACGCAGCATCCGACCCAACGCGTTGAAGAACGGGCCGTGAGGTCCTTGCAGGAACATGAACACGCGCCGGTCAGGGCGAGGGGGGATGGATGTCATTCCGTCTGCTCGTGTCTTGGTCTTGTGGTGCGTATTGTTAAAATTATGCCTCTTTGTCACATTGGCGGCAAGGAGGGCTTGCCGGTTCGCCCATCGGTCTTTACCTGCACCCTTAACGCTAGGCTTTGAGGGTTGCCAAAATGTTTACAGGGATCGTCACCGATATAGGCACTGTCACCGAACTGGACCAACAGGGCGACCTGCGGGCCCGGATCGAAACCGCCTATGACACCGCGGGCATCGATATCGGCGCCTCGATTGCCAGCGACGGGGTTTGTCTGACCGTGATCGCGCTGGGGGATGACTGGTATGACGTGCAGATCAGCGCCGAGACGGTTTCGAAAACCAATCTGGCCAGCTGGGCGGTTGGGAAACGGATCAATCTGGAACGCGCCCTGAAAGTGGGTGATGAACTGGGCGGCCATATCGTTTCGGGGCATGTCGACGGCGTGGCCGAGGTTGTGGCGGTAAAGGACGAAGGCGACAGCACCCGGGTGACCCTGCGCGCGCCAAAGGATTTGGCGCGGTTCATCGCGCCGAAAGGCTCGGTTGCGCTGAACGGCACGTCACTAACCGTCAACGATGTGAATGACTGCGATTTCGGCATCAACTTCATCCCGCATACCAAAGAGGTCACGACCTGGGGCGATGTGGCGGTCGGAGATCAGGTGAATCTCGAGATCGACACGCTGGCACGCTATGTTGCGCGCCTGGCCGAGATGTCCTGACCGGCAAATACGTCGCGTCCGAACCTGCCCGCGCCGTTTGCGCTCTGGCCTTTGGACGCGGGGTGGTCTATCCCGCCTTGCAGAAATGCTCTTGTGAAAGGCTGCCCCATGAGCTTTGAAACCCCCGGTCCGGTCGAGGCCCAGCTGCGCGACGCGATCAGCCCGATCGAAGAGATCATCGACGAGGCGCGCGCGGGCCGGATGTATATTCTGGTCGATCACGAGGATCGCGAAAACGAAGGCGATCTGGTCATCGCCGCCGAGTTCGCCGATGCCGAGGCGATCAATTTCATGGCCACCCACGGGCGCGGTCTGATCTGTCTGCCGATGACGGCGGAACGGGTCGACAATCTGGGCCTGCCGATGATGGCCGTAAACAACTCGTCCCGGCACGAAACTGCGTTCACCGTTTCGATTGAGGCGCGCGAAGGTGTCAGCACCGGGATTTCCGCCGCCGACCGGGCGCTGACCGTGGCGACGGCGATCAACGAACAGAACACGATGGCCCATATCGCCACCCCCGGTCACATCTTCCCTCTGCGCGCTAAGCGGGGCGGGGTGCTGGTGCGCGCAGGCCATACCGAGGCTGCCGTAGATATCTCGCGTTTGGCCGGGTTGAACCCTTCCGGCGTGATCTGCGAGATCATGAAAGCGGACGGCACCATGGCGCGGCTGCCTGATCTGGTGGAATTCGCGCAGCAGCATGACATGAAGATCGGAACGATCAGCGACCTGATCGCGTACCGGTCGCGCAATGACAATCTGGTGGTCGAAACCTCGCGCGAAACTGTCACGTCGGAATATGGTGGCGAGTGGGAGATGCGGATCTTCACCGATCAGACCCACGGCATCGAGCATGTTGTGATGATCAAGGGCGACATCACCACGCCCGAGCCGGTACTGACCCGCACTCACGCCTTGCACGAAGCGCCCGACATTCTGGGGCTGGGGCCAAAATCGCCGCAGGAACTGCCGCGCGCGATGGAGAAAATCGCGGAAGAGGGGCGCGGCGTCGTCTGTCTGTTCCGCCAGCCGCGCAATTCGCTCTATGCGGCGGATGACGAAGGCCCGCGGACCATCAAGCAAACCGGACTGGGCGCGCAAATCCTGTCCAAGATGGGCGTTCAGGAACTGGTGTTGCTGACCGACTCGCCGGAAACCGTATATCTGGGGCTCGACGCGTTTGGCTTGTCCATCGTCGGCACCCGCTCGATCCTGAAGGAAGACTGATCATGGCTGCTCAAGACGAACACGGCGTTCTGCCGACACCCGAATTCGAGAAGCCGGTGAAGTTGCTGATCGTGGCGGCGCCGTTCTATCGCGCCATCGCCGACAATCTGATTTCCGGTGCCAAGGCCGAAATCGAAGCGGCGGGCGGCACCTGCGAAGTCGTCGAAGTGCCCGGCGCGCTGGAAATCCCCACCGCCATCGCCATGGCCGACCGTCAGTGCAATTTCGACGGTTATGTCGCGCTGGGCTGCGTCATTCGCGGCGAGACCACGCATTATGAAACCGTCTGTAATGATTCCAGCCGGGCCATCCAGTTGATGGGGCTTCAGGGGCTGTGCATCGGCAACGGCATCCTGACCGTGGAAAACAACGATCAGGCCGAAGTGCGCGCGAATCCGGAAAAGATGAATAAAGGTGGCGGAGCGGCCGTTGCGGCCTTGCATCTGATCGCGCTCAGCCGTAAGTGGGGCGCTTCCAAAAAGGGCGTGGGCTTCAAGCCGCCGTCCGAGTCCATCCTTGTGGCGGGCGACAGCAACGGACCCACGACAGCATGACCAAGACAGACGCGCCGAAACCGGCCAACCAGAAACGCCTGATGAAATCTGCCGCCCGGCTTTATGCCGTGCAGGCGTTGTTCCAGATGGAGCAATCGGGCCAGACGACCGAGCAGGTTGTGACCGAGTTTCTGGATCACCGGTTCGGAGCCGTCTACGAGGGCGAGGAAATGCTGGATGGCGACATCAGCGTTTTCCGTAGACTGGTTGACGATGCAGTGAACTATCAGGCCCCGATCGACCAGATGACCGACCGGGCATTGGTGGCCAAATGGCCCATCGCGCGCATCGACCCGACCTTGCGCGCTGTGTTCCGTGCGGCGGGGGCTGAACTGACCCAAAGCGACACGCCGCCCAAGGTGGTTATCACCGAGTTTGTCGACGTGGCCCGGGCCTTTTTCCCCGAAGGCAAAGAGCCGAAATTCGTCAACGCCGTGTTGGATCACATGGCGCGCGAGGCGCAGCCCGAGGCATTCTGACACCTTTACCCGGACCAGATATGCGCTAACCTGAATATTATAGCGCTATGAGGTTCGCCATGCCCAAACTGATCCGCCTATATATCACACAAGTTGCCTGGGGATTTGCCATTTCGGCTGTGTTTGTCGGCGTTTTGCTGGCGTTGAACGTGGCCAACCTGCGGCATCTGATCCTGAGTTCCGAGATCGGCCTGATCGCCTTGGCGATGATCTGGTTCATGAACGGCATCGTGTTCGCAGGTGTTCAGTTCGCCTATAAGATCATGAGCATGGCCGAAAAGCCGCAAGGCCCCCGGCGGGGAACACCGGTCGTTAACACGTTCAAGCCTGCTCTGGCGAAACAGGAAGCCCGCGCAGAGCGCTGAATTTCCGTGGAAAATGTGGCGGGACCACCAGTCAACCGTGCGGTTTGATTCCCGAGGACCTGTATGTACAGGTGGGCGCCGGGTAATCAGGCCAGGACCTGAACAGAGCCAGCCCCCTCGGAATTGCTTAAGGCCACCAGAATGCTACCTGTCACAAGAAGGGCAGAACCCGCCAAAGGCCTAACTAGGGCGTATGGCGGGCGCGTACAAGGGGTCAGGCGTCAACAGTTTCGTGCAATGTGGTGCGCATCTTGCCGAAATGCTCGTCCCAGCCATTGTCCAACGCAAGGATCAGGCCAAAGGCGTCAGCACCCTGCGGCAGACCTTCATGGACCAGCCCCAGACGGGTGCCGCCTGCTACAGGTTCCAGCGTCCATTTCACCACGCTGACCGCATCACCCATCGGTTTCACCGTGAATGTATATTCCAGGTATTGCGGCTTGCGAGCCTCGCGCACTTCGCCCCAGATCAAAAGGTCGCCGCTGGTGGTGCCGAACATCTCTAGCTTGTCGCCCTGAGCAAGCGGACGTTTGGGTTTGTGAAACCACTCGGCCAGGTGTTCCGGCTGTGTGAGATAGGCCCAGACGGTCTCGGGTTCGGCCCGCAGGAAGATAGTTTTCTGCAAAACGGCATTCGTCATTTCTCTTTCCTTTCAATTGCTTCTTTCAGGATTGCAAGGCGGTCGTCCCAGAAACGGTCAAAGTAGCTGAGCCAGTCGAGGACCGGAGCCATCCCCATTGGCTCAAGGCGATTGATGCGTTCACGTCCGCGCGCCTCGACAGTGATCAACCCTCCGTCAGACAAGACTGTCAGGTGCTTTTTGACGGCGGCGCGCGTCATGTCGAAGCGATCGGTCAATTGCCCGATCGTCATGTCTTGCGCCGCCAGCATCTGAACGATGTCGCGGCGGGTTGGGTCCGCAAGCGCACGGAACGCGTTTTGGGTTTGCGTGTTCATCGGATACCTCAGATGGAGTACCATTTGGTTTCATATAAATGAGATACTAAATGGTATCATGTCAAGCCTCTTGAAATTTGTTCATGAATTGTTCACATTTGCCTCATGACGCTGGACCTGCAACCCGGACAGAAACTTGCGCGCGGTGTTTCGCGCCACTTGGCGAGCCATGGCTATGTTTCGATTGAAGAATTCGTCCCGTCCCGAGGGCTGCGGGTCGATGTCATGGGCCTTGGACCCAAGGGCGAGATTTGGGTGGTCGAATGCAAATCCAGCCGCGCCGATTATCAGTCGGATTCCAAGTGGCAGGGCTATCTGGAATGGTGCGACCGATTCTTTTGGGCCGTAGATACGGATTTCCCGACCGAGCTGTTGCCGGCTGAAACAGGCCTGATCATTGCTGACGCATACGACGCCGAAATCATCCGTATGGGGCCTGAAAGCAAGCTGGCCCCGGCGCGGCGCAAGAAGATGGTGCAGAAATTTGCGGTGGACGCGGCCCGCAGGTTGCAGGCGCTACGTGACCCCCGGCTTTAGCCTGTGACCGCCCGCGCAGCCTGAGCGGCGGCGCGGATTTCTTCGGCGATCTCTTCAGCTTCCTCGGGGTCGAAATCCATCGGAATCTCGATGCCGGCACCCTCGATGAACAGGCGCACCATGCCCTGATCGGTCGGCCCGATCTGAAGATTCGCTTCGATGTCGCGTTCGGTGTTGATGCCCATATGTGCCTCCGGGAAATGCGCCTTGGTGCTAACGCGCGGCGGGTTGAGAATCAAGCGCACTATGAGGTCAGATAAGGCATGGAAAGCATCATACTCAGACCCTTCTGCGACAAGGATGCGCCTTGGCTGGTCGCGCAACACGACGTCCTCTATTCCCGCGACGAAGGGTTTGATGACAGTTTCGGTGCTTTGGTCGCCCGTATCCTTGCGGATTTCGTCGCTGACCACGACCGTGCGTGCGAACAGGGCTGGATCGCTGAACGTGCGGGCACGCGTCTTGGCAGCATCTTCTGTGTCAGACAGGATGCCCAAACGGCCAAGCTGCGCCTGTTTCTGTTGGTGCCCGAAGCACGCGGGCAGGGGCTGGGCAAACGATTGCTGACCACCTGCATGAGCTTTGCGCGCGATGTCGGATATCGCGAGATGGTGCTGTGGACTCATGAAAGCCACGCTGCTGCCTGCGCGCTGTATCGTGCGTTTGGATGGGAGCTGACCGGCAGCAAGCCGGTGCATTCTTTCGGAGTCGATCTGATAGAACAAAGCTGGCGAATTCAGCTTTAATCCCCTTGCAATCCCCGCACGCCTTCGCTAAATCGCCCCTCACGAGTGCCGCCTTAGCTCAGTTGGTTAGAGCGCTGGATTGTGGATCCAGAGGTCCCCTGTTCAAGCCAGGGAGGCGGTACCATTTTCCAAAGATCGGGAACGGTTTGCCCTTGGTGGGTCTTCAGGTATATCCGGTGCTTGGCGAAAACCGCATCCTGACGACGTGAAAAGACATGCCGGACAAGAACCTGACAGATATCCGAAGAAGCGCGCGCCTGTCCGTTGCACCCATGATGGACTGGACCGATAAGAACTGTCGGTATCTGCATCGTCTGCTCAGTTCCGAAACTCTGCTTTATACGGAAATGGTCACCGCCCCTGCTTTGGTGCGCGGCGGGGCGCTGCATCTGTTGGATTACAACCCGCAAGAGCATCCGGTGGCGTTGCAGTTGGGGGGCTCGGATGCACGGGAACTGGCCCAGGCGGCGGCTCTGGGTGCTGAGGCCGGGTATGATGAGATCAACCTGAACTGTGGCTGCCCGTCCGATCGGGTGCAGTCCGGGACATTCGGCGCAGTTTTGATGCGCGAGCCTGAACGGGTTGCGGACTGTGTTAAGGCGATGCGAGAGGCGGTGGATGTCGAAGTCACCGTGAAATGCCGGATTGGCGTCGATGAGCAGGAGCCTGACGAGGTGCTGCCCGCTTTTCTTGAGCAGATTCGCAATGCCGGGTGTGGACGCGTCACTATCCATGCGCGCAAAGCGTGGTTGCAAGGGTTAAGTCCTAAGGAAAACAGGGATATTCCGCCTCTGGACTATGATCTTGTGCACCGGATGAAGGCTGAATTTCCGGACATGCACATCTCGATCAACGGTGGCATCACCTCGCTTGCGCAGGCGCAACGGCATCTGGAGGCCGGGTTGGATGGTGTCATGATTGGACGCGCGGCCTATCATCAGCCGACGGATATTCTGGCCGCTGCCGATCCGCTGATCTTCGGAACGGGTAAAGTCGCCGATCCCATTGAGGTGGTGCAGAAAATGCTGCCCTATGTCGAGGCGCATCTTGCCGAAGGGGGGCGCTTGCACCAGATCACCCGGCATATGCTGGGCCTGTTCGCGGGTCGTCCCGGCGCGCGGGGGTGGCGGCGGATGCTGTCCGAGGGCGCGGTACGCGAGGGGGCTGGCCCGGATGTGATCTTGCAGGCGCTGGACTCTGTCGCGTCACTGTCGCAGGTGGAACAGGTGGTTTGAGACGGCCCCGGGCCGGTATGGGGGAACTATGCCCGAGATGATGTTGCTGGCCCAGATGCTGGGCCTTCTGCTTGTGATCGGCGCACTGGCCGGGGTGCTGGCCGGGTTATTGGGCGTCGGGGGTGGCATCGTTTTGGTGCCTGCGTTTTTCTATGCGTTTCAGACGCTTGGATATGGCGGGCCGCAATTGATGCAGCTGTGCCTGGCGACCTCGCTGGCGACAATCATTGTCACCTCGGTTCGGTCGGTTCTGAGCCACAACAAGAAAGGCGCGGTCGATTGGGACATCTTGCGCAGTTGGGGGCCGGGTATTGCTGTGGGCGCCATGGTTGGCGTTCTGGTGGCCTCGGCGCTGCGAACGGAGTTTCTGCAGGCGCTGTTCGGTGCGCTGGGCGTGGTGATCGGCCTGTATCTCGGTTTGGGCAAATCCGAATGGCGCTTGGGGGATGCCATGCCGAAAGGTCTGCGCCGCGCCGCGCTTTCGCCTTCGGTGGGATTTCTTTCGGTTCTGATGGGGATCGGTGGGGGCAGCTTCGGCGTGCCGCTGATGAGCCTTTATAACACACCCATTCACCGCGCCGTGGCGACGGCGGCGGGGTTTGGCGTGATCATCGCGGTGCCCTCGGTGATCGGGTTTCTGTTCCTGAACATCGCCCCGGAACACCGCCCGCCATGGACCATCGGTGCGGTCAATCTGGTAGCTTTCGGGATCATCGTGGCGATGACCATGATTACTGCCCCGTGGGGGGTAAAACTGGCCCATGCAATGGACCCGAAGCCGCTGAGGCGGGTGTTTGCGGTCTTTCTGACACTGATTGCGCTGAACATGCTGAGAAAGGCATTGGGGTGGTAGAGACCTTTCATGCCCGAGGCTGGGTAAAGTTTCCCTATGATCCGGTGCTGGCGGATTGGGTGACCCATGCGCTGCCTTCGGCGCGGGCGTCGGTCTGCGATCCCGCGCATGCCGAATGGCATGACTGTGAGGGCACATGGTTCATCGGCGTCGACGCGCTGGACAACGACGCGCAGGGCAGGGTGGCGGACTCGCCCGTCCTGAGCGGTGCAGCGATTGCGTCGGCATATCAGCAATTCGGGCCGATTGATCTGCACAAAGGGCAGGTTTCAGTGATTTATCCGGGCTACCCGCAGCCCCGGCGTGGCGAAAGCGAGGCTGCTGCAGGGTATCGTGCGCGACGGGATGCGGCGCATGTGGACGGGCTGAAACCGATGGGACCTGACCGGCGGCGTCGGGTCGATGAACCGCATGCGTGGATACTGGGAATTCCGCTGACCGAGGCCAGCGCAGATGCGGCGCCGATGGTGCTTTGGGACGGCAGTCACAAGATCCTGGGTGATGCGTTCCACGACGCGTTGAAGGATGTGCCAAATGATCAACTGGCCAGCGCGGATATCACCGACATTTATCAGGCCGCCCGCCGCGACGTGTTCGAAACCTGCCCTCGGATCGAACTGCCGGCGCGTCCCGGCGAGGCCTATCTGCTACATCGCCACTGTCTGCATGGTGTTGCGCCTTGGGGTCCGGATGCCAACGCAGGGCCGGATGGACGGATGATCGCTTATTTCCGCCCCGAGTTGCCCGGCGGAGTAGCGCAATGGCTCGAATCTCCGTAACCTCCTGCCATTATTTGGCTTTGGAGAGTTGGTTCGATGATTACGGTTCACACAAACGCCGATGGCACACTGATCGAGGTCGAGCTGTCGGGTGAGGTCACCAGCGCCGATTATGCCTCCACGCTGGTTCCCGCGATTGAGGCGGCACTGGAAGAACATGACGCCATCCGCCTGCTGGCGATCGTGACGTCCGAGTTCAAGGGATACGATCTGGGCGCGGCCTGGTCGGACACCAAGCTGGGGCTCAGTCACTGGCGCGGATTCGACCGGATCGGTGTTGTGGCCGATCAGGGGTGGGTGCAAACCAGCGTGCGTCTGGCCGCGCCGATCCTGCCATGCCCGGTGCATGTGTTTGGCCTGGAAGAGCTGGAGGTGGCGCGCCGTTGGATGCGCGAGTCTCTGGGCGCGATCCACGTGACCGATCTGGGTGGGCCCTGCGTTCAGATCAGCCTGATGGGGAAGCTCGATTCCGAAGAGTACAAACAGGCACAATCCGATCTCGACGCGTTGCTGCAAAACCGCGAGGGGTTCCGGCTGCTGATCGATCTGCGGGAGTTTGACGGCTGGCAGGGGCTGTCGGCGATGGGGGCGCATTTCCGCCTTGCTGCCGGGCATATCGGTGTGTTGGACCGCGCCGCGATTGTTGGGGACAAGACCTGGCAGAAGATGGCGCAACGCATGGCCAGCCACGTGCTGGGCACGCGCACCGAGTATTTCCCGGCAGAGGATTACGAAAACGCCAAGTCCTGGTTGGCGGCGGGTTGAAACTGCTCTGTCAAATATGAGTGCTCAGAGTGACGCCGCGTCATAAAACACGCGGCCAAGCGCCCTGTGAAACCGGCAAGATACTGAAGTGTCACAAAGAAGCTTGAAAGGGGTGGATTTCTGCGAAATTGCCGCGGATTTTCCCCCTTATTCAGAATCCGATCCCCCCTAGATGCGCGGCATTGCTGCTAACAACCCAGACTTGCGACCGCGCAACGCTGTTGACCTTAGAAGGTGAACAGTCGACGGCGTTTTGTCTGGACCCTGGTGGGAGGGGAAAAATGCCTTTGAGAAAATTGCTTTCCACTGTTTTCGATGGAAACACTCTGCCTTCGTCAGCGGGCAACAAGATGTTGCGTGATCAACCTCAAAAATCCAGTGACGCCAAGCGAATGGAGAAGGCCGAGATTATGGCCCTGTTTCGACACGATCTGTCCGCAACACCGACCCTGCAGAAGACCCGGCAGAAACATGAACCTGAGGCGCGCAGGTGATCAGTCGCGGCTCATCCGAGCCGCGCGCCCGCCGCGACGCTTGGCCAGACGCGGTTTGCGCTCTGGCAATTCCTGCATGATTTCGGCACGCTCGGAACTGTCCATCTTGGACCAGCGAGAGATTTCGTCGATGGTGCGATAGCAGCCGGTGCAGATGCGTTCGGTCGGATGCACGACGCAAATCTGGACGCACGGGCTTTCGACCTCGTTCCGTTTCCAAACCATGTTTGTCATCTGCGTTTTCCGATCCGTTAAAGAAAGCGCAATCTGTCCAGCGCTCCTTGCAAGATATAACCGGCTGCGACGTGATCAATAACCTGTCCGCGACGCTTTCGTGTCGTATCCGCCTCAAGCAGGGCCTTTTCTGCGGCCACGGTGCTCAGACGCTCGTCCCAGAAGCCTATGGGCAAATCGGTCAGACGCGACAGATTCCGTGCAAAAGCGCGGGTGGATTGGCAGCGGGGACCTTCGCTGCCGTCCATATTCCGGGGCAGGCCCAGGACAATGCCGCCAATCTCACGCTCGGTCACGATCTCGATCAGCCGGGCCGAATCCAGGGTGAATTTCTTGCGCCGCACCGTCTCAAGCGGGGTGGCGACGCCGCGCATCCGGTCCGAGACGGCAACGCCGATGGTCTTTTCCCCCAGATCCAGCCCCATCAGGGCGGACATCGGGGTCAGGGATGTGGCGAAATCTTCAAACGCGTCGTGGATCATTGCGCGATTCCGGCCTGCAGGGCGGCGGCATCGATCATCTGCAACGCTTCGTCGTTGCCAGCAAACACTTCCATCGCCTCATCCCGGATGTCGATGGCGCGCTGGCCTTCACCCAATACGCCCAACGCGGCGATCAGCCGGGCCCATTCCTCGGGCGTGCCGCCTTCGGTCGCCAGCCGGTTCGAGAGGCCATCGACCATACCCCGGATCAGCTCTTGCCGCTCTTCCGGCGACATCTCGGCGGCTGCGCTTACATCGTCCTGACTAGGCCCCGAGGCTGCGAAGTCGGGCGCGTTGAACACACCGGCACGGAACGCCAGCTCATCGATTTGCGCACGGATCGCGTTCGCCCAGGGCGCGCCGGGCGGGGCATCATTCAGGGTTTCAACCCAAACGCGGTAGGCCCTGTCCGGTCGTCCGATCTGTGCCAGCATCTGACCCCAGTAATATCGGGCAGGACCCAGTTTAGGTTTGCGTTCCAGCGCCTGCCGAAGGGCGGTTTCAGCTTCGGGCGAGACATAACCCCCGGCAGCCAGAATCATCATCTCGGCCAGGTCGGCATAAGCCTCTGCAGGGGCGTTGGTCCCAGACAGTTCGATGACCCGCGATTGCGCCTCATATCCTGCCTTGAAGTTCCCGGCATTGGTTTCATGCTGCGCCAGCAGGATATGTCCCTGCAGATCGTCCGGACGTTGGGCCACGGTTTCGCGCAGGCGGTTCAGCAAGGTGGCATAGCTTTTTTCCAGCGGCGGCGTCTGAATCGGGGTCGCCCCCTCTTCGGCGTCTGTCTGGCTGGGTCGGCTGGCACGCAGCTCATCCGCCATCTCCATCCGGGCGGTCAAAGGCATATCCGGAAACCCGGCAGCACCCATCTGGCGGTACATGGCCAGAGCACCCCCCACCAGCACAATAGCCATCAGTCCCAAGGTAATGGCCGTCGCGGCGCGCGACGGTCCTGCCGCCCCGGCCTCGGCTCGCATCTGGGCATCCGCAGCCAGAATGCGGCGTGAGATTTCGGTGCGCACACGCTCGGCATCCGCTTCGGCGATCACGCCTCGGGCCAGGTCTTTGTCGACGCTCGCCAACTGCTCGCGATAGACTCTGAGGTCATAGGCGGCCGTCGGCTCGTCCGAGCGTCGCCCCCGCAGTAGCGTGAAGCCCAGAAATACGGTAATCAGCAGTGCGATCAGGAATATGAGAACCCAGAACGGCATGGTCCCTCCGAAACAGTTGCCCTGATTTAGACCTCTGAGCCCGGCGACAAAAGGGACAAAAGGCCGCGAAGCGCGCTCATGTCGCAATAGCGCAATATTGCGACGTTGCATGGCACGGGTAAAATGTCGCCGCGCGGCATACCTGCGCCAATCACCGGACCGGATGGATTCGCTTATGAAACACTACTCAGCCTTTGCTGTGGCGCGTGAAGCGCTGCGCTATCACACCGGATGGGAGCGCGCATGGCGTTCGCCCCAGCCCAAAAAGCGCTATGACGTCATCATTGTCGGCGCGGGTGGCCACGGTCTTGCGACCGCGTATTACCTGGGCAAGAACTATGGCATCCAGAATGTCGCCGTGATCGAAAAGGGCTGGCTGGGCGGTGGCAACACCGGCCGGAACACGACCATCATCCGGTCGAACTATCTGCAGGACCCGTCGGCGGCGATCTATGAAAAAGCGCGCAGCCTGTATGAGGATCTGAGCCAGGACCTGAACTACAACATCATGTTCAGCCCGCGCGGCGTGATGATGCTGGCCCAGACCCAGCACGAGATTCGCGGCTATCAGCGCACGGCCCACGCCAATGCGCTGCAGGGTGTAAAGACCGAATGGATCAAGCCCGAGCGCGTCAAGGAACTGGTGCCGATCATCAATCTGGACGGTCCGCGCTATCCGGTTCTGGGCGCGCTGTGGCAGGAACGCGGCGGCACTGCCCGCCACGATGCGGTCGCTTGGGGCTATGCCCGCGCCTGTTCGGCCATGGGCATGGATATCATCCAGCAATGCGAAGTGACCGGCGTGCGTTCCGACAATGGCCGCGTTGTGGGTGTCGACACCACCAAGGGCGCCATTGATTGCGACAAGCTGGGCATCGTGGTTGCGGGCCATTCCGGTCAGCTGGCCGAGATGGCGGGCTTCCGTCTGCCGCTTGAAGCCATTGCGCTGCAGGCGCTGGTCTCGGAACCGATCAAACCCTGCATGGACGTGGTCGTGATGGCCAACACCGTGCATGGCTATATGTCTCAGTCCGACAAGGGTGAGATGGTGATCGGCGGTGGCACCGACGGGTTCAACAACTTCACCCAGCGCGGCAGCTTCCACCATATTGAGGAAACCGTGCGCGCATTGGTCGAAACCTTCCCGATGATCTCGCGCCTGAAGATGCTGCGCCAGTGGGGCGGGATCGTGGACATGACCGGCGACCGCTCGCCGATCCTGTCGAAAACCCCGCTGCAGGGCTGCTTCATCAACGGCGGCTGGGGCACCGGCGGCTTCAAGGCCATCCCGGGTTCGGGTTGGGGCATGGCGCAGCTGATGGCCACCGGCCATTCGCCGCTGACCGAAGCCTTCTCGATGGACCGCTTCAAAGAGGGCCGCTTCATCGACGAAAGCGTCGCCGCCGGGGTGGCGCACTAAGGGTCCGGCCCGAACGTGCCACTTCAAAGAATTTCGGTTGGCCCCGGTGCCAACCACCCGTCAAAAGGATGAACACATGCTGATCCTGAATTGCCCTTGTTGCGGCGTGGACGCAGAAGAAACCGAACTGGCCGCTGGCGGCGAGGCGCATCTGAAGCGTTTCGGCCCCGGCTCGTCGGATGACGAATTCCACGACTACCTGTTCATGCGCGAAAACCCCAAAGGCGTGCATTTCGAACGCTGGCGCCATGCCAATGGCTGCGGCAAGTGGTTCCACGCCGCCCGCTGCACGCAGACGCTCGAGGTGTTCGGCACCTATTCGGCGCAAACCACCGAGCCACCGCAGGAGATCAAGGACGCGATCACAGCCAAACGCCCCGGCTGGACGTGGAGAGCGTTCTCCTGATGCTTCATCTTCTCCAAAATACTCCCGCCGGAGGCTCCGACGTCTCCATCTGCGAAAGGTCCGCACAATGAGCACCCGTCTCGCACAACAAGGCCGGCTGATTGACCGGTCGAAACAGGTCACCTTTACCTTCAACGGCACCTCGATGCAGGGGTACGAGGGCGATACGCTCGCCTCGGCCCTGCTGGCCAATGATCAGATGATGATGGGCCGGTCGTTCAAATACCACCGCCCGCGCGGCGTCGTCGCCAGCGGCGCGGAAGAGCCGAACGCGCTTGTCGGTCTGGGCGAGGGCAACCGGTTCGAACCGAACCAGCGCGCCACCACGACCGAGCTGTTCAACGGTCTGACTTCTGTGTCGCAGAACCACTGGCCGAATCTTGAATTCGACATTGGTGCGATCAACACGCATCTGTCGCGCTTCTTGCCGGCGGGCTTCTACTACAAGATGTTCATCCATCCGAAACCGTTCTGGAAGCATGTCTACGAGCCGTTCATTCGCCAGTCGGCAGGTCTGGGCAAAGCGCCTGACAAGGACAACCGCGACGCGGATACCTATGAACACTTCTATGCCTTCACCGACGTTCTGGTGATCGGCGGCGGTGTCGCCGGTCTGCAGGCGGCCAAAGCGGCTGCTGCATCCGGTGCCAAGGTCATGCTGATCGAGCAGACGGCGCATTGGGGCGGTCGTGCTCCGGTTGATGGCGGCACCGTTGACGGGCAGCCTGTGGATAAGTTCGTGGAACAATTGGTTTCCGAATTCGAAACAATGGACAACGTCACCATGCGCAATCGCTGCATGGGCGCGGGGGTCTATGACCACGGTTATGTGCTGGGATATGAGCGTCTGACCGACCACAAACCGGGCACTCAGGGGCCACGTCACCGCCTGTGGCGCATCCGCGCCAAGCAGGTTGTCACAGCCACCGGAGCCATTGAACGCCCACTATCTTTTGCGGGCAACGATGTGCCGGGCGTGATGCTGGCCTCGGCCATGCGCGACTATGTGGTGAACTGGGGTGTGACCCCGGGCGAGCGTGTGATCGTTGCCACCAATAATGACGACGCATATCGCACCGCGATCATCCTGAAACAGGCGGGTGTGGATGTTTTGCGCGTAGTGGATGCCCGTGCATCTGCCGGTCCGCTTGCCGAAGAGGCGCGTCAACTGGGTATTCGCGTTGATCCCGGCAAGGCCATTGCCAAGGTCAAAGGCGGCAAGCGCGTCAAAAAAGTTGCCATCTGCAATCAGGAAGGCGTCGGCGGTGCCCGCGAAGAGATCGAGGCCGACGCGGTCGCGATGTCGGGCGGCTGGTCTCCGGTCGTGCACATGTGGTCGCATTGCGGCGGCAAGCTGATCTGGGACGAAGCCAACGCCCATTTCCGCCCCGACCCCGAGCGTCCGCCGCTGGGCGCGAATGGCGAAGGCTTCGTTGTTGCGGCTGGTTCGTCCAACGGCCCATTGGCCCTGGGCGATGTGCTGGCCGATGCGCAAACCGCAGGCGAGGCCGCGGCCAATGGCGCCGGGTTCACGCCGAAAACCGCAGAAGCACCCAAGGGTGAAACCACGGCCGAGGCTGCGATGCAGGCCGTCTGGCTGATGCCTGCCAATGCCGAAGTGCAGCTGCGTATGAAATCCTGGCTGGACTTCCAGAACGACGTCAAAGTGTCCGACGTGCAACTGGCTGCGCGCGAAGGCTATGAGAGTGTTGAGCACACCAAGCGCTACACCACTCTGGGAATGGCAACCGATCAGGGTAAGCTGAGCAATATCAACGGTCTGGCGATCCTTGCTGATGCGCTGGATTCGGAAATTCCGAAGGTTGGCACCACCACCTTCCGTCCGCCCTATACGCCCATCTCGCTGGCATCGATTGGTGGTGAAGCGCGTGGTGAGGTGTTCCAGCCGATCCGTCAAACGCCGATGCATAACTGGCACGATGAGAACGGAGCCGATTGGGAGCCGGTCGGTCACTGGCGCCGGACCTATGCCTATGTCCGTCCCGGTGAATCGGTGCATGACGCGGTGAATCGCGAAGTGAAGAACACCCGCGAAAACCTCGGCCTGCTGGACGCTTCGACACTCGGTAAGCTGATTGTCAAAGGCCCGGATGCGGGCAAGTTCCTGGACATGCTGTACACCAACATGATGTCCACGCTGAAGGTCGGCAAATGCCGCTATGGCCTGATGTGTTCGGAAAATGGTTTCCTGATCGACGATGGCGTTGTTGCCCGCATCGATGACGACACTTGGCTGTGCCATACCACCACCGGCGGTGCCGAACGCATCCATGGTCACATGGAAGAATGGCTGCAAACCGAATGGTGGGACTGGAAAGTCTATGTCGCCAACGTGACCGAGCAATACGCTCAGGTCGCTGTGGTCGGTCCCAACGCCCGCAAGGTGCTTGAGAAGCTGAACGCGCAGGCGGGCGGCGGCATGGATCTGTCGAAAGAAGCGCTGCCGTTCATGGAATGGCGCGACGGCAAGATCGGCGAATTCGACGCACGGGCTTACCGCATCTCGTTCTCGGGTGAGCTATCTTATGAGATCGCGGTCCCTGCATCGCAGGGTCAGGCGTTCTGGGATGCTCTGGTCGAGGCGGGGCAGGAGTTCGGGGTGATGCCTTACGGCACCGAATGTCTGCACATCCTGCGGGCCGAGAAGGGCTTTATCATGATCGGCGACGAGACCGACGGCACCGTGATCCCACAGGATCTGGGTCTGCACTGGGCGCTGTCGAAAAAGAAAGAGGATTACCTCGGCAAACGCGCCCATTCGCGCAGCCACATGGCCGATCCAGAGCGTTGGAAACTGGTCGGTCTCGAGACTGTGGATGGATCGGTTCTGCCGGACGGTGCTTATGCGGTCGGCGAGGGCGTCAACGCCAACGGTCAGCGCAACATGATCGGGCGTGTGACCTCGACCTATTACTCGGCCAATCTGGGCAAGGGCATCGCCATGGGCCTGATCAAGCACGGCCCCGACCGGATGGGCGAGATTGTCGAGTTCCCGGGAACCGATGGCAAAATCTACAAAGCCAAGATCGTGGACCCGATCTTCTATGACAAGGACGGGGAGAAGCAGAATGTCTGAACCCATCAGCGCACTGAACCACGCCAGCTATGAGGGCATCGCCAAGGTCGCCGAATGCGGTCTGCAGGGCATGATCACCCTGCGCGGCGATCTGTCCGACAAGGTGCTGGCCAAGGCCGTCAAGGACGCCACCGGCCAGAAAGTACCCGGCCAGCGCGAGGCTCTGGTCAACGGTGACACCGGCGTGGCCTGGATGTCCACCGACGAATTGCTGGTGCTGGTGCCGTATGCCGAGGTCGAGGCCAAACTGGCTGATATGGCAGGCGCGCTCAGCGGCACGCACGCTTTGGCGGTGAACGTGTCGGATGCCCGCGCGGTGTTCAGCGTCTCGGGGCCTAATGCGCGCGAAGTGCTGGGCAAGGTCGCCCCGGTCGAGCTGTCGTCCGAGGCGTTCCAGCCCGGCCAGATCCGCCGCTCGCGGCTTGCACAGGTGGCGGGAGCGTTCTGGATGGACGACGCCGAAACCTTCCGCGTGGTCTGCTTCCGTTCGGAAGCGGATTACGTGTTCAAACTGCTCAAGGTTGCGGCGCAGCCGGGCAGTGAGGTTGGGGTTTACTAGCTCCAGCCCTCTGGTAGAATTTAAAAGGCCGCCTGTTTTGAGGCGGTCTTTTTGTTTTAGAAATCCGATCAAATTATCCAATAAGTCTGCGTGAAAATGCGCATCTCCAGCTGAAATCTGGGTATTGCCATAGCTAGAACCTAAAATACTTCTTTCTCGCATTGCGCGAAGAAAACAGGAGAGGTATCGTCTGACGGTCAATAGTATTATGGTAGAAGATCATATCTAAAAATGAATTTTTATAAGAGTTTAATGGTTTGTTTTGCAGCCGTTTCAACGATGCCGGTGGCTGCTGTTTCAGAAACTTACAAAGAAAGCTTTGAGTGTAAGTTTGCGCGTGGGCTAGCCAATCGCCCGACACCGGAACGCCTGGTGTTTTCGGTTGACCAATTCGGTCGATCGGCACTGATACACGATATCGAGATTCCGAAAATCGACACAGCTTCCGGCTCGGGCCGAATTAGACGAGATACGCCCAAATTGCTGTCGATTGCCTGGGTTGGCAGCAACTATACCTTTTCTGCGACGGGTCGCACCTATCCGTCTAACGAGAGTCGTTATGACGCGATTGATCTGCTCAATCTGGAGTTTTCGGTAATGCTGGATCGCAAAACGATGAAAGCCATCGCGAAATCGAAGAGCACTATCAGTTATCTTCCACGAGACGGTTTTGCAGAAGGAAACTGTCGGGTAATTCCGACCCCAAAATAGTTATTTGAAGGTTGATTCATTATGAGAATACTACTTACCGCGCTGACCCTTGCTGTTGCTGGAGGGGTGGCCCAAGCTGAAATCAAAAACTACGATTGTGAACTTCACAGCATGGAGGCGCAGGGTTGGATTCCGAGCAGGGTGCTGCTGAGTGTCGATCCCGAAAACAAGACCGCCCGAGCTTATGATGGGGCAATACGGGCATCAAATGAACTTGCGAATACGCCGGTTGAGACCCCTGCCAGTGCGAAATACAAGCTGACGCGTAAGGGCGAGTATCGTATGTCTTGGCGTGTGACCTTGTCTTCCAACAGCACGCGTCAGTACCGGGTCGCTTACACTGCGACCGTTGATCCCAAGACCAATGCGTTCAAGATGTCGGCGGCCTTTCCACAAGCCAACGTCGGCAACCGCCCCAGCGGAGTTGGCTCGTGCAAGTCGGTATCGTCGCCTAGCCTGTTTTAATTTAATGGGTTTCGATGGGGATTGGGCTCGATCAACCGGCGAACAGGAACGTCTGGTACCCGGTTAGCGCCTCCTCCTCAGTCAAGCCTTCAACACCAACTTCGGTCCCGTCGCTTTTGCGGCAGGATCGGTAAAATCCCAACTGCTTGGCAATCGCTTGCATCCTGTACTGGCGTTCACGTTCCGCCAGTAAAGGCGCATGAGTCGAGAGCAGGAATGCAGGTCGTTGCTTAGCAAGAAACGGGATAAGTGTTGGCAGTACAAAAAACTCTGCCCCCTCGATGTCCATCTTGACCAGCGCCACATTGGATAAGTCGTTCACGGTTTCAAACTGATCCCATGCAATCGTCAACGCATCGCTTCCATGTGCGCCGTCATGCAGCAGGGAACTGGTGGAATCACCGGGCTCGCCGCGGACCGAAGCCATCCGGGCGACGCCGAATGTGTCAGACAGCGCGACCCCAAAGGCTGAAACGTTACGAATGTCGTTCAGGTCTAGATTCCACGCCAGATGACGAAATGCAGTGGGATCGGGCTCGAAACACCAGACATGGCGGGCACGGCGGGCAGCATAGAGGACTGTCGGGCCGATCCAGGCGCCGATGTCCAGATAGTCACTGTCGGGCGACAGATACTTGTCGAGCACCGCAAATGTCTCGGGCTCCCACTGGCCGACCGCAGCCTTGCGCCAGAATTTCGAATGATAGGGGTCCAGTCGAAACGGCTCGCCGTTCAGGTTGCCCTCATAATAGCCGCGGGCGCGGTAGAACATCTTGCGCGCCTCAATCAGCATCGCGGACCTCCGGGTTTTCTGATCTCTGCCCTTGACCTGCGGCATTTGCCAAAGCATTTAACCTTTGGAACGCAACAATCATTTTCAACAGGGGGCCGAGATGGCTTTTGAACTTCCTGATCTTCCTTATGCACATGACGCGCTGGCCGCCAAGGGTATGTCCGCGGAAACGCTGGAATATCACCACGACCTGCACCACAAGGCCTATGTCGACAACGGCAACAAGCTGATTGCCGGAACCGAATGGGACGGCAAGTCGCTGGAAGACATCATCGTTGGCACCTATGACGCGAACGCCGTGGCCCAGAACGGTATTTTCAACAACATCAGCCAGCTGTGGAACCACAACCAGTTCTGGGAGATGATGGGCCCCGGTGGCAACGCAATGCCCGGTGAACTGGAAAAGGCTCTGACCGAAAGCTTTGGCTCGGTTGACGAATTCAAGTCGCAGTTCAGCGCTGCCGGTGCCGGTCAGTTCGGTTCGGGCTGGGCTTGGCTGGTCAAGAACGCAGACGGTTCGCTGGCCGTGACTAAGACCGAGAACGGCGTGAACCCGCTGTGCTTTGGTCAGACTGCGCTGCTGGGTTGTGACGTATGGGAGCATTCCTACTACATCGATTTCCGCAACAAGCGCCCGGCTTACCTGTCGAACTTCCTCGACAATCTGGTGAACTGGGAAAACGTCGCATCGCGCATGTGATCTGAGCTTCCCGTTCGGGAACAAGGGCCTGCTGGTGGAGACGCTGGCAGGCCCTGCTTGTTTGGAACGATGTCAGCACCGCGCCTCGTGATCAGTGTCGAACGACAGTTCCAAGCCTAATCTGGACATTGACAAGCCGCTATGCCCACTGTGAGCCATGTCGCTGACGGAAGACCTGAAGCAAATTCTAGAAACTGCCCTGCAAACCGATCCCAGTTTTCGGCGGATCGAGAAGGCCGTGATAGACAGCTGCATTCGTGACTGCCGACGATGCGCTTTGGAAGGCTCAAAAGAGGCATTTCTGCTTTCCGCGATGCGCCTATTGGCACTTCCTAACAATGGGCACACACGGTTGATCCCGAATGATGCGATCTCGGTGCTCCCGCTGAGGTTCGTGAGCGTGGGGCGTTCGGTGCAACTCATAGGGGCGGCACCAGGGGTAGCTGCGCCGCGAGGCGAGTTGATTGCAGTCAACGGTGCAGATTTGAGCCAAATCCAAGCCACCTCCCATAAGCTTCTGGCGGGAACGCGCCAAAGAAAACGGGTCATCGGACCGATGCTTTTGGCTTGGCCGTATGCCCTGGCGCATCTGGGGTTTTCTTCAAAAGACGATACGACCGAGTATCGAGTGCAAGAGGAGAATGGGCGGATAACCAATTTGAAAGTGGAAAATGGAAATACTGTTCCTGCATCAACGCTTTATCCGAGAAACGAGCACGGCAAGGCTGATCCAGACTGGGAACCCGAGACCTTTGTGGAGATAATGGACCGGCAAGAGCTTGGGATATCAATAGCGTTGCCAAGCTTTTTGGATCCGACCGAAAGTGCGCTGCCCAATGCCATCTCAGATGCAGCGGACCGCGTAGGCGCCTGCTCAAGCAAAACACTCTTGATTGACGTTCGCGGAAATACGGGCGGCGATTTTCTTCTGACGATGCCTTTGATCAACGCGATCTCGCAAAGCGCGAGTAAGCAGGTTGTTGTGCTTGTCGATAAATTCACGTTTTCCGCAGCGATCGTGTTTGTAGCCATCCTTAAACATCGTTTGGGAGATAGGCTCAAACTCATCGGGGAAGAAATGGGCGATGGGTTGACGTTCTTTGCAGAGGGCGGGCTGCTCGATTTGCCGACAAGCGGAGCGGTGGTTCGATACTCATCAGCCTTTCACGACTGGAAGAATGGAACGACCGACGAAACCACTCCGCCCGAGATCGTGCAGCAAATCGTACCCGCCGGGGTGCTGAACTTGGACCGGAAATGGGTCGCAGGACCCGCTGATGCGGACGCACAAGGTGCGTTCTATCAACGCGTACTCAAAGGCCTGAGCGATTAGACGAACCGCCAGTAAGCCCGCTTGGCTGACTATAAAGATTGTGTCATGCGAGCGTGCTGATCCAACTCGACGACGCAGCTGCGGGAGAAAACCTGCCGATACGTCAACTTTCGACCCAAGACCTATTGTACCGGCCCGCATAACCCCTAGCTATAGTAGGCGGAGGGAGAGAGCCGCCAATACATACAGGACTGATCACGCAGCGCGCGGAAACACCAAGGCCGCGCGAAAGATAAGTTGTGCCCGAGGGACCGGGAAAGCCACGTTAATCTTTGCAGGAGACTATAATGGCCGCACTTGAACAGGGAACTTGGGTTATCATTGCTGACGGAGAGAAAGCTTTGGTGATGGAGAACATCACCGATGCGCAGGACCCCAATCTTGTCGTTGTATCCGTCGAAGAACAGGAGGTGACCCCGGTTAAACCCTCCGACAGGGCAGGGCGCAGGCCCGATACCGGCCCCAACCAGAAATCCGCCGTGGAAGAAGACACCTGGAAGGCTCATGCCAAGTCCTTGTTCGTTCAGGACGTGGCCAATCTGCTGAACCGGAAGGGGTTGAAAGGGGCCTATAAAAGACTGGTTCTGGTTGCCAGCCCGCCTGTGCTGGGGCTGCTGCGGCGCAGGTTGCACAGCGAAGTGCTGGCGAAAGTGGTGGCCGAGGTCGACAAGACGCTGACCAACCACCCGCTGCATAAGGTCGAGCGGATTCTGAAATCGCGGCTTGCCAAGCCCGCCTGATCATCAGCGAAGGCACGGGCGGTTTGGACCGCCCGGTTGCCGGTCTATTAGTTCAGAAAGTCGCGTAGCCGGGTCATGGCCTCATCCGGCGATGCGACCCAGGTGATAAACTCGGCCAGTGATGCATCGGCAAAGCCCTGATCGATGACCTGATCCAGCAGCGTGTGCAATGCGTCCCAGTAGCCATCGACATTCAACACCAGAATGGGTTTGTCATGCAGACCCAACTGCCGCCATGTAAGCGCCTCGAACAGCTCATCCAACGATCCGGGGCCGCCCGGCAGCACGATCACCGCATCGGCGTTCATGATCATGACCTTCTTGCGCTCGTGCATGGTCTCGGTGACCACAAAGCGCGTGAGATCGGTCTTGCCGACTTCGCGCTGTAACAGGTGAACGGGAATGACCCCGAACGTGTCCCCACCGGCGGACTGCGCGGCGCGTGCGACCTCGCCCATCAAGCCCACATCGCCTGCGCCATAGACCAGACGCCAGCCTTCATTGGCCAATAAGGTGCCTAAAGATCGGGCCGCGCTGGAATAGGCCGGATTCGCACCATTGCGTGACCCGCAATACACACACACGGATTTCTGGGGCATGGGTCGGTCTCTCTGCTCTTGTGTTCGGGGTTTTGACCCCTGATAGCGGGATTGATAGGCTGGCTCAACCGCTCCTTGGAATGCCTGGCACTCAGGGTGTTTATGGGGCGGAGTGAAAGGAAAACAATGAACGCCAATTCGGGAAGCGGAAGCTCGGGCACCTTCATATGGGGGCTGATTGCCGGGCTCGTTGCAGTGCTGGCTGCGGGCGGGGTGTATCTGTCGGGTCTCTTTGGCCCTGCGCCAGAGCAACAGGCACCTGAGGTCGCCGAAGTGGCGCAGCCAAGCGATGAATCCACCGAGGCCACGCCAGAGCCCGAGGCAACACCGGCTGATGAGGCACCTGCTAAAGCGGCAGAGGCGGAAGCGGAGCCCGAAAGCGAAGAGGTCGCCGCGCCTGCCGCGCAGACCCCCGTTCTGGATCAGATATTCGTCGAACCCGACGGCAACGCCGTTCTGTCTGGCAATGCCGAGCCGGGGACCGAGATCGACGTGCTGCTGGACGGAGAATCCGTGCACAGCTTTACCGTCGACAGCAGCGGTCAGTTTGCCGAATTCGTCACCATCCCCTTTGCGGATGCTGCACGCGGGCTGGTGCTGGAGGCGCAGGGTGAAGGTGAGCCTGTACGCTCGGATGATTACCTGATCGCTGCGTTGCCCAAGCCGCCTGCGCCTGAGCAAGCCGCCCCGTCAGTCGAAGAGCCAAGCACTGAGGTGGCCGAGGCCGCATCGGAAGCCGAAGAACCAAATGTGGAAACTGCTGAGGCGGAGACGACGCCAGATCCTGAGGCCCCTGAGTCGGAAACGGCCGAAGCGGAGCCGTCCGAAGATGCCAGCACCGAACCGCAGGTGACCGAGCAGGCCGAAGCGACGCCCGAGGCGCAGCCGGCAGCGGACGCACCGCAAGCCGACGAAGCGCGGGACCAGCAGGTCGCCATCATCCGGTCCGGCGAAGAGGGGGTAGAGCTGGTTCAGCCGCCCACCGTCGCGGATGTTCCGCCCAAGCAGATTGCCCTGGATACGATTGGTTATTCTGATACAGGCGACGTGGAACTGACCGGGCGCGCGCAGGACGGATCGGCCGTGCGGCTCTATCTCAACAACCGCTTGATCGCCGACCTGCCACCCGCCCCGGACGGCCAGTGGCGCGGCGAGGTGGAAGGCATCGATCCGGGCGTCTATACTTTGCGCGTGGACGAGGTTGCGCCTGACGGCACCGTGGTCAGCAGGCTTGAGACACCGTTCAAACGCGAACCCGTCGAAGTGTTACGCGCTGCCGAAGAGACCGAGCAGGGTGAAACGCCGCAAGAGGCGCCGCTGATCCGGTCTGTCACCGTGCAACAGGGCGATACGCTCTGGGCGATTTCTCGTGAACGGTTTGGCGACGGTATCTTGTATGTCAGGCTGTTCGAGGCCAACCGGGATTCGATCCGCGATCCCGACCTGATCTATCCGGGGCAGATTTTCACAATCCCCGAGTAAAAATTCGCTCGGGCCCCGCAGGGCCAGAGCTTCTCTGACCGCAGTCAAGGTACGTGATGAGACGATCCACAGCCCTGCAATCCGACACCGACGAACATCGTTCCGGCTGGCGCACGATCCGCAAGGTCGCGCCGTATCTGTGGCCTGATGATGAGCCTTGGGTGAAGCGGCGCGTCGTGCTGGCGATGATGATGCTGGTGGTGGCCAAGCTGATCGCGGTCTATACGCCGATCCTCTACAAGGGCGCGGTCGACGGATTGGCGGGCGAGGGCGTGCCGCCTCTGGCGTTGGGCGCAGTCGGCTTGACGGTGGCCTATGGCGTCGCGCGCATGATGACGGTGGGCTTCCAGCAATTGCGCGATGCGTCCTTTGCCCCGGTCGGGCAGCGGGCGCTGCGCGCACTGGCGCTGGAGACGTTCAAGCACATCCATCAGCTGTCGATGCGCTACCACGTCACCCGCCGCACCGGCGGGCTGAGCCGGATCATCGAGCGTGGCGTGAAAGGGGTCGAGTTCCTGCTGCGGTTCCTGTTGTTCTCAATCGGGCCATTGATCCTGGAACTGCTGCTGGTTGCCATCATCCTGATGTGGCTGTTCGACGTCTGGTATCTGGTCGTCGTGGCGGCGACCATCGCGCTTTATATCTGGTTCACTTTCGCCGTGACCGAGTGGCGTGTGAAACTGCGCCGCGAGATGAACGATCAGGACACCGAGGCCAACCAGCGTGCCATCGACAGCCTGCTGAATTTCGAAACCGTCAAGTATTTCAACGCCGAAGCGCGCGAAGCTGAACGCTATGATGTCTCGATGAAGGGGTATGCCACGGCCGCGTTGAAGACCGCTTATTCGCTGGCTTTCCTGAATTTTGGCCAGTCCTTTCTGATCACCTGTGGCCTGATCGGCGTTATGGTTCTCGCTGCGGTTGGGGTTCAGAACGGGTCGCTCACGGTAGGCGATTTCGTGATGGTCAACGCCTACATGATTCAGATCACCGTGCCGCTGAACTTTCTGGGAACGGTTTACCGCGAAATCCGCCAGTCCTTGGTGGATATGGGCCAGATGTTCGATCTGCTGGAGCAACCTGCCGAGGTCACCGAGAAACCCTGCGCGCCGAACCTGAAGGTGAATGGCGGCGAAGTCACACTGGACAATGTGCGCTTTGGGTATGAGGCGGATCGGGAGATCCTCAGGGGTGTGTCCCTCACGGTTCCGGCAGGGCAGACCGTGGCCATCGTGGGGGCCACCGGGTCGGGCAAGTCCACAATCGGGCGGTTGCTGTTTCGGTTTTATGATGTCACCGGCGGCGCGTTGAAGATCGACGGGCAGGACGTGCGTGATGTCAGCCAGAACAGCCTGCACGCGGCCATTGGTGTCGTGCCTCAGGACACGGTGCTGTTCAACGACACGATCCGCTACAATATCGCATATGGCCGGGAAGGAGCGACGCAGGAAGATGTCGAGGCAGCGGCCAAGGCGGCTCAGATCCATGATTTTATCGCCAGCCTGCCCGAGGGCTATGACACCAAGGTGGGCGAGCGTGGTCTGAAACTGTCCGGGGGCGAGAAGCAGCGGGTCGGCATTGCACGAACGTTGCTCAAGAACCCTCCGATCCTGTTGCTGGACGAGGCGACCTCGGCGCTGGATACCGACACCGAACAGGACATCAAGGATGCGCTGGCCCGCGCGGGCGAGGGGCGCACGGTGATCACCATCGCCCATCGCCTCAGCACTATTGCCGAGGCCGACCGGATCGTCGTTCTGGAACGCGGCGAGATCATCGAACAGGGCACCCATGACGAATTGCTGGCGCGCGAAGGCCGCTATGCTCAGCTTTGGAGCCGTCAGCAATCGGATGCGCAGGCGGCCTGATCCCGCGCGCTCGATATGCTATTATGAGGCTTTGACAGGCGAAGGATTTGCTATGTTTGGAGTTCTCAAAAGCCTAAGCCCCCCAATGGTCGCCGCCCTGATCCTGTTGCCCGGGATCGCCCTTGCTGACCCCATTGTAGGTGTCTGGAAGACCGAGCCGGATCGTAAGGACCTGACCTCTCACATCAAAATCACCGCGTGCGGTGACAAGTTCTGCGGTCAGATTCTGTCGGCCTATGATCCGTCAGGCAAAGAGGTACAGACCCCGAATATCGGTAAAAAACTGTTCTGGGATGTCGCCAGCGAAGGTGGCGGCAAATATGGCGGCGGTGAGTTCTGGGTGCCGTTGATCAATGTCGAAGCGGTGCCACAGATGACGCTGAAGGGCGATACGCTGCAGGTCAAAGGGTGCGAGCATCTGGTCTGTGCACACCAGACCTGGTCACGACTGAAGGGCTAAGAAAAAGGGCCGGTGGAACCGGCCCTTATCGTGTTATTCAGCTGCTTTAAGCGGTGGTCCCGGCGGTTGATCCGGGTCCTGTTTGACCTCGGTCGCGGCGCTCTCATTCCACACAATCTCGGTCGCCTGCATGTCGCGCGCGCTTTGACCAATGGTCATGTCCTGCGCGATCTTGCCTGAGCGTCCCTGTGTGGCCCGCGCCAGCGCCTTGCCGCCCCAGATCGCATAGGTCGTCACCCAAACCCGCAGCGCCAGCAGCGAGGGCGTCACGATCAGCGTCAGCACCGTCGCGGTGCCCAGACCGAACACCACCGCAGTGGCCAACTGCTTCCACCACAGCGCCGTTGGACTGTCGATCGAATAGCCGCCATTGATGAAGTCCAGCGACAGACCGAACATCATCGGCGTCAGACCGGCCATGGTGGTCAGAGTGGTTAGCAGAACGGGACGAATGCGTGCCTCGGCTGTGCGGACGATGGCCTCGATCCGGGGCATGTAGCGGCTGTATTCCTGATAGGTATCGATCAGAACAATATTGTTGTTCACCACGATCCCGGCCAGCGCCACGATGCCTGTCCCGGTCATGATGATCGAGAAAGGCTGTTGCATCACCATCATACCGATCAGCACACCGGTGGTCGAAAGCACAACAGCCAACAGTACCAGCACCGAGTTGAAGAACGAGTTGAACTGGGCCAGCAGGATCACGAACATCAGACCCAATGCGGCAAGGAATGCGCTGGACAGGAAGGCCTGGCTTTCGGCCTGATCTTCCTGATCCCCGGTCCATTCCCAAGAGATGGTGCGACCAAACGGATCGGTCTGCAGCCATTCTGTCAGCACCGCAATCCGCTCGTTCGGGTTGATCAGGGCAAAACTGGCGCTGCCATCCTCGATGCTTGCACGCAACTGACCGACATTCTCAGCACCGGTCAGTTGCACCAGCTCATAGTCGCTGCCATCAGGTCCAGTAATGACCGCATTGTCAGGAGTCGCACCTTCGATCAGCGGACGCACAACGGCCAGCCGCTCTTGGCTGCCATCCGGACCATCGGTCACAACCTTGCTCAGACCCGGCTCAACATCGGCTTTCACATCATAGTACCGCTCCTGATCGACACGGTTGATCTCTGCCAGTTTAGCGACCGGCTGGCGGGTCACGAAGTTTGACAGCGGCACCAGACCGTCCGGCGTGCGGACCTTGAGTGTATCAAGCGTCGACAGCACTCGGTCCTGATCGGGCAGGCGGACGCGAATCTCGATCTCTTCATCAGTCGAATCCGGGCGCATCTCACCCAGCAAGATGCCGCGGGTCACAAGCTGTACCATCGCACCAACGGTGGCGACGTCGGCACCAAATCGACCGGCCTTGGCGACATCCACGTCGATCTGCCAGTCAATACCCGGCAGGGGCAGGGTGTCTTCGATCTTGATCAGTCCGGGGGTCTGTTCGAACGCCTCACGTGCGGCGAGAGTGGAGGTGGTCAGCTCTTCCCATCCGTCGCCCTTGATGCGCAGGTGGACAGGTTTGGCCGATGCAGGACCCTGTTCCAGCGCCTGAATATCAACGATGAAGCCAGGAAGAGTTGCCAGTTCTGCCGTCAGTTCGTCCAGAACATAGTTGCCGTCATATTCTGCTGCGACCACTTCCTTTTCAAAACCGAGCAAGCCAGCAATCGGCCCCCAGAACCAACCGGTGATTTGCTCGGAACTGTTCGGGCGATCTTCCCAGGGAATAAGCTCGAACTGAACCCGGCCGATGGTGTCCGCGGGGGCTTCGGCGCCGCCATTGTTCTGATTGAGCCCACCTTCGCCCGCAAAGGCAAATACGTTGATGACAGACGGGTGCGCTGCAATGACCTCCTCGGTGGCCATTACCATTTCATCCTTTTCCCGCAGCGACAGGTTGCCCCGTGCCCGCACATAGGCTGTGGCCTGTTCGGGTTCGCTTTCGACAAAGAACTCGACACCGCGGTTGTTCTCTCCAAAGGCGGTCATGACGCTGATGACGGCGAAACCGACCACAGCAATCGACACGATTGGCATGATCGGATTGCCGACCAGGAATTTGACCACATAGCCGAACGGCGTGTGCTCCTTGGCCGTATGCACATGATCATCCGGCGCGCGCTGGATCTTGGCCGCGCTCAGCGTGACCGAACCCGCAAAGGCACCGAAGAGGAACATCAGCGCCCCGGCAATCGCGCCGCCGGGCAGCAGATAACCGGGATTCAGCATCTGCATCGCGCCGAGGAAGATCATATAGAGCGATGGCGGCACCAAGAGCGCGCGCAGCCACCAGGGCGCGCGTGCGCGCAGCCAGTTGGAACTGCGCTCGAAACTGCGGCTCATCCGGCCCGATACGCCGCCCACGACCGGAAGATAGAGCAGTGCTACGATCAGCGAGGCGGACAGAACGAAAATCAGCGTGATCGGCAGCATCTTCATGAACTCGCCGGGAATGCCGGGCCAGAACAGCATCGGAAGGAAGGCGCATAAGGTCGTGGCAGTCGACGAGACAATCGGCCAGAACATCCGTTGCGCAGCCTCGACATAGGCGTGCATCGGACCGACGCCTTCTTTGATGCGCTTGTCGGCGTATTCCACCACAACGATGGCACCATCGACCAGCATGCCCACGGCAAGGATCAGACCGAACATCACCATGTTCGAGATTGTGACCCCGATCATCGCCAGAAAGGCAAAACACAGCAGGAAGGACGTCGGAATTGCAAAGCCCACCAGCAACGCGGCGCGTGTCCCCAGCGACGCCAGAACCACGATCATCACCAGTGCCACGGCGGTCAGGACCGAGCCTTCAAGTTGACGCACCATTGAATCAACGATGCGGCTCTGGTCGTTCGAGGTGCCCACATCAACAGCGGCCTGCAACTCGGCTGGCCATTTGGTCTGGGCCTCGGCGACGGTGGCTTTGATCAGCGCGACCGTGTCGATCAGATTGTAGCCCTTGCGCTTGACCACCTGCAGCGCGACGGTGGGTTCCCCGTTGAACCGGGCCGTGCCTGCGCGGTCCTCGAAGGTATAGTTGATCTCGGCCAGTTCACCCAGGGTGACCACGCGGTCGCCATTGACCTTGACCGGCAGGCCATAGACGTCCTGCGCGGTTTTGAAGGACGAGGGGATCTTGACCGAGAACGTTCCCTGCTCGGTCTCGACCTCACCGGCGGCAATCAACTGGTTGTTGTTCTTCACCACATTGATCAATTCGGCGGCGGTGACGTTGTAAGCCTCCAGCCGCAGCGGATCGATCACGACCTCAAGCATCTCGTCGCGGTTACCGGCGATACCGGCTTCAAGCACCGCATCCAACGCTTCAAGCTCGTCCTGCAGGTCTTTGGCAACACGCGCCATAGTGCGTTCGGGCACCGGGCCGGTCAGGTTGACGATGACGATAGGGAACTCCGAGAAGTTGACCTCGGTAATCGTGTATTGCTCGGCCCCATCCGGGAATTCGGCCTGTGCGCTGTTCATGGCGTCGCGCACATCCGCGATGGTGGCGGATTTGTCCCAACCGAACTCGAACTCCAGCAGTATGCCCGCGTAGCTCTCGGCGGCGGTGGCGGTCATCTTGTCCAGCCCGTCGAGATCGGCCATCTCTGTTTCCATCGGCTTGATCAGCAGGCTTTCGCTGTCCTCGGCTGAAATGCCCGGAAATTGCACCGAGACGAACAGCATCGGGATGTCGATGTCCGGTTCACCTTCTTTCGGCAGGCCGACATATGCGTATCCGCCGATAACCAGCGAGATCGCGATGAAGGCCAGAACCATTCTGGCCCGACCAGCGGCCCAACTGACAATGCCCGTCATTGCGAAGCTTCCCTGTAGGTCGGGGCGACGGTCACGCCACGAGTGACGAATTCCTGCCCGATCACGATGACATCAGCGGTTTCCGGCAAGCCGCCGACCCAGACACCTTCGGCGGTGTCGCGCAGCAAGCGGATGGGTACGAAGTCCACGACATTGCCCGCGCCCACGGTGCGCACACCCAACTGGCCTTCATTGTTCAGCGTCAGGGCTGATTGCGGCAGCAGATGCGCTTTGACGCCCTCGGCGGCGATCTGGATGTTTGCGGTCTGGCCATCCCGGATCAGCAATTCCGGGTTGGGAACGGTGATTTCTACCTCGAAGGTCCGTGTCGTTTCATCCGCCGAACGGCTGAGGAAGGTCACGCGCCCTTCGACCTGCAATCCGGTAACCAGTTGCGCCGACGCCATCGAGCCGACGATGATCCGGTTGACCTCGGTCTCAGGTACGAAGCCGACCAGCTTGATCGGGTCCAGCTGGATTACGGTCGCGCAGAGCGAACCGGGCTGCATCAGGCTGCCAAGTTCGGCTGTGTCGCTTTCCAGCAGCCCCTTGAACGGCGCTTCGATGGTCAGGCGGTCGATCTCGCGCTGTGCCGCGGCGACCGCTGCGGTGGCGGCTTCGATCCCGGCCTGCGTTGCTTCCAGCCCGGCTTCGGCAGATTTGATACCAGCTTTGGCTGAGCTCATCTCGGCCTCGCTTGAGATACGGCGGGTTTCCGACCCGAACCCGGTTTCCGACAGTTTGCGCGCGGCGGTCAGGTTGATCTCGGCCTCGGCCAGACGCGCGTGCGCCTCTTGCAGGCGCGCTTCGGCCTCGGGCACGCGGCTTTGGGCCTCCAGCTTCGCGGCTTTCGCCTCGGCAAGGCTTGCGGGGCGGGTGCCCGGATCAAGCTCACACAGCAGATCGCCGGTTTCGACGAAGGCACCCTTGCGCTTGGGTTCGGACACGACGGTCGAAATCGTCTCGGCCAGCACCTCGACCTGACGGTTGGCCTTGGTCTGTCCGCGCAGTTGCACAGCGCTGCCAATCTCGCGCGCGGATGACCGCAAGGCGACGACACCGATGACATCGGCAACCTGCGCCGGAGTGGCTTCCGTGGCGTCAACTGATGTCTCTGTCTGCTCGTCACCACGACCGGCAAAGGCAAACAGCGCGTCGCGCTCAAACACAAGGAAATACAATGCGACGATAACCAATACGGCGTTGATGAATGAAATCAAACGCATGCGGTGTCTTCTCCAGATCTGATCGCCCACCCGGGTGCGGCGTCTATGCCTTGAAATGGGGTCGGGTCCGTGGCTTTTCCATACTGAACTGAATAGTTCGGTTTAGTTTTTTACGCAAGACCCGGGGGCAACTGCGCAAATGTGTGAATTCGGGCACTTGGCTTGGCCCGATGGCCGGGGTATGACATGGCGCTAGAAAACCGGACTGAAGCCTGAGAGGCAGGGATGAGCGACACCGACAGTTTTATTGATGAGGTCACCGAAGAGGTGCGCCGGGATCGCATGTTCCTGCTCTTGCGTCGCTGGGGGTGGGTCGGTGTGGTCGCCGTTGTTGCCATCGTCGGTGGGGCAGCGTTCAACGAATACCGCAAGGCCCGGGACACGGGCCAGGCCGAAGCGCTGGGGGATGCGATCCTGTCTGCGCTGGCCGAAAACGGTTCGGCTGAACGGGCGACCAGCCTGCAATCGGTCGGGACGCAATCAGCTGGCGGAGACGCGGTTCTGAACATGCTGCTGTCGGCCGCGCAGGTCGAGGCCGGGTCCGAGCAGGACGCCGTGAACAGCCTGAACGCCATCGCAACGCAGGGTGATCTGCCCGAAATCTATCGCGCAATTGCAAGTTTCAAAGCGCTGTTGCTGCAGACAGACACGATGCCGGTTGCCGACCGCCGTCAGCAATTCGAAGCGCTTGCGACGCCGGGCGCGCCCATGCGGCTGTTGGCCGAAGAACAGCTGGCTTTGATCGATGTTTCCGAGGGCGACACACAGGCTGCGCTGGATCGGTTGCAGGCGCTGCGTCAGGACGCAGAAGCCGGCATTGATCTGCAGCAACGTGCGGCGCAGTTGATCGTAGCGCTGGGCGGCAAGCCCGAGCCCGTTGCCCAACAACAAGGCTGACGCGGCGGCGAAACAGACTATCACAGGCGAGTTCATTTGATCATGGTTACACGTTACTTCTCACGCTTTGGATTGCCGGTTGCGGCGATTGCCCTGACCGCGCTGAGCGCCTGTCAGGAACCCGAGGTCATTCTGCCGGGCGAACGGGAAGATATTCGTCCTGCCATCGACAACGAAACGGTTGAGACGCGCGGGGCCAAGCCGATCAGTGTTCCGGCCCAAAGCCGGAACGCCAGCTGGGCGCAAAGCCCTGGCACCCCGGCGTTTCGGACCACAAACGCGGCACTCAGTTCGACGCCCCAACGAATCTGGTCGACCAATATCGGAAGCGGCGATAGCCGCAAACAACGCATCACCGCCGATCCGGTTGTTGCGGGCGGGCTGATCTATACGCTTGATTCCGGTGCCAATGTCTCGGCGGTAACGCCTCAAGGGCAGGTCGCCTGGAGCACGAATCTGATCCCGGCCACCGAGAAAGAGGCGGACGCCACCGGAGGCGGACTCGCCTATGCTGATGGGGTCCTTTACGTCTCATCCGGGTTTGGCCGCCTGACTGCGCTGGACGCCAAAACGGGGGCGCAGAGATGGCAAAAGCGCCTGAACGCGACCGGCAGCGGCGCGCCTTTGGTCAATGGTGGTATCCTATATCTGGTTGCCGGGGATGAAACCGGCTGGGCGGTGAACACCAAGGATGGCCGGATCATCTGGCAGATCGATGGCACACCAAGCGTTGGTAACGTTCTGGGCGCACCTGCGCCGGTCATTGCGTCAGAGTTTTCGGTCTTCGCCTTTGGCTCTGGCGATGTCGCGGCGACCTTCCGTCGTGGCGGCATCCTGCGCTGGAATGCGTCGGTCGCGGGCGGGCGCCGTGGTCGCGCATCGGCGCAGATCGTGGATGTGACCGCAGGGCCGATGGTGTCTGGCAATGCAATCCTGATCGGCAACCACTCGGGCCGCACCGTTTCGTTCGACGTCGATTCCGGCGAGCGGAACTGGACCGCGCCCGAAGGTGCCGTCGATACGGTCTGGCCCGCCGGAAACAGCGTCTTTCTGATCAGCGACCGCAGCCAGCTGGTGCGGTTGAACGCAGCGGACGGGGCCATTGTCTGGGCCATCGACCTGCCCGGCTTTGTCAAGGACCGACCGGGACGCCGCGGACCGATCTTTGCCCATTACGGCCCGATCATGGCTGGCGGACGGTTGGTCGTGGCCTCGAATGACGGTTATCTGCGCTTCTTCAATCCTGTCGACGGCGCGCTGGTGCATCAGGTTGAAGTGCCGGGTGGCGCGACGACAGCACCGGTTGTGGCGGGTCAGACGCTCTATGTCGTGTCGACCAAGGGTGAACTGCACGCTTTCCGTTGACGACAAGATGCGTTAAAGGGCGCATCTTGAGTCTTGAAAGTTTGAAATCATGTCGCTGACCCTCGCCATCGTGGGGCGCCCGAATGTGGGCAAATCCACTCTGTTCAATCGCCTCGTGGGCAAACGTCTGGCTTTGGTCGACGACCAGCCCGGCGTGACGCGTGACCTGCGCGAAGGCGAAGGGCGTCTGGGTGATCTGCGCTTTACCGTGATCGATACCGCGGGTCTTGAGGATGCCACCGATGACAGCCTGCAGGGCCGGATGCGCCGCCTGACCGAGCGTGCGGTGGACATGGCCGATGTCTGCCTGTTCATGATCGACGCGCGTGTGGGCCTGACGCCCACCGATGAGATGTTTGCAGAGATTCTGCGCAAACGGTCCAAACATGTGATCCTTGCCGCCAACAAGGCCGAAGGCTCGGCAGCGGATGCCGGGGTTCTTGAAGCGTATAACCTCGGTCTCGGTGAGCCTGTGCGCCTGTCGGGTGAACACGGCGAAGGGATGACCGACCTTTACGCGCAACTGATGCCTCTGGCCGATGCCGCCGAGGAAGCGCGGGCCGATGAAACGCCGCAAACCGATATCGAACTGGATGAAGACGGTGAGGGCGAAGCCCCGCTGATCACGGCTGACAAACCCTTGCAGGTGGCTGTGGTTGGTCGCCCGAATGCGGGCAAGTCCACCCTGATCAACAAGATCATCGGCGAAGACCGCCTGCTGACCGGTCCCGAAGCCGGCATCACCCGCGATGCGATCAGCCTGCGGATCGACTGGGCCGACCCGGATGGTGGCAGCACTCCGATGCGGATTTTCGACACTGCGGGTATGCGCAAGAAGGCGAAAGTGCAGGAGAAGCTGGAAAAGCTCTCGGTGTCAGACGGCTTGCGCGCGGTCAAGTTCGCCGAAGTAGTGGTGGTCCTGCTGGACGCGGCGATTCCGTTTGAGCAGCAGGATCTGCGCATTGCCGATCTGGCCGAGCGTGAAGGCCGCGCCGTGGTTGTCGCCGTCAACAAATGGGACATCGAAGAGGACAAGCAGGAAAAACTGCGTGACCTGAAAGAGTCCTTCGAGCGCCTGCTGCCACAACTGCGTGGCGCGCCCTTGATCACCGTCTCTGCCAAAACAGGCCGGGGGTTGGAGCGTCTGCGCGCGGCCATCCTGCGGGCCCATGACGTCTGGAACCGCCGTGTTCCGACGGCTGCGCTGAACCGCTGGCTGACCGCGATGCTGGAACAGCACCCGCCGCCAGCGCCGCAGGGCCGCCGGATCAAGCTGCGCTATATGACACAGGCCAAGACCCGCCCGCCGGGATTCGTGGTTATGTGCTCGCATCCCGACAAGATGCCCGAAAGCTATAACCGCTATCTGGTCAACGGCCTGCGCGAAGATTTCGACATGCCGGGCACCCCGATCCGGCTGACGCTGCGCGGGCAGGGGGACAAGAACCCCTATAAGGGACGCCGCAAGAAAAACGCAGGCGCCCTGGCCAAGCATCTAAAGGGACGCGCGTAACTGCGCTAATTTGCAGCGTTTTCAGACAGGGGGCGTGACAGCCCCTTTTTCGCGCGCTAGCATTCACGAGCGTGCATTTGTTTCGTGCGCAGCTTGTCTGCGGGATTTCCGCACATAATTTTTTGGGAACAGATAATAACCGGACCACCCTAGGGAGCGGGCGCGATGGATCTGAGGGAATATACAAGACAATACGCGGTGCAGGACAACCGGCTTGCCGCGCTCAGCTATTTCGGAACATTCGTAGTGTATTTCGCATCGCTGACCCTGGCGATCGTTTATGTCGACCGCTGGTATGTCATGATCCCGGCGGGGATCGTTTTTGCCTTCTCGGCTGTGCGTCTTTACGTGCTGCAGCATGATTGCGGACATCATTCCCTGTTCGAGACGCGGCAGCAAAACGAATGGGCGGGCCATGGGCTGTCGCCGTTTACCTTCGCACCATTCGAAGTGATGAAACAGAATCACAATCTGCACCATGCCGGGATCGGCAATCTTGAACATCGTGAGACCGGCGAAATTCATACCATGACGCTGCGCGAGTGGAACAGCTCGGATTGGAAAAAACGTTTGTTCTACAGGCTTTACCGCAATCCCTTCATTCTGGTTCCCGTGGGCGCGCTGTTTACCTATTTCATTCGCTATCGCTGGCCCAAGAACACCGTTCGCTTCGGCGTGATGGGCGTGCTGCTGCACAACCTGTCGATCGTCGTGTTTCTGGGGCTGCTTTATCTGATCGCGGGCAGCACGGGTATTCTGGTCTGGCTGGTGTTTTCACTGCTGGGCGGGATGCTGGGCGTGTTTCTGGTGTATCTGCAGCATAATTTCGAGGACACCTATTGGGATCGTCGCCCCGATCTGGACCCGCAACTTGCGGCGTTGCAGGGGTCATCAGCGCTGGATTTCGGATGGTGGTTTGACAATGCGGTGGCGTGCATCACATTGCATGACATCCACCATTTCAACGCGCGTATCCCGTCCTACCGGCTGCGCGCCTGCCACTATAACCTGCCGCCCGAATATACCCCGCGCCGGATCAAATTCCCCGAGGCGGTAGCGGCGCTGAACCTGAAACTGTGGGATGAAGAGGCCAAACGTCTGGTCCCGTTCCCCAAATGGCCACAGGGGCAGGGGCTGGTTCAGACCGGCTGATGAAGGCCTGAGGCAATCGGCCTGATGCTCTTGTCGGGGTTTGCAGGCCATGTATGTACAAGCATAAGGGACGACAGGAAAGGACCCGCAATGACTGCAGTTTCTGATGTGCGCGGTGTGGGACCGGCGCTGGCACAAGCGCTGAGCGCAAACGGCTTCAAGACGGCTGCGGCTGTTGCAAATGCCAAGCCCGAAGATTTGGCTAAGGTACCGCGTATCGGCACTGCGCGGGCGACAGTCCTGATTGCCGCCGCAAAAGAGGCGGTGGCTAAACCGACCCCGGCCAAGGCTCCTGCACGCCGGGCTCCCAACCGAAAACCCCCGGCGCGTCGTGCATCCGTGCGCAGTACAGCAGCTGCGAAGAAAGCCGATGCCGAGCGTAAGGCCAGGGCTGAACGAGAGGCAGCGGAAAAGCGCGCTGCGGCAGAGCTGGCAGCGGCTGAGGCCAAGGCGAAAAAGAAGGCGAAAGCCAAGGCCAAGGCCGAGAAGGCCGCCCGGAAGAAATCCGAGATGGAGGCCGTCTTCTCCAAAGCCAAGGAAAAGGTCAAAGAGAAAGCCAAGAAGGACAAGAAGTCCAAAGGCGACGGCAAAAAGAAGGCCGATAAGAAGAAGTCGGACAAGAAGAAGGCCGACAAGAAATCCAGCAAAAAGAAGAACAAGAAAAAGGCGAAGAAGTAATACCTTCTCCGCCGTGGTTTATCCAACCGGCACCATTTGAGTGCCGGTTTTATTATGCCAGGGTGCCATCGGTCTGCAGGGTCAGCTTGCCGCCCAGATAGGGGGCCAGAACTTCGGGCAGGCTGACCGTGCCATCAGCGTTCTGCCCGTTCTCCAGCACCGCGATCAGGCAGCGCCCAACCGCAAGGCCCGATCCGTTCAGCGTGTGCACGTATTCCGGCTTGCCGCCACCTTCGGGGCGGAAACGGGCGTTCATCCGACGGGCCTGGAAATCACCGGTGGTCGAGACCGAGCTGATCTCGCGATATGTGTTCTGCCCGGGCAGCCAGGCTTCGATATCAAAGGTCCGCCGCGCGCCAAAGCCCATATCGCCCGTGCAAAGAACGACGGTGCGATAGGGGATGCCCATCTGCTCCAGCAGGTCTTCAGCACAGCGCAACATGCGCTTTTGCTCGTCATCAGACTTGTCCGGATGCGTGACCGAAACCATCTCGACCTTTTCGAACTGGTGCTGGCGCAGCATTCCGGCGGTATCCTTGCCCGCGCTGCCCGCCTCGGACCGGAAACAGACTGTGTGGGCCGTCATGCGGATGGGCAGGGCGCTTTCTTCCAGAATGTCACCGGATACAGAATAGGTCAGCGTGACTTCGGATGTCGGGATCAGCCACCAGCCATTTGTTGTCTGATAGCTGTCTTCGCCGAATTTCGGCAGTTTATCCGTGCCATACATCGCCTCGTCCCGCACCAGAACCGGCGTCTGCGTCTCGGTCAGCCCGTTTTTGTCGATATGTGTATCCAGCATGAATTGCGCCAGCGCCCGGTGAATGCGTGCCACGCCTTTGGTCAGGTTCACAAAACGGCTGCCGCTGGTTTTGGCTGCGGTTTCGAAATCCATCGCCGCAGCGACGGCGGGAATCTCATAGTGCTCTTTGGGGGTGAATGCGAAGTTTCGCGGAGTGCCCCAGCGGTTGACCTCGACATTATCGTCCTCATCTGCACCTTCCGGCACGTCCTCGGCCGGCAGGTTGGCGATGCGGGCCAGTTGATCGATCAACAGCGCGTCCAAATCTTTGGCTTCGGTCTGCATCCGAGCAATCTCGGCCTTTTTCTCGGCGACCAGAGCGCGCAGGCGTTCGAATTCAGCCTCATCGCCGCGTCCTTTGGCGGCGCCTACCTCTTTGCTGGCCTTATTCTGTTCGGCCTGAGCTGTCTCGGCGGCGAGAATCTTGGCCCGGCGGCTTTCGTCCAGCCTCAGCAGGTCTGACGACACCGGCGCGTCCCCACGGCGCGCAAGGGCGGCGTCGAAGGCGGCTGGGTTTTCGCGAATGGCGCGGATGTCGTGCATGGTTCAGATCCTTAAATGCGTGAATCACTGCAACCGCTTATGCACCATCTGAAAGGCGGGGTGTAGCACCTTAAGACTTATCCGTTTCCTCGTGGGTTTCATGTGCCAGATGGCCATCCCATTCCCCGACCGGGATTTTCGGCTCAGGCGGGTCGGCCATGTAGGACGGCGTCATGATCTGCACATTGTTCTCGTTGAATACGGCCACGATATTGCGATGCAGGTCCGAGCGGATTTTGGGAATACTGCTGCCCCGCGTTGTGAAACCGTTGATCTGATAATTGATCGCGTAATCGGCCAGCGCTGTCCATAAAACAAAGGGTTCAGGCTTGACCTTGATGCCCTTGGTGCGGTGGGCGGCCTCGATCAGCATCGCCTCGACCTTCTCGGGCGGTTCCTCATATCCGATACCGACAGTTGTATGTAACAACAGCCCATTGCCATCCGTTTTCTTCGAGAAATTCACCACATCCGAATTCATCAACTGGGCGTTGGGGATCGAGATCAACTCATTCTTGATCGATTTCAGATGCGTCTCCATCAGCTTGATACGCACCACGTCGCCGACATGTTCTCCGATCTGGATGCGATCCCCGATCGAGGTCGAGCGGCGGTAGATCACAAAGAGCCCCGCCAGCATGTTCGATACGACCGAGTTCGCGCCCAGCGACAGCATGGCACCGACCAGGATGGTCAGCCCCTGAAAGGCCGCAGAATCCGAGCCCGGAATATAGGGCACTGCAAAGACCAGGGCGATCAGGATCACGACGACCCGCGCGATGTTGAAAGTGGGGTTCACCCAATGCTTTTCGAAATCACCCATTTCGAACGAGCCCGCTTCGACCGCATCGAAGAACACGCGCATGCCGCGAATAATATACAGCGTTATCCAAGTGATAAGCACCAGCATGATCAGGTTCGGAATATAGCTGAGGACGCCCCTGAAGATCAGCAGAACCGGTTCGGTCAGATAGGTCAGCAGCAGCTGGGCGAAATACCGGGTTTCGGCAAAGGCCAGCAGCACGAAGGACAGGTAATAGTAAAAGCCGAGGAAAAAGATCACCAGCAGGATGAAATTCAGGCCATAGCGGATCAGCGCCGCAATGGCTTCTGCCTGCACGCTTTTGGCCGTCGCGGTTTCGACGTCTTTGAGATAGCGCTTGACCAGTTCCAAGGTGCGCCGCCGGATCCTGCGGTGCAGCCACAGGATGACCACGATGAACAACGCAAAGCCAAGGGTCCACGCGGCTGCCTCAATCGCGCCCGATACGCGCGCTTGCTCGGTGCGGTTTGCGCGGTAACTTTCGATCGACTGCTTGATTGCATCACCGTGCAACACGCTGAGAACGCTCAGATCCATCTGATCAAGTTCGGAATCCGCATCCGTGACGATGGATATCTGTACGCCGTTGGCAAAAATCCGGGTGCCGAATTCCGAATCTTCGAAAGTTATGGACACTTCCTTGGCGTCAGAGGCTTCGGCGACCTCAATGATCTTGTCCTGCACCCGCTCGGCGCGTTCCTGCGCCGGTAGCGCGCTGGAGCCGCGCAGATGGAACAGCGTATCGCCATCCACGATCACAGGCGCCTTGAACACATCTGACAGCGCCTCGTCGGCGGCGGGCGCTTCATTGGCTGCGTCCTGCGCCCAGGTTGGCAGCGCAAGCAGGCTGAGCCAGACAGCCGCAGCCAGCAGGCGGGTAAGTGTGCCAAGGGTTTGGATTGATTGAATCATTGGGCCTCCTGAGGGGCAACTATATCGAACGGGGACCGCCTGCCTAGAACATATCTGCAACGCCGTTCAGGAAACCTTGCGCGCCGATCCGGCAAAGGGGGCCGCCTTTGCTTGCAAACGCCCGATCCAAAGCATAGGTTCCCGCAAACTTTGCAGAGAGTCCTCTGCATCATCAGAACAAAGGAATATCCCATGGAAGGTGGCGCAATCGCCCAGTTTCTCCCGCTGATCCTGATCTTTGCGATCATGTATTTCCTGCTGATCCGTCCGCAGCAGAAAAAGATGAAGGAACATCAGGCCATGGTCGAGGCCGTGCGCCGGGGCGATCAGGTTGTCACCCAGGGTGGGCTGATCGGTAAAGTGTCGAAGGTCAAGGAAGGCGAGAACGAGATTGAGGTCGAGCTTGCCGAAAACGTCAAGGTGCGTGTGGTCAAATCGACCATCGCCCAGGTTCTGAACAAGACCGAACCTGCGAAGTAACTTCGCGCGACAATTCCTTGAAAAGGCAGGGTAATGCTGCAAATTGATACCTGGAAGCGGGTTCTGATCTGGTCGGTCTGTGTGATCGGCCTGCTCTTGGCCCTGCCGAATGCGTTTTACACGCGTGTTGAGCAATCCAACGATGCCAAGACCGCGATCGAGCTGGGCATCGACACGCCCGAGATGCAGGCTGAAGCCGGGCAATGGCCCAACTGGCTGCCGTCGTCTCTGGTCAACCTCGGGCTTGATTTGCGCGGCGGTGCGCATCTGCTGGCCGAGGTCAAGGTCGACGATGTCTACGAATCCCGGATGGAGGCGATGTGGCCCGAAATCCGCGACGCGCTGCGTGATGAACGCGCGACCGTTGGCACGATCCGCCGTCAGGACTCGGCTCCTGATCAGATTCGCCTGCGCATCAGCCAGCCCGAAGGCATGTCCCGCGCTTTGGAGGTTGTGCGCGGCCTGGCCCGTCAGGTGCAGACACTGACTGGGGCAGGGGCCACTGATATCGAGGCTTTCGCCGATGGAGACACCATCGTGGTGCAACTATCCGAGGCCGAGAAGCTGGCCTCGGATGACCGTACCGTGCGCCAGTCGCTGGAAATCATCCGCCGCCGGATCGATGAGGTCGGCACCCGGGAACCCACCATTCAGCGCCAGGGCGCAGACCGTATCCTGATCCAGGTGCCGGGCATTGGCAGCGCTGGTGAGTTGAAAGAGATCATCGGAACCACGGCTCAGCTGACGTTCAACCCTGTGGTTGGTCGCGGCTCTGATCCCGATGCGGTTCCGGGCATTGGTGAAAAGATCATTCCCTCGTTGGATGAAGACGGGGTCTATTACACTCTGGAATCTGCCCCCGTGGTAACCGGTGAAGAACTGGTCGATGCCCAACCCTCGTTCGATCAGAACGGTCGCCCGGCTGTCAGTTTCCGCTTCAATACCTCAGGCGCGCGCAAATTCGGCGACTACACGCTGGAAAATATCGGCGCACCCTTCGCTATTGTTCTGGATGATGAGGTGATCTCGGCCCCCGTGATCCAAAGCCACATTCCCGGCGGCTCGGGTATCATCACCGGCAATTTTACCGTTGAGGAAAGCACTAATCTGGCCGTTCTGCTGCGCGCAGGCGCATTGCCCGCCGGGTTGGATTTCCTTGAAGAGCGCACCATTGGTCCCGAACTGGGGCAGGATAGCATCGACGCGGGTAAGGTGGCGACCATTGTGGCCTTTGTCGCGGTACTGGCCTTCATGGCGCTCAGCTATGGTCTGTTCGGCCTCTTTGCCAATATCGCGCTGGTGCTGAATGTCGGCCTGTTGTTTGGCATGTTGTCACTGATCGGGGCCACGCTGACTCTGCCGGGGATCGCGGGTATCGTTCTGACCGTGGGTATGGCGGTGGACGCCAACGTGCTGATTTTCGAACGCATCCGCGAGGAACTGAAATCCGCCAAAGGCCCGGCACGTGCTATCGAGTTGGGCTATGAAAAGGCGCTGTCGGCTATTGTCGACGCCAACGTGACCACCTTCATCACTGCCGTGATCCTGTTTGCCATGGGCAGCGGCCCGGTGCGCGGCTTTGCCATCACGCTGGGTCTGGGCATCCTGACCTCGGCCTTCACCGCGATCTTCGTGACGCGCCTGATGGTCGTCATGTGGTTCGAACGCCGCCGTCCGAAAACGATCGAGGTTTGACATGAGACTGAAACTCGTACCGCAAGAGACCTCGTTCGATTTCTTCAGCCGCTGGAAGCTGTGGCTGGGAATCTCGGCCCTGTTGATGTTGATCAGCTTCGGGTCCTTCCTGCTGCAGGGACTGAACTTCGGCATCGACTTCCGCGGCGGGACCACGATCCGCACGCAAAGCGTGCAAGAGATCGACGTAGGTGCCTATCGCGATGCCATCGCGCCGCTGGAGCTGGGTGATGTGACCATTACCGAAATTTTCGATCCGACTTTCGGGCCGGACGAGAACGTGGCAATGATCCGTATTCAGGCGCAGGACGATGCCGAGGCGGTGTCGGCCGCAACAGTCACCGCGGTGGAGCAAGCGCTGCAAACGGTGGTCCCGGAAATCCAGTTCGTCTCGGTCGAATCCGTGGGCCCTAAGGTCTCGGGCGAACTGATCCAGACCGCGGTTATCGCGGTCGCTTTGGCGATTGGCGCGGTGCTTGTGTACATCTGGCTGCGCTTTGAATGGCAATTCGCGTTGGGTGCCGTGGCGGCACTGGTGCATGACGTGATTCTGACCATCGGCATCTTCTCGGAACTGCAAATCCGCTTTGATCTGGCCATCATCGCGGCCCTGCTGACCATTGTCGGCTATTCGCTGAACGACACCGTGGTGGTCTTTGACCGGGTGCGCGAGAACCTGCGGAAGTACAAGAAGAAAGACCTCAAAGAAGTCCTGAACATCTCGATCAACGAAACGCTCAGCCGAACGGTCATGACCTCGGTCACCACCCTGCTGGCGCTGATCTCGCTCTATGTGCTGGGCGGAGACGTCATCCGAGGCTTCGTCTTCGCGATGATCTGGGGCGTGATCGTCGGGACCTATTCATCGGTCTTTGTGGCCTCGACCATTCTGTTGTGGCTGGGGGTCAAACGCGACTGGTCGAAGCCGTCGAATACGGCGGGCAACCAGTTTGCCAATATCGATGCCTGAATATTTCGGCCAGACCCCAACCGGTCTGGCCGTTATCCTTTCCGCCGCCCTGATCGGAGGGATCGTGCGCGGCTTTTCCGGGTTTGGCACCGCCCTGATCTTCCTGCCGCTCGCCAGTCCCTATCTGGGCCCATTCGGCGCGATTATCGCGCTGACCATCATGGATATCTTCGGGCCGCTGCCGAACCTGCGCCGCGCCTGGGGAGCAGTCGACAAGGCCGACCTGACACGCCTGGTACTGGGATGTGCAGTGATCCTGCCACTTGGCCTGTGGCTGCTCACCCGTTCCGAACCGGAACTGTTTCGTTACCTCGTCAGCCTGATCTCGCTGTCGATGCTGACTGTGCTCATCTTGGGCTTGCGATATCGCGGCCGGGTGGGGCGGGGCATGGTCGCAGGGATCGGGGGTGCTGCGGGGTTTCTCGGTGGTGTCGCGGGTCTTCCGGGCCCGGCAGTCATCCTGTTCTATATGTCGCGTCCGCTTCCAGTTGCCGTGATCCGCGCCACGATCCTGCTGTTCCTCTTCGCTTTCGATTTCCTGATCCTCGGCTATCTCACCGGAATGGCGCGGGTCACCTTTGCAACTGCGGGAATGGGATTGCTGCTCGCCCTTCCCAACATTGCAGGCAACTGGCTAGGCGGCTGGATGTTCCGGCCCGAGCGGGAAAAGCTCTATCGCATCACGGCCTATCTGGTGATCGCGTCCGCGGCCTTGTCCGGACTGCCGCTTTGGGGTTAAAACCCCGCCATGCGCCTGAATGAGATCACTTACACCAATGCCCTGCCTGTCGACGGCTACGGCCCCGGCTTTTTTCGCGTTGGCGGACAGGTGCATGAAGGCCCAATCCTGACTGGCCCCACAGGTACGGCGCCATGGGGCGGTTATGCGGACGAAGACACGCTTCTGGCCTTGTCCGACCAGATCGACGTCCTGTTCATCGGCACCGGCAAAGACCTGACCCACATACCTGCCAACCTGCGCAAGACGCTGGAAGAGGCCGGTATCGGCGTCGAAATCATGAATTCCCCAGCCGCCTGCCGCACCTATAACGTGCTTCTGTCCGAAGGCCGTCGTGTCGCGCTGGCGCTGATCCCGGTCTAGGGATCCGTTCTTCATCTGGCTGAAAATATCCCGGGGAGCGCGAGGGGCTGGCCCCTCGCTCCGAACTTGCCAGACAACATCCCCCATCCACTCTGCGGCAATTCCGACCTTTTGCCCGCGCCCGCAATCCGCTAAGCGGGCGACATGACACTGACAGTAACCGATCTGGCCATCGCCCGAGGCGGCGTTCCCGTGCTTGAAGGGCTCAGCTTTTCGCTCTCCGGGGGAAAGGCGCTGATCCTGCGAGGGCCAAATGGGATCGGCAAGACGACCCTGCTGCGCACACTTGCTGGCCTGCAACCGCCGCTGGCCGGTCACATCGAAGGGGCCGAGGATCAGATCGCCTATGCTTCGCATTCTGATGGCCTGAAACCAACGCTGACAGTGTTCGAAAACCTCAGCTTCTGGGCCTCGGTCTTCGGAACACGAGGGATCCAAAACGCACTCGACGCTTTCGCCCTGAACGATTTGGCGGACCGGCACGCCGGAAACCTGTCGGCAGGACAAAAACGCCGCCTCGGGCTGGCGCGGATGTTGGTCACCGGACGACCGATATGGATGCTGGACGAACCGACTGTGTCTTTGGATAAAAACGCGGTGCAGATGTTCGCCGATGCCGTTCGCGCGCATCTGGGGCAGGGAGGGTCCGCGCTGATCGCCACCCATATCGACCTCGGCCTGGACGGAGAGGTTCTGGATGTCGGCCCCAATAAGGCCAAGCCCAAACCCATCGACGATTTCGACGGAGGCTTCCTGTGATCGCTCTGCTGCTGCGCGACCTGAAACTGGCCTTCCGCGCGGGCGGAGGATTTGGCCTGGGTCTGGCTTTCTTCCTGATCGTGACCGTACTGGTGCCTTTCTCGGTCGGTCCGCAATCTTCGCTGCTGTCCACCATCGCGCCGGGGGTGCTGTGGCTTGGCGCTCTGCTTGCGTGCCTGCTGTCCCTCGACCGCTTGCTGGCATTGGATTGGGAGGACGGCTCGCTCGACCTGCTTGCCACCGCGCCGCTGCCATTGGAATCCGTGGTCACCATCAAGGCGCTGGCCCATTGGCTGACAACCGGCCTGCCGCTGGTTCTGGCGGCGCCGTTTCTGGGTGTGTTGCTGAACCTGCCTGTGCCCGGTTTCTTTTGGCTGGTCATCTCGCTGCTGATCGGCACTCCGGCCATGAGCGTCATCGGCACTTTCGGCGCGGCCCTGACCGTCGGCCTGAAGCGCGGAGGACTGCTGTTGTCGCTGCTCGTCCTGCCGCTTTACGTCCCAACGCTGATTTTCGGGGCCGAGGTCGCCCGACGCGGGGCCACCGGGATGGAGACACAAACCCCGCTGCTTATGCTGGCCGGGATCACCGCCGCCACGGTTGCACTGCTGCCCTTTGCCAGCGCCGCCGTCCTGCGTATCAATCTCAGATGACCGGAACGATGATTGACCGAGGTCAATTGAGAACCACACCGACTCGGACTAGATAGGGCACATGACAATCGCAGCCAAAGCCAACGCCCTGTGGGAATACGCCAATCCGCGCAAGTTTCTTGCCACCAGCGAGCGCGTCCTGCCATTCTTCTGGATCACCTCGGCTGTATGCCTGGTCGTCGGACTGGTCTGGGGCTTCTTCTTCACCCCTGATGATTACAAACAGGGCTCGACCGTCAAGATCATCTACCTGCATGTGCCCGCTGCGCTGATGGCGATCAATTGCTGGCTGATGATGTTGGCGACTTCGCTGGTCTGGCTGGTACGCCGCCACCATGTCAGTGCGCTGGCGGCGCGTGCCGCAGCGCCGATTGGTATCGTGATGACCCTGATCGCATTGGCCACAGGCGCAATCTGGGGACAACCCATGTGGGGGACCTGGTGGGCCTGGGATCCGCGCCTGACCTCGTTCCTGATCCTCTTCCTGTTTTATCTGGGCTATGTCGCCTTGTGGGAAGCGATCGAGGACCCCGATACGGCGGCGGATCTGACCTCGGTCCTGTGCCTTGTTGGATCGGTCTTTGCGCTGCTCAGCCGCTATGCGGTGAACTTCTGGAATCAGGGGCTGCATCAGGGGGCCTCGGTAATGCGGGCCGGGGCGATTACCGGAACGGATACCGAGGAGAAAGTCAGCAATATCTACTTCTATCCGCTGATGCTGTGTATCATCGGCTTTGTGCTGCTATTCATCGCGCTGGTCTTTTATCGCACGGGCACGGAAATCCGCGCCCGCCGGATCAAGGCTCTGCTGGCGCGGGAAAGGGTGAATGGATGATCCCTGATCTTGGAAAATATGCCGATACCGTGCTTTGGTCCTATGTGGTCTCCATCGGGCTTCTGGTCGCGCTGGTGGGTTTCAGCGTGATCCGGGGCCGCAAGGTGCGGGCCGAGATGGAGAAGGTTGAACAAAGGATGTCGCGCAATGGCTAAGATATCGCCGCTGATGATCGCGCCCCCGCTGATTTTCGGAGCCTTCGCCGTGCTGGCAGGTATCGGCATGTTCCGCGACGATCCCAACGCGCTGCCGTCCGCGCGCGAGGGCCAACCGGCGCCGCCCGTTGTTCTGACAGAATTCGCGGGCAAACCGGGCTTTGACGATGCGGCCCTGCGCGATGGTGAGGTCAAGCTGGTCAACTACTGGGCCAGCTGGTGCGCACCCTGCCGCGTCGAACACCCCAACCTGCAGGCGCTGTCGGACGAGGGTATTTCGGTCTATGGCATCAATTACAAAGACCAACTGGACAACGCCGAGGAGTTCCTGGCCGAATTGGGCGATCCCTATACCGGTATCGGGCGGGATGAACAGGGCCGCATGGGGCTGGACTGGGGTGTCTACGGTGTGCCCGAAACCTATGTGATCGACGGTGAGGGCACGATTATCCTGCGCTGGGCTGGGCCCATCACACAGCGGGTGATCGAAAACACAATCCGTCCCGCGCTGGAGAAGGCGGCAGGCGGTTAAAGTCTCTATTATAACAGGCTTCCGACCAAACGAGAACGGCGGCTCCTCGCTACTCGCGAATGAGAATCCAGATCATCGCCGCGATGAAGGCGAAGGTGACCAGATTCATCAGGGTATCAGTCAGATCACCGATCAGCATGATTTTGACCCTCCTCTCGCAATCCTCGGATCAGGCACACCATCAACAGCACCGATATGAACACAAAGGGTAACGCCCCCAGAGAGATCAGGATTTTCACCGAATCCACCGATCCTGACAGGATCATCGCGACGCTCAAAAGACCCAGCAGCGCCCCCCAGATCAGGCGCACGCGTGGGGGCGGGTTCTCATCCCCGCCTGTCGAGAATGTTCCCAACACAAACGCTGCGCTGACGACGCTTGTGACGATGAAAAGAAAGGCCGCAAGTACCGTGGCTAATGTGGTAATCAGGGATAGCGGCAGGCGGTCGAGCAGGGCAAAAGTCACACGCTCGATATTGGATTGTGTATAGGCCAGCAATTCGCCTGCGCCATTGAGCGCTTCAAACAGGCCAATGCCACCGAAAGCTCCGAACCAGAGAATCGAAAACAGCGTCGGCGCGAACAGTACGCCGATCACGAATTCCCGGATCGTCCTGCCGCGCGAGATGCGTGCAACAAATACACCCACGAACGGCCCCCACGCGATCCACCAGACCATATAGGTGAGGGTCCAGTCGCTGAACCATCGGGCTACGTCATCGCCAAAAAACGCAAAGGTTTGAAAGCCTCTTGGTATCACATTACGGACGTAGTCGCCGAAACCCTGAACCACGGTGTTCAAAAGGTATTCGGTGGGGCCAAGGACCACCGTGTAGGCCACCAGACTGATGGCAATCAACATCGCCGCATTTGACAGCCGCGCCATCCCTTGTCCCAGGTCGATCAGAAGTGCAGGTACATAGGCGGCCACCATTGCCACGAAAACCACGCCGATCAGGATCGCTCCGACCGTGTCGCTGTTTCCCATGACGGCGATGCCGTCCGCGACCTGAAACACACCCATCGCCATAGAGCCACCAACGCCGATCGCAATCGCGACGATGGCCATTAGGTCAGACAGCCAGCCAACGCACTCGGCCCAGCGTTGGCCCGGAAACAGGTTTTTGATCGGTGCGCTGACCATCATCCCGGTGCCGCGACGAAAGCTGAAATAGGCAATCGTAAGCGCGGTCGAGCCGTAAATGGCCCAGGCATGTAAACCCCAGTGAAAGTTCGTGGCCAACATGGCTTGCTGCGCTGCAATGAAGTCCGGCGCCATGCCCGAGATGAAACTAAAATGGGTCAACGGCTCTGCCACCGCCCAGAACAGCAACCCCACACCCATCCCTGCAGAAAAGAGCATGGAAATCCAGGTCGTGGTGGAAAACTCTGGCTTGTCATCATCCCGGCCAAGACGAATGTTGCCATAAGGGGAAAACGCCAGCACAAGGCAACCGATCAGCATTCCCGAGGCCGCCAGCATCACGAACCATCCGCGGCTGTGAAAGGTTTGCTGAACAATTGCATTCGCCCAACTCACCAAGCTTTCGATATCGATGACGCCCCATATCCCGATCACTGCTATGACGCTGAGCGAGCAGACCATCAGGGCATTGGGTTTTTTCATGGCTATTGGTTTCCGTGCGTCATCTTTTCCAAACAGTTTCAGATTTTGGAATAAATGACCAGAAAACAAAAAACCCCCGGCGATTGCCGGGGGTCTGAGTTTACGTTTCTACCTGCGCGTTACGATGCCTGGGCCAGGTTGCGCAGCACATAATGCAGCACACCACCGTTTTCGATGTATTCGATCTCGGGCGCGGTATCGATACGGCACTTCAATGTGATCGTCTTCTCGGTACCATCACCGTAAACGATGGTGCAGGGCACGTCCTGCAGCGGTTGGATCGTGTCCAGCCCATGGATCGAGACGGTCTCGTCCCCTGTCAGACCCAGCGTCTTGCGGTTGTCGCCGCCCGTGAATTCGAACGGGATCACACCCATGCCAACAAGGTTCGAACGGTGGATGCGTTCAAAGCTTTCGGCAATCACCGCCTTGACGCCCAGCAGCGCGGTGCCTTTGGCCGCCCAGTCGCGTGACGATCCCGCGCCGTATTGCTCGCCGCCGAACACCACCAGCGGCGTGCCCTGAGCCTGATAGGCCATCGATGCGTCATAGATCGAGGTCTGTTCGCCATCCGGCCCTTTGGTATAGCCGCCTTCGACACCCTCAAGCATCTCGTTTTTGATGCGGATATTGGCGAAAGTGCCGCGCATCATCACCTCGTGGTTGCCCCGGCGTGAGCCATACGAGTTGAACTCGCGCGGTTGCACCTGACGGTCGGTCAGATACTTGCCCGCAGGCGTCGTAGTGGCAAAAGACCCGGCGGGCGAGATATGGTCGGTGGTGACCATGTCGCCCAGAACAGCCAGCACCTTGGCCCCTTCGATGTTCGAAATGGTGCCCGGCTCGGGGCCCATGCCCTGGAAATAGGGTGGGTTCTGGATATAGGTCGAAGTGGGCGGCCAGTCATAGGTTTCCTGCTGCGGAACCTCGACCGCCTGCCACTTTTCGTCGCCCTTGAAGACATCGGCATATTTCGACTGGAACGCTTCGCGGGTCACTGTGGCCTCGACCAGATCGGCGATTTCCTTCTGCGACGGCCACAGGTCTTTCATGAAGACATCATTGCCGTCCTTATCCTGTCCAACAGGTTCCGAGGTCAGGTCGATATCCATCGTCCCGGCCAGCGCATAGACCACGACCAGCGGCGGTGACGCCAGATAGTTGGCGCGCACGTCGGGCGAGATCCGGCCCTCGAAGTTGCGGTTGCCCGACAGGACCGAGGTCGCGACCAGATCGCCCTCGGCAATGGCTTCGCTGATTTCCCTCTGGATCGGACCAGAGTTTCCGATACAGGTCGTGCAGCCATAGCCCACGAGGTTAAAACCGATGGCGTCCAGATCATCCTGCAGACCGGCGGCCTCAAGATAGGCCGAGACGACCTGTGAACCCGGTGCCAGCGAGGTTTTGACCCACGGTTTGCGGTTCAGGCCCAACGCGGCCGCCTTGCGCGCCACCAGACCCGCGCCGATCATCACATAGGGGTTCGAGGTGTTTGTGCAGGACGTGATCGAGGCAATTACAACCTTGCCCGATTCCATCGCGTAGTTTTCGCCTTTGACCAGAACCTCTTTGCCCATCGGGCGCTTGAAAGTTTCTTCCATTTCCTTGGTGAAGGCGGCCTTGGCGTCGGTCAGCGCAACATAGTCCTGCGGGCGTTTCGGACCCGAGATGGCGGGAACAATGGTGCCCATATCGAGGCTGAGCGTGTCAGTGTAGATCGGCGCATAATCCGCCCCCCGCCACAAGCCGTTTTCCTTGGCATAGGCCTCGACCAGCGCGATGCGGTCTTCGTCACGGCCCGTATTGCGCATATACCGCAGGGTTTCCCCGTCGATCGGGAAGAAGCCACAGGTCGCGCCGTATTCGGGGGCCATATTGGCAATGGTTGCGCGGTCGGCCAGCGGCAGGCGATCCAGACCTTCGCCGAAGAACTCGACGAATTTGCCCACAACGCCCTTTTCGCGCAGCATCTCGACGACTTTCAGAACCAGATCGGTGCCGGTGGTGCCTTCGACCATCGCACCGGTCAGTTCAAAGCCCACGACCTCAGGGATCAGCATCGAGATCGGCTGACCCAGCATCGCGGCCTCGGCCTCGATGCCGCCAACGCCCCAGCCCAGAACGGCCATGCCATTGACCATGGTGGTGTGGCTGTCAGTGCCGACCAGCGTGTCGGGATAGGCGACCTCATCGCCGTTCTGGTCGGTGTCGGTCCAGACGGTCTGGGCCAGATATTCCAGATTCACCTGATGGCAGATGCCGGTGCCGGGGGGCACGACGCGGAAGTTGTTGAAGGCGTTCTGACCCCATTTCAGGAACTGGTAGCGTTCCATGTTGCGTTCATATTCGCGATCGACATTCATCTGGAATGCGCGCGGGTTGCCGAATTCGTCGATCATGACTGAGTGGTCGATGACCAGATCGACCGGGTTCAGCGGGTTGATCTTCTGCGCGTCACCACCCAGCCCTTTGATCCCGTCGCGCATTGCGGCCAGGTCCACGACGGCGGGAACACCGGTGAAGTCCTGCATCAGCACGCGGGCCGGGCGATAAGCGATCTCGCGTGGGTTGTTGCCGCCATTTGCACCCCATTCGGCGAAGGCCTTTATGTCGTCAACCGAGACGGAAAAACCGGCGTCTTCGAACCGCAGCATGTTTTCCAGCACCACTTTCAGCGCGGCGGGCAGGTTCGAGAAATCACCCAGGCCGGCCTCTTGTGCGGCGGGGATCGAGTAATAGGAAATGGACTTGCCATTCACGCTCAGGCTGCGGCGTGTCTTGGCGGTATCCTGTCCGACTTTGATGGGCATCTACTGGCCTCCCTCTCAAATGCCTTGGAATATGGGATTCGCTAACGCTTATCTGTATCACGATTGTTGACGGTTCAAGGACCAACAAACCGTCTGCGGTGATTTTTGTATGCCATTGCACACATTTTGCGAAATTCTGCCGTCAAGCTCTCAAGAAACCTTGATTGGTGGTTTAAGGGAATTCGGTTTAGACATTTCCAAAGCCCAGCCATACCGAGAGAGTCATGATCAGATCAGCCGCCCTGACCGCGATAGCCTCATTCTTTCTGACCACCGCCGCCCACGCGGAAAGCGACCCGGTCGTGGTTGAGCTGTTCACGTCGCAGGGCTGCTCCTCTTGCCCGCCGGCGGATCGGATGATGGAAGAGCTTGCCAAGCGCGACGACGTGATCGGACTGGCGCTGCATGTGGATTATTGGGACTATATTGGCTGGAAAGATGAATATGCCCGCCCCGACCATACCGAGCGTCAACGTGCCTATGCGCGGGAAGGTGGGCGGACCATGATCTATACGCCGCAGATGGTCGTTAACGGGCAGCAGGATGTTGTAGGCGCCAAAGCGGGTGAGTTGAATCGTCTGATCAACGCCCACCTGACCGCCGCACCAGAGGCAGAGGTGCGCGCCACGCGCACGGGCAATGACGTGGTTGTGGATGTTGCCCCGGTCGAACTGCCCGCCGGTCAAACCTATGAGGTGCGCATCGTACAATACTCACCATTGCGCCACGCTTCGATCCGGCGCGGAGAGCTGGCGGGCCGTGAGCTGGACTATGCCAACGTGGTCGAAAACTGGCAGATCGCGGGGCACTGGGATGGGGTGGCGCCGCAGATCTTTACCGCATCATTGTCATCCGACCTGCCTGCCGTTGTGCTGGTACAGCGCACCGGGCACGGGCCGATTGTGGCGGCGACAAGGGTCAAGTAATCAGGGCATATCCTGTGGCTGAACGCCCAGTTTCTTCCAGGCTTTCCAACGGCGGTGAATCCAGAACCATTGCCCCATATGCTGCCGCACCATCGTCTCAAGGTCGTCATTGGTGAACTGGGTCATGGTCTTGGGATCGGTGTGGGGCACGGGTTCGTGCAGCACGATCTCAAAATCGATGCCATTGGGCTCGCGCACCGCATAGCATGGGATCAGCACAGCCTTGTATTTGATCGCCAGTTCGGCATTCAGCACCGAAGTGACGGCGGGCTTGCCGAAAAAGGTCAGCTCTTCGCCGCCATGGGCGTGCAGGTCTGACACAATCGCGATGATGCCCCCTTTCTTGAGCGAGCGAACCATCTCGACCATGCCGCGACGGCCTTGTTCGAACATGGGCGCGCCGGTCTGATAAAAGGCGTCCACATACATCTCGTTGAAATAGGGGTTGGCCATGCGGCGATAGAGGCAGCCGATGGGCTGGCCGCTGCGGGCCTGCAGCGCGACGCGAGCCGCCAGATAATGGCCGAAATGCGCAGTGATCATCATCACCGGCTTGCCTTCGGCAACAGCCTTGTCAAAGGCTTCAACGCCCGAGCCCGTCACCTTGGCTTTGCTTTGCCGGTCGATGAAACCATCGGCCGAGAAATGCTCCATAATCGCGCGCCCGGCATTGTCGGGCACCGCCCGGCAGATACGATTGACCTCATCCTCGGGCAGATCGGGACAGGTCAGTTTCAGGTTGCGCCGGACCCGCGTGCGGAATCCGACCACGGGCGCAAGCCAGCGGGTCAAAGCGCCCATCGCACCAATGCGCCGCTCGTATGGCAGCAGACGCATGCCGCCGATCACACCTTTCATAAACAGGTTGGTGACATAGTATTTTCCAAGCTCAAATCGGCTCAGTTCCGACTTTTCGACGGGCATGGGGAAGGACACCTGGGTGTTGTGATTTGCGCGAACAGACATACAGGCCCCGTTCTTTTATCACAAGTGGGGCTAGGCTTCGTCTTAATCAATATCGACTTGGGTGATCGTGCCTTCGTCCAGCAAGGCGCGGATGGCGGTGACGATCTGCGACATCGCGTCTTCGGCTTCGGATTGCTTGACTTTGCCGCGATCCGCCACCTCTTCGCGCAGGTTATCGGCCATACGTGACGAGATGTTCGACAGGATATACTCGACCGCCGCCGAGTCGTCTTCGCTGCTTGCCCCTGCGAGCGCGGTCACAAGGACCGGTTGATCCACGCCGCGCAGGATTGCCGGGATGTCGCGCGGTTGAATGCGGGCAGGGATATGAGAAAACAGAAATATCGATTGCCGGACGACACAGGCAAAATCGGCATCTTCCTCGTCCAGCGCGGTCAGCAGACCATCGCGCGTGGCCGCAGCGGACTGGTTGAGGATCGCGCCAACCCGCGCGCCGGGGCCATCGCGAAAGGCCGGGGTCGGGCGCTGGTCCAGTTGCGCGGCCAGAGACCACCCGATACGTTCGACCGCTTCGGGCGTCACGTTGGCGGTCTTGGATACCGCATACGTGATCCGTCGCGCCGTGGGGCCGGGCAGGTGGCCGAGGATCTGTGCCGCCGTCGCCGTTTCAAGCTTTGACAGCATCACCGCCGCAACCTCGGTGCTTTCTGCTTTGGCCATTTCAGCCAGCTCTTCCGGCGGAACCTCACGCAGGCGTTGCCAAGGGTCGCCAATCTGCCGCACGCCAGCCACCTTGCGCAGCCGTGCGGCGGTCGCCGGGGCGATCTTGCCATTCACGGCATCCAAGGCCCCGGCCAGACCGTGCGGAAAGGAAAGGCCCACACCGTCCAGTGCGTCAGCAAATTCCTGCGCCACAGACGCCAGCGTCACCCGGTCAACGAGGCCCATCTGACCCAGCTGATGGGTCAGCTTTTCCTGAAGTGAGTCGGGCAATTCCTCAAGCGGGATGTCGGCACCTTCGTTCAAGAGCAATCGCACCACGACGGCGGCCTTTTCCCGGCTGCTGAGTTGCCGGGGCACCACCCGTGGCGCTGCGTCATCCTGACCGGCAGCGGGGCGCTGAGCGCCCGGCGCCATTTCTACCAATGCATGTGTGTCCTGCATCTGCCTGCAATACCAAGTTCGCGTTGCAGGCAGAATAACGAGAGACGGGTAAAGAAACCCTGAACCCTAGTAGCTATAGGTCAGCCCGGTGCGGATGGCCTCGCGCAGGGACGCTTCGGCCCAAGTACCTTCACCACCGCGCGCCTTGATCTCGCGCCACTGGGCGATGGCCAGTTCGGTCTTGCCCTCGGCCACAAACCCCTGGCCCATGTAGCTGCGGGCCAGAATATTGTCTGGGTTGGTCGCGATGGCCTTCTGATAGAATGCGTTGGCCAATTCCAACTCACCCATCTTGCGATAGGTGAAACCCCAATAGGTCTGCACCCGGTCGTCGTCCTGATCCATGATGCGCAGAATGCCCTGAGCGTTCTCGTACTGCCCGTCATAGGCCAGTTCGCGCACGGCATCATAAAGCTGGTCCTCAGTGAAGTTTGTCTTGTTGGGCTTTACGCAACGCCCCGCCGCTTCGTCATAGACGCGGCCAAAGAGGCATTTCTTGGTGGTGTTGGTCGGCTTGGGCGGGTTGCTGTCACCGCCTGCGGCGTGAACCATGGTGGCAAAGGCAAATGCCTGAAATGCAATTGCGGATGCTAATACAAGGCGCATAATGATACTCCGTTCTCGGGGCTGCTTTGTGAGACAATAGTGCGATCTTCAAAAAAGCTAACACCGGACGCGGTAGTTTTATTCACAATCAGGAAAGAAGCTGCTCAGCTATTGACGATTTTTACGCAGCTCGACGTTTCCTGATCCCAGACCGAGCCTTCGGCGCAGGATTGGGTCTGTTTGGAATGTGAATTACAGGCCAGGCTTGTTGACGCCATACAGACAAGTGCAATTGTGCAAAGAATGGTGCGGATCATGATCTGTCCCTCTCGCAGAAACAACGGCTTTAGCTTAACCGATTTCCTTGCATTCGCAAAAAGGCCCGGCCTGCTAGTTGAGCGGACCGGGCCTTTGTTACAGGGTTTTGGGCGTTTATTCGCCGAATACACGCTCAAAAATCGTGTCGACATGCTTGGTGTGATAGCCGAGGTCGAACTTCTCTTCGATTTCCGCAGGGCTCAGCGCGGCGGTGACGTCCGCGTCTGCCAGCAGTTCTTCTTTGAAATCGGTACGGTGTTCCCAAACCTTCAACGCGTTGCGCTGAACCATGGCATAGGCGTCCTCGCGGCTGACCCCTGCCTGCGTCAGCGCCAGTAGAACCCGCTGACTCATCACCAGACCGGGGAACTTGTTCATGTTCTCCAGCATGTTCTCGGGGAAGATCAGCATCTTGTCGATCACGCCGGTCAGACGGGCCAGTGCAAAATCCAACGTGATCGTGGCGTCCGGCCCGATCATACGTTCGACCGAGGAATGCGAGATATCGCGTTCATGCCAGAGCGCCACGTTCTCCATCGCCGGGATCACGGCGGCGCGGACCATGCGCGCCAGACCGGTGAGGTTCTCGGTCAACACCGGGTTCTTCTTGTGCGGCATGGCCGACGAGCCTTTCTGACCCATCGAGAAGAACTCGGCCCCCTCCAGCACTTCGGTCCGCTGCATGTGGCGGATTTCGATGGCGATGTTTTCGACGCTGCTGGCGATGACACCGAGCGTTGCAAAGAAGGCCGCGTGGCGGTCGCGCGGGATGACCTGCGTGCTGATCGGTTCGGGCACCAGACCTAGCTGATCGCAGACATGTTCTTCGACGCGCGGGTCGATATTGGCGAAAGTACCGACCGCGCCGCTGATCGCGCCGGTTGCGATTTCCGCACGGGCATCGCGCATCCGGGACAGGTTGCGGTCCATCTCGGCGTAGAACCGGGCAAAAGTCAGACCCATGGTGGTGGGTTCGGCGTGGATGCCGTGGCTGCGACCGATGCGGATGGTGTGCTTGTGTTCGATTGCGCGGCGCTTCAGCGCGGCCAGCAGGCCTTCGAGATCGGCAATCAGAATATCGGCGGCGCGGGTCAGTTGCACGTTGAGGCAGGTGTCCAACACGTCCGAAGAGGTCATGCCCTGATGCACGAAGCGGGCTTCCTCGCTGCCCACATGCTCGGCCAGATGGGTCAGGAAGGCGATGACGTCGTGCTTGGTGACGGCCTCAATCTCATCAATGCGGGCAACGTCGAATTCGACGTCCTTGGCTTTCCAGACGGCCTCGGCGTTTTCACGCGGGATCACACCCAGATCGGCCATGGCGTCGCAAGCGTGCGCTTCGATCTCGTACCAGATGCGGAACTTGCTCTCGGGCGACCAGATGGCGACCATGTCAGGGCGGGAATAGCGGGGAATCATTGGCGGCAGCACCTTTTTGTGATTGGGATGAGGCGTTGGCGCGGGGTTTAGCCGCGCATGTCCTAGGGAACAAGACGCGAGTGCCGGGATGAGACGGTTTGCCCTGATTTTGTTGCTCTGGCCGGGTATTCTGGCCGCGCAAGAGTTTCGTGCGCTGACCGGTGACGAGATTCTGCAGGCCCTGACCGAGCGGAAGCTCGATTACGGCAAGGGTGTCTGGCAGGCTTTCGAGGATACGATGGTGACACAGTATTTCTCGGGCCGTCCCAGTGCCGGGCGTTGGGCAGTGCGTGGCGATCAGTATTGCTCGATCTGGCCGCCGTCCGAGCTGTGGGCCTGCTACGATGTTCTGCAAAAGGGCGATACGATCAGATTTGTCGATCAGGCCGGCGGGACAACAGACGGGACATATGCCGAGTGATGCTGCCCGAAACCCTGTCCGATTTCGAAGGAAGCTGGAGCCTTGAGCGCCTGATCCGGGACGACCGGGCGGGGCAACTGGTTCAAGCCGACGGCACCGCCGTGCTGCGGCGCGAGGCGAACGGTCTGATTTATGATGAAACCGTTACGCTGCGCATTCCGGAGCAGCCCGCGATGACCGGGACGCGGCGATACCTTTGGCGTGATGCAGGAGAGCGGATTGCGATCCATTTCGACGATGATCGCTATTTCCACGCGTTGACATTGGGCCAGGTGCGGGCCGAAGACCATCACGATTGCCCGCCCGACAGCTATGATGCATCATACGATTTCTCGGGATGGCCGCGCTGGGCAGTCCGCTGGACGGTGTCCGGACCGCGAAAATCCTATGAAATGGAGACCAAATACGCCCCGATAGCGTAATCATCTTGCAGCAACGGCCCGGAACGGGCATTGCTGCATGTGCAAAGAGATCCAGAAGTGGAGAAAACGAAATGAATGCGAACGTATTGGCCAATGCATTTGGCCCGCGCGAGGGGACGGCGCTGCGCGTAAAACAGATCGTACTGGTTGCTTTGGGCATCGTTGCGCTGGCTGTGGCCGCCAAGATCAAAGTGCCGATGTGGCCGGTTCCGATCACCATGGGCACCTTTGCCGTGCTGACCATCGGCACCGCATATGGCGCGCGCCTGGGTTTGGTGACCATGCTGGGTTACCTGCTGGTCGGCGCGCTGGGCTTTGACGTCTTCGCAGGCTCCTCGGCCGAGAAATTCGGTCTGACCTACATGATGGGCGGCACCGGCGGCTATCTGGTCGGTTATGTGCTGGCGACCCTGGCTCTGGGCGCTCTGGCGGCGCGCGGTTGGGATCGTTCGGTCGGTAAACTGGCGCTGGCACTGGTTCTGGCCAACGTGCTGATCTATGTGCCCGGCCTGCTGTGGCTGGGTCAGCTTTATGGCTGGGACAAGCCGATCCTGGAATGGGGTCTGACACCGTTCCTGGTGGGCGATGCGATCAAGCTGGCCCTGGCCGCGCTGCTGATCCCGGCGGTTTGGAAACTGGTCGGCAACGCCCGCACCTGATCCCGGACCCGTCGACGACAATCGAACCCGCATCCGATGGACTCGGATGCGGGATTTTTGTTGTCTCTCCAATGTGCTGCTGGACAACGAGGGCATTGGTGGTTCAACCTGAGACCTGAGAAACCATCAGGCTATTCAGATATGCGTATTCCATTTCTTTCAACGCCCGCCTTATGTGCCGCGTTGTTCTTTGCGGGCACTGCCGGGGCCGAAACGCCGGTCATCTACACCGACGAAGGACAGGGGTTGTTTCGCTTTGATGTGCCCGATTTCTGGACCATCCGAACCGGTGGCCCGCGTGAGATCGAGGACACCGAACTGGGCGATCCCCGCGCTGTCGCGCGGGTTATGGGGATCAGGCCGTTCACGGATGACAATGTGTGGATGGGTTTCGTCTCACCCGCCGGAGTGACCGACATTCAGGGCGGCATCCGGTATCTGGATGATATCGACAAGTTTCTGGTCAAGGACCCAACCGTCACCAGCACCAGCGACACAAGGGTCGGAGGGCTGCCTGCCCGGATCATCCGGGGCACCGGTACACGCGACGCGCGCGGGGTGAATTTCACCGCTACGATCGTCGATCTGCCGAAGAACCGCGTTGCCATTGTGGTTGCGATCCTGCGGGATGGGGCGGATCCGGCCTATGTAGACGATCTGAACGACGTGTTCGCGTCGTTCCGGTCTTTGCAGTGAAGGGGGGCGGATGATGCGTAAACTGATCAAACGATCCGCTCTGGTGCTGGGCCTCGGTGTGGCGACACTTTCCCTTTCAGCCTGCGATGGCGTCACGGTGGGGGTCGGGTACGGATATGATCCGTTCTATGACTCGATGCTGTGGAACGACTATTATCATGATCGCAATGTCAATGTGGATGTTGATATCAACCGTCCCGACCGGCCTGATCGCCCCAACGGACCTCCGACTTCCAAACCGCCGCAGCGACCCAAACCCCCGGTCGCCAAACCGCCCGCGCGCCCGCGTCCGCCGGTGGCGCGCCCTCCGGCGGCACGGCCACCGATCCACCGCCCATCTCCGCGGCGGCGTTAACAAAAAAGGAGCTGCAGGTGCAGCCCCTTTTTCATTTCTGGCACGATTGGGTTTCATCACGCCGACAGTGGCCCGGCCTGATGCTAGGCGAGCAGTTCGGTTGTGATTTGGGCGCTGCCCTCCAGAGTGCGATGCACGGGGCATTTGTCGGCGATCTCAAGCAATTTTGCCCTTTGCTCGGCGTCCAGCGGCCCCTCAAGCCGGATTTTGCGGCGGAACTGATCCACCTTGCCCTCGCTGGCAAGGCCTGCGTCCTGTGCGTGTACCTTGTTGTGGCACACATCCACAGTGATGGCTGTCAACGGCCAGCGCTTGCGGCGCGCATACATGCGGATGGTCATCGACGTGCAGGCCCCAAGCCCCGAGGATACGAAGCCATAGGGCGACATGCCGCGATCCGTGCCGCCATACGAGGCGGGCTCATCGGCGACGGCGTGATGCCGCGGACCGGATTGGATGTCCTGCAGAAAACCCGACGGGTCGGCCTCGGTCACGCGCACGACGCCCTCTGGCGCACCGGGTGGGGGTGCAGGCGGGCACAGCTTGACGTACCGGGACACCCAGGCCGCAATCACGTCGGCGGCATAATCCGCATCGGACGCGCGGGTGATCAGGTGGTCGGCATCGTCGAGGGTGACAAAGCTTTTGGGGTGCTTGGCGGCCAGGAAAATCGTACTGGCATTGTCGATGCTGACCGTTTCGTCCCGCGGGGCATGCAGGATCAACAGGGCCGCCTTCAACTCGGCGATGGCCGGGGACAGCGCGGTTTCCGAGATATCATCGACAAAGGCCTTGCCGATCCGGAACGGCCGCCCGCCCAGCGATACTTCGGCGCTGCCCTCAGCCTCAATCTCGGGCAGAGCGGCCTCGAAATGGTGCGAGACATGGCCGGGATCCGCAGGTGCGCCCAGCGTGACCACCGCCTTCACGGACGGAATATCGGCGCGGGCGCGCAACACGGCCGCTCCGCCAAGCGAATGGCCGATCAGCAGGGCCGGGGCCATGTTCCGCCCGGCCAGGTATTGCGCCGCCGCGATCAGGTCTTCGACATTCGAGGTAAAAGTGGTGTTCGCGAACTCGCCGCCCGAGTGGCCCAGCCCGGTAAAGTCAAACCGCAAAACCGCAATGCCCATGGCAGCCAGTCGCGTCGAAATACGTCGTGCTGCGGGAATGTCCTTTGAGCAGGTAAAGCAATGGGCAAACAGCGCAGTTGCCAGAACCGGCCCATCCGGCAGATCGAGGCGCGCGGCCAGTTGGCTGCCGTCGTGACCGGCAAAGGTAATGCGTTCGGTGGGCATGGGTATTCCTTGGTGTTGGGATCCCGCCAATACTGTGTTCTGGCGCCGCTTCTCTCAACCCTTATGTCAGAAGCGTCACGGTAAGGTGAGGATTTGATACCCAATTCCGCATATGGCTGGCGACCTGCTTGCCCATCTCAGAGTATCAGGAAATCAATTTTTGTGAAGTTATATACATTAAACATTCATTTTACTAATGAATGAATGGCCCCCAGGTTTCCTGCATCCCAGACAAAAGGAACGGAGGCCAACATGGCACATGCACCCAATGTCCCGCTGAAACCAACACTGCACCCCGGAGTCGTACTCGCGCTTATCCTGACCGGCGCAGTCAGCTTTGCGCTGGGGCAGAACTGGCCCCTTGTCGACGTTCAACAAAACGCCATTACCGCGCCAGAAGACTGGCACGGCAATGTCAAACGGTCAGATTGGAGAAAGGATCGCTAGCCTTTATCCCTGACCCATCAACTGCGCGTCGAACGGGTATTTGGTCAGGTTCTCATAGCCATCCTCGGTGATCAGAACCTGATCTTCCAGCTTGATCGAGAAATCTCCGCCAACCTCGCCCAGGGCGGCCTCGACGCACAGCACCATGCCGGGTTCGAGCGGATAGTCGTAGGACCCCGCAACCGCCTGATCCGGATAGGCGACCAAGGGCCATTCATCGCACAGACCGACGCCATGCATCATGCAGCCGTATTTCTGCGCCTGGAATTTGTCATCCAGTTTATGGCATCCGGCCGACAACTCGGGGATTGTGACGCCCGGTTTCAGCATCTCCATATTGGTCATGATGTGCTCATGCGCATGCTGCATCGCATAGATCATGTCGGGTCGCGGTTTTTGATCCCCAATCCACCACGTGCGCGAGATATCGATGCAGATCCCGTAAGAGCCGATCAGGTCGGTATCAAAGGCGATGATCTCATTCTGGCGTGTGATCCGGGGGCCGCATTCCTGAAACCATGGGTTGGTGCGCTGACCCGAGGCCAGAAGGCGGGTTTCGATCCATTCGCCGCCGCGCCGGATGTTCTCGGCATGCAGAACCGCCCAGATATCATCTTCTGACGTCTTTCCGTCACCCACATTGGCGCGGGCAAAACGCTCCATTTCCGCGACTGCGGTTTCGCAGGCATGGCTGGCGCAGCGCATGGCAAGGATCTCGTCCGGTCCTTTCACTGCGCGGGTCTTTTCGGTGAGCTCTTCACCTTCCATGATCTCGAACCCCTGCGCCTCAAGCGCGCGCAGGCCGTGCAGCATGATCTTGTCGACGCCCAGCCGTTTGTTACCGCCGCCATGTTCTTCGATCAGCGCTCGGACCTCGTTCGAGAACACATCGGCGGCAATGTCGATCTTGTCGCCCCGGTCGAAATAGAACAGGTCCGCACCCGAGCGTTGCTCGCGCACCAGCGGGTTGAATTCCGACAGGAAGGGTGAGTTCTTGTAGTCCCAGATCACCATATAGCCGTCTGCACAGACCAGCACTGCGCGGAACGGGTTATGGGTGTTCCACAGCTGCATGTTGGTGCTGTCGGTGGCATAGCGGATATTGAGCGGGTCGAACATCAGAACGCCGCCCCAATCGCGATCCACGATCCCTTTGGTCAGCCGTTTCCAGCGATATTCACGCATCCGTTCGAGATTGGGCAGGCTCAGCCCCGCGGCTTCCCATTCGTCGAAGGCAAGTTTCGTCGGCCCGATCTCAATCCGGTCGTTGTCGTTGGGAGTGCCATCGCCCAGGGTGGCGCCTTTGGTCGGATCGATCTTGCGGTTGTCGCGATAGGGAGTGTTCACTGGCGGACCTTTCTGCTTGCCCGCGCACCCTGCAAATTCAGCGCCGCCGCGTCTTGAAAATTTGCGACCGGATGCGGGTCGCTTTCCGACCGACAGCGCGAAAAAGACATGGTATGCCCCGGGCATGACGGTAATTTTACAACAAGAGATCCCATATGATCCTCTGACCCCGAATCCGTTGCCCGGTATGCGTCCGGCTGATCCGGATCGTTGGTTGCATCGCGATGACGCCTTTGCGGGTCAGATGCGACGACGCGGCGAACTTCTGTCGGATCACAGGTCCGAGGTTCTGGCGCAAAGCCCCGAGGCGCTGGCCCCGGCACAGGAGCTGCTGGAACTTGTCCTGTCCCAGACCTATCCGGGCGCGTCGGGGCAGGTATGCCGGCCTGACGGGACGTCAATCGAGATAGACAGATCGCGCCCGCTGGAAACACTCTGCCATCTGGTGCAGGAGGATTTTTGCATCCTTCAGAAACAAGGGGATGAGCATGTCCTGACTGGCGCCATCCTGTGCTTTCCGGCAAGCTGGTCCTTGTCCGAGAAATTCATGCGTCCGTTGACCGCGATCCACACGCCCGTCGCGGATTATGACACCAACATAGCGCGCCGTGTGCAGCGCCTGTTCAACGGCATCCGGCCCGGACGTCCCTTATGGCGTTTCAACACATTGTGGTATCACGATGCCGAGCTGTTTCAGCCGCGCAGCGTCAACGCACCTCGCCTTGCAGGTGATCGCAATAGCGCTCGGTATCTGCGCAGTGAGCGTCAGACCCTGCTGCGTTTGCCGCAGAGCCAGGCGGTGGTGTTCGCGATCCATACTTATGTTCTGTTGGCTGACCGGTTTGCAAAAACGGAAAACCCCGCCTGATGGCGGGGCTTCCAAGGAGGGTCTTCGGTAATTTGGTTACAGTCCCAGGACGGTGGCAACCCCGGCAAATGCATTGGTCGAATGCAGTCCAAAAATGGCCGTGGTAAAAGCCAGAACCTGCGTGTTCAGGCGAAAATCCTCGCCCCGGATCAGGTTGACCGCCGCCAGCGAAATCGCCAACGGGGCCGAGAGGCTGGCGACAGCACCCGTCATGCCCCAGCTTGTGAGCCTCAGGATATCACTCGGGCGTTCATCTTCCTCGGCGATCTCTAGCGGGGCGTCTGTGGTCTGCGGCGTATCGGGCTCGGTGCGGAAGGCGATCTTGAGCAGTTGCTCGTCGCTCAGCTGGATCGGGCGGGGGTTCGGCTTACGTGGCTCAAAAACGGGATCGTCATGATCCGGCAGATCGAGCCCGGCGAACCGTCCGCTCAGGCTTTCGAAAATCTGCTTTCTGTCCCGAGGTTTGCGCGGTGCTATTGAATCGAATGCGCCCATGAACTGCTCGATCGTCAATACCGTCTTTGGCGACAGCCACTCGACACGCCGGGTCGAGCTGATATCCACCATGCGATACAGGATAACGACTAGCATCAGCTCGGAAATGTCGCGATCGTCCAGCAGGGCGGAGACCGGACAGATTGTGATGGTCAGCCGGTTGTTCGGCGAAGTCACAACAGAACGGGCCATGGTTTTGAGCCCCGCAGCGCGGTCCATACGTTCGTGATGCGAATGCTCGGCCTTTACCGGCTTGGCGTCCAGAGACAGGCGCACGAGATACTGGCTGGTTACGATGCTGGCTTCCGAGGCGCTCAGCAGCGTCTGACGCTCGACCAGATGTCCGTAATCCTCAAGCGTGGTCGACACGACGTCACAGAAACGCTCAAGCGCGCCGTCTGATGATCCGTTGAATTGCAGACCACCATGATACATGTGCTTTGCGGTCACAGCATATTCCTTCGCTGTAATAATTCTCACGTCAGTATATCCGCGGATATGGGGCAAATTTTGACGAAATGGGAGAAAACTCAGGAATATCGGGCATTGGTTACGCTTTGGAAACCAAGAAATTAGGGTGTTACGTTAATGTCTGTGGCGGGAATGTGGCCGAAATCGGTTTTGGCCGAGTCGATCATCGGGCAGGCTCAGTTGTCGATTCGCCATGCCATGATCGCGATGGACTGCTGATAGACCGAGGCCGCATTCCACTGCTGGATCACAGCGAAATTCGGCTCGCCCGGCTGATATCCTTTGCCGGCTTTCCACCCTTTCTTACGAAGAAAATTCGCGGTCGAGGCCAACGCGTCTGTGAGGTTGTAGAAGTCAACCTGGCCGTCTCCGGTTGCATCGACGCCGTAAGTCAGGGCATTCCCCGGCAGAAACTGCGTATGCCCCAGCTCGCCATGTTTTGCCCCTTTTGTCGCCATCGTGATACTGCCCTGATCCACCAGTTTGAGCGCCCCGATGGCATGAGGAATAAAGAATTCGGAGCGGCGACAATCAAAGGCCAGGGTGGTGATTGATGACACAACCGGGCTATCCCCCATAAAGCCGCCAAACCCGGTTTCCATGCCATGGATTGCGATCAGAACGCCGGCGGGCACGCCGTATTGACGCTCGAGCGCCGCGTAGAATTGCGGGTTCCGGGCTTTGCGTTTGCGCCCTTGCGCGATGATCGTGTTTGCGCCACGTACCTGCATGAACTTGTCCAGCGAGTATTTGAAGCTCTTCTGGTTACGGTCAGCGGCAATCGTTCTGGTCTGGTATTGCGTCTGGGCCAGCGCCTGCAGGCCTTTCTTTTTCACGCCCGCGCGTTTGGCCTGCTTGGCAAAGTCTTGTTTCCAGGCATCAAAGCCAGCGCTGGTGTTGCCGCACGGGGCCGAGAGGGCGAGGCCCGGAATGATCAGGGCGAGTGTCAGAAGAAGAGGGCGAAGCATGGGGATTATCCGTTTGAAAGAATTGAAACTATAAAGCTGGTGTGAGGGTTAATACAAATCCAGTTCTCCGGCCTCTTTCAGGCATTCAAACCATTGATCCGGCGTTTTGTTGATCTTTGCATGTTTGACCATCATCGCGTTCATGTTGGGCAATTCCGAGGAATCCGGCCATTTCTCGGGCTGCCATAGATTCGCGCGGATGACGCATTTGGGGCAATGCGCGAAAACGGTCTCGACATGGATCAAAAGCGCAAGCTTGGGCACGCGGGCGTCCACGGCCATCGACTGCAACAGTTGGGGATCTGCACATATGCGCGCCGTGCCGCGCAGGCGCAGCGTCTCCATTTTGCCGGGAACAAAGAAAATCACACTGACGCGCGGGTCCTGCAACACGTTATGAAATGTATCGACCCGCTTGTTTCCGGGCCGGTCGGGGATTGCGATCAATGTGTCCGACAGCACCTGAACAAAACCGGACGGGTCGCCACGGGGGGAAATATCAAGATGCCCTTTGGGGTTGGCCGAGGCGATCAGGCAGAACGGCGAGGTTGCGATGAAATCGCGACACATCTGATCCAGTCCCGACAGCTCTTTGGCGATGATCTGGGGCAGGGGCTGTCCGCAGATGCGTTCAAGGTCCTCGGTCGAGGTCACAAAATCAGAGTAGTCAGCAAAAGGGGCGTCACTGGCGGGCATGTGCATTCTCCGCTGAGAGCAATGCAACAAGTGTGAAAGATCAACTGTGATCCGTCAAATCCTGCTTGACGAAAAAGGGGCGCCCGATGGACGCCCCTTTGGGAATTTTCGCCGAATGCTATCGATCAGCAGCTATAGTACATGCCGTATTCGACAGGGTGCGGCGTGTGCTCATAGGTTTCGACTTCTTCCATCTTCAGCGCGATGTAGCCGTCGATCTGGTCTTTGGTGAACACGTCGCCCTGCAGCAGGAAGTCGTGATCCGATGCCAGTGCTTCCAGCGCTTCGCGCAGGCTGCCGCAGACGGTCGGGATGTCGGCCAGTTCTTCGGCGGGCAGGTCGTACAGGTTCTTGTCCATGGCTTCGCCCGGATCGATCTTGTTCTTGATGCCGTCCAGACCGGCCATCAGCAGTGCGGCAAACGCCAGATAGGGGTTTGCGGCCGGATCGGGGAAGCGGGCCTCCACGCGCTTGGCTTTCGGGCTTTCGGTCCACGGAATACGCACACAGCCCGAACGGTTCCGGGCCGAATAGGCGCGCAGAACGGGGGCTTCGAAACCGGGGATCAGGCGCTTGTAGCTATTGGTCGCCGGGTTGGTGAAGGCGTTCAGCGTTTTGGCGTGCTTCAGGATACCACCGATGAAGTACAGCGCCTCGTCCGACAGGTCGGCATACTTGTCGCCGGCGAACAGCGGCTTGCCGTCCTTCCAGATCGACATGTTCACGTGCATACCGGTGCCGTTGTCACCTGCGATCGGTTTAGGCATGAAGGTGGCCGATTTGCCGTAGGCGTGCGCGACGTTGTGGATGATGTACTTGTATTTCTGCAGCTCGTCGGCCTGTTTGGTCAGGCTGTCGAAGATCAGACCCAGCTCGTGCTGGCACGAGGCGACCTCGTGGTGGTGCTTGTCGACCTTCATGCCCAGACGCTTCATGGTCGACAGCATTTCCGAACGCAGGTCCTGTGCTTCGTCGATGGGGTTGACCGGGAAATACCCGCCCTTGACGCCCGGACGATGGCCCATGTTGCCCATCTCGTATTCGGTGTCGGTGTTCCACGACGCGTCGGTCGCATCAACTTCGTAGGATACCTTGTTGATGCTGTTCGAGAAACGAACGTCATCGAACAGGAAGAACTCGGCCTCGGGGCCCATATAGGCAACGTCGCCGATACCCGATGCTTTCAAGTATGCCTCGGCTTTCTGCGCAGTGCCGCGCGGGTCACGCTCATAGGCTTCGCCGGTGTCGGGCTCGACCACCGAGCAGTGCACGCAGATGGTTTTTTCCGCGTAGAACGGATCGACATAGGCGCTTTCGGTGTCGACCATCAGCTTCATGTCCGAAGCTTCAATCGACTTCCAGCCCGCGATGGACGAACCGTCGAACATGAAGCCTTCTTCCAGAAAGTCTTCGTCAACCTGATCGGCCATCAGGGTAACGTGCTGCAGCTTGCCGCGCGGGTCGGTGAAACGGACGTCGACATACTCGGCGCCTTCGTCCTTGATCAGCTGAAGAACTGCGTCCTTGCTCATTCTCTTTTTCCTCTGATTTGAAGATGTGTCTGTTACAGCGCGTCCGAGCCGGTCTCGCCGGTACGGATGCGGATGGCTTGTTCCACGGGCGAGACAAAGATCTTGCCGTCGCCGATCTTGTCGGTTTTTGCGGCGCCCACGATGGCTTCGATGGCAGCGTCGACCTGATCATCGTCCAGTACGACCTCGACTTTCACCTTGGGCAGAAAGTCGACAACATATTCGGCACCGCGATACAGCTCGGTGTGGCCTTTCTGGCGACCGAAGCCTTTTACCTCGATCACGCTGAGGCCCTGAACGCCCACGTCCTGCAGCGCCTCTTTCACTTCGTCCAGTTTGAACGGCTTGATGATCGCTTCGATCTTTTTCATTCCGGTTCACCTTGCATGGTTGTCTGGACCGCACTGATCACGTCTAAGATTGTGCGGCAATCCGATTGCTGTATTGCCGGGGGCCAGATGCGTGGAAAGCAGGCTTTGGGTTAAATTTTGATCGACATGCACAAAAAGTAATCGAAAGTGAATCGCGTGAGAGGGATGAGATGACCGAGTTGCTGACCGCAGCACAGATGCACGCCATCGAGCAGGCCGCGATTGAGTCTGGGCAAGTGAGCGGCCTGGACCTGATGGAGCGGGCCGGGCAGGGCGTTGTCGAGGCGATTTTCGAAGAGTGGCCGGAGTTGGCAAAATCGCCCGGTCGGGCTGTGGTCCTGTGTGGGCCGGGGAACAATGGCGGTGATGGCTTTGTTGTAGCCCGGCTGTTGCGCGAGCAGGGTTGGGAGGTTGAAGTTTTTCTCAATGGCGACCCGGAAAAACTGCCTCCGGAAGCGCGGGTGAATTATGAGCGATGGGAGGGGCGGACTATCAAAGCGACTGAGCCGGGCTATGGCGAGATTCAGCACCCAGATCTTTCGATCGATGCGCTGTTTGGAACCGGATTGGCGCGGCCAATCGAAAATCCGGCGCTGTGGGAACTGCTTTGGGCGCATGATGATGCAGCCGATGCGTGGGACATGCGAAGGCAAGGTGCGGGGACGGAGGTCACTCCGCCACTGACAGTTGCGATTGATATGCCGTCTGGTCTTTGTTCGGATTCAGGCAGAGTGCTTGGCGGCGCGTTTCCTGAACATGGTCGCCGTTGTGCGCGGTCCGCTTTGACGGTTTCGTTCCACTCACGCAAGCTTGGGCACGTTCTGAGTGAGGGGCCGTCCATGTGTGGACGGCTGGTCGTCAAAGATATCGGACTGCGTCATGAATCTGACGGTTCTGAGATTGCAGATTTGGTGAAGCGGCCCTCTGGTCCACGTCTTCGCAAGAGTGAACCTCGCCATAAATACGCTCATGGCCATGCTCTTATTCTTTCCGGTGGCTTTGGCAAAACCGGTGCTGCGCGGTTGGCGGCGCGAGGCGCGCTCAGGATCGGGGCTGGGCTGGTGACGCTGGGGGTGCCTCCGTCCGCCCAAATGGAGGTGGCGGCACAGGTGACGGCCATCATGCTGCAGCGGGTGGAGGGGGCTGAGGGTTTGTCCCAAGTCCTGCGCGATGAGCGGTTGAATGCGCTGTGCCTTGGCCCCGGGTTGGGGGTAGAGCGGGCACGGAAGCTGGTGCCAGCTGCTCTGGCAACCAAGCGCGCGACGGTGCTGGACGCGGACGCTCTGTCAGCCTTTGCGGACGACCCGGGCGCGTTGATTGCGCAATTGCATGAGACCTGCGTGCTTACCCCGCATGGGGGTGAGTTTGCCCGGCTATTTCCGGACCTTGCTGAAAAGCTGAAAGCCGCGCCAACCAAAGGCCCGGCTTATTCCAAAGTGGACGCCACGCGCGAAGCGGCAGCGCGGGCCGGGTGCGTAGTTCTGTTCAAGGGTCCGGACACAGTGATTGCGGCACCGGACGGGAAGTGTTCGATCAATGCCTCGGTCTATGAACGGGCCGCCCCCTGGCTGGCGACCGCCGGGTCCGGCGACGTTCTTGCGGGTTACGTCACCGGGCTGTTGGCGCGGGGGCTGGGCCCGATGCAGGCCGCGGAAACGGCCGCCTGGTTACATACAGAATGCGCGCGGTATTTCGGCCCCGGTTTAATCGCAGAAGACCTGCCAGAGCAGTTACCTTCAATATTCAAACAACTTGATATCTAACTTCTATGGGTAAATAATGGCTGGGCAGTGGCATCGGCGGCAGAGATATCCCACCGGTTTGCATTGACTGCATCGCGGGTGTTCGCAAGGTGCATAGCGCGGCGTCTGAATTTGTTTGGAGGTGTTTCGGTTGCGCTTCTAAGTGCCAATTAAGGCATTGATATTAAGTTGCTTTAGCGGAATCTTTCGACGTCATCTGTAGTAAAAATGCAATGCTCAGCCCGCAATGGTCCGCGTATGTTTTAACTTTCGGATTTCAGGCGCATTTAAACAGCACATGAAACCGGAATTTCTGATGGTGATTGAAATGACCCACAACCTCAAACTGTCTTCGATTGCAGCGGTTCTGGCCGCAACAACGGCAATACCTGCTGCGGCTGAGCTGAAATATGAAAACAACTCCGGCGGTTATGTGCTGCTATACGGTCAATTCGACCCGGTCATCGTATCGGTTGATGATGGCGAGGAAACCGAGACCCGATTGCTGGACAACGATCTGTCCAACAGCCGCGTAGGTCTTCGGCTGATGCAGCCTTACGGAAATAATGAGTTCATGTTCCGCTTTGAGACCGGTCTGGGCTTGCCAAGCACCGCAACGGCCAATCAGGACGGAACCAACAACGATGGCTGGTCGCGTGAGAACATTCGGCACGTCGATTTCTCGCTGAAAGGGTCGTACGGTAAATTCTCGGCTGGTCAAGGCAGCATGGCCTCGGACGGCGCAGCGGAAACCGATCTGTCTTATGTGGGGACCGCGCTGTATTCCTTCACCAACGATGAAAACGGTGCATTTTTCTATCGCGGCACGGATGGCATTCTGAGCGACCTCACCGTGGGTGACTCAGCTGGAAACTTCGACGGCGCGCGCCGTGGACGCATTCGCTATGATACACCGGATTTCAACGGTTTTTCGGCGGCGATTGCCTATGGTCAGAACATCCTGTCCAGCAGCGATGATGACGATTACTACGATATCGCGCTTTCCTACGGGAACACTTTTGCCAATGGTATCGAGTTTGCCGCAAGCCTTGCTTATGCGGTACGCGACTTCGACGACGATTCGGGCGAACGGCGGGACACGATCGGGTCGGCTTCGGTTCTGCTGCCGAGCGGGTTCAGCTTTACCGCGGCGCTTGGTTCGCGCGATGACACGGCGAGCGGTGCCAGCGATCCGGATTACTGGTACACCAAGCTGGCCTACGAAGGCGACTGGGTGTCCTGGGGCAAAACCGGCGTCGGTATCGACTATTTCGACGGGTCAGATTTTGCGAACTCGGGCTCAAGCACCAAATCCTGGGGCATCGCGGTGGTTCAGCGGATCGACAGCATCAACACGGATGCTTATCTGAAATATCGCAGCCACGATTTCGACGACACGGTCGATTTCGAAAAGAACGAAGCTTGGGTTTTGGGTGCGCTCTGGAAGTTCTGAACCTGATGCTTTGATGTTCAGGCGCTCCGGCTGGGTTCGGGGCGCCTTTTTTGTTCAAATCGGTGGCAAAACAAGACCGATAAAGGCATTGCCCCCTTGCACGCGGTGGGCTGGGCAAATAGAAGGCGTCAAATTTGCCTGGCGCGCCCGTTTTGCGCGCCCCGAATCCTATGGGGACTACCATAATGCAGGTTACCGAGACGCTGAACGAAGGTCTGAAACGCGGCTACAACATCGTTGTGACCGCAGCCGAGCTGGACGACAAGGTCAACGAAAAACTGACCGAAGCGCAGCCCGAGGTTGAAATGAAGGGTTTCCGCAAAGGCAAAGTGCCGATGGCGCTGCTGAAGAAGCAGTTCGGTCAGCGCCTGCTGGGCGAAGCGATGCAGGAAACCATCGACGGTGCGATGAACAAGCACTTTGAAGACAGCGGTGACCGCCCGGCGCTGCAGCCCGAGGTCAAGATGACCAACGAGGACTGGAAAGAAGGCGACGACGTCCATGTCGAGATGTCCTATGAAGCGCTGCCCGCGATCCCCGAAGTTGACCTGAAATCGGTCGAACTGGAGAAGCTGGTTGTCAAAGCCGATGACGCAGCCGTTGAAGAAGCGCTGAACAACCTGGCCGAGACCGCTCAGAACTTCAAAGCACGCCGTAAGGGTTCGAAAGCCAAGGATGGCGACCAGATCGTGTTCGACTTCGTTGGCAAGGTCGACGGTGAAGAGTTCGAAGGCGGTTCGGCCGAAGACTATCCGCTGGTTCTGGGTTCCAACAGCTTCATCCCCGGCTTCGAAGAGCAGCTGGTTGGTGTGAAGGCCGAGGAAGAAAAAGACGTCAACGTCACCTTCCCCGAAGAATATGGCGCCGAACACCTGGCCGGCAAAGACGCCGTCTTCACCTGCACCGTCAAAGAGGTGAAGGAACCGGTTGCTGCCGAGGTTGACGATGAGCTGGCCAAGAAATTCGGTGCCGAGGATCTGGCCGCGCTGAAGACACAGATCGCCGAGCGTCTGGAAGCTGAATATGCCGGTGCCTCGCGCGCGGTGATGAAGCGTGCGCTGCTGGACGTGCTGGACGAGAAAGTCTCGTTCGACCTGCCGCCGTCTCTGGTTGAGGCCGAGGCCAAGCAGATCGCACACCAGCTGTGGCACGAAGAAAACCCCGAGGTTGAAGGCCACGATCACGATCCAATCGAGCCCACAGACGAGCACAACAAACTGGCCGAGCGCCGCGTGCGTCTGGGCCTGCTGCTGGCCGAGCTGGGCCAGAAGGCCGAGGTTGAAGTGACCGACGCCGAGATGACCCAGGCCATCATGAATCAGGCGCGTCAGTACCCGGGTCAGGAACGCCAGTTCTTCGAATTCGTTCAGCAGAATGCTCAGATGCAGCAGCAACTGCGCGCGCCGATCTTTGAAGACAAGGTTGTGGACTACATTGTTGAGCTGGCTCAGGTCACCGACAAGGACGTCAGCAAGGACGACCTGCAGAAAGCCGTTGAGGCACTGGAAGAGGAATAATCCTCTTCCTTCCCCCATCCATGGGGCCACAAAAAAGCGGAGCCGTCTGGTAACTGACGGCTCCGCGTGGGTGGCTTTGTACTATGAGGTGAGGGGGTCAGGCCTCATGAGCAAAAGCACGGGGGGTCTGTAACAGAGCGGTCTTTTGCTCTGGAGTGAAAGTGTCTGACAGGGATTCGATCAGTTTCAGAACTGCCTGCCGTTCCTCTTCCGTCTTGGCCGCACTCATCTGTTCGACAAAGTACTTCTCAAGATTTGTGAGCGGTTTGTGGTCGCGATTGGCCGGGCTGGACATTGGTGCGGCCTTGGCGCCTGCGAACAAGTCCAGTGCCTGTTCGTCTGTCAGAAAGACATCGTGGTCGATACTCGCATAGTCGCGAATTCCGGATATCCTCTCGTCCGAGCAATCCATCAAAGCGGCCATGGCGACAACTTTGCCCATGGGTTTAGCGCTGCCCAGATAGTCATATGGCGCATTGCCCGACCGCTGCAGGACACGGTTCATCACCGGGTCAATTACAGCAATCGAGTCCAGCACACCGGCCTTCTTGGCGTATTCGAAAGACCCGATCATGACCTCACTGGTGACGTAGGATACCGAGTTTTCGCCGCGGCCCGTGCCAAGCTTTTTGGTATCGACGCAAAAGCGTGTCGCTTCCCAGACCTGGGCGCTGCGGATCGGTGCATCACCGTCCAGGATCGAGTGGAAAACATCGGCCAGCATGTGCGGGCCTGTGGTCTGCAACAGTCGCATGCACCCAACGACGTCCCCCGAGTCGTTGATGCTTACTACATGTGCCGGATTCAGATCATCAAAGTGGTCACGCTCGCGCCCATCTTTGATGTTGACTTCCCATCCAAGGCGATCGCCAAACACGCGGGCGCGCAACTTGAACATTTCATCCAGTACATCGGTGAACATATGCTGGTTGATACCATCAATTACGATGATCATTTTCATCCCCCTACAGTCTACAATCTGGTTACCGTGAGATCACAGTTAACCAGTTTCTTGACTGAAACTATTGGGGGATTCCCGTAATTTTGACTTTTTTTTGGTTAACCTGGGGCAATTAGGCCAAGACCGATGGCCCGTCCAACGGCCTGCGGAGTGGTCAAAGCACCCAGTTTTTCGCGACCCGACCGCATATGCACTTCGACTGTCCGGTGCGAGATCGAAAGGATGTCACCGATATCCTGCTGTGATTTTCCTTCGGCCGCCCACTGAAGAATCTCTTTTTCACGCGTTGACAGGGAAGGTAGATAAAGCGCTTTGGCAAGCAACCCCGATTGCATCACGGTGTCGTGTGCCTGAACCGCAGCCATTTGTAAATCACCCATCACATGGACTTTGAGTTTTTCCCATTCGCTGTCCGAACAGTCGCGTGTAACGTTCAGCAGCCCGCATTCTCCATACGGGCCACGCACCGGAACGGTCAACCCACGGTGGCTGATACCGAAATCATGGGCGTCCTTGAAGACCGCATTGAACTTCTCGTCCTGGTTGAACCGCGCCCAGTCCACTGGAGCGATGCTGAGCAGGGATTTATACAGTGTGGGGTCGAAGTGATGAAAGCCCTGGCTTCCGTAATGGATTTTCCATTCGTCAGGATAGTTGGCATAGCCCTGAACATCACCTTTGACAGGATTAAGAGTGGCATAAGACGCATAGTCAAAGCCAAGCTCGGTACAGACTGAGTTTATTATGTCAGCGGCCGACTTTTCTTCGTGGTCGATCGCGGCCAAGTCTATCAGTTTCACCTATCCAACCTTTACGGTGACGTTTCTCTCCCCATAAGAACGCCGTATCTGTCCACATCAAGCATACGTTGCGTCAATCAGGGTATATAGCGCAAGCTATTTGTTCATGGCGCATATGCATAATGCGTGCAAATAGCAACAGATGCATATCCTTTTATCTTACCCTTCGCCAGTTCAACTACAATCAGAGGCCGAGTCGCCCATGTCACTCTGACACAAGCCCGGTTTCAACCAGCATCCCACGCGCTTTCGCCTCGGGGTAGTATCCTTTGGCATAGAGGAAGATTGCGCGTTTTTGATCGCCGTCCGACAGCAGCCAGGCTCCGCGCAGGTATTTCCCTGCAAATTCCAGATTTGTGTCAGCATCCAGAAGACCCTGAGCGTTGCCGGTATACCCCATCGAGCGCGCCGTGGCGGGCAGGATCTGCAACAGGCCGTAATAGGGGCGGTTCACAGCCCAGGGGCGGTGGGTGCTCTCGCGGATTGCCAGTTTGTGCACAAGCTCGCGTGGCAGTTCGTAGTGATCGGCCCATTTGTTGATCGATGCGCGCAGTTCCGGTGTTTCATTCGGGTATAGGGGCGGATCAAACGTATCCCCGCGGCTGGGCGTATTCGGGCCGCCACATGCAGCAAGCGGTGCTGCGACCAGCAAAGCCAATACGGCACGACGGGTAAAGGGGGGCATGGCGGTACTCCGTTATGAGTGACCGATGATATGGATCGCCGAACTGACCGCAAGGTCAAGAAATCGATCTGGCCAAAATTTGCCGCTGTTGCGTGGCGGTACGAAAAAGGGCCACGCGATTGCGTGGCCCCTGATCATGAAAAGCTGAGCCTGATCAGGCTTTGGCTTCGTCTTCTTCTGCCGGTGCTTCTTCGGCAACCAGATCGTCGTCATCGGACGCGGCCGAGCCGATATCGTCGAACAGTTCGGCGATCTCGAATTCAGCAGCGGCTTCTTCTTCAGCAGCCAGTTCCTGGATCGATTTGCCCGACGCCTGCAGTTCGGCTTCTTCTTCCGAACGGGCGACGTTCATCTTGATCTCGACTTCGACCTCGGGGTGCAGTTTGACTGCGACCGAGTGCAGACCCAGTTCCTTGATCGGTGCGATCAGGGCAATCTGTTTCTTGTCGACGGTGAAACCAGCCTCGGTTGCGGCGTCTGCGGCGTCACGCGGAGTGACCGAGCCGTACAGGGCGCCGGCATCCGATGCCGAGCGAATCACGATGAACTGCTGACCGTCCAGCTTTTCAGCCAGTGCTTCAGCTTCTTTCTTGGTTTCCAGGTTGCGGGCTTCCAGCTGCGCTTTCTGGGCTTCGAACGACGCGATGTTGGCGCTCGATGCGCTCAGGGCTTTGCCCTGGGGCAGCAGGAAGTTGCGGGCGTAGCCGGGCTTGACGTCAACGACGTCGCCCATCTGACCCAGTTTCGCAACGCGTTCCAGCAGGATAACTTGCATGTCAGTCTCTCCTTACTTCACGGCGTAGGGCAGCAGGGCGAGGAAGCGGGCGCGCTTGATAGCACGGGCCAGTTCACGCTGCTTTTTCGCCGAAACGGCGGTGATGCGCGAAGGTACGATCTTGCCACGCTCAGAGATGTAGCGCTGCAGCAGACGGGTGTCTTTATAGTCGATTTTCGGCGCGTTCTCACCCGAGAACGGGCAGACCTTGCGGCGGCGGAAAAATGGTTTTGCGGCCATGGTTTGGTGTCCTTTCGTCAGGCGTTGATCAGCGGCGCTCGCGGCGGCCTTCGCGCTCATCGCGCTTCTGCATCTGGACCGAAGGGCCCTCGGCATGCTCGTCGACCTTGATGGTCAGAACGCGCATGACGTCTTCGTGCAGGCGCATCAGGCGCTCCATTTCCTGAACGGCGCCAGCGGGGGCGTCGGTCTTCAGGAAGGCATAGTGGCCTTTGCGGTTCTTGTTGATCTTGTAAGCCATCGTCTTGACGCCCCAGTACTCGCTTTCGACGACGTTGCCGCCGTTGTCAGCCAGAACGGTGCCGAAATGTTCGACAAGGCTTTCTGCCTGCGCGTTGGACAGATCCTGACGCGCGATCATTACATGCTCATACAGTGGCATGTGCACTCCTGTTTATATCAAGGCGCATTTCAAAGGCGGGGCCAGATGGTCCTTCGCGACCCTGCCACGAGAGGCTGCGCGATTCATAACTCCTGCGAAGGATGGCCCCGTATACACGTTTGTGGCGGCGGGGCAAGCCCTGCCACAGATGCCCTTGTGAAGTCGTCCAATTTCCACCGGGACGCCCCATTCCTGACTCTTTTCGCCACGAGGTTGTTCTCGAAGCCGGAAACACCCGGACAGTCGGAAAAAACTTAGACAGGGCAAGACAATGGCCGTCATGAACACAAACACTTTTGAAAAAGCAGCGCCCGGCGCAGTATTTGAAAACTCGGTCCCGGTTCTGATCACTTTCGCTCCGAACTGGCGGGCCCGGATGGTGCTTTTGCGTGTTGTCGGGGCCTTCCTGATTATGTCCGCATTCTCGATGTGGCTGATGCCTGGATCGGTCATGAGTGCCGAGGTCTGGCCGCTGAAACTGGTCGCGTCGCTGATGATTATCGTTGTGGGGGTCAGCCTGCTGACGATCGAGGTGATGGATGCGCGGCCAGACGCATATTTCGACCCGATCCGTCGCGAAGTGCGCATCCTGCAGAAAAATGAAAATGGACGTCCTCAGACGGTTCTGCGCCGCAGCTACGAGTCGCTGGGTGGTGCGCGTTTTGCGGATGATCAGGTCGAATTGTTCGACGTGGACGGCAGCCTGTTGATGAAGCTGCCGCTGGAATCGGCGGATGTCAGCCGGGCGCTCAAGGGCCAACTCAGCCAAAACGTGACAATTTTTGCCTGAATTCAGTTCTGTTCAAATAGGAACAGAATCTGTGAATCAAAAAAACTTGTGTGCTGCCCCTGGGCGGCACATTTTTGTTTGTGAGCAACCCACCAGGTTTGCAACAACACCATTGCGGAGATTGTTATGAAATCCACCCTTCTTGCTGCTGCTCTGGCGGTACCTGCCACCGCTGCTTTCGCCAGTGCTGAAAAGTACGTTTTGGACCCCAGCCATAGTCAGGTTGTCTTCAGCTATAATCACCTTGGTTATTCAACCACGACGGGCATGTTCTCGGGCTTTGAGGGTGAGATCATGTTCGATCAGGAAAACCCTGCCGCTTCAAGCGTGACGGTTTCGATGCCGGTCGTCGAAATGATCACCGGTTGGAAGCCGCGTGAAGATCACTTCATGACCGAGGATTTCTTTGGCGCAGCCGAAGGCGATCTGGTCACCTTCACCTCGACCGGTATTGAAGTGACCGGTGAAAACACCGCCAACATCACCGGTGATCTGACCATGAACGGCGTCACCAAGTCGGTGGTTCTGGACGCAAAGCTGAATCAGGTTGGCGATCATCCGATGGCAAACAAGCCCTGGGCCGGTTTTGACGCCACCACCACGCTGGTGCGCAGCGATTTCGATCTGGGCCAGTTCGCTCCGTTTGTGGGCGACGAGGTCGAAATCAAGATTTCGGTAGAAGCTCAAAAGGCTGAATAAGCCAACTTGATCATCGAAACAGAAACCGCCGGGGTTGATCACCCCGGCGGTTTTTTTCATTCCTCGTCGCGTTCGGCGGTTAGCTCGACCGATACTGTGACGGTGAAGCCCAACGAGTCTTCGGTGGGCTGTGAGGTGCCGACGCCGAAATCCATGCGGTTCAGTTCCAGTTTGCCGGACATCGTTGCCTCGTCGTCCTGCAACTCCAGCGTAAAGGGCAGCACTACATCGATGGATTTGTCCCGGATTGTCAAAGGCCCGCGCGCTTCATAACCGGCGTCTGTTTTGAACAGGTCGGCTTTGAATTGGGCCGTGGGAAATTGCGTGCTGTCGAAGAAATCGGCACCCAGGGCTTGATCGGTTACCGTACCAAGGCTGAGCGAGCCGATGGCAATCGTAACATCGACCAAGCCAGCCAGACCCGGTTCGGCGGGATCTTCGAACGCAATTGCTGCGGTCCAGTCTTCAAAGCTGCCGGTTACAGGGCTGCCCAGTTGGGAAATGGTGATCGACAGCGTGCCGTCCTCGACCTCCCATTCCGATTGAACCTCTTCAAGCTCAGCGGTGTCCACTGAGGCGTCCGAGTGATCGTCAAATACACCGGTAGACCAGCCGCCAACAAGCACCAACGCCCACACGGCAAGCGCGGCAATGGCGGGCGTGGCCGAATGATGCTGTGCCGGCGGTTCCGGCGCGTCAGACTTGCCGGGCAACATGCGGCGCAGCGTGTTGTCCTTGTCCACGACATGGTGCTTCAGCGCGCCCATAATATGCAGGACCAGTGAACCGCCCAGTATACAGATGAACAGCCAGTGCAGGCTGGCGGTGATCTCGGCCAGAAAGGCCGACTTTGGAACAAAAGGCAGATTCTGACCAAACGGCCAAAGGATCGGGGCAAAGCCCTCGGCGGCGGCGTGGTGGATCCATCCGGTCAGAGGAACCAGGACCAATGAACCATAGAGTAGCCAGTGCACGGTTTCGGCGGCAAAGGCCTCGGGCTTGTTGTCAGCGTTCAGCAGGCCGGGTTTGGTCTGGGTCAGTGCCCAGAGGATTCGGGCCAGCGCCACGAAAAACACGGTGATCCCAACAGTTTTGTGCAATGAGAACAGCCGCGCCGCGCGGGCGATGTCGTCCTCAGTGGTGGCGATGTTCGGGTCGTAGATCGCCTGGGCCAATTCATTTGCGAACCATCCCAGCGGCAAGGCTGTCAGTATCAGCAGGGCGGTCAGCCAGTGAAACGCTTTGGTTACACCACCATAGCTGGACCGGGTGTTTGTCAGGGGCATTGCTGGTCTCTCCGCGTTGCTGAGTTGTGGGTAAGTTAAAGGGATGCCGTGCGGACACAAGGCAGAGAAATGCACAGTTAAAGTGTCCAAATGCAGAACGCAGGCAATGCTTGTGCCGCGCCGTCAGTCGGTTTACACCCCGCCGAAACCTGACGTTACGCAAGAGGCTCCTATGACACGCGCGTTTGTTTTCCCCGGGCAGGGCGCCCAGACCATCGGAATGGGCAAGGCTCTGGCCGAAGCATATCCCGCCGCCCGCGCCGTATTCGATGAAGTTGACGAGGCCCTGGGCGAAAAACTGAGCGATCTCATCTGGGAAGGCGATATCGCGGATTTGACCCTGACCCAGAATGCGCAACCGGCGCTGATGGCAACCTCGATGGCAGCGATGCGCGCGCTCGAGGCCGAGGGGGCGTCGATCTCGATGGCGTCATATGTGGCCGGGCATTCGCTGGGTGAATATTCGGCTTTGGCCGCTGCCGGAGCGCTGTCGGTTGCCGATACGGCGCGCCTGTTGCGGACGCGCGGGCAGGCGATGCAAAGCGCCGTGCCGGTGGGTGAAGGGGCCATGGCCGCCATTCTGGGGCTCGACCTGGATGCCGTGCGGGCGGTGGCCGAAGAGGCCGCGCAGGGCGAGGTCTGTCAGGCCGCCAATGACAATGATCCGACGCAGGTCGTGGTGTCGGGCGCGAAGGCTGCGGTCGAACGCGCCGCTGAGATTGCCAAGGAAAAGGGTGCTAAACGCGCGGTGATGCTGCCGGTAAGTGCTCCGTTTCATTGCGCGCTGATGCAACCTGCCGCAGACGTCATGGCCGAGGCTCTGGCCGCTGTCGCAATCAACGCGCCTGCCGTACCACTGGTCGCCAATGTGCGCGCCGAGGCCGTGAGTGATCCGGACGTGATCCGTCAGCTGCTGATCGAACAGGTGACCGGTTCGGTGCGCTGGCGCGAGAGCGTGCAATACATGGTTGCGCAGGGCGTGACCGAGGCGTGGGAGATCGGCGCAGGCAAGGCGCTGTCGGGCATGATCCGCAAGATCGACCGGGCCCTGGCCTGTACTGCGGTCGGGTCGCCCGATGATGTGAAAAAGGCCGTTGGCACAGAAGAATAAGCGAGAATGCCGCCGGTAACGGTGGCCAGAGAGGGACTATTGATGTTTGATTTGACAGGTAAGAATGCGCTGATCACCGGTGCTTCGGGTGGCATCGGCGGCGATATCGCGCGCGCGCTTTATGAAGCGGGTGCCAGCGTCGGATTGTCCGGAACGCGGGTCGAGCCCCTGCAGGTGCTGGCCGACAGCCTGGGTGAGCGCGCCCATGTCCTGCCCTGTAACCTGAGCGACCCCGAAGCCGTCGAGGCACTGCCGAAACAGGCAGCCGAAGCGATGGGATCGGTCGATATTCTGGTCAATAATGCGGGCATTACACGCGACAACCTGTTCATGCGCATGTCGGATGAAGACTGGCAGAGCGTGATCGACGTGAACATGACCGCCACCATGAAACTGTGCAAAGGCGTGATCCGCGGCATGATGAAGGCGCGTTGGGGCCGGATCGTGAACATCTCGTCCGTGGTCGGCGCGACCGGTAACCCCGGACAGACCAACTATGCCGCGTCGAAAGCTGGCATGATCGGGTTTTCCAAATCGCTGGCATATGAGGTCGCAACGCGGGGCATTACCGTAAACGCCGTGGCGCCGGGCTTTATCACCACTGCCATGACCGAAAAGCTGACTGACCAGCAGAAAGAAGGCATTCTGGTCAAGGTTCCGGCCGGTCGGATGGGTGATCCGCAGGAAATTGCGGCGGCTGTTCTGTATCTGGCAAGCCCCGAAGCGGGTTATGTCACCGGAAGCACCTTGCATGTGAACGGCGGTATGGCCATGTTGTAATCGCAAATCAGGGCAGACGCGAAAGCGTTTGCCTTGTGCGTTGTCTGTGTTATAGGCGGCGCGTATGCGCGGGAACCGGCTCAACGGCCGGTTCTCTGATTTCCCGGGGACCCGGGACCTAAACCGCCCGGAAAAGGGCACAACAAGTCCATCCCGAACGGGCAAGGGCAGAACCGGGCAAACCGCCCTGAAATGAAATGAGGAATAGACATGAGCGACGTCGCAGATCGCGTTAAGAAGATCGTTGTTGAGCACCTGGGTGTTGAAGAGGACAAGGTTGCCGAAAACGCCTCGTTCATCGACGATCTGGGCGCAGACAGCCTGGACACTGTTGAGCTGGTAATGGCCTTCGAAGAAGAGTTCGGCATCGAGATCCCTGATGACGCAGCCGAAACCATCCAGACCTTTGGCGACGCGGTCAAATTCATCAGCGAAGCTTCCTAAGCCTGCCTGACTGATAGAAAAGCGGCGCTTCCGGGCAACGGAGGCGCCGTTTTTTTATGCATTGCCACAATTCGCCCTTGCTTTGAGTGGTTTGCGCTCGTCACTCTGAAGTCCGAGGCAAAATTCCGAGCGGGCAAGGGCATGATAAGATCCACCCCGATGATCAATACGGCGCGTCTGACCCTGTGTGCGATGCGTCCCGAAGACTTCAACCGGTTCGCCGAAATCTGGCGTGATCCGGAGGTCGTGCGCCATATCGGCGGCATTCCTAAAACGCGTGGCGAGGCTTGGGATTCGTTCCTGCGCAATGCTGGCCACTGGCAGATGACCGGCTTCGGGCAATGGGGCGTGATGCTGCAGTCGAATCGCAGATTGATAGGTCAGGCCGGGTTTTTCTATGGAAACCGCTCATTGGGCGAGGATTTTGACGGCTTCCCCGAGGCCGGATGGGTTCTGGCCACCGAGATGCAGGGGCAGGGCTATGGGCAAGAGGCCGCGCAGGCCGCTCATGACTGGTTTGATCGCGTCATTCCCGGCCCGCTGGTCGCGTTGATTGACGCCGATCATATTGCCTCGTGCAGGTTGGCCGAAAAGCTCGGGTACAAGCTGCTGCGCGCGGCTGAATATCGCGACACGTCGGTGCATCTGTTTCGCCGCGATGGCCCCCCGGCACGGTTGTGAAACGCATTCTCTGCTGCCGTGCCGCAAAATAGCTGAACAGTGCCGATCTTGTGAAATGAGACGGCAAATTGAGACTTTATGCTATCGTGGAATTCACGAGTGATTCAGCGGAGGATATGAATCATGATGATTTACCCCACGATGGAACTGCAAAACAGTAAATGCGTTACGCTGGACAAGGGACGTCTTGAGGACGCGATGCTTTGGCATGTGGACCCGGTTGAAACAGCACGCGGCTGGTCGGCGGCGGGTGCCGAATGGATGCAACTGACCGATTTCGACGCGATCGAAGGTCGTAACACCAATTCGGAACTGGTCGAAGAGATCATCCGCTCGAGCGAAATGTCGGTACAGTTGGCCGGTGGCATGCGGACCCGCGAGCAGGTCGAGCACTGGATCGACAAGGGTGCGGGTCGAATCGTCATTGGCACGCTTGCGGCCTGGGATCCTCAGTTGGTTAAGGAACTGGCCAAGCTTTACCCTGACCAGATCGTATTGGCCGTGGATGTCTGGCAGGGTCAGGTGATGACCGAAGGCTGGCGCAGTCAAAGCGCCTTTACGCCAGACGCCTTTATCGAGGCGTTTGCCGACACGCCTTTCGCGGCCATTCTGGTCACCGATATCGACAGCGATATGGAAGATGTCGAGGCGCAGCTGGGCCTGATCTCGGGTCTGGCCAGCAAATCGCGGACGCCTGTCATCGCCAGCGGCGTTGTGCGTACAACCGACGATATCTCGCGTCTGGCTTATATTTCGAACATTTCGGGTGCCATCGTCGGGCGCGCACTGTTCCGCAAGACCGTCGATCTTGGCGAAGCGCTGGCGGTTGCGCAGTCGGCCCATGAGCCGGTCGCCGAGTTTCAGTAAAGCGTCATAGGACAAGAGAATCCGCCCGGCTGCCGGACAGCGGGGCGGATTTTTCGTTCGATCACGAGATTTCATCCGCCGGATGGCTGGCCCATGATCTCAAGGCAATCAGATGCTATGCCAGAATCCGCCGTTGCTCTTGCCCCCGCACCCCGGGCCGGGGTATGAGCGGTTCTCATAACAGGAAGCAGGCAAGAGGCACTTCATGCGCAGAGTCGTTGTAACCGGTCTGGGATTGGTCACTCCTTTGGCCAGCGGGGTCGAGGAAACATGGTCGCGTCTGCTGGACGGTGAGTCCGGCGCAGGCCCCATCACGCTGTTTGATGCCGAAGCAAGCGGGGTCACCACGACCTATGCCTGCGAAGTGCCGCGCGGGGACGGAACCAATGGGACCTTCAACCCCGACGATTGGATGCCGCCGAAAGAGCAGCGCAAGATCGAGGATTTCATCCTCTATTCCATCGCTGCGGCCGAGATGGCCTGCAAGGACGCAAACTGGCTGCCCGAAGATGAAGAAGACCGCCTGCGCACGGGCGTTCTGATCGGTTCCGGGATCGGCGGGCTTGGCTCGATCGCCAATACGGCGAACCTGATCCGCGACAAGGGTCCGCGCCGCGTGTCGCCATTCTTTATCCCGGGCGCTCTGATCAACCTGGCCTCGGGGCAGGTTTCGATCCGTCACGGGTTCAAGGGGCCAAACCATTCGGTCGTGACCGCCTGTTCGACGGGTGCCCATGCCATCGGCGATGCCAGCCGCATCATTCGTGCGGGTGACGCCGACGTCATGATCGCAGGCGGCGGAGAGGGCTGCATTTGCGAGATCGGTATCGCCGGGTTCAACGCCTGCAAGGCGCTGTCGACCAAATACGCCGATGATCCGAAAAAGGCGAGCCGCCCATATGATATCGACCGGGACGGGTTCGTCATGGGCGAGGGCTCGGGCATCGTTGTGCTTGAGGATTACGAACACGCCAAAGCGCGTGGCGCCAAGATCTATGCCGAGGTGCTGGGCTATGGCATGTCCGGCGACGCCTATCACATCACCGCGCCATCCGAGGATGGCGACGGGGCGGAGCGCTCGATGAGAGCCGCGCTGCGCAGCGCCGGGCTGGAGCCGAAGGATCTGGATTATATCAACGCACATGGCACCTCGACCATGGCCGATACGATCGAGCTGGGCGCGGTGGAACGCCTGCTGGGCGATCATGCTAGCAAGGCAACCATGACCTCGACCAAATCGGCCACCGGTCACCTGTTGGGGGCTGCCGGCGCGATTGAGGCGATCTTTTCGATCCTGGCGATCCGCGATCAGGTCGCGCCGCCGACCATCAATCTGGACAATCCGGCAATTGAAACGCCCATTGATCTGGCGCCGAACGCCAAGCGAGAGCGTGAGATCAATGTGGCCTTGTCGAACTCGTTCGGTTTTGGCGGCACCAATGCAAGTGTGATCTTCGGAAAGGTCAGTTAAATGTGGCGGGCTTTGGCGTCGAACGCGCTGACCGTTCTGGTCGTCGGCATGTTTCTGCTGGGCGGTGTCGTCCTGTGGGGGCAGTCAAAATACACGTCCGAAGGCCCGCTTGAAACTGCGATCTGCCTGCAGGTCAAACCGGGCTCAAACATGACCCGTGTCAGTCGCGATCTGGAAGACCAGGGCGCGATCAGCAGCGGTTTGATTTTTCGCTTAGCGTCTGATTATGCTGATAAATCTCAGCAACTGAAAGCCGGCAGTTTTCTGGTGCGTGAAGGTTCGTCGATGGAGCAGATCGTCGACGAGATCACCCGCAGCGGTGCCAGCACCTGCGGCACCGAGATCGAATACCGCATCGGCGTGACCCGTTTGCAAACCCGTGTGCGTGAGCTGAACCCTGCGACCCTGAACTTTGATGAGGTTGCATCATTTGTGGTGGGTGAAGAGGAAGCGCCTGAAATTTATGGTGAAAAACGGGGCGAGTCTGATACACGCTACCGTATTTCGCTGGCCGAAGGTGTCACCAGTTGGCAGGTTGTCGAGTCGCTGAAGGCGATGGATTTGCTGACCGGTGAAGTGGCTGAGCTGCCTGCCGAAGGTATGCTTGCCCCCGACAGCTATGAGGTTGCGCCCGGTGAGGATCGGAATGTTATCCTGTCAGATATGCAGGAAAAACAACAGCTTAGGATAAATGCAGCGTGGGAGAATCGTCAGGACGGATTGCCTTTGAACAGTCCTGAGGAAATGTTGGTTCTGGCTTCGATCATCGAAAAGGAAACCGGCCAGCCGGAAGAGCGCGGGCAGGTGGCGAGCGTTTTCGTTAACCGGTTGAATCAGGGCATGCGACTGCAGACAGACCCCACCGTGATTTATGGTGTCACCAAGGGGCAAGGGACGCTTGGCCGGGGTCTGCGCAGAAGTGAGTTGCGCGGTGTAACGCCTTGGAATACTTATGTGATCGAAGGTTTGCCGCCGACGCCGATTGCCAATCCGGGTCTGGCCAGCCTTGAGGCTGCAGCCGCTCCGGACAACACGAATTATATCTTCTTTGTTGCGGATGGAACCGGGGGCCATGCCTTCGCCGTGACGCTGGATGAGCACAATCGCAACGTCGCCAAGTGGCGCGAGATCGAGGCGGAGCGGAATTCGGGGAACTGAGCCGCGCGTCCCGGTTTGTCCGAGTTGTACATCGCAAAAGATGCAGATCTACCGGGTTGTACAAACCGGATTTCCGCATCATTTCGCAACTCAGCAGTGCGCCGATAACGGTTTGGAAAGATCTGCCATGATAAAAATAGCCCTGACAGCTTTCACTCTGGCCGCGATGGCGACGGTGGCGATGGCGCATTCGCCGGTGCAGCGAACCGCGCCGGCGGACGGTGCGGTTATCGATCAGGTGCCGTCTGAGATTTCGCTGGTCTTCGGGCGCAACATTCGTCTGACCCGCGTGGACTGGCAATTGAATGGGGATCAGGCGGGCATGGTTGATCTGGGTGCGGCTGATGACTTCACGACGGAAATTGTGCTGCCCTTCGACGCGGCAGGGCCGGGCGTGTATCAGATCGAATGGCGTGGCTTGTCGGATGACGGGCATACACAAAAGGGCAGCTTTGGCTTTACGGTCGAATGACGGGTGGATGACCCGCTTGGCATAGCCTCGATCCTCGTCAAATGGGGGCTTTATTTCGGGGTGCTGCTCGCGGCCGGATCGGTGTTCTGTACCGCTCTGTTTCGGGTGGAAATCCGGCGGGGCCGGATTGCCGGGTTTGCGGTGATCGGCGGATTTTGTGCGGTTCTGTCCTTTGCGTTGAAGGGCAGCGCGTTGACCGGAGATCTATCGGGGCTGACAGACCCAGAAATGCTGGGCCTGCTCTGGCAAACACAGAGCGGCACGGCCCTTCGGTGGCAGATGATCGGGCTGGCGTTGATGCTTGTTGGCCTCATCCCGACGCGTCTGAGTATGATCATGCAGGTCGTGGGCGGTGTGCTTGCCCTGTACGGGCTGGCTGCTGTTGGCCATGTGCAGGACCGGGACGCGCCTATCCTGCTCTACAGCCTTGTACTGCATCTGGTCTGCGCGGCGACTTGGATCGGGATATTGCTGCCATTGCATCGTTTGGCCTCAGCCCCCGATCAGCTAGAGGCTGCCGCGTGGCTTGGAGAACGATTTGGGCAGGTCGCGATGGTGTTCGTGCCGCTGCTTCTGATTGCCGGGGGCTATATGGCCTATGGCCTGACCAGATCGGTCGCGGCGCTGTTGACCTCGGGCTATGGGCAGGTGTTGCTGATCAAGGTGGCACTGGTTGCCGCGCTACTGTTGCTGGCGGCGCTGAACAAGCTGCGCTTTGTGCCCGGTTTGCGCGCCGGGGACGCTTTGGCGGCGCGGGGTCTGGTCCGCACGATCAGAGCCGAAGCGGGGGTGATGGCGGTCATCCTGCTGGCGACCGCATTCCTGACAACCAGCGTGACACCGCCAAGCCTGCATTGATCAGAGGGGCGCAGACCCCTCTGACCCTTTCGATCACGCCGCTTTGGGGCGTCGTGGGCGGCGGCGTTTTTGGCCTGCGGGTTTCGGCCCGTTATTGCTCTGCGGTTTTGGGCCTCGGTGGCGGTTGCCCTGACGACGCGCAGGTTTTGTCGGGGTGATCGCCTCGGGCATCTCACCGCTGGCCACCGGAATTTCGATCTTCATCAGCTTTTGGATCTGACGCAGCAGATCAACTTCTTCGGCAGAGCAGAATGCGATGGCCTCGCCCTCGCGCCCGGCGCGGGCGGTGCGGCCGATGCGGTGGACATAGTTGTCGGGCACTTCGGGCAGGTCGTAGTTGATCACATAAGCCACGCCGGGGATGTCGATGCCGCGCGCGGCGACATCTGTGGCGACGAGGATGTTGATCTCACCCGCGCGGAAGGCCTTGATGGCGCGGTCGCGCTGGCCCTGGCTTTTGTTGCCGTGGATGGAGGCCGCGTTGTAGCCATCGGCGACGAGGCCTTTCATCAACTTTTCAGCCCCGTGTTTGGTACGGGAAAAGACCAGTGTCAGGGCATCGGTGTCCTGAGACAGAATCTGGCGCAGCTTGGCGGGTTTTGTAGGCTTCTCAACGAAGTGAATCGACTGGGTGATCTTGTCAGCCGCTTTGCCCGGGGGCGAGACCTGTACCCGCTGCGGGTTGGTCAGATAAGCGCGGCTGAGTTCCTCCATCTGCTTCGGCATGGTGGCCGAGAACAGCATGGTCTGGCGCGGCGTGCCCAGTTCCGGCGCGATGCGACGCAGGGCGTGGATGAAGCCCATGTCGAGCATCTGATCAGCCTCGTCCAGCACCAGATGGCGGACCGAGCTGAGGTCGACGGCGCGGCGCTCCATCAGGTCGATCAGGCGACCGGGGGTCGCGACAAGGATATCGGTGCCGCGCGACAGGAACATGATCTGCTTGTTGATCGACTGGCCACCGACGACGGTGGCGACGCGCAGTTTGGTCTTGTTGGTGAGGGTGCGCAGGCTGTCGGCGATCTGGTTGACCAGTTCGCGGGTCGGAGCAAGGATCAGGGCCTTGGCGGTTTTGGGATCGGGCTTTCCGGGTTGGGCCAGCAGGTGATCGATCAACGGCAGGCCGAAGGCCAGAGTCTTGCCGGTGCCGGTTTGCGCCAGGCCAAGGATATCGTGGCCATTCAAGGCCAGCGGGATCGCCTGGTTCTGGATCGGTGTGGGTTGGGTGAAATTGGCGCGTTGCAGCGCGTCGTTCAGGGCGGGCGCGAGGCCCAGCATGTCGAAGTCGAACAAATAACTATCCTTTGTCGCCCGAGGGGTTGGACCACGGGCAAGTCGCAATGGGCCGCATCCGCGACCGGCAGGGGTTGTGCGAGACCTCGGGACAGGCAGGCGGTTCCTGCGGTGTCCGGTCTTCGCGTCAAGAACCCTGCGTGATGGGGAACTATGGGTGGATCGGGCGCTGTGGGGGCTTTGGATGGCCCGGATGCTCACGCGGCAGCGCTGTTTGAGGGGCACATGCGGGTTGGGCGGGGGAATGTCAAGCTTTAGGCTGGGGTTTGTTACGTTCTGATTGAGGGTGTTGCTGCGCCTACTGGCCCAGTCCAACCGCCTGATGGATCGCAAATCCGGTGTTGACCGCGCGGTAAGTCGGGAAGGGCATCCGCCCCGAGGTTTCGATATCGCGTCTTATCCAGTCGTGATCTTCGAGCTGATGCAGCGAGGAGGACAAGGCGCGGTCGGTGATGGGGGGCAGGTCCGATTTGATGGCCGAAAAGCGATGCGGGGTGCCGGTCAGGGCCAGGATCGGAACGGTCCATGATTTACGGAGAAGCTTGCGGGTGCTGTCTTCGGGGGTGATCTTGAGGATTTCGTGGGCGGTCAGGGCGGCTTGAGCCCCGGCCTGGGTCAGGCGGAATTCGGGGCGCAGGGGATGGCCATGGCCGGGGTTCCGTTCGATCAGGTTGAGTTGGACAAGGTGTTCGAGACTGGCCGCGAAGGCTGTTCGGCTGGCGCTGGAGGCGGTGAGCAGAGGGGCCTGACGTCCGGGCACGCCTGTGTGCATCAGCGCCAGAATGTTCAGCGACCACGCGCGCGAGGTGAGCTTGACAAGTAGTTTAATGTCCATAAAGTATAGTTACTATACTTACAGACATAAGGGAAGCTCGATGCCGCTTGTTTCATTGAAGAACACCATCACGTTTGCGATTTCAGTTAGGGATCGCCACGCCAGCGCGGATTGGTATCGCGACATGCTTGGCTTCGAGCTGGTCCACCACATCGACGAAGCGGGGTGGAGCGAAATGCGTACCAATGTCGACGGTGTGACCTTGGGGCTGGGGGAACAGGCAGAGCCGTCGCCGGGCAATTGCGTGCCGGTCTATGAGGTTGCCGATATTGCTGTGGCGCGCGGCGCGTTGGAGGCGGCCGGGGGGGCGTTTGACGGCCCGACAGAGACGATCGAAGGCATGGTCAGCACGGCCACATTCTATGATCCGGACCAGAACGCCATGATGCTGGCGCAGGATCTGACGGGCGGCTGATCTTAACGCTGCGTACGGTGCGTGTTGCGTCGATGTTGCGTAACGCATTGACTTTGCGAACATAATTCCGTACTACTTATGTCATGCTAGAAGAGGTGGGCAACGGCCCCGGGGTGACCCGGTGGCCGTTTTTCGTTTCTCTCGTGCGGAAAAACTCACGCATGAGGTCACAGGCAAACATGACTTTGATTACCCCGGAAGAGCGGATTTCCCAAACGGCCGACTTGTTGCAGTCGCTTGAGAGATCCATTCGCGATCTGCGCCAGGCAGCGGAAGAACTGCGAAAACAGATCGGCGCCGGGGAGGATGCAGACCTTGCCGGAACAGGCAAGCAACTGGGTCAGCTAGAGGGGCTGATCCGCAGTTGCCAGAAAGTGGAGACAAGCTTTGTCGAACAACATCACAGACAAGCCGGAATTGCCCAAGGGGGCTATGCGCTCGACCTTGATCGGGCACGATCTGAGATCGGGTGCAGGCTGGCTCGCCTCCGCGCCTGCTGCGGTGCAGGATAGATTTCTGAGTGAGATCGGGGAGGGAGGGCTGTGCGCCCTCCCTTTCCTGTTCGAGTTCTGGGCGCTGCCGCATCAGTTGCCGCCCGAAGGCGACTGGCGGTCATGGGTGATCATGGGCGGACGCGGGGCCGGTAAGACGCGGGCCGGGGCCGAATGGGTGCGCTCGATGGTTGAGGGGTCTTTGCCGTTGGACAAGGGAGAGGCCAGTCGCGTCGCCTTGGTCGGTGAGGCTTTTGATCAGGTGCGCGACGTGATGATTTTCGGCGATAGCGGTATTTTGCAATGTTCGCCGCCGGATCGGAGGCCTACGTGGAAGGCATCAGAGCGCAAGCTGGTCTGGCCCAACGGGGCCGAGGCACAGGCGTTTTCGGCGCATGATCCCGAGGGGCTGCGCGGCCCTCAGTTCGATGCGGCCTGGGTGGATGAGCTGGCCAAGTGGAAGAAGGCCGGGGAGACTTGGGATATGCTGCAATTCGCGTTGAGGCTGGGGGAACGGCCTCGGGTCTGTGTGACCACGACGCCGCGTAATGTGAAGGTTTTGAAGGAATTGCTGGCATCGCCCTCGACCGTGCAGACCCATGCGCCGACCGAGGCGAACCGGGCCAATCTGGCAGACTCGTTTCTGGACGAGGTGCGCGCACGCTATGCAGGTACGCGGCTAGGGCGGCAGGAGTTGGACGGGGTGCTGCTGTCGGATGCGGAAGGGGCGCTGTGGACGGGCTCGATGCTGGAGGCGGCGCGCTGTGCGCGGGTGCCCGAGTTGGATCGGGTGGTGGTGGCGCTTGACCCGGCGGTGACGGCGGGCTCGGATGCGGATGCATGCGGGATCGTCGTCGTGGGCGCTCAGCTACAGGGGCCGCCCGAGGAGTGGCGCGCCTTTGTGTTGGCCGACCGGACGGTGCAGGGCGTCGGCCCCGCGGGCTGGGCGCAGGCGGCGATTGACGCGATGGACGAATTCGGGGCCGAGCGGCTTGTGGCCGAGGTCAATCAGGGCGGGCAACTGGTGGAAGAGGTGGTGCGGCAGGTGGACCCTCTGGTCCCGTTCCGCGCGGTGCGGGCGTCACGTGGCAAGGTCGCGCGAGCCGAACCCGTGGCGGCCCTGTACGAGCAGGGGCGGGTGAGCCATATGGCCGAGTTGGACGCGCTGGAGGAGCAGATGTGCCAGATGACCGCGCGCGGGTTCGATGGGCAGGGCTCGCCCGATCGCGTAGACGCGCTGGTCTGGGCGCTGCATGAGCTGGTTGTTGGGCCTGCGGGAGCGTATCGGCGGCCGAGGGTAAGGACGTTGTGAGCACTTTGAGGGGTGCTCTACAAACAATCATATTTCGCCTAAAGGGCTGATCTTTCGCTGGGCGCATTCAGGTTCAGGACGTTGGGTAGTCTTGATTCCAATTGTCCTCGTATTCACCGAGCAACCGCGACAACGTCAGCAGCGAAGAAAACAGCCTTGCATGGACATCCGGCGACATCATTGTTTTGTAGTCATCAAGCAGCTGCACAAGAACGACTACGTTGGAGGCAAACACCTCGTAGACGTGTTTGTCGGCAGCAGTAGGTTCCTTGGTCCAGTTATTGTTCGTATCGGAGTGTCCGGACGGCACAGGTTCGTTTTCATTCATCGGGTGGCCTCTTTAATCTGAAGCACACGTGGGGGCATGTGAAACGCAAACAATTGCCGTGGCACGAAATCACAAGAACTTGGCGGCGATTGCAAAGGAATTGGGTTAAATGTCCAGCGAGCTGCTAAACCTTGCAATCGGCCAAGCTGGGGTCAGGAGCAGGGCTCGCGCGACCGGGTCAACGAACTGGTCTGGGCGTTGCATGAGTTGGTGGTAGGGCCTGCGGGGGCGTATCGGCGATCTAGGGTGCGGAATTTGTAAAGCCATTCATGCTAGGAATAGCGAGAAGGTCGCACATCTCGTTTCGAATCGAGAGAGGGTGTAGGGTCTTTTGTGTCGGGGTTCTTATGACTGAGCCGGAGAGACACTATGGAACCTACTGTTTCACAAGAAGAACTGGACGCTGGGCGTGGCTATGAGGAGCTGTTTGTGCCCGCGTTGTTTGCGCCGTGGCCCCCACATTTGGTGAAATCCGCCGGAGTCCGAACTGGCCAGCAGGTTTTGGACATTGCATGCGGCAGCGGTGTTCTGGCGCGGCACTTGCTGTCAGTGGTGGGCGATGGAGGCCGCGTGAGCGGACTCGATCCGGCGCCGGGAATGATCGCGGCTGCGCGCGAGGTTGAGCCACGCATCGATTGGGTTTTGGCGGGTGCGGAGGATACCGGGTTAGAGAGCGAGACATTCGATGCCGTGCTGTCCCAGTTCGGGATGATGTTCTTTCGAGACCGAGACGCGGCAGCCCGGGAGATGTACCGCGTCCTCAGGCAGGGCGGCGCGCTGGCCTTAGCGGTCTGGAACGATCTGGATCACAATCCGGCCTATCACGCCATTATCAAGCTCTTGGAGTCCGAGATCAGCACTGCGGCGGGGGATGCTTTGAGATTGCCATATTCACTTGGGAATGCTGCAGAGGTTGTTTCAGTCTACGAAAAGGCTGGATTCCTGGACATCGAGGTGGTGAGCGACACTGAACCGGCGCGCTTTCCAAGTGCCCGGACAATGGTTGAGGCTGATTTGCGCGGCTGGCTTCCGCTTTTTGACATTCATCTGAGCGAAGAGAAAATCGCGAATGTCTTAGCCTGTGCTGATGACGCGCTGGCAGCGTTCCGCACTGCTGACGGTGAGGTCGTATTTCAGGCATCAGCTTATATTGTGAGCGGCAGGAAGTCCTGATTGGTTGGTGACGCGCTCGCGTTGCGCACACTCTGGAACATCCAATTCGCAATGCTAGACCTGCATCCGGAAAATCGCCTTTCAACCAGGCGAGTAGAGCGGCGGAAAGACGGGACTTTGGCTTAAACGGTTGGTGCGTTGAATTGGTTTCGATAGATCAGGCCGGGCTGACCGCGTGTAGGCGCCAGGTGTTTGGGACGCCTTTCAACTCGTGCTCGCCACAGTCCTGAAACTGGAACGGTGCGCCCAGCATAAGTTGCCGGGTGAGGTCGGAGGCCAGAACCTGACCGTCCTTGGCCTGGCCCATCACCCGCGCGGCCACGACCACGCCTAGGCCACTGATGTCGTCGCCGCGAATTTCAATCTCACCCGTATGTGCGCCGAAGCGCGCATTCAGGTCGATGGCAGACAAGGCGTCGCGTACGGAACCGGCGCAGGCCAGCGCGCTGGTCGGAGAGCTGAACGTCGCCAGCACGCCGTCACCGGTAAATTTCACCAGATGACCGCCATGCCGGGAGATCTGGCTTGTGCAGATATCGTCATGGCGGTTCATCAGATCGCGCCAGCGGTCATCCCCGATCCGGGCCTGTTGCGAGGTGGACTCGACCAGGTCCGAGAACAAAACGGTGGCAAGCGTGCGCGTGGGCTGCAGCGTCACCGGGGTCGCGCCGGTGATGAACTGGACGATTGCGGCGGCATAGCTTTCCACGTCGCCTTCCCATGGCACATGCTCATGTCCGGGTACGGTTTTGTATTCGGTCGAGGGCATCAGGCGCAGAAAATCCCGGGCGCATTCGGCGCCATTTGGTTCTTCGGTTTCGCGATGAATGACCAATGTGGATTGAGAAATGGAAGGCAGCAATTCCCGGATATCGATCCAGGCCGCGAGTTCGAACAGGTTGGCGACTGTGATCGGGGTTGCGCTCATCCTTTGGAAATGCGCCCAGGCGTCCTGCGCCTCGGCATCGTCCAGGCTTGGGCCGAAATCCGAGAAAGGGTGGCGTTTATAAGGCTTCCCCCAATTCTCGCGGAACTGGGTCAAGGCGGTTTCAAGGCTTTCAGGGGTCAGGTAACCGCGGGTCAGGCGACCTTGCGCGTACCCGCCGCAGAGCGCCAGACGTTCGACCCGTTCGGGGCGCATTGCCGCGTAGACACAGGCTAGAGAAGCCCCTTCGGAGAAAGCGATAATCGTGGCCGAGGTCATGTCGGCGGCATCCATCACCGCATCGATATCCATCACGCGTTCTTCGAGGGTAGGGGTGCCTTGAATGCGGTCGGACATGCCGTTGCCGCGTTTGTCGAAAGTGGCCAGCCTGCCCACCGAGCTGAGCGCTGCCATCCACTGCAGATAGCCCGGATTTTCCATTGACGCTTCGAGATGTGAGATCATGCCGGGCACCAGCACCAGATTACGCGGCCCATCGCCCCAGACCTGATAGGCGATGGAGAGCCCGTCGCTTTCGGTGAAAAGGGTCTCCACGCTGGCAGTCATGCACCCCCCGGTCGTTTTGCGGCCATTCCGCCGCCTGAGATCTCAGGCGGAGCTGGCGCAGGACCATATTGATGTCCGAATGGCCTGTCGGTCAACGGTCGGGTTGGTTGACGGGGCGGCGGCCCGCTGGAGGGGCAGGTGCGCTAGATGACGGCGGGCGGGTTCGAAGGGCAGGGTTCGCCCGACCGGGTCGACGCACTGGTCTGGGCGCTGCATGAGTTGGTTGTGGGTCCTGCGGGGGCGTATCGGTGGCCTAGGGTGCGGAGTTTGTAAACTTAGCGATGGCGAAGGAATGACGGCAATAGAGCTTCAAACAAGTTTGCTATAGACTGTTAACGACTGGTTTCGAGAGAATTGACAGTGTAATGGCTTCGCTATGCAAAAGGTCACGGTAACCAGCTCTAACACATTTGATTTAAAAGACATTCTTGACCCCTACGAAAAGTTGCTCTGGTCAGGGGAGCCCGGTTATGGGCGCAAGTTCTTTCAGGCAGTAGGTGATGAGCGGAAGGTTCATATATTCCTGTTGATCGCTTCGCTGGTCATGTGGGCAACGCTTCCATTCATCGATGCCAATGCCGATTTTGGCCGCTTTGAAGCTTATTGGATATACGGCGCAATGACGTTCGTTTTCATTGCCTTTTCGTATAGCATCGCAAGTCAACGTCACTACGTCCTGTTTAACTTGGCATATTTTGTTACGAACAGGCGCGTAATAATCTGCCGGCGCGGTCGAAACTGGCGGTTTGGTGTCCGACTCTACATCGTTTCGTGTGAGCATTCAGCGACCTTTCCGTATTCTATAGTTGAAAGCCGCCCCTATCCGTCGCTGGAAGTTGGCATTCTTCTTTCTGAACAGCAGGTGCAACCATTCGGGCTTGGACTCTCTCATCCTGGACATCCGATGCTCTTTGGCAGGACATACTATCCAATACTGTTAGACTATGTTCCGGATGCTGAGCACTTAGTTGCGACTATTCGATCGTGTTGTCATGACAAGTAGGGCTATGAATTTCATCGGAAAGGTGCTGAGAATACCATCTCGAGATGAGCTCCCTCTTCTTAAAAAAGGTCTGTTTGTTCGATTGATCTTTGTCGCAATTCTGTTGATTGCGTCTATGTCCGAACAAAGATCAGTCCATTACTACGTAATTGCATTGCCCTGGATATATATCATTCTCATGTTCGGGGTGATCGAAGGCAGATTTGAGAACCGAAACAATTCGCAGGATTGAACTGTTGCCCAACCCCCGCACGCCCCATTCCCAAGGCTTAAACCTTTTCCCGTCATAACTCCTTTCAACAAGCCGGGCAGAGCGGCGGCAGAAAGGAGCACAGATGGTATTCGATTTCTTGCGTCGTGGATCGGCTGGGGAAGCGCCCGAGGCAAAGGCGAGCGCGGCGGGGCCGGTGGTGGCGTGGCAGACGGGTGGGCGCGTGGCGTGGAGCCCTCGGGATGAGGTGTCGCTGACGCGGACGGGGTTTTCGGGGAACCCGGTGGGGTTTCGATCCGTCAAGTTGATCGCCGAGGCGGCGGCGGCGTTGCCTCTGGTGTTGCAGGATCAGGCGCAGCGGTTTGATGTGCATCCGATCCTATCGCTGATGTGCCGTCCGAATGCGGCGCAGGGGCGGGCGGAGTTGATGGAGGCCTTGTTCGGGCAGTTGTTGCTGTCGGGCAATGCGTATGTCGAGGCGGTTCGGGCCGAGGAGGGGCTGCCCGTTGAGCTGCATGTGTTGCGCTCGGATCGGATGAGCGTGGTGCCGGGGGCGGATGGCTGGCCCAAGGCGTATGATTACGCAGTCGGCGGTAAAAAGCACCGGTTTGCGGCGGAGAATATCTGTCATATCAAATCGTTCCACCCGCAGGATGATCACTATGGGTTCTCGCCCATGCAGGCGGCGGCGATGGCGATTGATGTGCATAACAGCGCTTCTCGCTGGTCGAAATCGCTGCTGGACAATGCGGCGCGACCTTCTGGCGCTTTGGTGTGGAAGGGTGACGGCCATGGGGTGATGGCTGAGGATCAGTTCCGGCGTTTGTCCGATGAGATCGAGCAGAACTATCGCGGGGCGCGCAATGCGGGTCGACCGATGGTTCTGGAAGGGGGGCTGGATTGGAAACCGATGGGGTTCTCTCCGTCCGATATGGAGTTTCAACAGACCAAGGAAGCCGCCGCCCGCGAGATCGCGCTGGCCTTTGGGGTCCCGCCGATGCTGCTGGGAATTCAGGGCGACGCGACCTATTCGAACTATCAGGAGGCCAACCGGGCGTTTTATCGCCTGACCGTGCTGCCCCTGGTGACGCGGGTGGCGGCGGCGGTGTCCGACTGGTTGGCGAGATTCTCGGGTGAGGATTTGGTGCTGAAGCCCGATCTGGATCAGGTGCCCGCGTTGTCGGCGGAACGCGATGCGCAATGGGCGCGGGTCAACGGGGCCGATTTCCTGACGGATGCCGAGAAGCGCGCTTTGCTGGGGCTGCCGGAGCGGGCGGATGTCTGACGGGTATCCTCCGTTCGAATGCGCGCCGGGGCTGCGTCTGGCCGCGCATGAGCGGGTGGCCGAGATCCAGCATGCCCATCTTTGTCGGCGGCTGGATCAGATCGAAGAGATGATGGAGCGGCTGGAGAAGCGGTTGTGGTTGACGGTCTATGGCGTGGTCGCGGTGATCCTTGCGCAGGCGTTTCAATCCATTCTGGTGGTAACGCCATGAGTACAGCAAGTTACTTGGAGAAGTTCATGGATTTAGAACATAAGTTTGCTCGATTTGGGGATGGGCTTTCCGTGTCTGAGGATGCGGTGATCGAAGGTTACGCCAGCCTGTTCGGACAGGTCGATCAGGGCAGTGATGTGGTGCAGCGGGGGGCGTATCGCGGATCGCTTGAGGGGCTCAAGGCCGCTGGTCAGCGGGTCAAGATGCTGTGGCAGCACGACCCGGCGCAGCCCATTGGTGTCTGGGACGAGGTGCGCGAGGACGACCGGGGCCTGTGGGTCAAGGGGCGTCTGCTGGAGAGCACGCAAAAGGGCCGTGAGGCGGCGGAGCTGATCCGGGCGGGGGCGATGGATGGCCTGTCGATTGGTTATCGCACCAGGCGGGCGGTGAAGAATGACAAGGGCCAGCGGGTCCTGACCGAACTGGAGCTGTGGGAGGTGTCGCTGGTGACTTTCCCGATGCTGCCCAGTGCGCGGGTGGCGGCGAAGGGTTTTGAGCCTGACGTTGAAAACACTTGGCGCAGTATTGCCGAGGTGTTCAACGACGCCCGGCAGGAGCTGGCGCGGAGCTGACGCGCCTCAAACCCCACCCAAAAAGGAAGTGCTGATGAGCAAGACCGAGACCCCGGCCTTGACCGGAGAGGGTGCGCCCCTGGTTCAGGAGGTGAAGCAGGCGATGGCTGGCTTCGTGAATGAATTCAAGGGCCTCAAGGCCGAAGTTAAAACCCAACTGCAACAGACAGAAGAGCGACTGACCATGCTGGATCGTAAATCAACCATCGCGGCACGCCCGCATCTTGCGGCCTCGATCGAGGACGGCGCACCGCATCAGAAGGCATTCGACGCCTATGTGCGTTCGGGCGAGGATGACGGGCTGCGCGGGCTTGAGATCGAGGCGAAATCGCTGTCGACCGCAGTGAACAGCGATGGCGGCTATCTGGTCGATCCGCAGACTGCCGAGACGATCAAATCGGTGCTGAATTCGACCGCCTCGATCCGTTCAATTGCGTCGGTGGTGAATGTCGAGGCGAATTCGTTCGATGTATTGATCGACCATACGGATGTGGGTGCGGGCTGGGCGGATGAAGCTTCGGCCACGGCTGAGACGGCGACGCCGTTGATTGACCGAATTTCGATTGCGCTGCACGAGCTGAGCGCGCTGCCCAAGGCCTCGCAGCGATTGCTGGATGACAGTGCCTTTGACGTCGAGGGCTGGTTGGCCGGTCGTATTGCCGACAAGTTCGCCCGTGCCGAGGCGTCGGCGTTTATCGCGGGTGACGGCGCGGACAAGCCCAAGGGTATTCTGGATCATCCGGCCGTCGACAATGACGTCTGGGCCTGGGGCAATCTGGGCTATGTGCCGACTGGCATTGACGGTGGTGTTGATGCGGATGCGATTGTCGATGTGGTCTATGCGCTGGGCGCGCAGTACCGGGTCAACGGAACCTTCGTGATGAATTCGAAAACCGCCGGCCTGATCCGCAAGCTGAAGGACAGCGATGGCCGATTCCTGTGGTCGGACGGTCTGGCCGCCGGTGAGCCAGCGCGTCTGATGGGCTATCCGGTGCTAATTGCCGAGGATATGCCGGATGCGGCAACCGACAGTTTCTCGATTGCCTTTGGTGACTTTCAGGCGGGTTACACCATTGCCGAGCGTCCCGATCTGCGCGTGCTGCGCGATCCGTTCAGCGCCAAGCCGCATGTCCTTTTCTACGCGACCAAGCGCGTGGGCGGCGACGTCAGCGATTTTGCTGCGATCAAGCTGGTGAAATTCGGCACCGCCTAAAGCGGGCTGAATCCGGGGGGCTTTGCGCCCCTCGGGCGGCGGGCGCGGGCCGGGGTGAGATCCCCTGCGTTGTCTAGCTGCTCCCCTCCGTCCGAGCAACGTGGGGCGGCGCGTGCCCGTCATTTTCTTGAGTGAGGCCCCCGGAGGGGTCCGAGATTGCGGAGTGAATGGATGATGTTGATCGAAGAAACCGCCATCGCGGATGCGGCGCTGCCGGTGGATCAGTTCAAGGCGCATCTGCGGCTGGGCACGGGGTTTGCCGAAGATGCCGTGCAGGACGAGGTGCTGAACGGCTTTCTGCGCGCGGCCATTGCGGCGATCGAGGCGCGCACCGGCAAGGTGCTGATCGAGAGGGAATTTTCGTGGAGCCTGAACGGCTGGCGCGACCCGGCGGGTGAGGTGCTGCCGGTGGCCCCGGTCGGTGCGATTGACGCGGTGATGGTGGCGGATGCGGCAGGGGCCGAGACGGTGATGGATGCGGCGGCTTATCGGCTGGAACGTGATGCGCAGCGCCCTCGGTTGCGTCCGGCGAGCTCATGTTTGCCCAAGGTGCAGACAGGTGGTTCGGTGAAGATTGTCTTCACGGCTGGAATGGCATCGGATTGGGGCGGCTTGCCCGCTGATCTGGGGCAGGCCGTGCTGCTGTTGGCGGCGCATTACTATGAATATCGCGATGAGACGGCGCTGGGCGCGGGGTGTATGCCGTTCGGCGTGACCAGCCTGATCCAGCGCTATCGCACAGTGCGCTTCGGTGCAGGGGTGACGCAATGAGCGCGCCGCGACTGAACCGCAAGCTGGTGCTGGAGGCCGCGACGCGCGTGGCCGATGGCGCCGGGGGCTATACCGAGACATGGGCTGCGCTGGGCTCGCTTTGGGCAGAGGTGACGGCGCGCAGCGGGGCGGAACGGGCTGTGGGCGGCGCCTCGGTGTCGCGGGTTGGCTATCGCATCGTGGTGCGGGGTGCGCCCGAGGGATCAACCATGCGCCCCGCGCCGGATCAGCGGTTTCGCGAAGGCGCGCGGCGCTTCGTGATCCGCGCAGTGGCTGAACGCGATGGGCGTGGCCAGTACCTGACCTGTTTTGCAGATGAAGAGGTGGCGGCATGAGCTATGGCGTTTCAGCCGCTTTGCAGGCGGCGGTGTTTCAGCAGCTTTCGGGGGATGCGCAGGTCGGTTCGCTTTCCGGCGGCGCAATCTATGACGCGGTGCCCTCGGGGGTGTTGCCTCAGACTTACGTGACCTTGGGGCCGGAGGAGGTGCGTGAGGCATCGGACCGGTCAGGCGCAGGTGCGGTACATCGCTTCACGGTCTCGGTGGTGTCGGAGGCGGCGGGTTTCGGCGCGGCCAAGACGCTGGCCGGCGCGGTGTGTGATGCGCTGGAAGGTGCGGCGCTGACATTGGACCGGGGCCATCTGGTGGGGCTGTGGTTTGAACGCGCCTCTGCTCGCCGCACGGGAACCGGCGGCGCGATCCGCCAGATCGACCTGAGATTCCGCGCCCGCGTGGAAGACGACTAAGCAATCAACGGAGAGAGCATATGGCTGCCCAGAACGGAAAAGACCTGTTGGTCAAAGTGGATATGAACGGCACGGGCCTGTTCGAAACCATCGCGGGCCTGCGCGCCACGCGGATCAGTTTCAACGCGGAAAGTGTGGATGTCACCAGCCTGGAAAGTCAGGGCGGGTGGCGCGAGCTGTTGTCGGGGGCGGGGGTCAAGTCGGCCTCGATCTCAGGGTCCGGCGTGTTCAAGGACGCGGGCACGGACGAGCGTGCGCGTCAGCTGTTCTTTGATGGCGAGACGCCCGGGTTTCAGGTGATCATCCCCGATTTCGGCATTGTCGAAGGGCCGTTTCAGGTCAGCAGCATCGAATATGCGGGCTCGCATAACGGTGAGGCGACCTATGAGATGAGCATGGCAAGCGCCGGTGCGCTGAGCTTTACGGCGCTCTGATGGTCAATCCGTGGACGGGCGAGGTGGCGCTGACCATCGATGGGGAGCAGCGGGTGCTCAAGCTGACATTGGGTGCTTTGGCAGAACTGGAGCAGGAGCTGCAGGCCGGGTCTCTGGTCGAACTGGTGCAGCGGTTTGAAGGCGGCGGGTATTCCAGCGGCGATGTGCTGGCCTTGCTTGTTGCGGGGCTGCGCGGCGGCGGGTCTCAGGTGACCCGCGCTGACCTGCTGCATGCCGAGATCGCGGGCGGACCGATGGCCGGGGCCAAGGCGGCGGCAGAACTGCTGGCGCGCGCCTTCATGGTGCCGGGGTGAGCGGGTTCGACTGGCCTGCGCTGATGCGGGCCGGGTTTCTGGGCCTGCGCCTGACGCCCGAGCAGTTCTGGCGTCTGACCCCGGCCGAGCTGCGGCTGATGCTGGGGCAGGGTGCAGGAATGCCGGCGATGAACCGGGCCGGGTTGGATGCGCTTTTGGTCGCCTACCCGGACAAGACACAAGGAGAGTGCGATGGCGGATCATGAAGGGTTTGATGACCTGCAGGAGCGGGGAGAGGCGCTGGGCGATGCGCTGGGCGACGCCGCCACCATGGCATCGGCGTTCGATGGCCAGATGAAGCGGATCAGCGCCGCGTTTGAAGAAACCGGAAAGGATGTGGCGACGCTGGAGCGTGGCATGTCCGGCGGCTTGCGCAAGGCGTTTGATGGCGTGGTGCTGGACGGGATGAACCTGTCCAGTGCGCTGGATGTACTGAAGAACTCGATGATCCAGACCGCCTATTCGGCGGCGATCAAGCCGGTGACGGATCATTTCGGCGGCATGCTGGCCAATGGGGTTGGCAGCCTTGTGCAGGGCATCCTTCCGTTCGCCGATGGTGGCAGTTTTTCTCAGGGCCGCGTGATGCCCTTTGCCAATGGCGGCATCGTCAGCAGCCCGACCATGTTCCCGATGCGCGGCGGCACCGGGTTGATGGGCGAGGCGGGCCCCGAGGCGATCATGCCGCTGGCGCGCGGGGCCGATGGCAAGCTGGGCGTGCGGACGCAGGGCGGCGGGCGCGCGGTGAATGTGGTGATGAATATCACCACGCCGGACGTGCAGGGATTCCGACGCTCTCAGGGGCAGATCGCGGCGCAGATGAGCCGCGCGCTGGGTCGCGGCAATCGCAACAGATAACGGGAGCAGGTGATGAATTTCCACGAGGTGAGATTTCCGGCCAGCCTGAGTTTCGGCTCAGTCGGGGGACCGGAACGGCGCACGGATATCGTGACGCTGGCCAACGGGTTTGAAGAACGCAACACCCCTTGGGCGCATTCGCGCAGACGCTATGACGCTGGGCTGGGGCTGCGGTCTTTGGACGATATCGAGACACTGATTTCGTTCTTCGAGGCGCGGCAGGGTCAGATGTTCGGCTTTCGCTGGAAGGACTGGTCGGATTTCAAATCCGCTGCGGCGACAGCTGAGGTGGACAAGGGCGATCAGGTGATTGCGCGCGGCGATGGTGAGACGGTCTCGTTTCAACTGGTCAAGACCTACAGCTCGGGCGGGTTCAGCTATGTCCGACCGATCCTGAAGCCGGTGCTGGGCACCGTTACGCTGGGGCTGGATCAGGACACGCTGCGCGAGGGCGTCGATTTTGAGGTCGATCTTGCTTCGGGGAGGGTGACCTTCGCCACGCCGCCGCTGGAGCAGGTCGAGATTACCGCAGGGTTCGAATTCGATGTGCCGGTGCGGTTCGACACGGACAAGATCCAGACCAGCGTCGCCAGCTTTCAGGCGGGGGATGCGCCGAACGTGCCGGTGGTTGAGGTGCGGGTCTGATGAGCGGGGACAAACAGGCGCTGCAGGCGCATCTGCAAAGCGGTTTGACCACGACCTGCCGTTGTTGGGCGATAACGCGCCGCGACGGGCAGACATTCGGTTTCACCGATCATGATTTGGAGCTGAGCTTTGACGGGCTGACCTTCAAGGCCAGCACCGGCCTGACTGCTGCGGCGATCGAGCAGGCGACGGGCCTGTCCATCGACAACACCGAGGCGATGGGCGCGCTGTCTGATGCCTCGGTTCGGGAAGAGGATATCGAGGCGGGGCGCTTTGACGGGGCCGAGGTGCGGGCCTGGCTGGTCAATTGGGCCGCGACCGAGCAGCGGATGCTGCAATTTCGCGGCTCGATCGGGGAATTGCGCCGCGCAGGCGGAGCGTTTCATGCGGAATTGCGCGGGCTGACCGATCTGCTGAACCGTCCTTTGGGCCGGATCTATCAAAAGCCCTGCACCGCCGTTCTGGGGGATCGCGCCTGCCGGTTCGCTTTGGATACGCCGGGATATCGTGCAAAGGCCGAGATTGTCGGTCTGGAAAGTACAGTCTTGCGCTTGCGGGGGGCAGAGAGTGCCGACAAGGCATGGTTCGAACGAGGCAGGCTGGATGTGCTGACCGGTGCGGCCAGTGGGCTTTGGGCCACGATCAAGCAGGACCAGCGAGAGAGCGGCGGGCGCAGCGTCACGTTATGGTCTGCGATCGCAGGCGGGTTGGCGGTGGGCGACCGCGTCCAACTGACGGCGGGGTGTGACAAGCGCATGAACACCTGTCGGTTAAAATTTAATAATATCATGAACTTTCAAGGCTTTCCTGATCTTCCACACGAAGACTGGGTGATGGCCATACCCAAGAGAAGCAATCGCAACAAAGGGGGGAGCAGGCGGTGATGCAGGCACATCAGAACATTGTTGATGAGGCGCGGCGCTGGCTGGGGACACCTTATGTGCACCAAGCCTCGGTCCGGGGTGCGGGTGCGGATTGTCTGGGCCTGCTGCGCGGCGTGTGGCGCGCCGTGAAAGGGCATGAGCCCGAGGCGGCGCCGGTCTACAGCATGGACTGGTCCGAGCCGCAGGGCGAAGAGCGGATGTGGGCCGCTGCCCGCCGCCACCTGATCGAGAAACCGCCCGAAGATATGGCTCCGGGCGATGTGCTGCTGTTCCGGATGCGCGATGCGGCGGTGGCCAAGCATCTGGGCATTGTCAGCGAGAGCAATCCGGCGCGCTTTATCCACGCCTATTCCGGACATGGCGTTGTCGAAAACACGCTGAGCGAGCCCTGGCGCCGCCGTGTCGTTGTCTGCTTCGCATTCCCGCAGGAGGATCTCTGATGGCTACTATTCTGTTGTCCGCGGCAGGGGCTGCGATTGGTGGCTCGATCGGTGGATCGGTCGCGGGCCTGTCAGCGGCTGTTATCGGCCGTGCGGTGGGGGCCACGCTGGGCCGGGTGATCGACAACCGGCTGATGGGACAATCCGTCATGGGCGGTGGCAGCGAAGTGGTCGAGACCGGTCGTCTGGATCGCTTTCGCCTGACCGAAACCGGCGAGGGTGCGCCAGTTGCAACGGTATTCGGCCGGATGCGCGTGGGCGGTCAGGTGATCTGGGCGTCGGACTTTCTGGAAACGCGCAGCACCTCGACCACGACCCAGACCACCGGCGGTGGCGGCAAAGGGAGCGCGCCGAAACCATCCGAGGTGGAAACGACGACACTTAGCTACAGCTATTCAATCTCGCTGGCGATTGCGGTGGGGGCAGGCAAAGTTGCCGATATCACACGTGTCTGGGCGGATGGGGAAGAGGTTGAGCGCAGATCGCTGAATATGCGCATCTATCGCGGCAGCCACTCGCAGCTGCCCGATCCACTGATGGAAGCCATTGAAGGTGCGGGCAAAGTGCCCGCCTATCGCGGTACAGCCTATGTGGTGATCGAGGATTTGCAACTGGGTCCATATGGCAATCGCGTGCCGCAATTCTCGTTCGAGGTGGTGCGACAGGAACAAGATGGAATGCCCGACGCTGAGGACGCGCTGTCGCGGATCATCAAGGGCGTGGCGCTGATGCCGGGCACGGGCGAATACGCGTTGGCGTCGTCTCAGGTGAACTATTCCAAGGGGCAGGGGCGCAGCTGGGCGGCGAATGTGAACTCGCCATCCGGCCGGTCCGACCTGTGGACGTCGACGCGGGCTTTGCAACGTGAACTGCCGGGGTGCGAGTCGGCTTCGTTGATCGTGTCGTGGTTTGGGGATGATCTGCGCTGTGGTGAGTGTAAGATACGCCCGAAGGTCGAACGCAAGAGCGCCGACGGCAAGAACATGCCCTGGAGCGTTTCCGGTGTCTCGCGGGAGCAGGCCGGTACGGTGCGAAAGGTCGATGGGCGACCGGTCTATGGCGGCACGCCAGCGGATGCGTCGGTGGTCCAGGCGATCAAACGTCTGAAAGACACTGAAAAGCGTGTCATGTTCTATCCGTTCATTCTGATGGAACAGCTACAGTCGAACGGCCTGCCCGATCCATGGTCGGAAGCTGCGGATCAGCCGCATCTGCCGTGGCGGGGCCGGATCACGTTGGACGTGGCACCCGGACGCGAAGGCTCGCCGGATCAGACTGCCGCAGCGGATGCTCAGGTGGCGGCGTTTTTCGGCACCGCCCGCGCGTCGCATTTTTCGATGGGTGGCGGCGAGGTGACTTATAGCGGCCCGCAGGAATGGGGATTGCGCCGGTTCATTTTGCACTATGCCGCCCTGTGCAGAGCGGCAGGCGGGGTGGACTCGTTCTGCATCGGGTCCGAGTTGCGTGGCCTGACACAGATCCGGGGCGCATCGGGCTTTGCGGCGGTTGCGCAGTTGCGCGCTCTGGCGGCAGAGGTGCGCGATATTCTGGGTGCAGGCACCAGGATCGGCTATGCCGCCGACTGGACCGAGTATTTTGGCTATCAGCCACAGGATGGCAGCGGTGATCGCTATTTCCATCTGGACCCGCTTTGGGCCGATGACAACATCGATTTTGTGGGCATCGACAATTACATGCCCCTGTCTGACTGGCGGGATGGCGAGGCGCATTTGGATGCCGAAGTCGGATCGATCTACGATCTGGATTATCTGCGCGGCAATATCGAGGGCGGTGAGCGCTATGACTGGTATTATGCCTCGCCCGAAGAGGCCGAGGCGCAGGTGCGGACGCCGATCACCGATGATGCCCATGGTGAGCCTTGGGTATGGCGCTATAAGGACCTGCGCAACTGGTGGGCAAACCGGCATCACGAGCGCATCGGGGGTGTCCGGCAGGAAAATCCGACAAGTTGGGTGCCGGGGTCCAAGCCGATCTGGTTTACTGAGCTGGGTTGCGCGGCCATCGACAAGGGTACCAACCAGCCAAACAAGTTTCTGGACCCGAAATCGTCGGAATCGGAATTGCCAAAATATTCCAACGGGATGCGGGACGATTTTATACTGGTCCAATATCTCAGGGCGATGCTGGGATATTGGAGCGACCCGCAGGTCAACCCGGTGTCGGATATCTATGACGGTCCGATGGTCGATATGTCGAACGCCTATGTCTGGGCCTGGGATGCACGGCCTTACCCGACCTTTCCGAACCTGCGCTCGCAATGGACGGATGGTGAGAACTATGCGCGCGGGCATTGGCTGAACGGGCGGTCCGGGTCGCGGACGCTGGCCTCTGTGGTGACCGAGATCTGCCATGAGGCGGGGGTGACGGAGATCGATGTTTCGGCTCTATATGGAATGGTGCGCGGCTATGCGGTCGAGGATGTGATGAATGCGCGTCAGGCCCTGCAGCCTTTGATGCTGCGTTATGGGTTCGACGCGATTGAGCGCGAAGGCGTGCTGGTGTTCCGCACCCGCGACGGACGCCGCGCGTATGAGCTGGACCCGGATCATATCGCCATTAGTTCGGATATCGACGGATCGGTTGAATACCGTCGTGAGGCCGAGGCCGAGATGATGGGCCGCGTGCGTCTGCGCTTTGTCCAGTCGGACGCCAATCATGATGTGGTCGCCGAAGAAGCGGTGTTGCCGGATGACAGCACTCATGCGGTTGCGGTGAACGAGATGCCACTGTCGATGACCCGCGCCGAAGGGCGGCAAACGGTCGAGCGGTGGCTCAGCGAGGCGCGTATCTCACGCGAGACAGCGAGATTTGCTTTGCCGCCGTCGCTGCTGCATGTGGGTGCCGGTGATGTGATGCGCTTGCCTGGGGCCGGGCAGGGGGCGGGTGCGCTGTATCGTATCGACCGGCTGGAACAGGCCGAGATGCAGCTGGCCGATGCGGTGCGGATCGAGCCGGGCGTATACGCGCGTGCGGATGTGCAGGATGACGAGGTGACGGCGAAACCTTACACCGCCCCGGTTCCGGTATTGCCGGTTTTCATGGATCTGCCGCTGATCACCGGATCAGAGGTGCCGCATGCGCCCTATCTAGCGGCGTCGGCTGATCCCTGGCCCGGCAGCGTTGCGGTTTATTCGGCGGCGCAGGACGAAGATTACAGCCTGCAGCAACTCATTGCCGGGCAGGCGGTGATCGGGTTCACCGAGACCCCACTGCGGCGCGCCCGTGCCGGGATCTGGGATGAAGGGCCAGCGCTGCGGGTGAACCTGATCGACGGGTTGCTGGAATCGCGCCCCCGGTCGGCCTTGCTGAGCGGGGCCAATCTGGCGGCGATCGGCGATGGCACGCCGGGCAATTGGGAGCTGTTCCAGTTCTCGGAAGCCAGCTTGCAGGAGACGGGCGTTTATCACCTGTCAGGCCGTTTGCGCGGACAATTGGGCACCGATGCGCTGGTGCCCGAGGTCTGGCCCGAGGGGTCAACCTTTGTCCTGCTGGATCAGCGGGTCTATCAACTGGGCCTGCTGCGCACCGAGCGGCGGGTGGCAAAGCACTATCGCATCGGTCCGGCGACGCGCAGTTACGAGGACCCGGCTTATGTACATCTGGTTGAGGCGTTTGACGGCAATGGGATGCGCCCCTATGCGCCCGTGCATCTGCGTCTGTCATCAACCCCTGCGGCAGACAACTTCACCTGGGTACGGCGCACGCGCATCGACGGAGACAGCTGGGACGGGCTTGAGGTTCCGCTGGGCGAAGAAAGCGAATCCTATCTGATCCGTGTTCTTTCAGGCGGTGCGGTTCTGCGTGAGGCGCTCACGACCACACCGGGCTGGCAATATACGGATGCCATGAGGGCCGATGATGGCCTGAGCGGTGCCTATGAGGTTGCGGTGGCTCAGGTCTCGGCCAGCTATGGTCCCGGTGCAGTGGCCCGGCTGTTGGTCGGCTGAGGCCGCGGTGCGTCCCGTCCTGCACGGAGACATCAGCGCGGCGGCGCGGGCTTTGTTGGCCGCGCCGCAGGCGGCGCGTCATCGCCCGTGCGCCCGCATGATCGCCGAGGCCGAACTGGCCGATCAGCATGTCAAGGCGACCGGTCAACTGCATCCGGTCTACGGAAATGGCGCGCTGATGACTGTGGCGCGCAGCCGGGAATTGGCGGATGAGCCGGGATTCGACGACCTGCAGTATTGTCGGTGTTTTGAGCTGGTTCTGAGTGCCCTGATCCGGTTCCACACTAGCCCGAGGCGCAGCTGACGCATTTGGTGGCGGCCAGATCGAGCTTCAGCCGGCCCTGCGCTATCTCGTCACCGCAATCTTCGCAATAGCCGTATTCGTCCTCTTCCATCCGGGCCAATGCGGCCCTCAGGCGCAGGGTCTCGGTGTCCCTGCGCACCTGCTGCGCCTTGGCCATGGCCTGATTCTGCAGCGCATCCATCCGGCTGAGCCGCCCGACCGCCTGTTGATCAAGTTCAACCACGGCCTGCGCCTGCTGTCCCGATACCGATTGCGCCCGCAGCGCGTTCAGGCGCTGATGGATCAACTCTTTGAAATGTTTCAGATCGACGGCATTCATTTTTTGTTGCGAGGCACATCAAGGGTTTGCGTTTGGCGATTTTGCCACTAGATGGCATTCTAGGCGGAGCAAAGGATCAAAGCCATGTTTGAAACGCGCAGCCAAGTGACACCTGTCGACCCGGTCTGGGATCGCATCACATCCGAGGCCCAGGCGGCCGTCCAGCAAGAGCCGCTGATGGGCGGGCTGGTGCATGCCTGTGTGTTGCATCACCGCAGCCTTGAGCGGGCGTTGTCCTATCGCATCTCGGCCAAGCTGTGTTCGAATGAAATGTCGATGATGGTCCTGCGTGAGATCGTGGACGAGGCCTATGACGACGACAACTCGCTAATCGAAGCCGCGCGCGCCGACCTGATGGCGGTGTACGAACGTGACCCGGCCTGCCACCGTCTGTTGCAGCCCATCCTGTACTTCAAGGGTTATCAGGCCATGCAGGCCTATCGCGTGGCCCATTGGCTGTGGCGCAAGGGGCGGCATGACCTGGCCTATTTCTTCCAGATGCGCTCGTCCGAGATTTTCGGGATCGACATTCATCCGGCGGCGAAAATGGGCAAGGGGATCATGATCGACCATGCCCATTCCATCGTGATCGGAGAGACCGCCATCGTCGGTGACAATGTGTCGATGCTGCATTCGGTTACGCTGGGCGGGACCGGCAAGGAAGAGGAGCAGCGCCATCCGACAATCGGCGACGGTGTTCTGATTGGTGCCGGGGCCAAAGTGCTGGGTAATATTAAGGTTGGCCATTGCAGCCGCATCGCCGCCGGGTCGGTGGTTCTGCAACCTGTACCCGCCTGCAAGACCGTGGCGGGTATCCCGGCAAAAATCGTGGGCGAGGCTGGCTGTGATCAGCCTTCGATCTCGATGGACCACATGCTGGGAAAAGACCAGTAAGGATCAGTTCGAGCGGTTGTTCCTCCGGTTCTGTCGCTCGCGCCGCCGCTCTTCCCGTTTTTGTTTTCGCAGCTGGATGCGTCGTTCGCGTTCGACCCGTTGTTTCGCGATCACGGCCGGGTCGGTGGATTTGAATTTTGAGTTCTCACCCGGATAGCTGTTGGGCTTTGCGATTGCAGCCGCGGGCAATGCGGTTGCTGTCACAGCAACCAGTAGCAGGGTTTTGATCAGATCAGAAAAGCGCATGGTCCACCTTTGGTTTGCGAAGCCGTCTGCACAAAGGTGGGGAAGCGAGCGGGGTTGAGCAACCGATTGGGCGATCACGCGCGCTCACATCACGGCAGTGATCGAGAAAGGCCCCGCCGGGGTTTAGACCCCGGCGGAGGTGATTTGATCAGGCCAGCATGACCATCGGGTTTTCCAGATTGTCCACGATGGCCTGCAGCAGTTGCGCCCCAAGCGCGCCGTCGATGACGCGGTGATCAACCGACATGGTGACGGACATCACGGTGGCGACGGTCAGCTCTCCATCCTCTCCGACAACTGGTTTCTTCGCGCCAGTGCCGACAGCCAGAATACCGGCATGTGGCGGGTTCACGATGGCGTCGAAATTGTCGATGCCGAACATGCCGAGGTTGGAAACTGCGAAGGTGCCACCCTGATATTCATGCGGCGCCAGCTTACGCTCGCGGGCGCGGGCGGCGAGGTCCTTCATCTCGGTCGACAGCGCCGATAGAGATTTGGTGTCGGCATCCTGCAGAACCGGGGTGAACAACCCGCCTTCGATGGCAACCGCAACGGCGACGTCCGAGGGTTTCAGTTGCAGCACCCGGTCGCCCGCCCAGACGGCGTTGCATTCGGGGACCTGTTGCAGCGCGTTGGCGACGGCCTTGATGATGAAATCGTTGACGCTGAGCTTGACGCCGCGCGCTTCCAGTTGCTTGTTCAACTGGCTGCGGAATTTCAGCAGCGCGTCCAACTTGATGTCCCGGCGCAGGTAGAAATGCGGGATGGTCTGTTTGGCTTCGGACAGGCGCGCGGCGATGGTTTTGCGCATGCCGTCGAGGGCGATTTCCTCGTAATCCCGGCCCTCATACATGCGGGCAACCATATCCGTCGACGGACCTGCCGGTGCTGCTGCTGCGGGGGCAGGGGTGGCTGCGGTAGGCGTGGGGGCCGCCGCCGGGGCGGTTGCAGTTGCGCCTTCGACATCCGCTTTGACGATGCGGCCATGCGGGCCGGAACCAGTAATCTGCGCCAGATCCAGACCCTTCTGCGCAGCGATGCGCCGGGCCAGAGGTGAGGCAAAGATACGACCGCCATCCGCCTTGACCGGAGCCGCCGGAGCAGGGGCGGGCGCCTCGGACGCCGCTGGTGCGGCAACCTCGTTGCCCGCGGCGGCTGCAGGTGCAGCCGCTGGGGCTGCGGCAGGCGCAGTGCCAATATCATCGGCGCTTTCGCCATCTTCCAGCAGGACGGCGATGGCGGTGTTGACTTTGACGCCTTCGGTGCCCTCAGCGATCAGGATCTTGCCGATGGTGCCTTCGTCGACCGCCTCGAATTCCATCGTGGCCTTGTCGGTTTCAATCTCGGCCAGAAGGTCGCCGCTTGATACGGTGTCGCCTTCCTTGACCAGCCATTTGGCAAGCGTGCCTTCCTCCATGGTCGGTGACAGGGCGGGCATCAGAATTTCTGTAGGCATCTGTGTCGCTCCTTACCGGTAGGTCACTTGTTTGACGGCGGCGATCACCTCATCTGTGGTGATCAGGGCCAGCTTTTCGAGGTTCGCGGCGTAAGGCATCGGAACATCCTTGCCGGTGCAGTTGATGACCGGAGCGTCGAGATAATCAAACGCTTCCTGCATCACCACGGACGAGATGTAGCTGCCGACCGAGCCTTGCGGCCAGCCTTCTTCCACGGTCACCAGACGGTTGGTCTTCATCACCGAGTTGATGATCGCGCCAGTGTCCATCGGGCGGATGGTGCGCAGGTCGATCACCTCGGCGCTGATGCCGTCCTCGGCCAGCTTGTCGGCGGCTTCCAGCGCGTATTGCATGCCGATGCCGAAGCTGACGATGGTCACGTCCGAGCCTTCGCGCCAGATGCGCGCCTTGCCCAGCGGGATGGTCAGGTCATCCACCTGCGGTACGTCGAACGAACGACCATAGAGGATTTCGTTTTCCAGGAAGATCACCGGGTTGGGATCACGAATGGCCGATTTCAACAGACCTTTGGCGTCGGCTGCCGAATAGGGCATGACCACCTTGAGGCCGGGGATCTGCATGTACCATGCGGCGTAGTCCTGAGAGTGCTGCGCGGCCACGCGGGCGGCGGCACCGTTGGGGCCACGGAACACGATGGGACAACCCATCTGACCGCCAGACATATAAAGCGTCTTGGCAGCCGAGTTGATGATGTGGTCAATCGCCTGCATGGCGAAGTTGAAGGTCATGAACTCGACAATCGGTTTCAGGCCACCAAAGGCCGAACCAACGGCGATACCGGCAAAGCCGTGCTCGGTAATCGGCGTGTCGATCACGCGCTTGCCGCCGAATTCATCCAGCAGGCCCTGAGAGACTTTGTAGGCGCCTTGATATTCCGCGACCTCTTCGCCCATCAGATAGACGTCTTCGTCGCTGCGCATTTCCTCGGCCATGGCGTCGCGCAGGGATTCGCGGACGGTTTGCTGCGCCATCTCTGCGTCAGCGGGCCAATCCGGCGACAGGTCCACCACCGGCGCGGCGGGGGCTGCTGCGGCAGGAGCGGGAGCCTCAACCGCCGCAGGGGCGGCCTCGGTCACCGCTGCGGCTGCGGGTGCAGCCGCGGGCAGGGCGGAAGCGTCTTCGCCTTCTTCAACCAGGATCGCGATGGGGGTGTTCACTTTGACCCCTTCGGTCCCCTCGCCGATCAGGATCTTACCGACGATGCCTTCATCAACGGCTTCGAACTCCATCGTGGCCTTGTCGGTTTCGATCTCGGCCATGATGTCGCCCGAGGATACGGTGTCGCCTTCCTTGACCAGCCATTTGGCCAGCGTGCCCTCTTCCATTGTCGGCGAAAGGGCGGGCATGAGAATTTCGGTTGCCATGTCTTAATCGTCCTCTCAGGCGTAAATATCTGTCCAAAGCTCGTCCAGCGACGGCTCGGGGCTTTCTTTCGAGAATTCGGCGGCCTGATTGACGATCTCCTTGATCTCTTTGTCGATCGCTTTCAGGTCATCCTCGGTCGCGTGTTTGCCGGTCAGCAGCAACTCGCGCACGTGCTCGATCGGGTCGCTTTGTTCGCGGACCTTCTGAACCTCTTCCCGGGTGCGGTACTTGGCCGGATCGGACATCGAGTGGCCGCGATAGCGGTAGGTCTTGACCTCGAGGATGTAGGGGCCCTTGCCCGCGCGGCAGTGGGCAACGGCTTTTTCGCCTGCGGCTTTGACCGCCAGCACGTCCATGCCGTTGACGATCTCGCCGGGGATGCCGAAGGCCTCACCACGCACGTAAATGTCGGGTGATGAGGTCGAGCGCGCCTGGGCGGTGCCCATCGCGTATTGGTTGTTCTCGATCACGAAAACCACAGGCAGATCCCAGAGGGCTGCCATGTTGAACGTCTCATAGACCTGACCCTGGTTGGCCGCGCCGTCCCCGAAATAGGTGAAAGTGACGCCGCCGTTTTCCTTGTACTTGTCGGCAAAGGCCAGACCCGCACCCAGAGGAACCTGAGCGCCGACGATGCCGTGGCCGCCGTAGAAATGCTTCTCTTTCGAGAACATGTGCATCGAGCCGCCCTTGCCCTTGGACAGGCCGCCCTCGCGCCCGGTCAGTTCGGCCATCACGCCGCCCGGATCCATGCCGCAGGCCAGCATATGGCCGTGGTCGCGATACGAGGTGATCCGTTTGTCGCCTTCCTTGGCAGCAGCCTCGAGGCCGACAACGACTGCTTCCTGACCGATGTAAAGGTGGCAAAAGCCGCCGATCAGACCCATGCCATAGAGCTGGCCTGCCTTTTCCTCGAATCGGCGGATCAACAACATCTCTCGGTAATAGGTGGTGAGTTCTTCCGCAGAAACATTTGGTTTCTTTGTGGTTTTTCGCGCGGCCATCGTGGCGATCTCCCCCTTTCGGACAGATAGTTTAGCGTTAAACTATCTAATAAGGCATTTCACCTCATCTGGCGAGAACAAAAATGACGCGGGGGCAGGACGCGCGATTTGCGGCCATGTCCGATCAGCGTTCTGGCAGCCGGGGGAAGTGTTTATGGCTTATTGGATGACTATCTCGTCTGCCCGGATCATGCCGAGGACCGAGCGGGCCTGCTGATCCAGAAGATCGAGATCGAGATAGGTGTCGGACAGGCGGCGGGTCAGGTTCTCCATCCGGTCGATCTCGGCATTCAGTTGCGCCAGATCGCGGGACAGGACATCGCGTTCGGCGGCAATTTCGACGCGGCGGAACAGGCCGTAATCCCCCTGCACGGCGGCAAAGGTGAAATAGACGCCCAGCATGAACGCGATCGAGAAGAAGATGAAAGCCCCCAAACCGGGCCGATGGGAACGGGTCACTGTGTTAACCGCCGTATAAAAAACTGCCTCAGAAACGCATCCTTTGCGGATGTCTGAACGCACTATGTCACAGGTGATTCGGCTTGTGAATCCCCTGTGAACAAAAAGCTGAGGCCTGAGGATTGGGCGCTTACTGATCCAATGCGGCGACACCCGGCAGGGTCTTGCCCTCCATCCATTCCAGGAAGGCACCGCCTGCGGTCGAGATGTACGAGAAATCAGCTGCGGCACCGGATGCGTTCAGCGCAGCAACCGTATCGCCACCGCCTGCGACCGACGTCAGTTTGCCATCGCGGGTCAGCGCGGCGGCTTTCAGCGCGGCGGCGTTGGTGGCGGCGTCGAACGGGGTCAGCTCGAACGCGCCCAGCGGGCCGTTCCAGATCAGGGTCTGGCTCTTTTCCAAAACCTCGGACACGGCGGCGACACTTTCGGGACCAGCATCCAGAATCATGGCATCGGACGGGCATTGATCTGCGGGCAGAACCTGATGCGGGGCGTTGGCCTCGAACGCCTCGGCCACAACGATGTCGCACGGCAGGACGATGGTACAGCCTGCGGTTTCCGCCTTGCCGAGGATTTCTGCGGCGGTGTCGGTCAAGGCGTGTTCGGCCAGCGATTTGCCCACGTCGATCCCTTTGGCCACCAGGAACGTATTGGCCATGCCGCCGCCGATGACCAGATAGTCAACCTTCTCGATCAGGTTGCCCAACAGGTCCAGCTTGGTCGACACTTTTGCGCCGCCAACAACGGCGGTGACGGGCCGATTGGGTGCGCCCAGGGCGGCCTCAAGCGCGCTCAGTTCCTGCTGCATCAGGCGTCCGGCACAGGCGGGCAGCAGACGAGCGAGGGCTTCGGTCGAGCTGTGGGCACGGTGCGCGGCCGAGAATGCGTCGTTGCAGTAGATGTCACCCAGTTTGGCCATGCCTTCGGCAAGGGTAACGCTGTTTTTCGTCTCATCGGCATGGAAGCGGGTGTTTTCCAGCAGCAGAACCTCGCCATCGTCCAGCGATGCGGCGGCGGCTTCAGCCTCGGGTCCGACGCAGTCATCGGCGAAACGCACCGGCGTGCCGAAGGCGACCTCGAGCGCGGGGACCAGCTGTTTCAGCGACATTTTGGCAACGCGCTCGCCCTTGGGGCGGCCGAAATGCGCCAGCAGGATCGGCTTGCCGCCTGCACCTAGAATGTCGCGCACTGTCGGCACGATCCGCTGGATGCGGGTGTCATCCGTCACGACGCCGTCCGCGACGGGGACGTTGATATCCACGCGCACCAGAACCCGTTTGCCGTTCAGATCCATATCGTCCAGAGATTTCCAGCCCATCGTGCTTATCCTTGCCCATTGCATCCAGTTTCAGGCGGTTCTTTTCCTGCATTTTGCCTTCAGGTCAATGCGTCACTTGGCATTCGCGCGCTCGCGTCTTAGGTATTTGCGCAAGTTTCAAAGACAGGAGGGCCAGATGGCCGAGATCAAAGACCCCGAAAACACGATCATCATTGAGCTGAAAGACGGCAATGTCGTGATTGAGCTGCTGCCCGACGTGGCTCCGCAGCACTCGGCCCGCATGAAAGAGCTGGCCCGTGGCGGTGAGTATGACAACGTCGCTTTCCACCGGGTGATCGACGGGTTCATGGCGCAAACCGGCGATGTACAGCATGGTGATATGGAAGACGGGTTCAACCTGCGCATGGCGGGCACCGGTGGCTCGTCGCTGCCTAATGTTCCGGCGGAATTCTCGAAACTGCCCCATGATCGCGGCACGCTGGGTGCGGCGCGTTCGGCGAACCCGGATTCGGCCAACTCGCAGTTCTTCATCAACTTCAAGGACAACCATTTCCTGAACGGTCAGTACACCGTCTATGGCCGCGTCATCGACGGCATGGAGCATGTGGATGCCATCGTACGTGGTGAGCCGCCCGCAAGCCCCGACCGCATGATCAGCGTCAAGGTGGCCGCCGATGCATAAGCTGGCCGCTGTTTTTGCTCTGCTGGCCAGCCCGGCGCTGGCTACGGGTTTGGAAATCGAAATCGAGGGCGAGGGGGCCAATGGCACTGTCACCGTCGATCTGTTCGAAGACCTTGCGCCCAAACATGTCGAGCGGATCACCGCTCTGGCCGCTGCCGGTCAGTATGACGGGGTGGTGTTCCACCGCGTGATCGATGGGTTCATGGCACAAACCGGCGACGTTGAGTTTGGCCGTATCGGTGGCGACATGCGCCGTGCGGGCACGGGCGGTTCGGATCGCCCCGATCTGCCTGCCGAGTTCTCGGATTTCAACTATGACCGTGGCGTTGTCGGCATGGCTCGCGCGCAAGACCCGAACAGCGCCAATTCGCAGTTCTTCATCATGTTTGAACCCGGCCCGTTCCTGAATGGCCAGTACACAGTTGTTGGGCAGGTTACCGACGGCATGGATGTGGTCGACGCGATCAAGCGCGGCGACGGTCCGAATGGCGCGGTGATCGGACAGCCGGACACGATGAAAAAAGTCACCGTGACGGAATAACGGATAAAGGCCCCGCAGCATAGTTGCGCGGGGCCTTTACCATTTGGGCTTAGTCGTCGCCCATTGCCCGCCAGATCAGCGCGCCAATCGCGCCGCCGATCAGGGGTGCCACCCAGAACAACCAAAGCTGTGACAACGCCGGACCCTCGGCAAACAAGGCCACGCCGGTTGAGCGGGCTGGGTTTACGGATGTGTTGGTCACCGGGATCGAGATTAGGTGGATCAGCGTCAGCCCCAGCCCGATGGCGATCGGAGCAAACCCCTCGGGTGCGAAATTGGATGTCGCGCCCAGTATTATAATGATGAAGAACGCGGTCAGGACGATTTCGATCACCAGCGCCGACAACATCGAATAGCCTTCGGGCGAGGCCGCGCCATATCCGTTCGAGGCAAAGCCGCCCACGCCCTCAAACCCCGGCGCGCCGCTGACGATCAGGTACAGCACCGCTGCGGCGGCAATCGCTCCGATCACCTGAGCGGTCCAGTAGGGGATCAGATCCTTGGCGTCGAACCGCCCGCCGATCATCAGACCAAGGCTGACCGCCGGATTGAAATGCCCGCCCGAGATATGCCCGACCGCATAGGCCATGGTCAGCACCGTCAGACCAAAGGCAAACGAAACGCCCAGCCAGCCGATGCCCACATCGGCCACACCCGCCGCCAACACCGCGCTGCCGCAGCCACCCAGTACCAGCCAGAATGTGCCGAAGAATTCGGCCATGAGTTTTGATGACATGAAAAGCCCTCCTGAAATCAATGGCTTTAAGGTTAATTCAAAAAACGATTTTTGTGAAACTGTGGATCGTGGGGAATTTTCCGCGAGGATGTGCAAGATTGTAGCCGTAGCTAGGGATACGCCTCGTCCTGTGTCCAAATGATTGAGAACGACTGCTCTGAGCCCAAAGTTTCACTAGTCGGTACGTAGTTTCGAAAGCATGGGGCAAGAGACATTCCCGCTGTCGCAGTTGGCTGTGAGTTCGTTCAGCGCCGCTTCCAATCGCTGCAGCTCGTTTATCTTTTCACGCACATTGAAGATATGAAGCTCAGCCAGCTCTTTTACGGATCGGCAATCCTCTCCGTCGCCTTCGGACAGGCTGAGAAGCGTCTTTGTATCGGCTAGTGGAAAGCCTAAATCACGGCATTTTTTAAGGAAACGAAGCCTTCCAACATCGTGCGCGGAGTACATCCGCCGGTTATTAGGTGCCCGTTCTGGTTTGGGCACGATCCCTTCGCGTTCGTAGTAGCGGATCGTTTCAATGCCGACACCGCTTTGCCGGGACGCTTCCCCAATCGCAAACATATGAGTTTTCCCGTCTTGATCCTGTAGCGACTACAGAAGTTATACAAGAGGCCGACACTTCGACAACTCCAACTGGTCAAGGGAAAGAAATGCAGAAGTACCTTAGCGTTAGTTATCTGGGATCACTGTCAGCACTCGGCGTTGCGACTTGTTGTGTATTGCCCATGACAATGATGTTGCTGGGACTAGGAGGCAGTTGGCTGGCCATTTTCGGAAAGATCGCGGCGGCAAGCTACTACGTATTGGCGATTTCGACGGCGCTTGTCGCTATATCGTGGCTTGTATCTTATCAGCGCGGTTCCCTAACAAAGTTGAAATGGTGGCTTTCGGGGACGACCGCAATCACCACGTTAGCTTGGGTCGTCGTCTTTAACGAGGCCCGGATCAACGATTACCTGATATTGCAGATGTGAAACAATGACAGAGCAAACAGTAGTGCTTGAAAGCACCCTGACGTGCCCGAAATGCGGTCACAGCGAAACCGAAATAATGCCGACGGATGCCTGCCAGTGGTTCTATGAATGCAAGTCTTGCGCAGCGGTCTTGAAGCCGTTGGAAGGGGACTGTTGTGTCTACTGCTCCTATGCCACGGTGCCATGCCCGCCGATCCAGAATGGCAATAGTTGCTGCGGATGACAAAGTCCGCGGTGTCCGCATTGAAGGTATAACCGGACTTGCACACACATCCTAAAATCAAAAAGCGCCGCAGGTGATCCTGCGGCGCTTTTTGAATTCGTCAGTTGGTCGGCTGAGGCTTACTGCTTCACTTCCGCTGCCGGGTTGGCACCCGATTTGGCGCTGCGGCCCGGGTTCAGCGGGTCATCCTGACGCTGGACCGAACCTTCGAAATGCGCGCCGCTTTCGATCGCGATGGTCTTGTGGATGATGTCGCCTTCGACCCGCGCGGTCGAGGTCAGGCGCACCTTCAGGCCACGTACGCGGCCAACGATACGGCCGTTGACCACAACGTCATCTGCGGTGACTTCGCCCTTGATGGTCGCGGTCTCGCCGATGGTCAGCAGGTGGGCGCGGATATCGCCTTCGATGGTGCCTTCGACCTGGATATCACCCGAGGTCTTGATGTTGCCGGTAATGTGCAGGTCCGAGGACAGCACCGATGCGGGCGGCTTGGGCTTGGGCGGCGTGCTGGCCTTGGTCTCGGCCGGTGCGGGAGTCGCCGGAGTGGCCGGAGCGGCCGGTTTTGCTGCCTCGGTTTCTTTCGACCCGGGTTCGTTGATTTTGCTCTTAGAAAACATTTCTCGCAGCCTTGATGTAAGTCATTGGGTTCATGGGTTTTCCGTTCACGCGCACCTCATAGTGCAGATGCGTGCCGGTCGATCGTCCGGTGCTACCCATATCAGCAATATGATCCCCGCGCGAGACCCTTTGGCCAACCTTAACGCGAAGATTGCTGTTATGAGCGTAAAGTGTCTCAATGCCGAATGCGTGCCTGATTTTGACCAGCCGTCCGAAGCCAGATTGCCAGCCTGCATGGGTGACCACGCCGTCCGCTGTGGCAAAGATATCGGTGCCCGTTGCACCGGCGAAATCCGCACCGTTGTGCATACGCCGACCACCAGTTTTGGGATCGCGTCGGGTGCCGTAGCCGCTGGTGAAGCGAACCGCTGCACGCACCGGGCTGGCGAAGGGGGCCTTTTCGGCAGCGATGCGATAGAGGTTCAGCTGGTCCATCTGTTCCAGCAGGATATTGGCGCGGATCTGGTCGGGGGTCAGTTCCTCACCGCGTGTGCTCAGGGATAAAGGGGTCAGCGGACCGCCCACACCGCTATATCCGCGCCGGACCTCTTCGATGATGCGATCTGTGGGCATGCCTGCGCTGCGGAACATCTTGTCCAGCGGCTCGACCGAAATCAGCATGGCCTCTTCCAACTGGCGGAAAATCTCGTCGCTGCGTTCCTGCATCAGGCGGATTTCAAGCTCAAGCTCGTCCTTCTGATCCAATGCGCCCTGTGCATCTGCGGCAATCTGGTCGCGCTGTGCTGCGGTGCGGGCCAGTGCGTCAGTCATGAACGCCATCTGCACCGGGTTGGCGGACGCCATCATGTAAGCGGCATCCCCATCCGTGCTCTGCTGCAGCTCGGCCAACTCGGTGCGGGCGTCTTCACGCTGTTTCATCGTGGCGCGCAGAGTGGTCTGAATGACCTCGATGCCGGTTTCCAGCTCGTGGCGGCGGTTTTCCGATTTCAGCAGCTCGGATTGCATCGCCGAGATCTGTTCGAGCGCCGCGTTGAACCGGTTGTGGGCTTCCAGCGCTTCGGCGGCGCGGGCATCCCGCTCCGTAGACAGGATGTTCAGGCGTTCCTGATACGTCGCCTGATCCCGCTTGGCCTGTTCGCGGAAATTGCCCGACCCGATGCTGTCCATCAGCAGGATCGATGTGGCAACCGCAGTCCAGGCGACCATCACCGAAACACCTGCAACAGCTGCGATCTGGGTCTCAGAACTCAGCCGAATGAATCGGGTGTCATTGTCGGATTTCAGAAATACCCGGCGCTCAGGAAAGTGCCGCTCGAGCAGTGAGTGTAGTTTGATTGCCAGACGTGTCCGCACGCGTCCTACCTCAATTGTCCCCATATCCCGGAGCCGGTCGTGAGTGAGTAGCCGCTCCTTGAGGCGACTGCATAAAGCGGACGGATCAATCGGGCAAGTTTGTTAACCAATCAGTCAGCAACAGCGGAGTTTTCCCGCAAGTTATCGGCGGGAAGTTGCCGATAGTGGGCATTTGCTATCAGTCTGATACAACCCCGGGTGGTGGCAGGTCTTCGGTTAGCGGCCAGTAGAAATCTGGCGGCAACCCGGCCTCGGCGCGCTTCTCTTCATTGAAGGGCGGTTTGAGTACCCCGTGGAAATAGCGCCGCACCAGTGTGTGGAACACATCCTTTGGGTCCGCATTCTCGCGCCCGCACAGGAAGTGGAACCATTTCGAGCCGTAGGCGACATGACCGACTTCCTCGGCATAGATCACTTCCAGCGCGGCAACGGCGTCGTCAGCCCTCGCCTTGCGGAATATGTCGATCATGCCCGGGGTCACGTCCAGCCCGCGCGCCTCAAGCACCATGGGCACCACGGCCAGACGGCCCATCAGGTCTTGCGCAGTATCTTCGGCGGCACGCCACATTCCGGCATGGGCGGGCAGGGCGCCGTAAAAGCTGTTCATCTGTTGCAGGCAATCGCAGACCATCTCGAAATGGCGCGATTCCTCTTCGGCGCATTTCACCCAATCGTCGTAAAAGCCGATGGGCATGGGAACATGGCCAAAGCGGGCGATGATGTCCCAGTGCAGGTCCACCGCGTTCAGTTCGATATGAGCCACGGCATGCAGCAGTGCGATGCGCCCCGCCTCGGACCCGGGCCTGCGGCGCGGGACATCGCGCGGGGACAGCAGTTCAGGCTTGTCGGGGCGCGCAGGGGACAAGGGCGGCTCGGCGGTGCCGATCTCGATTTCCGGCGCTTCGCCTTTGCGGGCGGCGAACCATGCGGCAGCGTGGCGTTTGGACAGGGCGGTTTTTGCGCGCCCGTCTGCCGTGGTCAGAACCTCGGTCGCCATCTGAGTCAGAGTTTTCGCCACGGTCGCCCCCTTACACTGCATCGGCGCGGGTCATAGCCCCAATGCCCGCGCGGGTCGAGAGGGTCAGAGCGCGCGCGCCGCCTCAAGCACCTCTTCGACATGGCCGGGCACTTTCACCTTGCGCCAGACGCGGGCGATCTTGCCCTGGGCGTCGATCAGAAAGGTGGAGCGTTCGATGCCCATCGACTTGCGCCCGTACATGTTCTTTTCGACCCAGACACCATAATCCTCGCACACGGTCTGGCCGTCATCGGACAGAAGCGGCGTGGTCAGCCCGTGCTTGGCGACAAACTTGTCGTGCTTGGCGACGGTATCACGCGAGATGCCAAAAACGTTAGCGCCAGCATTGCTAAACGCCTGAAGCTGTTCCGAGAAACCGATGGATTCCTTGGTGCAGCCCGGCGTATCATCGCGGGGGTAGAAAAACAGAACGACGGCGCGGCCGCGTTGTTCCGACAGGGTCACTTCGCCGCCGCCGTCACGAGGCAGAGTGAAATCCGGGGCGATGTCTGAAACGTCGGGCATATGAGAACTCCGGCTGAGAATATTAACGGTTGGCTCATATCATAGGGCACCGCGAGCAGGTTGAAAGGCGTGGAACGCAAATTGGTTCAGCAAGATCAGCAGGATGAGACGGAGACCGGCAAAAAGCCGCGCCGCCGGTCGCGTCGGCGGACGGCTGGCCTGTGGGCGATGCGCGGTGTCTTTGTTCTGGTGTTTCTGGCTCTGGTGACCGGATTCATGGTGGTCGGTCAGCGGCTGCATGCCCCGGCCTGGCTGCGCGACCGGGTCGAGGCGCGGCTGGATCAGGCGCTGGGCGGGGTGCAGATCCGGTTCGGCGATGTCAGCTTCATCATCCATGAAGGCTGGCGCCCGCGGCTGCGGTTGACCGACGTGCGCATCAGCGATGCCGCCGGACAACAGATTGCCGAGGTGACGGACCTGCGCGCCAGTCTAGCGATGCGGCCCCTGTTGCGCGGCCATGTGCGGCCCAAGCGGATCATCCTGCAAGGGGCACAAATCGCGCTGACCCGCGGCCAGGATGGCGCGTTGTCGCTTACGGTGGGGACCGGTAGCGCTCCGGTCGGTCAGGCACGCAATCTTGCACAATTGATCGAGGCCTCGGATGAGGTCTTTCGCTCGCCTGCGCTGTCGGCGCTGACGTCTGTTCGGCTGGATTCGATTACTCTGGACTATCGCGACCTGCGGCTGGGCCGGTCCTGGGTGCTGGATGGCGGCCATATTCAAGCCACCCGCAGCGCACGCGAAGTGCGGCTGGCCACCGGTTTCTCGGTTCTGGCCGGGCGTGATTATGTCAGCGGGATCGAGGCGAATTATACCAGTTCACTCGACAGTGCTGCGGCGCAATTTGGTGTCTCGATCACCGATCTGCCGTCCGAAGATATTGCCGGGCACAGCCCCGCGCTGGCCTGGATGCAGGTGCTGCGCACGCCCATTTCGGGCGCTTTGCGCGGTAGTGTGGATGCGGATGGCGCGCTGGGACCGGTCTTTGCCACGCTGAATCTTGGCGAGGGCGCGGTGCAGCCGACACCTGAAACCGTCCCGGTCCGGTTCGAGTCGGCGCGGACCTATTTCACCTATGACCCGAAACAGGAGGTTCTGGATTTCAACGAGATTTCGATCCACTCCGCCTGGGGTGAGGTCCATGCCGAGGGCAAGGCGTTCCTTGAAGGGGTCGAGGCCGGGCGACTTGAAAGTATGGCCGGTCAGTTCCGCCTGAACGGGATTGAGGTCAACCCGGCCAACCTGTTTCCCGAAACGCTGAACCTGACCCGGGCCGACGTGGATTTCCAGATGAAGCTGGCGCCGTTCCGGATGCGGGTGGGGCAGATGACGGTCGAGGACGGCGCCCATCGGCTGCGCCTGAGCGGTGCATTGGCTGGATTGTCCGAGGGGTGGGAGGCTCAGATCGACGCCCAGATCGACCAGATGAACTCTGATCAGCTGTTGAATTACTGGCCCGAGCGGCTGGCTCCCAAGCCCCGCCGTTGGGTCACTGAAAACCTGCACTATGGCGAAATGTCCGATCTGGACTTCGCCTTGCGTCTGCGGCCCGGTGAAAAGCCCGACATCTACGCCGATTTTGAGTTCGACAATACAAGTTTGCGATTCGTCAAAACGCTGCCTCCGGTGCAAGAGGCGCAGGGGCAGGCCAGCTTGCTGAACCGGCGCTTTACGGTGACTGCGCAAAAAGGGGTGGTGGTCGCCGATGAAGGCGGGCGGGTGGATGCTTCGGGCACGTCGTTCATCATCCCGGATACGGGGATCAAGAAGCGGACGCCGGGTATCGCGCGGGTGCAGGCGCGTGGCAGTGTCACGGCGGCGATGTCTTTGCTGGATCGCCCACCGTTGTCGCTGCTGAGCAAAGCAAATCTTCCTGTCGATTTGGCCGAGGGCCAGGTGCGTCTTGCCGGAACCCTGTCGCTGCCGCTGATCAAGGGGCTGAGGCTGGAGGACACGCAGTTCCATTTCAACGGAACGCTGGCGGATATCGACAGTGACAAGCTGGTGCCGGGGTTCGAGATCAGCGCCGACCAGTTGCGCCTGACCGGCGATCAGACGCAGGTCTCAATCGGCGGAGAAGGGCTGTTCGGCATCGTGCCCGTTACCGCGAAATGGCTACAGCCAATCGGAGGGGCAGAGCCCGAACGCAGCACGTTGACCGGGCAGATCGAGCTTTCGCCGCGTCTGATGAACCAGCTCAACGCCGGTCTGCCAAACGGTATGCTGGGCCAAGCTGGTGTGGCGGATTTCACGCTGGGCATTGGTGCGGGCGCGCCGCCGAAACTGACGGCGCAATCCGATCTTGTCGGCGTCACGCTTGCGATCCCTGAATTGGGCTGGCGCAAGGCAGCGTCAGCCAGCGGGACACTCACTGCCGAAGCGACACTGGGGTCACAGTTAAGCGTCGATGCGCTGAGGATTGATACTTCGGGCCTACGAGCCTCGGCCACGATCTCTTTCCATGACGGTGATTTCGACCGGGTCAGGTTCAGTTCGTTTGAACTGGGCGATTGGTTGGCCGTCCCGGCCGAACTGATCGGTCGCGGCGCGGCGCTGCCCGATATCCGCGTTCTGGGTGGCGTGCTGGATCTGGGGAAATCGACCTTGGGCGAAGGCGGCGGCGAAGGGGGGGCTTCGGGACCCGGACCAAAGATGGATGTCACGCTGGACCGGTTGCAGGTGACAGAAACGGTGGCGCTGACAGGGCTGTCTGGCGCATTCCAGACCACTGGCGGGCTGACCGGGGCGTTTTCGGCGCAGGTTAATGGCGGCGCACCGATCCGGGGGCAGGTTGCCCCGCGCGGCGGGCGCAGTGCGGTCAGTCTGACCTCGGAAGACGCGGGCGCGGTGATGCGGTCTGCGGGCATTATCACGCAGGCGCGCGGCGGCAAACTGCAATTGCAGCTCGACCCGATTGCCGAGCCCGGCAACTATGATGTGGACCTGCGGATCGAGAGCACGCGGATCAAGGATGCCCCAGCCATGGCGGCGCTTCTGAACGCGATCAGCCTGGTGGGGCTGCTGGATGAAATGGCCGGGCAAGGCATCTTCTTTTCGGCCATCGAAAGCAAAATGCGCCTGACCCCGACCGAAGTGAAGGTGTTAAGCGGCAGCGCTGTTGGCCCGTCGATGGGTCTGTCTTTCGATGGTACGGTCAATACCGTTGCGGGGACGCTGAACCTGCGCGGGGCCATCTCTCCGATCTATCTATTGAACGCGATCGGCAGTGTTCTGACCCGGAAGGGCGAGGGCGTTTTTGCCTTCAACTACACGCTGACCGGGCCGCTGACCGATCCGAAGGTTTCGGTCAATCCGCTGTCGGGTCTGGCGCCGCTGTTCCTGCGCAATCTGATGCGGCAACCGGCGCCAACCGTCTCGGATGGTCCGAACGCCACGCCGGACCGATCCGAACAACCGCATCCCGCAACTCAGTCACGTGGTGAAGATCGCTGATCCGGGCGGTGGCCGAATCTGTTGCGGCGATGTATTGGCGCGGCCATGAAGCTCAGTGATTTCGACTTTCACCTGCCCGAATACCTGATTGCCACGCGGCCCGCCAGCCCGCGCTCGTCCGCGCGGCTGTTGCATGCACGGGGCGATGCGATTAGCGACCGGCATGTGTTCGACCTGCCCGATCTGCTGCAGCCGGGCGACCGTCTGGTGTTGAACGACACCCGCGTCATCCCGGCGCGCCTTGGCGGGCGGCGTCACCGCAACAGCGCGCAGGGCCCGGTCTCGGCCGCGATTGAGGCGACTTTGCTGGAGCCGCAGGCCGATGGCAGCTGGACCGCGCTGATCAAACCACTGAAGAAGGTCAAGCCTGGGGAAGAGATCATCTTCTCAGACGATCTCAGCGCCACACTGGACCGGGTCGCCGACGGGCACGCCTTTCTGCGGTTCAATCTGACGGGTGAGGATTTCGACCGGGCACTGGAGCAGGCAGGCGCGATGCCGCTGCCGCCCTACATCGCGGCCAAGCGTGCGGCGGATGAGCAGGACAAGACCGATTACCAGACCGTCTGGGCCCGCCATTCCGGCGCGGTTGCGGCGCCCACGGCGTCTTTGCATTTCGATGAACCGCTGCTGCAGGCGCTGAAGGCGCGCGGGGTTGAGTTCACCCATGTCACCCTGCATGTCGGCGCGGGCACGTTTCTGCCGGTGAAGGTCGAGGATGTCACAACTCACAAGATGCACGCCGAATGGGGGCGGGTCAGCGCACAGGCCGCAACCGAAATCGCCTCGACCAAAGCGGCGGGCGGGCGGGTCATTCCGGTGGGCACCACCGCGCTGCGTCTGATCGAAAGCGCCGCACGCGGCGGAGAGATTGCGCCATGGGAAGGCGAGACCGATATTTTCATATATCCGGGCTTCCAGTTCCACGCCGCCGACGCGCTGATGACCAACTTCCACCTGCCGAAATCCACGTTGCTGATGCTGGTGTCGGCCCTGATGGGGCAGGATCGGGTACGGGCGATCTACGACCATGCCATCACGAACGATTATCGGTTTTTCTCGTATGGCGATGCGTCACTGTTGATGCCCTGATGCAGGGATTTTCGCTTAGCGGCCTCACAATGTCGTAGACAAACGCGATGCAACCGGTATTTGGGCGCAAAGCGAACTGAATACACTTTGGCATTTGGATAGGCGGCATGCTTCAGGTTCTCTCCAGCGCTTGGGCGCTTCTTCTTGGAATGGGTTTGCTGATGGTCGGCAACGGCCTGCAGGGGACCTTGCTGGGTGTGCGCGGCGAGATCGAGGGCTTCTCGACCCTGCAGATGTCGTTCGTAATGTCGGCCTATTTCCTTGGCTTCCTCGGAGGTTCGCGTCTGGCGCCCGAGATGATCCGGCGGGTGGGCCACGTGCGGGTCTTCGCTGCGCTGGCATCATTCATTTCAGCCGTGATGATCATGTACCCGATGCTGAGCGATCCGATCGCATGGTTCATTGGCCGCGTCATCATCGGTTTCTGTTTTTCCGGCGTGTATGTGACTGCTGAAAGCTGGCTGAACAACGCGGCCAGCAACGAGAATCGCGGACAGGCGCTGTCGCTCTATATGATCGTACAAATGATCGGTATCGTCAGTGCCCAGGCGCTGCTGCTGGTCGGCGATCCGGCTGGTTACGAGACCTTCGTGATCGCCTCGATTCTGGTTTCGGTCTCGTTTGCACCCATTCTGCTGTCGATTTCGCCGACACCGGCCTTCGACACTGCCAAGCCGATGACACTACGTCAGCTGATGGACACCTCTCCGCTGGGATGTGTGGGCATGTTCCTGCTGGGTGGGATTTTCTCGGCCCAGTTCGGTATGGCCGCCGTCTACGGGGCGCAGGCTGGATTGACGCTTGTGCAGATTTCGACATTTGTCGCCACATTCTATATCGGGGCTTTGGTGCTGCAATTCCCGTTGGGCTGGATGTCGGACCGGATGGACCGGCGTCTGCTGATTCTGATGGTGTCAGCAATCGGAGGGCTGGGTTCTGTGGTCGGGATGATCTTTGGCATCACTTTTCCGGTGCTGCTGGTTTCGGCCTTCATGATCGGTGGGATGTCGAACCCGCTCTATTCCTTGTTGATCGCCCATGCCAACGATTATCTGGAGCCGGAAGATATGCCCGCAGCATCGGGCGGGATGGTCTTTATCAACGGGCTGGGCGCGATTGCCGGGCCGCTGATCACCGGTTGGCTGATGGGACCGGCCGTCTTTGGCCCGCAAGGCTTTTTCCTGTTCATCGCAACGCTGATGCTGATCCTGGCGGCCTATGCCCTGTACCGGACAACGCAGCGTGCCGCAGTGCCCGTGGAAGAGACCGGATCAATGTCGCCTGTCTATCCAACCGCGTCCCCGGTTGCGTTTGAAGTCGCGCAGGAAGTTGCCATCGAAGCGGCGCAGGAAGATCAGGATACGCAGGAACCCGCCTGACGCCGGATTTGTGACTTTTGTGTTGCAATATGTTACTGTCACAAAACTGTAAAAGTGATTTTAATGAGTTCACGTCCCTGGGGGGCATTTATGGAGTTAAGGGCAATGAAGGCTCCTGAAGAAGTATTGAGTTTTTGGTTAGATGAGGTTGGCCCAAAAGGGTGGTACCTGCAGGATGAAGCGCTGGATGCGCGGATTCGTGACAAATTCCTGTCAACCTGGGAGGTCGCGTGCGAAGGGAAGTTTTCGCTCTGGCTGACCTATCCCAGCGGTTCACTGGCTTATATTATCCTTATGGATCAATTCCCTCGCAACATGTTCCGTGGCAGCGCCAAGGCGTTCTCATCGGATCGTGCGGCGCTTGCGGCTGCGAAATGCGCGGTCGACAAGGGTTGGGATATGAAGATCGATGAGCCGGCGCGACAGTTTTTCTATCTACCGATGATGCATTCGGAAAACCTGTGTGATCAGGAACGCTGTGTGCGTCTGATGCACGAGCGGATGCCGCAGGGTGGCGAAAGCAATTTGTTGCATGCGCGGGCGCACCGTGAAGTGATCCGCAAGTTCGGTCGTTTCCCGTATCGCAACGATGCGCTGGAACGCAGCACAACTGAACACGAAGCGGCATATGTCAGCAATGGCGGCTACGGCACCACCGTGCGAGAGTTGCAGGCTGCCGCGACCTAAGTCGCGGGCACGCATCCTCTGATTGCCAGCAGTCTGTTGGTGGCGCGATCTGCTGCCGTTGTGATGGCGTGATCTATCAGGTCTTCAGGCTGCTCTGCCAGGCCCGCAAGGCGGGCCTGTGTGGTTTTCAGACCCTCCTCCAAAGTGCCGAGGCGCTGCAAAGCGGCGTTCAATTGTTGCGCCGTCGCTGAATCGAGCGTTCCCCTTTCTTCCCGTATCGCCACCAGATCCCCGCGCAGCGCGGCGAGCTCTCCGCGTATGCCTTGCGCCTGATCGCGAAGCGAGGGCACAACCTGCAGGTTCTCGGCAAAGCCGGTGCGGATGGTGTCGACCGATTGAGCCAGTTTCCAGCCCAGAAACAGGCACAGGGCCAACAGGATCAGGGTCGCGTTCAAAAGGGCAAGTGCCAGATCTTTGAGGGTTTTTGCCATGATAGATCTCTCTGTAATTCACATAAATGGAAACGGTCGGGTTCGGTTCTAGCCTTTGGATTGACGCGGGTATAGGCTGAAATCAGCGCAAATTTGGCGATCTGACCCCGCGTCATATATGTCGCGGGAGAGGATGTTGATGTGCTTCGGGAAATAGTTTAATGGTAAACTAAATTTGAAACCGACCTGCGCCGAGAGGGACACATGGCTGCACAATCTTATGATCTGATCGTAATCGGGGCAGGCCCCGGGGGCTATGTCGCTGCTATTCGTGCAGCTCAACTAGGGCTGAAAACAGCCGTGGTCGAACGCGAGCACTTGGGTGGCATCTGTCTGAACTGGGGCTGTATCCCGACCAAGGCGTTGTTGCGGTCGTCGGAAGTGTTTCATCTGATGGAGCGTGCCAAGGATTTCGGCCTCAAGGCCGACAAGGTGGGCTATGATCTGGACGCGGTTGTCAAACGCTCGCGCGGGGTAGCGGCTCAGCTTTCGGGCGGCATCGGGCATCTGCTGAAAAAGAACAAAGTTACCGTGGTGATGGGTGAGGCGACGATCCCGGCCAAGGGCAAGGTCAGCGTCAAGACCGACAAGGGTACCGAAGAACTGACGGCCAAGAACATTGTGCTGGCCACCGGAGCCCGCGCCCGCGAACTGCCGGGGCTCGAGGCGGATGGTGATCTGGTCTGGACCTACAAACACGCGCTGCAGCCGCCCCGGATGCCCAAGAAACTGCTGGTCATCGGCTCGGGCGCGATTGGTATCGAATTCGCCAGCTTCTACAACACGCTGGGTGCGGATACGACTGTGGTCGAGGTGATGGACCGAGTGTTGCCGGTGGAAGATGCCGAGATCAGCGCCTTCGCCAAGAAGGCCTTTACCAAGCAGGGCATGAAGATCATGGAAAAGGCGATGGTCAAGCAGCTTGACCGCGCCAAGGGCAAGGTGACCGCGCATATCGAGGTGAAGGGCAAGGTCGAGAAACATGATTTCGACACGGTGATCTCTGCTGTCGGTATCGTGGGGAACGTTGAAAACCTGGGGCTCGAAGCTCTGGGCGTGAAGATCGACCGCACCCATGTAATCACAGATGAATTCTGCCGCACCGGAGTCGAAGGGCTCTACGCCATCGGTGACATTGCCGGCGCGCCCTGGCTGGCGCATAAGGCCAGCCATGAAGGTGTGATGGTCGCCGAACTGATCGCAGGCAAACACGCGCATCCGGTCAAGCCCGAAAGCATCGCGGGCTGCACTTATTGCCAGCCGCAGGTTGCATCAGTGGGGTACAGCGAGGCCAAGGCGAAAGAGCTTGGCTATGACATCAAGGTCGGACGCTTCCCGTTCATTGGGAACGGCAAAGCCATCGCCCTGGGCGAGCCTGAAGGGCTGATCAAAACCATCTTTGACGCCAAGACGGGCGAGTTGCTGGGTGCGCATATGATCGGTGCTGAAGTAACCGAGATGATTCAGGGCTATGTGGTGGGCCGGCAGTTGGAGACCACTGAAGAAGATCTGATGAACACTGTCTTCCCGCACCCGACGCTGTCAGAGATGATGCACGAAAGCGTTCTGGATGCGTATGGCCGTGTGATCCATATGTAAGGGAAGGGGGCTCTGCCCCCGCCGCGGCAAGCCGTGACTCCCCCGGGATATTTATGGCCAGATGAAGCAGGGGATCCGTACTTCATCTGGCTGAAAATATCACGGAGCGCGAGGCAGAGCCTCGCTGAAAACTCCTATTTATTCAGTGCATCCAGAATGCGGGCCCACGAGCGGATGCCCTTGTGGAAGCTTTTGACGTCGTATTTCTCGTTCGGCGAATGGATGGCGTCGTCGTCATTGGCATACCCGACCAGCATCGAATCCAATCCAAGGACGGTGTCGAAATAGCCAACGACCGGGATCGAGCCGCCCATGCCGGTGAACACGGCCTCGCGGTTCCATTCGTCCGAAAGCGCGCCGCGCGCTGCTTCGAATTCCGGGCGGTTGAGGTTCATGACCGAGGCGGGTGAGCCCTCAAGATCATTGTCCCATACGACTTTGGCGTCGGGGGAGAGGCGGTCTTCGACATGTTCGCGAATCTTGCTGCGCAGCGCGTCAGGGTCCATGTCGCCCACGAGGCGGCAGGTGATCTTGCAATGTGCCTCAGAAGGGATCACGGTTTTGGACCCAGCGCCGTTGTAGCCACCCCAAAGCCCGTTGACCTCGAGCGTCGGGCGCGCCCATTGTTGTTCCAGCGTGGAATAGGCCTTTTCACCGTGGGGCTGGGAATAGCCGACCGAGTTCAGATATTCCGCCTCATCGAATCCGCAGTTTTGCCACTGGCGCAGCTGGTCGGCGGGCACCTCGTGAACGCCCTCATAGAAACCGTCAACGGCAACGCGCCCGGTTTCCTCGTCATAAAAGGACGCCACAAGACGCGACAGTTCCCGCAGCGGGTTCAGGCCCGGCCCGCCATAATGGCCCGAGTGCAGGTCGATGCGGGGCCCGATGATGGTGAATTCATCCTTCAACATCCCGCGCAGCTGCGACGCGATCGACGGCACACCGCGTGAGACCATCGAGGTGTCGCAGACCAGCGCCAGATCGGCCTGCAGCTCGGCTTTGTTCGCCTCGAGGAACGGCACCAGCGAAGGTGAGCCTGATTCCTCTTCGCCCTCAAAGAAGAATGTGATGCGGCAGGGCAGGGCGCCATGGACGGCTTTCCAGGCGCGACAGGCTTCGACGAAGGTCATCAATTGGCCTTTGTCATCAGAAGAACCGCGCCCGCGGATCACTTGCCCGTGTTGGGTGTCTTCCAGTGCCGGATCAAACGGGTCGCGGTTCCACAGCTCCAGCGGGTCGACGGGCTGCACGTCGTAGTGGCCATAGAACAAGACATGCGGGCCGCTGCTGCCCTCGCCAACGTGGCCAACGACCATGGGGTGGCCGGTGGTTTCCCGTTTTTCTGCCGCAATTCCGATGCTTTGCAGATCAGCCACCAGCCAGTCGGCGGCTTTGTCGACATGCTCTTTGAATGCCGGGTCGGTCGAGATCGAAGGGATGCGCAGAAACTCCATCAGGCGGTCGATAGAGGTGGTCAGATCGGTGTCGATCCGGCTCAGTACGGCGTCAAGCGACATGGGGTTCTCCTGGGAAGGTTCTGGATTTGGGCAGAGCCTAGCAGCATGAGCGAGGCCGTCCAGCCTGTTTCGCGGTTTGGGCTGGGGTTAAGACCTGCGTCGTTTCCTCGCGTTTTCTGGCCGTAACTTTGCTTGTCGGTTCAGGCGTTAGGCGTTATTTGATGCAAATCAAAGTTGGGTTCACCGGTCCGGCTGTAGGCAGGCCGGACAGAAGAACACAGCGCCATGTTTCCGGTTCGGCTGTGATATGGCGGAAAAACGCGTCCGGCGCTATGATAACCGGGCATCCAAGGAGGGTCCGTTGGACTATACTGCTCAGCTCGATTCAGCGATTGCCAGGCTGCATGACGAAGGACGTTACCGGACCTTTATCGACATCGAACGTCGTAACGGGCATTTCCCGCATGCGGTGCGGACCTGCCCGGATGGATCGCAGCAGAATATTACCGTGTGGTGCGGCAATGACTATCTAGGCATGGGCCAGCATCCGGTCGTCCTGGAGGCCATGCACGAAGCGGTGGATGCTGCCGGTGCGGGTTCGGGCGGCACACGCAATATTTCGGGTACGACCGTATATCACAAGCGGCTTGAATCAGAGTTGGCCGATCTGCACGTCAAGGAAGCCGCGCTGCTGTTCACCAGCGCCTATATCGCCAATGACGCGACACTTTCGACCCTGCCGAAACTGTTCCCCGGTCTGATCATCTATTCCGATGCGTTGAACCATGCTTCGATGATCGAAGGTGTGCGCCGCAATGGTGGTGCCAAGCGCATCTTCCGTCACAACGATGTTGCGCATCTGCGCGAGCTGATGGCGGCGGATGATCCGGCGGCTCCCAAGCTGATCGCGTTTGAATCGGTTTATTCGATGGACGGTGATTTCGGCCCGGTCGAAGAGATCTGCGATCTGGCCGATGAGTTCGGCGCGCTGACCTATATCGACGAGGTCCACGCTGTCGGCATGTACGGCGCCCGCGGCGGCGGTGTGACCGAGCGGGACAATCTGGCCCACCGCATCGACATCATCAACGGGACGCTGGCCAAGGCCTATGGCGTCATGGGCGGATATATCGCCGCCAGCGCCAAGATGTGCGACGCGATCCGGTCTTATGCTCCGGGCTTCATCTTTACCACATCGCTGCCACCTGCGGTTGCGGCAGGGGCGGCGGCCTCGGTGGCTTATCTGAAAACTGCGCCCGAGCTGCGCGAACAGCATCAGACCCAGGCGAAAATCCTCAAGCTGCGGCTGAAGGGGCTGGGCATGCCACTGATCGATCACGGCAGCCACATTGTTCCGGTGATCGTCGGCAATCCCGTCCACACCAAGAAGTTGAGCGATATGCTGCTGGATGATTATGGCATCTATGTGCAGCCAATCAATTTCCCGACCGTGCCGCGCGGCACTGAACGGTTACGGTTTACCCCGTCTCCGGTGCATGGACCTGACGAAATGAACCGTCTGGTACAGGCGATGGACCAACTTTGGTCACATTGTGCGCTAAATCGCGCCGAACTTGCGGGATAACCTCACACCAAAGTGTGCAACGAGTTTGCTGCGTGTTAAGCTTACGCTAACAAAAGTAACGGACGAATCGTATAGGGTCGATTCGCTGTTTGCGCGTAACACGCGACAGGCAAAGATGGGGCAGCAGGAATGATTGGGCGCAGATCACAGCGCAATTCCGAAGAGGACATGGATGTCAGACCCAAAGGGTTTGATGACTATGAGGTACGGCTTGGCGATGTCATGCGCGGCGAACGCGCGACGATGGGCAAGTCTCTTCTGGATGTGCAGCGTGAACTGCGGATCAAGGCCAACTACATCGCTGCCATCGAAAACGCCGACCCTGAGGCTTTTGACACGCCCGGCTTCATCGCCGGGTATGTTCGTTCTTACGCGCGCTATCTGGGTATGAACCCGGACGAGACGTTCCAGACCTTCTGCAGGGAAAGCGGCTTTGAAGTTGCGCATGGGATGTCTGCTGAGGCGTCTGTCGTGAAGAAGACGCAAGGCGGTCTGCCTGCGCGTGGGCCGATGGGGCGCGATCCGTTCGTATCACCCAGCACGCCCTATTTTCCCGGCCACGAATCCGTTGTCAGCCGTATCGAACCGCGCGCCATTGGCTCGACGCTGGTTCTGCTGGCCGTTATTGGCGGTATCGGTTACGGCGGCTGGTCGGTTCTGAACCGTATCCAGCAGGTTCAAGTCAGCCCGGTCGAACAGGCTCCCGTTGTCCTGACCGACCTCGATCCGCTTGATGCGGCCCAGGCCCGGTCGGATGAGGTTGAATTGGCCGGTCTCGACACCCCGAGCTCTGAGGCACTGGATCGTCTGTACCGCCCGCAGGCACTGGACGTACCGGTTCTTGTGGCGCGCGATGCACCGATTTCAACGCTTGATCCGCGCACCGTCGGTACCTTCAGTGCGCCGGAACCGCCGCAAATTCAGGTGACCGAAGTGCACACGGTTGAACGCCCGGCACTGCCACAGGTGGTCGAGCAGGTGGATACCGCGCTCAGGATTGTTGCCGTTGACCCGGCCTGGATGCGGGTGACCGCCGCCGATGGCAGCATCATCTTTGAAGGCACGCTGGGCACGGTTGAACAGGGTAGCACCTTCGAAGTACCGCTGACCGAAGAGCCGCCGCTATTGCGTGCCGGGGCCTCGGGGTCTGTCTATTTCTCGATGAATGGTGAGCATTACGGCCCTGTCGGCGCGCCGGGAACGGTGGCCAAGGGTGTCGTGCTGTCCAAGGGCGCGGTGGCCGAGCAGTACACTGTGGCCGATCTTGAGGCCGAGCAGAACAGCGCGCTCAAGCAATTGGTGGCCGAGCTGCAGACCGAGGCGGCAGAAGCGCCCGCCGAGTGATCTTGGCATTGCTCCTTATGGGTTGGCGAACTATCTAAGGGCCAACTCAGGCTGATCCGGACCGATCCTCATGTCCCTCAATCACGTGCGCCCGTGGCGCAATATCTATCGCCGTAAATCCCGCCAGATCATGGTTGGCAACGTACCTGTCGGGGGCGACGCGCCGATTGCGGTGCAGACCATGACCAATACGCTGACCACCGACGTCGCAGCGACTGTTGCACAGGTGCAGGCGGCGGCAGAAGCTGGGGCGGATATCGTGCGGGTCTCGGTCCCGGATGAGGCTTCGTCAAAAGCGTTGAAAGAGATCGTGCGCGAAAGCCCTGTGCCGATCGTGGCCGACATCCACTTCCACTATCGCCGGGGCATCGAATCCGCCGAGGCCGGTGCGGCCTGTCTGCGCATCAATCCCGGCAACATTGGCGATGAGAAGCGGGTGAAAGAGGTCATCAAGGCCGCGCGGGACCACGATTGCTCGATCCGGATCGGGGTGAACGCGGGCTCGCTGGAAAAACACCTGCTTGAGAAATATGGCGAGCCGTGTCCCGAGGCGATGGTCGAAAGCGGGTTGGAACATATCCGTATCCTTGAGGATAACGATTTTCACAACTTCAAGATCAGCGTGAAGGCCAGTGACGTGTTCCTCTCGGCAGCCGCCTATCAGGGCATTGCCGAAGCCACGGACGCCCCCATCCATCTGGGCATCACCGAGGCCGGAGGTCTGGTCAGCGGCACCATCAAATCGGCCATCGGTCTGGGCAACCTGCTGTGGATGGGCATCGGCGATACGATCCGCGTCAGCCTGTCCGCCGACCCGGTGGAAGAGGTGAAGGTCGGCTATGAGATCCTGAAATCTCTGGGACTGCGCCATCGCGGCGTCAACATCATCTCCTGCCCGTCCTGCGCGCGTCAGGGGTTTGACGTGATCAAAACCGTCGAGGCGCTGGAGCTTCGGCTGGAACACATCAAGACCCCCATGAGCCTGTCGATCATCGGCTGCGTGGTGAACGGCCCGGGCGAGGCGCTGATGACCGATGTCGGTTTCACCGGCGGCGGGGCCGGGTCCGGCATGGTCTATCTGGCGGGCAAGGCCAGCCACAAGATGTCGAACGATCAGATGATCGACCACATCGTGGAAGAGGTTGAGAAAAAGGCGGCAGAACTGGATGCGGCGGCTGAGGCGGCTGAGTAGAAGGCATTAGGCATTTATCTCAGGGATGGCAGTCTCGAGACATCAATGACCAGAGACTGCCGGTCTCCAGTAAAATCAATCGGGTGTACTGTAAGATTTTCTGGGGTTGGACCCTGTCTGGCGCGGCCCCACATATCAAAATGCGCACCTTGGCACGGATCGAAGAAGCCGTCGTAGTTACCGGCCTGAGTGAGAACGATGCATCCAAAGCTCGCTGGGCTTACAGGGCTACCGATGAACCATTCGACACGGGCGAAATCCTCAGGATCAAGCGCACGGGCAAGCGATCCATTGTTCAGAGCCTCAGCCCAATCCTCCAGAGCGATGTTTGGATCGGCCTGCGACATCGCGGTAGCCATTTCAGCGGGACTACGGCGCCAAATGACAACTGGCTTGCCCAAGATGGTCAGTGTTTTGAAATCGCCGGGCTCCCAGCTTTTTATAGGGACATTATGCAGTCTGGATTGATATCCAGATTTGACATCGGCTGTAGGTTCCATGCTTGAAAACAAAAAGTGAAAACCAATGGCAACGGTCAACAATGCCCAACCTGCGGTTATGTAGTAGAGGAAAGAGCCCTTTTTCTTCATTGGGTATTTATTTTAAACTTGGTCTACTCAATCGCGTATTGGTTGAATGGTTATCAATACGCCTACACGGGTGGAAGCGTATATTGATCTATCAATTGTCTCCGAAGGGAAAGGTAATGTGGGTTACTCGCCGAATTTCGGATATATGAACCCGTTCACCGGATAGTTGCTGCCGTATTGCCCCGGTCGGGTTTCGACCCGGACCAGCGTCCAATCGTTGTTTTTGGATACGTCTTTGACACCCATTTTCAACGACACTTTGTTGCGGTGCCAGTTGGCGTGGTTCACGATGACTTCGCGGTCGGTGACGATATCTGACACGACCGCCACGTGACCCAATGGCATTCCTCTGGTTGCCCGAAATGACATCACCGAACCGACAACCGGTTCATTGCCCCGTTGAAAGAGGTTGTGCGCCTTGCCCCACCAGTCTTTGGCATTGCCGCGAATTTCGATGCCGCTGAGGTTTCGCGCATAGGGTACACACCACACTCTTTGCCCCCGGGCCTGCTTTTTTGAGACCTCTTGCAGCGCCATGGCCTGACGTTCGGGATCGAGATCCACCTCATTCGGGTTCTGAGCGCAGGCAGAGACAAGAGCAAACAGCCCCAGCGCAATCGCGGCGCGGGCAGGCAGGCGTGGCCAAATCGTATTCGTTTTGCGAATGCTGTTTTGCAAGAAACTTCGGTGCCGGTTTGAGTGGTGCCCGAGTTTTAGTGCGATCTTGTGGTGTATGGAAAGAGGCCTGCTGTTCGCAGGCAAGATTTTGCCAGTTCCAAATGCCTGTTGTGGCTAAATAGTCGCGCTGGAAGGCCCGCGCGCTTCCTGAGTTACGAGTGATGTACTTGATTAGATATCTTACTGTGGGTCCGAGACCGAGGGCGGCTTTGTGAGTCCAAAGCCGCTCTCGATCCCATAAGACATGAATTGAGGCCTATCTGCCCGCGTGCTTATCCCTGTTCTGCACGCACGCCGTTCGCGATCTGTAGCATCTGATCGGCGGGCAGGAAGCCACGCAGCATTTCGGTGCCCAGCACAAAGGATGGCGTACCCGAAATCCGCATCTTCTGCGCCAGCTGGCGGGTCTGGGCGATTTCGGCCGTCACCTCATCGCTGTCCATCGCTGCGACAATGGCGTCGCTGTCCAGACCCAGCCCATCTGAAATCCGGCGCAAGGTAACTTCGGACGGCTCGCCGCTGAACGCCAGCAGGGCGTCATGCACCTGCTTGTAGGCATCGTCGCCGGCCACTTGTTTCGTCGCAATGGCGAACCGCGAGGATACGACCGAGGCGTCGCCCAGAATCGGCAGTTCCTTGATCACCAGACGGATATTGCCATCTGCGGCCAACAGGCTGGCCACTTCGGGTACGGCGCGGCGGCAATAGCCGCAGCGGTAGTCCATAAACTCGACCAGCGTGATGTCTCCGTCCGGGTTACCGCCGACCCAGCTGTAGCCGTCGTTGAACAGCTCATCCGTATTGGCCGCGACCAGATCCTTGTCGGCGGCGGCTTCGGCGGCGGCGTTGCGTTCTTCCAGAATGTTGATCGCTTCGAGGATCACTTCCGGGTTATCCAGCAGGTATTCACGGACCTGCGCGCCGAACTCGGCCTTTTCCGCTTCGCTCATGGCGTTCAGGTCCAGCGCCTGCGCGGGGGCGGCAAGCATGGAAAGCCCCAGAAGGGCGGGTGCAGTGTGTCTGAGGATCATTTCCGTTTCCTTTTCTTTTTCTTCGCCCGTTCCGAGGCAATCAGCACGTCCTGTGCCCGTTGCCACCCCGGAGACCCTTCGGGCAGTCGCCCAATGGCGCGTCTTGCGTGGATGCCTGCATCGTCCAACCGACCATGCGAGGCATATCGTTCTGCAGTCACCACCGACGCCATCCCGGTGTTGCCCACCTTTGCGTATGCCGCGCCCAGATCCTGCATCAGTCGGGCGTTTCGGTAGTCCCTTGCGCGTGCTTTTTCAAGCGCTTGCAAGGCGTTCTTTGTTTGACCATCCGCCAGAAGGGCGCGCCCGTACCCGGCCAGGATGAGTGAATCATTCGGGGCCATATCAACAGCTGAACCATAGGCTGCAACCGCTTCTTTAACACGGCGGTTTTCCAGCAGAATCTGGCCTTTCAATTCATAGAAAAACGGGTCGTCTGGCCGGATTTCAAGGGCCTTGTCGATGGCAGCGCGCGCCCGGGTCAGGTCGCGGTTCTGATGATGGGCCGAGGCCTCGCGCATCAGGCGGATATCGGGATCGGTTTCCTCGGACGCGCGGCGCAGGGTCCAGCTGGGTGCGCGCAGCCAGGCCGACAGCTTGCCCTTGACCCGGGCAAACCAATAGTCGGCATTGGCGTTCTGCGGTGCCTCTTCGCTGAACTGTTCCAGAAAGTGCTCAGCTGCGCGCAGACGTTCCCGGCTGGTGGGGTGCGAGCGCATATAGGGGTCCTGATTGACCTCGCTCAGCAGTTCCTGACCGGCAAACTTGCGGTGCAGGTTGACCATCCCGCGCGGAGAGATGCCCGACCACCTCAGATAGCTGGCCGCGCTGCGATCGGCCGAGGCCTCTTCGGCGCGGGTATGGCCCAGAAAGCTGCGCAACGCAGACGAGGAGGTGCCTGCGGCGACCCCGGCCGCCGCTTCACCGCCGCCAGCGGCAGCGACGATCAGGGCCAGCGCGGTGCCGAATTGGGCGTTGCGCTGTGCGGCGCGCAGGTTCTCGGCCCGACGGGCGAGGTGGCCGTTTGCGATATGGGCGGCTTCATGCGCGATCACGGCCTGCAGCATCTCGGGCGTCTCGACGGACAGGATCAGGCCGTAATTCACATAGATGGTGTTGTAGTCGATGACGAACGCATTGAACGTGCTGTCATTGACCACCAAGATCCGGACGCGATTGGTGTTCAAACCGGCGGCGCGCAGGATCGGAAAGGCCAGTTCGCGCAGGCCATGTTCGATGTCGGGATCGCGGATCAGGCTTTGCGCCTGGCTTTGCGCGGTCGCCGCCAGCCACACCAGCGCAGCCAGCATCAGGGCCGGGATTGACGCCAGCCGGGATACGCGTTCAAAAGCCATGGCTGCAACATGGGAGATGGGCATGAGAAACTCAACCCGGTCCGGGGTCGATCCGTTTATTGTGATGGACGTGATGGAGGCCGCGCGCAAAGCCGAAGAGGCCGGACGCCACATCATCCATATGGAGGTCGGCCAGCCCGGCACCGGTGCCCCGAAGGGCGCCACCGCAGCACTGGCCAAAGCCATGGAGCAAGGGCCGCTGGGCTATACGGTGGCATTGGGGCTGCCTGCATTACGCCAGCGTATCGCGCGGCTTTATGGTGAGTGGTACAATGTCGATCTGAACCCCGAGCGGGTGGTGATCACGCCCGGTTCTTCGGGGGGCTTCCTGCTGACTTTTACGGCCCTGTTCGACAGTGGCGACCGCGTGGGCATCGGCGCACCCGGCTATCCCTCGTATCGGCAAATCCTGAAAGCGCTGGGACTGGTGCCGGTCGATCTGCCCACCGCGCCCGAGAACCGGTTGCAGCCGGTGCCTGCGGATTTTCCGCAGATGGATCTGCAGGGACTGATGGTTGCCTCGCCAGCCAATCCCACCGGCACGATGCTGGATCACGCCGCCATGGGCGCGTTGATTGAGGCGGCGCAGGGGCAGGGCGCCTCGTTCATCAGCGATGAAATCTATCACGGTCTGGAATACGAGGCCAAGGCCGTCACCGCGCTGGAACTGACGGATGAGTGCTATGTGATCAACTCGTTTTCCAAGTATTTCTCGATGACCGGCTGGCGGGTTGGTTGGATGGTGGTGCCGGAAGATCAGGTGCGGGTGGTGGAGCGCATCGCGCAGAACATGTTCATCTGCGCGCCGCATGCCAGTCAGGTGGCCGCGCTGGCGGCGATGGATTGCGAAGAGGAACTGCAGGCCAATCTGGATGTCTATCGCCGCAATCGTGCGCTGATGCTGGAGGGGCTGCCCAAGGCCGGGTTCACCAACATCGCGCCGCCGGACGGGGCGTTTTATGTCTATGCCGATGTCTCGGATCTGACCGATGACAGCCGCGCTTTTGCGGCCGAGATTCTGGACAAGGCCGGGGTGTCCGTCACGCCGGGGCTGGATTTCGACCCTGTGCGCGGTCACACCACGCTGCGGTTTTCCTATGCGCGAGCAACGGCTGACATTCAGGAGGGGCTGGATCGTTTGCAGCGCTTCATGACGGAACGCGACGCAATCGCTGCGCCGGTCTAAGGCGTTCACAAAGGCCGGGGGATGCGATAGGCTCGGCGCCAAACGATCTCGGGATAACTTGAGGCCATGAGCAGGATTTTCTACGCACTCGCCCTGATCTGGGCGCTGACCGGTGCTGCGTTCGCGCAGGACTTCAACGCGCTTGCCCGGGTGCTGCCGGATCAAAGCCGGATCAGCGATGAAGGCCGGTCGGGTGTGAAGCTGGAACTGAGCCTCAGTCAGGGCGTACCCTATCGCGTCTTCACCCTGCGCGATCCCTACCGGATGGTGCTGGACTTTCAGGAGGTCGACTGGACCGGGATGGACCGTCAGAGCTTTGTCCAGACCATCCGTATCAGCGGCGTTCAATACGGGGCCTATGTGCCCGGCTGGTCGCGGATGGTGCTGGAACTGGGCGCACCTTTGGCGATTGAAACAGCCGATCTGCGCGTGGACGAGGCGACGGGCACCGCGCATCTCTCGCTGCATCTGGTGGGCACCGATTTCGACAGCTTCGCTGCCAGCGCAGGGGCGCCGCGTCAGCCGGGATGGGATTTGCCCGAACCGATAGAACTGCCCAAGGCGACAAAGCCGCGTGATGGTCAAAGTGTTCGCGTGATGCTGGATCCCGGCCATGGCGGCATTGATCCGGGGGCCGAGGTCGACGGCACCGATGAAAAGACCCTGATGATGACTTTCGCGCGCGAGCTGCGCGAGATGCTGCTGCGCGCAGGCGGGTTCGAGGTGGTGATGACCCGGGTGGACGACCATTTTGTCAGTCTTGAACGCCGCATTGCGCTGGCGCACCGGGCCGGGGCCGATGTGTTCATCTCGCTCCACGCGGATTCGCTATCCGAAGGGCAGGCGCATGGGGCGGCGGTCTATACGCTCACTGATGAGGCATCGGATGTGGCCAGCCAGAAACTGGCCGAGCGCCATAGCCGGGGAGATCTGATTGCCGGGATCGACCTGAGCGGGTCGGACGATCAGGTGGCCGATGTGCTGTTGGACATGGCGCGTCAGGAGACCAAACCGCGCACGGATGCTCTGGCGCGGGCGCTGGCCGATGGGATGGCGCAGCAGGGCGGGCCGATGAACAGCCGCCCGTTGCGAACCGCGTCTTTTTCGGTGCTCAAGGCTGCCGATATTCCTTCGGTTCTGGTCGAGCTTGGGTTTCTGTCCAGCCCGCGCGACCTGAAGAACATCCAAAATCCGCAATGGCGCGCCTTGATGGCGCATGGCATCGTGCAGGGGCTGCAGGCCTGGCGGCAGGATGATCTGGTGAAACGTGCGCTGATCGGGCAATGACGCGGCGGCGCAAAATGGCCATTGTAGGGTTTCGTGTTTTGACCCGGGGCGGGCGGGTCCCTATATAGGCGGCACCGCGAGTAAAAGGCAGTAACGTGATCCGGTTCATTCTTTCGTTTTTCGGGGCGATCTTCAGCCTCGTGACTTTGGGTATTTTCATGGCCGCGCTGGTCGTCGGCGCGGTGTTCTGGATGTATGGGCGCGATCTGCCCAGCCATGAATCGCTGGCGCAGTACAAGCCGCCGACGATCAGCCGGATTTATTCGGGCGAAGGCCAATTGATCGACGAATTCGCGCAGGAACGCCGCCTGTTCACCCCGTCCGAGGAAATCCCTGATTTGGTGAAACAGGCGTTCATCTCGGCGGAAGACAAGAATTTCTATACCCATCAGGGCTATGACCCGCGCGGCATTGTTGCCGCCGGGGTCGAGGCGGTGCGCACCAAAGGCGCTACTGTTCGCGGTGCATCGACCATCACGCAGCAGGTGATGAAAAACTTCCTGCTGTCCGGCGACCGCCGGGCCGAGCGCAAGATCAAGGAAATCATCCTCGCCACCCGGCTTGAGGATACCCTGGATAAGGAACAGATTCTCGAGCTGTATATGAACGAGATCTTTCTGGGCCAGAACTCCTATGGTGTGACCGCTGCGGCGCAGACCTATTTCAACAAGACCCTGCAGGAACTGGCGCCGCACGAAGCGGCGACGCTGGCTGCGATGCCCAAAGCACCGTCGGATTACCATCCGGTGCGGCAGAAAGAACGTCTGCTGGACCGCCGCAACTATGTGCTGCGCGAGATGCAGCAGAACGGCTATATCGATCAGGCCACCTATGAGACCGAGGTCGAGATGCCGCTGCGATCAGTCCAGAATGGCGATTTCGAAAGCTTCCGCACCGCGCTGCCGCCGCGCGACTATTTCACCGACGAGATTCGCCGTCAGCTGAGCGAGGATTTCGGCGAGGGCGAGTTCTTTACCGGCGGATTTACCGTTCGCGCCTCGGTTGATGAAGAGATGCAGGTCGAGGCGGCCAAAGCCTTGCGCACGGCTTTGCAGAAATACGACCGCTCGCGCGGGCGCTGGCGTGGTACGGGTGACGTGATCCCCGAGGAAAAGCTGGCCGACGAAACCCAGTGGCGCGAGGCGCTGGCGATCATGGAAATCCCGCGCGACGTGGTATTGCCGACGCAATGGTATCCCGCCGTCGTGCTGAACGTGGCTGACCAGTCCATGACAGTTGGTATCGAGGATGGTCCGGCGGATGGAATTGTTCCGCGGTCTGACATCCAGTGGATGCAGGGCAATTTCCAGGACAATTTCAAACGCGGTGACGTCATTCTGGTGATGGCCGGAGAAGAAGGCCAGTGGTCTGCCCGTCAGGTCCCCGAAGTACAGGGCGGCTTTGTCGCTATGGACGTGAATTCGGGCCGTGTTCTGGCGATGCAGGGCGGGTTCTCGTATCAGGATACCGTGTTCAACCGCGCGACGCAGGCGCAGCGTCAGCCGGGCTCATCCTTTAAACCTTTCGTCTATGCCGCCGCGCTGGATAGTGGATACAGCCCCGCCACCATCGTTGTGGACGCGCCGATTGAGGTGAACACGCCGCAGGGCCTGTGGCGGCCCAAGAACTCGTCGAACAAGTTCTACGGCCCGACACCGCTGCGCACCGGGATCGAACAGTCGCGGAACCTGATGACCATCCGTCTGGCGCAAGAGGTCACGATGCCTGTCGTGGCCGGGTATGCCGAACGGTTCGGCGTCTATGACCGGATGGGGGCGTTTCTGGCCAACTCTCTGGGGGCCGAGGAAACCACGCTCTACAAGATGGTCGCCGCCTATGCGATGTTCGCCAATGGCGGTGAACGGGTTGAGCCGACTCTGGTCGACCGTATTCAGGACCGGTACGGCAAAACGATTTACCGGCATGACGACCGGCAATGTCTGGATTGCAACTCAAACTGGCTGGAGCCGGATGAAGCGCCGCAGATCATCACCGATCGCAGCCAGGTGATGGACGCGATCACCGCTTATCAGCTGACCTCGATGATGAAGGGTGTGGTGGATCGGGGAACCGCATCCAGCGTCGTCAATCTGCCGGTGCCGACGGCGGGCAAGACCGGCACAACCAACGAATCCAAGGATGCGTGGTTCATCGGCTTCACCTCGAACATCGTGGCGGGGTGCTATATCGGCTACGACCGCCCGCGCCCGATGGGGCGGGGGGCCTATGGCGGCACCTTGTGCGGTCCGGTCTTCCAGAGCTTCATGGAAAAAGCGGTCGAGAAATACGGTGGCGGTCCCTTTGAGGTCCCCCCTGGCGGGCAGTTCATCAAGATCGACCGCTTCAGCGGTGCGCGTTTGCCTGCGGATGCGTCGGGTGACTATGTGGTTGCCGAATACTTCCGCGATGGCGTCGATGGCTTTATCGACCGTATCTATGACGGTGGCTTCGCGGTTGGATCCGAGTTGCCGCTGTTCGAAGAAGTCACGCGCGGCGGCCGTCAGGTGACCACCTCGACCGGAAACACGATCACCGTTGGCCCCAATGCCAGCCAGGGCGACCTGCAGGGCGGTGGGCTCTACTGATCCGCGATCTCAAGGAACTGGTGAAGCAGATCGGCCTCCGGGTCGATCTCAACCTGCCCATTGGAGCGCCAGAAAATCGATAGCGCGCATTTTGCGGCGGCCCATTGTGCCAGCCGATGGGCGCTGACATTCATCGCATTGGCGTAAAGGGGCAGGCATCGTTCGATCTGGCTGCGTTGCCGTACCAGTTCGGTCATGCCTTTGGGGTGACGTAGGGCGTTGGCAAGTTCGAACGCCGGATCACCAAGATACCCTTTGGCATCGAAAATCCGAGGGCCGCGATCTGTCAGGATGACATTGTCGGGATGCAGATCACCGTGCAGCGGGATCGTGGCAGGCTGACTTTGCTGCAATGCGCGCGCCAGCTCGATTGCGCGGATCATGTCATGCCGGAAGGGAGCGGGGCAATCGGGTGAGAACCGGCATGAGAAGATCGGGTCAAAGACCTCTTGCAGCGGTTTCAGGCCCTCGGCCCTTACCGGCGGTGTCTGATGTAGGCGGGCTGCGGTTTCAGTCAGCATGGCCAGTGCCGTATCGGGTTCACCCGCCCGTGCCAGATCGCCCAGAGATGGCCCCTCCAACCACTCCATCAGCACGGCATTTTCTGTCTCTGCCAGAACCAGCACCGCGCCGCGATCCTGCCAGAGCTTCATGAGGTTTGTCCCTGCAGCTTCGTTTCCTCGGTCCACCTTGTGATAGAGTTTCAGCACAGCGGGACCATGGGCCGTTTTGACCTTCCAAACCTGCGCATGGCCGGTTTCGGCAACACGCGACAGGATGTTCAGCCCCCACGTCCGGGCAATCTTTTCCACTGCGTTTTGCATTCCGATCCCGCCCGTCTTGTGGTGGCCCCAAGCTCTTGCTATCACGCAGGCCTGATTGAGCAAGTTGGGACAAGACCATGCGCGCCGAAACCCAGAATATCGTGGCGGAAATCGAAAAGTCGCTGGAGCTGCTGGCGCAGCGCATGGACTATGAGACCGCGCCGCATCGGTTGGAGGAGTTTAACGCCCGCGTCGAGGACCCCAACCTGTGGGACAACCCCGAGAACGCGCAGAAGCTGATGCGCGAGCGGCAGATGCTGGTCGATGCCATCGAAACCTACGAATCCATCAAGACCGATCTCAGCGACAATATCGAGCTGATCGAACTGGGCGAGATGGAAGAGGACGCCGAGGTCGTGCAGGACGCCGAAGCCGCCATCAAGGCGCTGCACGGCAAAGCCGCCAAGAAAGAGCTTGAGGCGCTGCTGGATGGCGAGGCCGACAGCAATGACACCTTCCTCGAGATCAACTCGGGCGCAGGCGGGACCGAGAGCTGTGACTGGGCCTCGATGCTGGCGCGGATGTATGTGCGCTGGGCCGAGAAAAAGGGCTATACGGTCGAGCTGCAGTCCGAGACGGCGGGCGAAGAGGCCGGGATCAAATCCGCTGCCTACAAGATTTCCGGGCACAATGCTTATGGCTGGCTGAAATCGGAAAGCGGCGTGCATCGTCTGGTGCGGATTTCGCCCTATGACTCGGCGGCCAAACGGCATACCTCGTTCAGTTCGGTCTGGGTCTATCCGGTTGTGGACGACAATATCGAGATCGAGGTGAACCCGGCGGATATCCGTATCGATACCTATCGCTCGTCGGGCGCGGGTGGTCAGCACGTGAACACCACCGACTCGGCAGTGCGGATCACGCATATCCCGACCGGGATCGTTGTGACGAGTTCCGAGAAGTCGCAGCACCAGAACCGTGACATTGCCATGAAAGCGCTGAAATCGCGGCTGTATCAGCAGGAACTGGACCGCCGTAACGCCGATATCAACGCGGCGCATGAGGCCAAGGGCGATGCGGGCTGGGGCAACCAGATCCGGTCTTACGTGTTGCAGCCATATCAGATGGTGAAGGACTTGCGGACGAACCACGAGACTTCGGACACCAAAGGGGTACTGGACGGCGATCTGGACGGGTTCATGGCGGCTACGCTGGCGTTGAATGTGGCGGGCAAAAGCCGATCCGAGGCGCAGGGCGAATAGGTCGGGCAGGGGGCGCTGCCCCCATCGCGGCAGGCCGCGACTCCCCCGGGATATTTTGGGCCAGATGAAGCGGGATCCCGTGCGCGCGTCTGGTCGGGAAAAGATACATTGAAACAGTGGGTTTAAATGGCGTGGCGGCTTGGCTAGGCTGAGCGGCGAAAGCCTGATGCGAGCCCCGCCGATGAACCTGAGCCAAACCTCTGCCACAGACCTTTTGGGTGCCCTTGCGCGGCGTTCGGTCTCTGCAAGTGAGGTCATGCAGGCGACGCTGGATCGGATCGGTGAGGTCAATGATCGCGTGAATGCGATCGTTGCGCTGCGGGATGGTGACGCGTTGATGGCAGAAGCGCAGGCGCTGGATGACGGCCCGATCCGGGGGCCGTTGCACGGTTTGCCGATTGCGGTGAAGGATCTGGTGAACGTGGCGGGGATGGCATCGACGCAGGGCTCGCCGCTGTTCAAGGACCATGTGCCATCTTCTGACGATCTGATAGCGGCCCGGATGCGGGCGGCGGGGGCGATTCTGATCGGCAAGACCAACTCGCCGGAATTCGGGTTGGGCTCACACACGTTCAACCCGGTCTATGGCGCGACGCGCAACCCTTATGATCCCGCACGGTCCTGCGGCGGATCGTCGGGCGGGGCAGCGGTGGCGTTGGCCACGGGCATGGTGGCGCTGGCCGACGGGTCGGACATGATGGGCAGCCTGCGCAACCCGGCTGCGTGGAACAACGTCTATGGGTTCAGGCCCAGTTGGGGGCGGGTGCCGTCGGAGCCGGTGGGCGACAGTTTTCTGCACCAGTTATCAACTCTTGGCCCCATGGCGCGCAGCCCGGAGGATATCGGGATATTGCTGGACGTGATCTCGGGCTCTGATCCGCGGATGCCGCTGAGCGTGGACAGCTCCGATGTTTCACCTGTTTCCGCGGCTGATCTGAAGGGTATGCGGATCGGATGGCTGGGCGATTGGGGCGGTGCGTTTCCTTATGAGGCCGGGATATCTGAGCTGTGTGAGGCGGCCCTGAACGTATTTACCGCGCTTGGGGCGCAGGTTGAGCCGGTGGCGCCTTCGTTCGAGGCCGAGAGGATTTGGGACAGTTGGATTACCTTGCGCTCCTGGAGTGTCGCCGCCGGGTTGGAGCCATTGTCGGACCGGAAAGGCGCGCTCAAGGTCAGTGCGCAATGGGAGTTGGAGCGGGGATTGGCGCTGAGTGCGATGGAGGTGCATCATGCCAGTCTCACACGGTCCGAGTGGTTTCGGCGTTCGGCGGCTCTGTTTGAAGACTACGATGCGCTGGTTCTGCCTTCGGCTCAGGTCTGGCCCTTTGATCTGAACCGGCACTATCCGACCGAGGTCGCAGGTCAGGAGATGGACACCTATCATCGCTGGATGCAGGTGGTCACGCCGGTCAGCCTGCTGGGCCTGCCTTGTCTGGCGCTGCCCGCCGGGTTCGGGGCGCAGGGATTGCCCATGGGCGTGCAGCTGTTCGGGCCGCGTGGCTCGGACGCCCGGATACTGGCAATCGGAGCATCGTATCACAGCGCCACGCAATGGCCGCAGAAAAGACCGGCCGCCTAAACCGGCCTTGGGGAGGAGAGACAAAGCATGGAAAAACCTTTTGGCGTTCCGACGATGAAACCGGTCGATACGGCCATGCTAAAAGAGGCGCTGCGCCGGGGCTGGCAGGATTTCCGCCGCGCGCCGGTCTTCGGCCTTTTGTTCGCCGGGTTTTATGTGCTGGCAGGATGGGGGATGGCCTGGGTCACGCTGCAGACCGGCACCTCGTTCTGGCTGGTGCTGGCGGCGATCGGATTTCCCCTGATTGGGCCTTTTGCCGCCGTTGGGCTTTATGAGGTTTCGCACCGGTTGGAGCAGGGCGAGCCACTGGATTTCGGCACCATCTTCGGGGTTGTCGTGCAGCAAAGTCGCAGGCAGTTGCCGTCGATCTGCGCCATCATCGTGGTGATGTTCCTGTTCTGGTTTTTCCTGGGTCACATGATCTTTGCCCTGTTCATGGGGCTGTCGACGATGACCAATATTTCTTCGTCATTCGAGGTGTTTCTGACGCCCAATGGCCTGTCCATGCTGACCATCGGAACAGTGGTTGGCGCGATTTTCGCAATCGTGCTGTTCATGATCACGGTGCTGTCGATCCCGATGCTGCTGGATCGGGAACTGGATTTCGTGACCGCCATGATTTCCAGCTTTGGCTATGTTTCTGCCAACAAAGGCGTGATGCTGGGCTGGGGTGCCTTTATCGCTATCGTCACGTTTCTGGCAATGATCCCGTGGTTTTTGGGCCTGTTGCTGGTTCTGCCTTTACTTGGGCATGCGAGCTGGCATCTGTACCGGCAGATTACCAAAAACACCGAGGCTGAAGCCAGCAGCTGACGGTGGTTTTACCGACTTGAGGGGGCTTGCGGAGCATTGCGTCCAAGCCGCAATGCAGCACCAAAATCGTATGCCAGATGATAAAGCTCCAGCCTTTTGAAATCAGGGCCCGGGCCCATCTGGTTCGGCAAGCGCAGCACATAACCCGTCCAGCGTGTTTCAGGCTCCGAGGGGATCTGTGACAGGATCATCATACGGCAATCTTCGCCCCCTTGACGGGACATGAGCGCATAAATCTGGGTGCCCGCATGGGAAACGATCCCCTGCAATTCACGCGCGGGGGCAGGATCATCGGACCTGACGGACCGGGGTTCATAGCCGCGCATCAGGACGCAATGACCGATGCGGCGCACATGCAGAAGCTGGTGGTGCGCATTGTCGTTGCCGTTGGGGTCGGTCTCGATCGCGTGATAAAAGCCCGGACCGAACCGCGTGCCGATCCCGGCGCCAAGGAAGCGGTCGATGGTCTCGGCAGCGGGATGTTCGATAGCGGGTTGGATCTCGTCCAGAGGTTCCAGCAGGATGCGCGCATCGACACAGAAGAACCGACAGATCCGATCCAGCACATCGGGGCGCGGAAAGCTCTCGCCGCCGAGGTACCGGTTGAATTGTGTGCGGTTGATGCCCAATTGCCGGCACAGTTCCGAGACCGACGGATAGCGGCGCGCAAGCAATCTGAGATTTTCGCCAAACATACTGCGCAATTCGGCCGGGCTGCGGATGGTGTCGGTCACGTTTGTCCCAGGATTCTGCTGGTATTTTCAGGAAAACATGATCGCATCGGCGCAAAAGCCGAACGATAGTCAGAAATCGTAAAGAAGACCCCAACGGAGGCCGTCTGGCACCCCGCTACCCGTTATACGCTAGCGGTGTATATGTCAAAATCAATAGTCTTTTGGCTAATTTGCATGATCTTTTTCGCGTTGTTACGCAATTAGACCAAGACAAAAAACCGCGCGCTGTGTTGCGCACGGTTCATTCATCTTATGGTGGCCCGGCAAGAATTCCGGGCGGGATTCTCGCCGTTGACTCAGTCGCCGCGCAGCAATGCGGCAACACCGGTACGGGCGATTTCGGCAAGGCCCAACGGACGCATCAGATCGGCGAAGGCGTCGATCTTATCCGGTGCGCCGGTGATTTCGAAAATGAACGAATTCAGCGTGCTGTCGACCACATTGGCGCGGAAGATATCGGCCAGGCGCAGCGCCTCGACCCGCTTGTCACCTGCGCCGACAACTTTGATGATCGCCAGTTCACGCTCGACCGACGCGCCCTCGACCGTCAGGTCATGCACGTCCCGGACCGAGACGATCCGGCCCAGCTGCGCCTTGATCTGTTCGATTACCTGCGGCGTGCCGGTGGTCACGATAGTGATGCGGCTGAGGTGCCCGGTGTGATCCACCTCGGCGACGGTGAGGCTTTCGATGTTGTAACCCCGGCCGGAAAACAGGCCAATCACACGGGCCAGAACGCCGGGTTCGTTCTCGACCAGAACGGCGATGGTGTGTTGTTCCTGCACGTCCGAGAAAGTCGGGCGTAGGTTGTAGGCGGAGTGGCGCGTCGCGCCTTTTTTGATTTGTAGGGCAGACATTTATGTCCCTTTCATCATCTTGCGATGGCCGGGCACTGGGGCGCCCGACAAAATCCGTCGAAATTGGTTAAACCAGAACCGAACCTTTGGAGTCGATCACACCCTGCGTCTCGGCTTCGCCCAGCAGCATCTCGTTATGCGCCTTGCCCGACGGGATCATCGGGAAGCAGTTTTCGTGCTTTTCAACCAGACAGTCGAAGATCACCGGGCCGTCATAGTTGATCATCTCCATGATCGCGTCGTCCAGATTGGCGGGATCAGAGCACAGGATACCCTTGGCACCAAACGCCTCGGCGAGTTTGACAAAATCGGGCAGCGCCTCGGACCAGGAGTGCGAGTAGCGCTCGCCATGCAGCAATTCCTGCCACTGGCGGACCATGCCGAGGCGTTCGTTGTTCAGGATAAACTGTTTCACCGGCAGGCGGTACTGCGCGGCGGTGCCCATTTCCTGCATGTTCATCAGCCAGGACGCCTCACCGGCGACATTGATCACCAGCGCCTCCGGGTGCGCCATCTGCACGCCGATCGAGGCGGGGAAGCCGTAGCCCATGGTACCCAGACCGCCCGAGGTCATCCAGCGGTTGGGGTCCTCAAAGCCAAGATACTGGGCCGCCCACATCTGGTGCTGTCCAACCTCGGTAGTGATATAGCGGTCGTGCTTTTTCGTCAGCTCTTCAAGACGTTGCAGCGCGTATTGCGGTTTGATCGACTTTTCGCCGTTAGTATAGGCCAGGCAATTGATCTTGCGCCAGTCGGCGATCTGCGCCTGCCATTGTTTGACATTGGCCGCATCGGTCTTGCGCCCGCGCGATTTCCACACTTTCAGGATGTCTTCCAGCACATGGGCCACATCACCCACAATCGGGATATCGACGCGGATCACCTTGTTGATCGAGGACGGATCGATATCGATATGTGCTTTCTTCGAGTTGGGCGAGAACGCGTCGATGCGCCCGGTGATCCGGTCGTCGAAACGCGCGCCGACATTGATCATCAGATCGCAGTCATGCATCGCCAGATTGGCCTCATAAAGACCGTGCATCCCCAGCATCCCCAGCCAGTTTTCACCCGAGGCCGGATAGGCGCCCAGTCCCATCAGGGTCGAGGTGATGGGAAAACCGGTGGCGTCCACCAGTTCGCGCAGCAATTGGCTGGCTGCGGGGCCAGAGTTGATGACGCCGCCACCGGTGTAGAAGACCGGCTTTTTGGCGGTTTCCATTGCGGCAACCAGTTCGGTGATCTCTTCCAGATCGCCCTTCAGCACCGGCTGGTAGTGCGAGGTCGACGGCTTTGGCGCATGGTATTTGCCTGTGGCGAACTGCACATCCTTGGGAATATCGATCAGCACCGGACCGGGGCGGCCCGAGGTGGCGACGTGAAACGCCTCGTGCAGGGTTCCGGCCAGTGAATCCGTGTCCTTAACCAGCCAGTTATGCTTGGTGCAGGGGCGGGTGATGCCAACGGTGTCGGCCTCTTGAAACGCGTCTGAGCCGATCATGAAGGTGGGCACCTGACCGGTCAGCACCACCAGCGGGATCGAGTCGAGCAACGCGTCTGTCAGGCCGGTCACTGCGTTGGTGGCACCGGGGCCCGAGGTCACCAGCGCAACGCCGGGTTTACCAGTTGAGCGCGCATAGCCTTCGGCCGCATGGATCGCGCCCTGTTCGTGGCGCACCAGGATGTGACGGACGTCGTTTTGCAGAAAGATCTCATCATAGATCGGCAGGACGGCGCCGCCGGGGTATCCGAATACCGTGTCCACGCCCTGATCCTTGAGGGCCTGAACCACCATTTTTGCGCCGGTCATCTCACGTGTCATCTGCTTTGCTCCGTTCGCGACATGTGTCTTGCATCTTGCATAAAAAAAGCCCCCGAGATTTTTCGGAGGCGCATGGGTTCGATTATGGTTTACCGTTACCGGCCCATGCGCGTGGTTCCTACGATTACGACTAGCGCTTTCATCGCCAGAGGCTCCTTCTTTGCGTGCAGGGACATTATGGGTGGGGGAAAGGGGCGTCAACAGGCAATTGCACCAATTTTCTATCTCAGCGGCGGTATTTTGCGACATATTGTTGCGCATTTTGCCGCATGTGGGGAATTTCCGCGAATATTCGGGGTTCTATGCCGGTTTGGTCGCAGATTCAAAGGTCTGAAAGCGGCAGCACAATGTCCGAAACGGGCATGATCGGTCGGCCTCTCTGCGCCACGCTTGTCTGTAACCGCACAATATGAAGGAGGTCAGCGATGCTGCAGGATCTGGTGGATCTCGGGCGATATCCGATCGACTGCCCAGGGTCGCGGGCGTATGATCGGATGATCGAGGATCTGAGGCGCGAGCTGGATCAGGACGGGTGCGCAGTGTTGCCCGGTTTTGTGCACGAGGCCGGTCTTAAGCATCTGGTGCGCGAAGCCGAGGCCACGGCCCCGCAGGCGCATCGGTCGTTCAACCGGACCAACGCCTATTTCACCCAGGACGATCCGCGTTTTGGCATCGGGCATCCGCTACGTCGTTTCTATGACCGGTCGAACGCCTTTGTACCGGCTGATAATTTCACCAAAGACGGCCCCTTGCGGCGGATTTACGAGTTTGAGGGGTTCATGCCCTTTATCCGCGATGCGTTGAACGAACCTGAGGATCGGTTTTTCCGATACGATGATCCGCTGGCCGATGTGATCGTGAACGTGGTCGAGGAAGGGCAGGGTTTTCCGTGGCATTTCGACACCAACAATTACACCGTCACGCTGGCGATACAGAACGGGGAAGAGGGCGGGGCGTTCCAGTATGCCCCCAACCTGCGCAGTTCGGAAGACGAGAATTTCTCGGGCGTTGCGGCGGTTTTGGACGGAAACATGGGGCGGGTGCGTAACTTGGAACTGCAGCCCGGAGACCTGCAGATCTTTCGCGGACGGTATTCCCTGCATCGGGTCGCACCGGTCAAGGGGCCGCGTCCGCGTTACGTCGGGATCTTTTCGTTTGTCGAAACCGAAGGCATGTGTGGCGGGGTTGAGCGCACGCGTCAGCTTTATGGCCGCGTACTGCCGCATCATCATGAGCGCGAAGGATTGCGCGGCGATCAACTGATCGACTGAAACATGTTAGTCTGTGGCCCAACGGAAAAAGAGGGCCAATGGATGCAGATATTACAGCTGACACCATTTGTTCTGTGTTCGTCATTGGATGCACAGATTGATTTCTATACGCGGCGACTTGGTTTCGCCTGTACGTTCCGGCAGGACAATTACGCCTTTCTGCGCCGTGATCCGGTGGCGATCCGCCTGCTGGAATGTCCGCCGCGTCCGGACGGGCGGGCCCTGGGCGATGATCAATCTTTTTACATCGATGTGAAGGGGATCGACGCATTGTTCGAAAGTCTGCGCCCCGGTCTTGAGGACCTGCCGGAAGGGCGCGTGCGCCCGCCCTTTGATCAGCCGTATCAGCAGCGCGAGTTTCATGTGCTCGACGAAGACGGGACGCTGGTATTCTTTGGCGAGGATATCAGTGTGCGCGGCAGCGGGTAGGTCTCCCGCCCGTCGTCAATGCGCCTTTGGCGCATCTTCTCCGGTTGGGCCGGGCAGCGCGTGCCGCGCTGCGGTCAGAACCCGGGGCTGGTGCCCTGCAGAACGCCGTGTTCCAGAGCGTAACGGGTCAGGCCGGCGGTCGAAGAGATGCCCAGCTTGCGTTTGATATTCTTGCGGTGGGTCTCGACCGTGCGCACCGAAATATCCAGTGCCAACGCCACCTCTTTGTTGGATTTGCCCTGTGCCAGTTCCAGCAGGATGGTCTGCTCGCGGCCGGTGAGCGCCTCGCGCGTATTGCCGTCTTTGGGTTCCAGCGATCCGCTGGCGCCGGTGCAGAGATAGCGCTCGCCGCGCATCACCGCATCGATGGCCTGTTTGATCTCTTCGGTGGGCACGTCTTTCAGAATATAGCCTTTGGCCCCGTGGCTGAGCGCGGTCGAGATGTATTCAGGACTGTCATGCATCGACAGGATCAGGATGCGGGTGTCCGGCAGGCGTTCCAGAATGATCTCGGTAGCGCTCAGCCCGCTGAGGCCGGGCATGTTGAGGTCCATCAGGATCACGTCCGGTTGCAGCTTTGTTGCCTGTTCGACGGCCTCTTGCCCGTTTGAAAGCGTGCCGACCACATCGATTTCGTCAAAGCTTTCCAGCAGCGACTGAATGCCTTCGGCAACCATGGGATGGTCGTCGACAATGAGAACCCGGATGATTGCGTCGGACATCAGAAACCGGCCTTTCGTTTTGGCGTAGCGTCTTCCTGCGGCGGCAACATATGGCTGAGCGGCAGGCTGACTTCAATTACTGTGCCGCTGCGTCCGCTGCGCGAAGAGAGGATGCGCAGAGAGCCGTCAAGCTGTTCGATCCGCTCTTGCATGTTGCGCAACCCGATCCCGGCGCTGATCTGGCCCGGCTCGTTGCGCAACCCGTGGCCGTTGTCGGTGATCCGCATCGTGGCCCCCTTCTTGTGGCCCCGCAGATCAATCGTAACACAGGACGCGCCCGCGTGGCGTTCGATATTCGTCAAAGCCTCTTGCGCGATCCGGTAGAGGGCAATCTTGCTGTCCTGATCCAGCCGGTTGCGGAACACTACGGTCGAGAATTCCGTGTCGATCCCGGTACGCTCGCGGAAATCGTCGGTCAGCGCCTTCAGGGCAGGCCCGAGACCCAGATCGTCCAGCACGCCGGGGCGCAGGTCGCGGCTGATGCGGCGGACTTCGGTGATGGCGGTAGCCAGATTGTCGATCCCTTTTTGCAGCGGTTCCTGTGCCGCCGCATCATCCCCACGGCTTAGCCGTCGGCGGGCATTGTCCAGCGCATAGCGGACGCCGACCAGAATTTGGCTGATGCCATCATGCAACTCGCGGGCAACGCGTCCGCGCTCTTCTTCCTGAGTGTCCAGAACCCGTTGCGTCAGTTCCTTGAGTTTGGCGTCCGCCAGACGACGTTCACGGAAATTCAGCAACATACCGGATGCGAACACGATCAGCACGGCGGCCAGAACGATGGCACCGATATAGAGGAAGGTACGCTGCACGCGCGCCTCAACCTCGGCGCGCGCATTGGCGACCGTGGCGACGATGTCGTCGATAAACACACCGGTGCCCACCACCCAGCGCCAGTCCTGCAGGCCGACGACATAGGCGATCATCTGCGCTTCTTCCCCGGTCGAGGGCTTTTGCCACATGAAGCTGTGCCAACCTGCGCCCTGGCGGGCGAGGCTGATGAACTCATTCACAATCGGAGTACCGTCGCTGTCGGTCAGATCGGCCCAGTTGCGGTTGATGAACTGAGTTTGGCGCGGGCTGACCAGATTGTTGCCGTCATAGTCGTAGACGAAAAAGAACCCGTCCTTGCCGTAAATCATGGCTGAAAGGATTTGTGTGACCAGATTCTTGGCCACCTCATCATCAGGCGCGGCGCGGCCGTAGATATAGGCAAACCCGTTGCGCGCCTGCGTAACGTAATTGCGCAGCTCGTCTTTCTTGGCTTCGATCAGACGGCGCTCGAGGGCCTGAATCTCACGCTCGGCGGTTGCGCGGGATTCGTAGGCGACCACCAGAGCAATCGCGGCCACCGCCGCAAGCAGCGGAATCGCGGCGACCAGCGACAGTTTCTGCCCATAGGTCAGCGAGATCAGATTTCGGAATCCCCTCATGCTCGAATCGATACGCAAGCTGCCGCGAAATTGCAAAAAGATTGGGCGATCTGCGGTCGCGGCCAAGGTAATTTGAGGCCGAGCAGGGGGAATCAGCCTGAAATCTGTGTCAGGGCGCGGAAAAACCGGCGCGGCTACGTAGTAGTAGGTATTCACATTCATGTGGGTGGAATTAGGCTGGCGCACATTGGAAACGATCAACCCGGGATCACCCGGGGAATGAATATGTAGGGGAGGATCACTCATATGGATCGTCGTAAGTTTCTGAAAACATCGGCACTGGGCGGCTCGGCCGCGGCAGCCACCACGCTGGCCGCGCCCGCCTATGCGCAGGGCAAGCGCACGCTGACCATGGTGACTTCGTGGGGCCGTGGCCTTGCGGGCGTTTTCGACAGTGCGCAGCGTTGCGCCGACAGCATCACCACCATGTCGGACGGCAACCTGAACGTCGAAATCAAAGCCGCCGGTGAACTGGTTGGCGCGTTCGAAGTGTTTGACGCGGTGTCGTCCGGTCAGGCTGATATGTACCACGCAGCAGACTACTACTTTGTGGGCCAGCATCCGGGCTATGCCTTCTTCACAGCTGTTCCGTTCGGCATGACCGCGCAGGAACTGGTGAACTGGTACTACCATGCCGGCGGCATGGAGCTGCATGATGAACTGGGCGAAATCTTCGGCCTGAAATCCTTCCTGGCGGGCAACACCGGCGCGCAGGCGGGTGGCTGGTACTCGAAAGAGATCAACAGCCCCGAAGACTTTAACGGCCTGAAATTCCGTATGCCGGGTCTGGGCGGTAAAGCGCTGGGCAAACTGGGCGCGTCGGTTCAGAACATTCCGGGTTCGGAAGTGTATCAGGCGCTGTCGTCCGGCGCGATTGACGGAACCGAGTGGATCGGCCCCTGGGCTGACGAAAAGGCTGGCTTCCAGGAAATCACCAAGACCTACTATACCGCAGGCTTCCACGAGCCGGGTGCGGGTCTGTCGCTGGCAACCAACCGCGAGGTTTATGACAGCCTGTCCGCCGCGCAGCAGAAGATCATCGAGATCGCAGCCGCCGAATGCCACCAGTGGAACCTGGCGCAATTCCTGGCCAACAACGGTGCCGCTCTGGCCCGCCTGCAGGCCGGTGGCGTCAAGGTCATGGAATTCCCGGACAGCGTTTGGGACGCGTTTGGTGCAGCCAGCCAGGAAGTTCTGGACGAGAACATGGGCGACGAGCTGTTCAAGCGCATTCATGACAGCGCAATGGCGTCGATGGCCGAATCTTCGGCTTGGAACAACCTGTCGTCGGGCGTCTACACCTCGCAGCGCGACCGCGTGCGCGGCTAAAAGCTGGCTCAATGCAATCGGTTCCCCCGCCTGCCGGGGGAGCCTTTCCCGTTGCACATAAGCGGTTCGGACACACCGCAAACAAAACGTGCAACCGATGCGACCTGGGGACAACATGCAGGACGAAAACGGTATCTCGTTCTTCGGCGCCCTGTGGAATGGACTGATCTGGTTCATTCAGAACATTGCCGAAGCCTTCTATAATTTCGGATACGCCATCACGCATCCGCAGCTCTGGCTGAACTGGTCGGACAAAGAGGCGATCATGCGCTTTGTCTATTACGGCGGTTCGGTCGAGTTCTTCTTCGTGATCTTCGCGATGTTTTTGGTGCTGACCGCGATAGGGGTTTATTACCGGAACTTCATGTGGGGAATGGTGCGCGTGTTGGAAGGTTTCGCCAACACAACGGGCCGTTTCTTTGCTTGGGCGGGTCTGCTGATGGTGATCCAGCAGATCGTTATCGTATTTATGCAACGGGTGTTTACCCGCCCTGATATGTCCTTTGGTCTGGGTATCCCTTTTCAGATGGATATCAGCTGGTTCGCCGAAGAACTTAAACTCTATAACGCCATGGTTGTCTGCCTTTGCTGCACCTACACATTCGTGCAGGGCGGTCACGTGCGGGTCGACCTGATCTATGCAGGCATCAGCCATCGCGCCAAGCGGGTCGTTGATATGTGCGGCGCGGTTTTGTTTATGATGCCGATGGCGGTGCTGACTTGGATGTATGGCTGGTATTTCATGTGGCGGCACCTGATCGTGCCGAAACCGTCAGCCAGTGATACGTTGGACAGATTGCTGGCCAAGTCCCGCGCGCTGCGCTGGAATGTAGAGACCATCGGGTTCAGCCCCAACGGCTTCAACGCCTACTTCCTGTTCAAGATTTTGCTGGTGGCCTTTGCGGCCATGGTGTTCCTGCATGCGATCGCGTTCCTGTATCGCTCGTATCTGGAATATGTGGAAGGGCCGGAAAGCACTGGAAAATACCTCGACAAGGACAGTCTTGGCGAGGGTGAAGAAGCCTACGAAGGCGCGCATTAGGGACGGAGAACCAGACAATGCTATTCGGACTTGATGGCGTCGAGATAGGCCTCATTATTGTATTCTGCTGCCTTTTCGGAGGCATTCTTTCGGGCTTCCCGGTGGCCTTTGCCATCGGTGGGGCCGGGGTGATTTCCTTCGGGATCATCGCGGCGCTGGACAGCGCCGGGCTGTTGATTCATCAGGCAATCGATACCGGGTCGACTGCGTATCGGGATCTGGTGAATTCCGGGGTGAAACCGGATGTCATATCCGTGTTCCGATACCCGGATTTGCCAAGGATCGCCGAGCCGGTCTTTGTGCAGGGCTGGGAAACCGCGCTGGACCGGAACGTTTCGTTCATCGTGAACCGCATGAACGAACGCGTTCTGGCGGGGCAATCCATCGAGACCCTGCTGGCGGTGTTGATGTTTGTCCTGATGGGCATCACGCTGGAGCGCTCGAAAATCGCAAACGACCTGCTGACCACGATGGCGCGCGTCTTTGGCCCGCTACCCGGTGGTCTGGCCGTGTCGATTGTGGTTGTGGGGGCATTCCTGGCCGCGTCGACCGGCATCGTAGGCGCGACCGTGGTGACCATGGGCCTGCTGGCCCTGCCGACCATGTTGCGCAATAACTATTCGCCGGAACTGGCGACCGGTGTGATCGCGGCGTCCGGGACGCTGGGGCAGATCATTCCGCCATCCATCGTGATCGTTCTGCTGGGCACACTGGCGGGTGATCTCTATTCCACCGCGCAGGAAACCCGCGCGGTCGAGGCGGGATGTACCGATGCGCTAACCTATCTGGGTGAGCCTGCGGTGGTGTCCGTGGGGACGCTGTTTCAGGCGGCATTGTTGCCCGGCATCATGCTGGCGCTGCTTTACGCACTTTATGCCTTTGGCTATGCGCTGCTGAACCCGCACAAGGCTCCTGCGGTTGAAATGTCGGGGGGGTCGGGTGAGACCATCACACGTTCTGAAGGTCTGACCTGGTTGCTGGGCGCCCCGGTCGCTTTGATCGTCGGGGCAATTCTGCTGGGCAGCGCGGGTGTGATCGGCAGCCAGAACGTCTCGGTCTCGGCCTTCTCGGATATCGGGCAGGGCGCATCGCTGCGGACCAACGTGTCGGCGGAATGTCAGGCCTCGATGATCGAGCTGCATGGCCAATCCGCCTGGGATCAGGCCGTGGCCGAACAGGAGGCGATTGACGCCGCCGGTGGCGCGTCTGAGGCACAGCGCCTGAGCGAAGAGGAACTGGCCGCAGCGCAACAGGCCAAGATTGCCGCCGCTGCGCCGATTGGAAACGGTGTGGCCGTAATGGTGGTGCTGTTGGGCCTGACGCTGGTGATGGGGCGCGGGATTGCGCCGTCGCGGTCGCCGCAGCCTTTGATCGTTGGTGCTATCGGTCTGTTGCTGATGCTGCTGGTCGATGTGCTGCTGATTGCGCCCACGACCTCGTCCGGGGCGACGTTCCTGTTGTTGGCGATACCCTTTGCAATTGCCATGTATGGCTGCAAAGAGGCTGCTGCGCGCTGTGCTACCAATGATCTGATCCGCGTGGTTTTCCCGCCGCTGGTTCTGATCATCGCGGTTCTGGGGTCGATCCTTGGTGGTGTCACCAACCCGACGCCCGCAGCGGCGCTGGGTGCAGGCGGGGCCATCATGCTGGCGGCCTATCGCAAGCTGCAGGATCAGGGCCGGTCGGGCAAGGTGATCATCTGGTCGACCTTCGCGGTGATCATCGCGCTGCTGATGGGCGTGAATTTCGATCTGCGCATCAATCAGGGCAATGTCTCGGTCGAAAGCTGGATCGCCTTTATCATCGCGTATTCAGCCTACCTGTACGCCTTATTCGGTTTGTTGTTCGGCTGCTGGGTGCTGTTTGCAAGCGGTGTGTTGACGCCGGTGGTGCGCGAGACGGCCAAGGTGACCTCGATGGTCTTCACCATCCTGATCGGCTCGCAATTGCTGAACCTGGTGGTGATTTCGTTTGGCGGTGAGCACTATATTCAGCAGTTCCTGAAGAGCTTCGACAACGAGTTCACCGTCTTCCTGATCGTGATGCTGGTGCTGTTCATTCTGGGCTTTGTGCTGGATTTCCTCGAGATCATCTACATCGTGATCCCCATCGTCGGGCCGGTCATTTATGGCGGCTCGTTCGATCCGAAATGGGTGACGATCATGGTGGCGGTGAACCTGCAGACTTCGTTCCTGACGCCGCCCTTCGGGTTTGCGCTGTTCTATCTGCGGGGCGTTGCGCCGAAAGAAGTGACGACGGGCCACATCTATCGCGGTATCGTCCCGTTTGTGATCATTCAGGTGGTGGGGATCGGTATCCTGTGGTTCTTCCCTGCGATCGTGACGATCGTACCTGATCTGATCCCGAACTGATCCGGGTTGTAACGAAATGGAAAAGGGGGCCACCGGCCCCCTTTGCTTTGTTTTTTGGGGAAGGGGTCAGCCCCTTCTTGGCCTGCGGCCAATTCAGCCCCGAGATATTTTTGGCCAGATGAAGAGGCGGATCAGGAGAATTGGATCAGGTCCCAGCGATTTCCAAACGGGTCGCGCCAGACTGCGACGATGCCGTAGGGTACATGGCGCGGGGCTTCCTCGAACCCGACACCGGCTTCGAGCATGGCGCTGTGGTCACGGTGGAAATCATCGGTTTCCAGAAAAAAGCCGACGCGGCCTCCGGTCTGGTTGCCGATTGCGGCGGCCTGTTCCCTGCCATCCGCTTTTGCCAGCAACAATGATGCTCCGACCGACCCCGGAGGGGTGACGCGGACCCAGCGCTTGTCCTCGCCCAGGTCGATATCCTGAGTCAGCGTGAATTTCAGAACGCCCGTGTAGAACGCAATCGCCGCGTCGTAATCCGGAACCACAAGGGTAACCGCATGAAGGCTCTGCCGCATGACGGATCAGCCTTTGGTCGGGCGCCGGTCGGGCAGTTGGATATTCGCCACCTGCTCGGCAATCGGGGCTGAGGACAGGGGGTGATGCGAGGCCTGCGCGTATTCCTCGGGGTTTTCGATCAGTTGCCATTCGCCCCGTGAATAGACCTGCAGCCCTGCGAATTTGGCTTTGTATCCCATCTTGGGGCTGCCGGGCACCCAGTAGCCCAGGTAGATATAGGGCAGCCCGGCTTCGCGCGCGATCTCGATATGATCAAGGATCATATAGGTGCCCAGCGAGTTCTGCTGGAACTTAGGATCGTAGAACGAGTAGACCATGCTCAACCCATCTTCGAGCACATCGGTCAGGCTGACCGCGATCAATTCGTCGGTTTCAGGGTCTGCATATTCAACGACGCGACTGCGGATCGGGGTTTCCTCGATCATGGCGGCGAATTCGAACACATCCATATCGGCCATGCCGCCATCGGCGTGGCGGGCATCGAGATAGCGACGGAACAGCTCGAACTGTTCATCCGTGGCCCAGGGCGAGGTGGCGCGCCGCTTAAGAAAGCCATTTCGCTTGCCCGCGCGTTTCTGGCTTTTGCTGGGACGGAAGGCCGAGACGTCGATCCGGGCCGACAGACAGGCGGAACAATCGGTGCAGGAGGGGCGGTAGAGCACATTCTGCGAGCGCCTAAACCCCTGCTGCGACAGGCAATTGTTCAGCTGGTCCGCGCCTTCCCCCTGAAGGGCGGTGAACAGTTTGCGTTCCATCCTGCCCTCAAGATAAGGGCAGGGTTGGGGGGCGGTCACATAGAACTGTGGCGCGATTGGCAGCGTGTGTCGCATGTAGGTCCCGCGTTTCTTCGGGACGGATGATAGCAACGGTTCCCGGCGCCGCCAAGAGACTCACAGAGTTGTTTTCAGGCGCGCCGATTGATCATGACTGTGCCAAGGAAGACATCCGTCAGGCCCTGATTTCGCGCGCTGGTCATCATCATGATGACCGAGATGATCTGCAGCACGGGGATTGCCATGCTGACGAAATAGCCTGCCGTATGCGCGACGGCCTTGCCGGTGTCCATGCGCGCGCCGAAGGCGTCGCGCAACTCGATCCCCATGAAGCGCATGCCCAGGGTGGCAGAGCCGTTTGCGATGGTGACCACGCGGTAGACGAAGCTGACGACGGCATAAATCAGGGCAATGAAAAACAGCCCCAGAAAGGCGGTAAACAGAACCGCCACTGTGCACAGCAACGAGATGAAAGCGATGTCAAACAGCCATGCGAAAAAGCGCTTGGTGGCCACGGATTGGTAAAACTCCGGCTGGCTGTCGGGATCGGGCAGGTGGGTCATGAGTGGGTCCGGTTGTTAGGCAAAGGCACCCTGTCCCGAGATGCGGGACAGGGCAAGGCAGGATCAGGCAGGCTGTTCGCCATTTTCCGCATCATCGCGATTGTCGCGGGCGCGTTCGTCCATGAACTGATCGAATTCGGCTTTGTCCTTGGCGTCGCGCAGGCGGCGCAGGAAGGATTCGAAATCCTTCTGTTCACGTTCCAGGCGTGCCAAAGTGTCGGCCTTGTAGGCGTCAAAGGCGCTGTTGCCCGAGGGTTTCATAGCGCTCATGTGGCTGTTCCACGACGAACGGCGGCTGCAGGATTTGCTGAACATGCGTTTGCTCCAGATCATGTAGGCCAGAAAGGCCAGGCCGATGGGCCAGAAGAAGATAAAGCCAAGGACCATTGCGGCGATCCAGGCCCCTTTGCCCTTGCTGTCAAGCCAGGCTTCGGCGCGGTGCAGCCAGCCCGGGTTTGCAGGAACGGCGTGTTCGGACAATGCGGTCATTTGGGTTCTCCTGGTTGATGTGAATTCTGTTTACATTGCCTAGATGGGAGGGGGATGTCGCTAATGCAAGGGGTCATGTGAAAAAGATTTACATTGGTTTGCCGCAGCCGGATTGATTTATGCGGAGGTGGCAAGAGTGTGATGCTGACTACTTCTTCAGCAACGATAACCTAAGCAATGTAAACGCGGCTTCTTGTCTGACCAAAGTCCACTCAGCTCAGAACTCGAAGCGGGTTTGGACCGGCGGCGCAAAAGGCTCCAACAGTTCTTCACCATCTGTACCGGCCTTGATCGGTTTCACCGTGTGATACTCAATGCGGCCTTCGTATCCCGTTCCAAGCGTTTTCTGTGCGTCTTGCGGGGTAATAACACCAGTCAACCAGTTCTCGATCTCCTCTGGTGTCAGGATGACGGGCATACGGTTGTGAATGTGTGATATCTGCGGGCTCGGGCTGCGCGTCATGATACTACAACTGTGTTTGCCATCCTTGGTCCGATAGAAGCCGGCAAAGAACAGCGTTGGTGAATTGCGCCTCACCGAAACATAGGTCGGACAATTGTGGCCCTGATCCTGTTGCCATTCATAATAACCAAGTGCCGGGATAAGGCAGCGGCCGTGATCCCAGTAGTCTTGCCAGAAGCTGACATTTTTAATTTTGGAATTGATCATCGGCTTCTTGCTGCGGGGATCGGTGATTTGCCAGCGGGCAGTGGTTAGCTCGGCACAAGCGCCATTCCAACGGATCATGCTTATCTGATCGGTGGGGGAAATATTGTAGCCACCCGAAGGAAGAGGGCTGGGCAAGTGCGGCGAGACTTTCCCATAGAGAAAGAACTCCATGATCGCCAACATCTCTTTTTGCGTCAGGTGACCGGCTGCAAATTTTCCGCACATAAAATCAAGCCTAGGCGGGTTCGGAAGTTGCAACAAGTGCTGGGTTGGTTTGGCCGGGGTTGGGATTGAACATCGTTGATATGAAATCCGGTTTTATCGCAGATCAAAAAACACTAGGGTGCCGAAAGACCAAACGCCGATAAGGGGATATGGGCTCGCGTTTTCAAAACTTTATGCGCCTTTCCACCACCTTTCAGCGAACCACAGCCAACAATAGTAGTTTCTGGCCATGCAAGATATTGAAAATAAATCCGCCCCAACACTCGATCAGATGCTTTCGCTGGAAAAACAGGTCTGGACGGCGTTGGTGGACGGCAATGCGCAGGCTGACCGGGCGTTGCTGAGCCCTGATTTTCTGGGGGTCTATCCGAGCGGATTTGCCAACCGTGATGATCATGTGGGGCAGTTTGCCGATGCACCGACGATGGCCACATATGAGTTGTCCGAGGCCAAGCTGCGGGTTCTGACATCGGACATCGTGCTGTTGACCTATCGTGCGGACTATACGCGCCCGGATGCGACAGGGGCGGAGGCGATGCTGATTTCCTCGCTTTGGGAGCGGCGGCATGATGTCTGGATCAACAGTTTCAGCCAGGACACGCCGTTGGAGCGCATATGAGCCTTGCCATCAACAGAACTCCGCGGGCATTTGACGCCGCTCTTGGCGCAGAAACTCGCGCTGCACTGCCGGATCTGACTGCCGAACAGGGTGAGTTGATCGCAGGTACAGCCGGGTCGAGCCCCTATCTGAAAGGGCTGATTGATCAAGAACGGGATTGGCTGCCCGAGGCGTTGCTGAATCCGGATCAGGCTTTGGCGGATGTGATGACTGCTGCGCGGGCGGTGCCCGCCGACCAGTTGAAACCCGGTCTGCGGCGGGCCAAGCGGCAGATGGCGCTTCTGACGGCTCTGGCCGATCTGGCCGGGGCGTGGCCACTGGAGAAGGTGACAGGGGCCCTGACCGATTTCGGTGCACTGGCGGCGGATGTGGCCGCCAAGGCCGAGATTGCCGCTCTGATCCGCCGGGGAAAGTTGCCCGGTATGACCGAAGAGGATGTCGAAACCGCTGCCGGGATGGTCATTCTGGCGATGGGCAAGATGGGTGCGTATGAGCTGAACTATAGCTCAGATATCGACCTGATCGTGTTGTTTGACGAAACACGCTTTGACCCGGATGACTTCTACGAGGCCCGGCAGGGCATGGTCCGGGCGACGCGGAATTTCTGCGCCACGCTGAGTGACAAGACGGCAGACGGCTATGTCTTCCGCACCGATCTGCGGCTGCGACCTGATCCGGCTGTCACGCCGGTCTGTCTGGCGATGGAACCGGCTGAGCGGTATTATGAAAGCGTTGGCCGGACGTGGGAACGCGCGGCCTATATCAAAGCACGCGCCTGCGCCGGGGACATCGCGGCGGGCGAACGCTTTCTCGAGGCGCTGCGCCCGTTCGTCTGGCGGCGGCATCTGGATTTCGCCGCCATTCAGGACGCCCATGACATGCGCCTGCGCATTCGCGAAAACAAAGGGACAGGCGGAAGCCTCTCGATCCCCGGTCATGACATGAAGCTGGGGCAGGGCGGTATCAGAGAGATCGAGTTTTTCACTCAGACTCGCCAGTTGATCGCCGGGGGGCGCGACCCGGATCTGCGCGTGCGCGGCACGGTGCCGGGGCTGGCGGCATTGGCCGCCAAGGGTTGGGTGCCCGAAGAGGTCGCCGAAAAGCTGACCGATCATTACCGCGCCCATCGCGAGGTCGAGCATCGCATCCAGATGGTACACGACGCCCAGACCCACAAGGTGCCGCAATCCGAAGACGGGATTGAGAGGGTCGCCTGCCTGATGGGCTTCAGCAGCACCGAACTGCGGGCCGATCTGACCCGCCGCCTGACCGAGGTGCATGAACTGACCGAAGGCTTCTTTGCCCCCGGTGCCAGCCCGCGCCCTGCAGCCACGCAAGAGGTTGAATTCGACAAGGGGGTACTGGCCCGCTGGACCACCTATCCGGCGCTACGCTCACAGCGCGGTGCGCGCATTTTCGAACGTCTGCGGCCCGAGCTTTTGTCACGCCTTGCCAAGACCGCGAAACCCGACGAGGCCCTGATGGCGCTTGATGGCTTTCTGGCCGGGCTACCCGCCGGGGTGCAGCTGTTTTCACTGTTCGAGGCGAACCCCCAGCTGATCGATCTGCTGGTTGATATCGTCGGAACCTCTCACGCGTTGGCAACGCATCTGTCGCGCAATGCCGCCGTGTTCGACGCGGTGATCGGCGGTAGCTTCTTCAGCGAATGGCCGGGTCAGGCAGCGTTGCGGGAGGATCTGACGCAGGCTTTGTCTGCGGAAGATGACTATGAAACTCAGCTCGACCTCGCCCGGCGCTGGTGCAAGGAATGGCATTTCCGCATCGGCGTCCACCATCTGCGCGGGCTCATCGAAGGGGCGCAGGCCGGGCAGCAATATGCGGAACTGGCGCAGGCCATAATCGCGTCGGTTCTGCCCTGTGTCGAAACCCAATTCTCCAAGAAACATGGGCCTGCGCCGGGGCGTGGAGCGGCGGTTCTGGGCATGGGCTCGCTTGGTGCCGGGCGGATCAATTCGCAATCCGATCTGGATATGATCGTCATCTACGACCCGCAGGATCAGGAGATGTCAGAGGGGCCGCGCCCGCTGGCCACGCGCACCTATTACGCGCGGTTCACGCAGGCGCTTATCACTGCGCTGTCAGCGCCGATGTCGCAGGGGAGGCTTTATGAGGTGGACATGCGCCTGCGCCCCTCGGGCAATCAGGGGCCTGTCGCCACCAGTTGGAGCAGTTTCACCAACTATCAGCAGAACGAGGCCTGGGTGTGGGAGCACCTTGCCCTGACGCGCGCGCATGTGGTGGCCGGGGATGCCGGGCTGGCAGCGGATATCGAAAGCTTCCGTGCCGAGTTCCTCTCGCGCCCCCGCGACCGTACCAAGGTTCTGACCGAGGTCGCTGAAATGCGCGCCCGTCTGGCGGCCGCAAAGGCTCCGGCAGGCGTTTGGGACGCCAAGAACGGTGCCGGACGGATGATGGATATCGAACTGCTGTCTCAGACCGGTGCCGTGCTGTCTGGTATCGTGCAGCGCGATGTGCATTCCGGTCTGGATGGCGCGGTCGCTGCCGGGCTGTTGGAGGTCGCGCAGGCGCAAACGCTGAAGGAGTGTTACGACCTATGCTGGTCAGTGCAATGCGCAGCACGGCTTCTGTCGGGTAAAGCCATCGAGGCGGACAAGATCGGTGAGGGTGGCACGGCGTTCCTCTGCCGGGCCACCGGGTTCGATCAGGTCGAAGATCTGCAGGCCGCGTTGCAGGACAGTTACAACACCGCCGCCGTTTTGATCGGCGACGTGGTTCAAGGAGGGTAAACATGCCGCGCAGTGACGATCCCAACGATCACAAGGGCCTGATCCGCGAGGCCTATCGCATCGACGGCATCACTTTGCCCGAATGCCGCAGCATCTTTCTCGACTGGGCGCTCAGCCTGCCCGAGGACCGGGATCAGAATGAGGCGCTGACCGCGCTGCACACACTTTATGCGGCGCAGGCGGGCGATCATCCGATGACGCAGGTGCTGGCCGAAGGGCTGCAATCGGCGCAAGCCCCCAGACGGCGCGGCGGCTGGCGCAACCGGAACCGCTAACGGGTCTTTCCCCTCAATCGGTTCACAGCTATGAGAGCGCCATGACCGCCTCATCCGACCGCCCCCGTATTCGCCTGAAACCCAAAGCCAACGCGCGCGGGCTGCGCCATGGTTTCCCATGGGTCTACGCCAATGACATCGTCACCGACCGACGCACCCGCAAGATCGCTGCCGGAGCCCTGGCGGTGCTGGAAGACGACAAGCGGCAGCCGATTGCGCTGGTCGCGGTCAATCCAGAGTCGAAAATCATGTGCCGGGTGCTGGATCGCGACATCGACGCCCAGCTTGACACTGACTGGTTCGAGACCCGCTTGCGCCGGGCACTGGAGCTGCGCGAACGCCTGTTCGATGCACCCTATTACCGTCTGATCCATGCCGAGGCTGATGGTTTCCCCGGCGTAATCATCGACCGGTTCGCAGACGCCTGCGTCATCCAGCCCAACGCCGCATGGGCCGAAGCGCATCTTGAGGCTCTGACGGATGCTCTGATCGCAGTGACGGGCGTGACCACGGTTCTGAAAAACGCCTCCGGTCGCACCCGAGGGCTGGAAGGACTCGACGACATCAACCAGACCCTGCGCGGAACGGCCCCCGAAGCCCCGCTTGCGGTTCCGATGAACGGCGCGACCTATATGGCCGACCTGACCGGTGGGCAGAAAACCGGCCTGTTCTACGACCAACGCCCAAACCACGCCTTTGCGGCCCGTCTGGTACATCCCCAAGCGCAGGTGTTGGACGTGTTCAGCCATGTTGGCGGTTTCGGTCTGGCCATGCTGGCCGGTGGTGCCGCGCAAGCACTTGCCGTCGACGGTTCTGCCGCCGCGCTGACGCTGGCCGGGCAGGGGGCCGAAGCAGCAGGTTTCGGCAACCGTTTTGCAACCCGTCAGGGCGATGCGTTTGATGTGCTGACACAATTGGGCGAGGAAGGCGCGATGTTCGATGTGGTCATCTGCGACCCCCCGGCCTTTGCGCCCTCGAAACAGGCACTTGATGCCGGTCTGCGCGCCTATGAACGGATCGCGCGCCTTGCCGCACCTCTGGTGAAACCGGGTGGCTATCTGGGCCTGTGTTCCTGCTCGCACGCCGCTGATCTGGGTCGGTTCCGCGATGCCTCCTCGCGCGGCATAGGCCGGGCAGGACGGCAGGCGCAACTGATCCATACCGGGTTCGCCGGCCCGGACCATCCGCAACTGCCGCAACTGGCCGAAAGCGGCTATCTCAAGGCCGTGTTCTACCGCCTATGAAAGCGGTTCTCGACACCTGCGTGATTTATCCCACGGTGATGCGGGAAATGCTGCTGGGGGCCGCCAAACTTGGCCATTTCCAACCGATCTGGTCCGCCCGCATCCTTGAGGAATGGGCCCGTGCCGCCCGCAAACTCGGCCCCGAGGGCGAGGCGCAAGCCCGCGCTGAAATCGCGCTGACACAAGCCAGTTGGCCCAAGGCCGAGCATCCATCGCCGCCGGGGCTGGAACGACGCCTCTGGCTGCCGGACGCCGCCGACATCCATGTTCTCGCAACAGCCGTGGCCAGTTCCGCCGATGTCATTGTCACCGTGAACGCAAAAGATTTTCCCAAACACTTTCTGGCCGAAGAAGGCCTCACCCGCCATGACCCCGACGGGCTGCTTCACAGATTCTGGCTGATAGACCCGGATGGCATCGCAAACATTGCCGCAGCGGTTTTGGCGCAAGCCAATCGCCTCTCAGGCGATCAATGGACCCTGCGCCCGTTGATGAAAAAAGCACGTCTGCCGCGACTTGGCAAAGCCCTCACAACCTGACCAAGATCCCAGCTTCATCTGGCCTAAAATATCCCGGGGAGCGCGAGGGGCTGGCCCCTCGCATCCGAACCTAACCACCCGCGTTCCAACGCTGTTCAAGCACCTCCAGCGCCGCAATCCGCTCATCCGTCTTGGGATGGCTCATCAGCCATGCCGGAACCACCCCGGCGCGCTGTTGGGTCAATTCCTCAAGCTTGTGAAACAGCGATTTCTGCGGCCCGATGCCAATCCCTGCCTTGGTCAGCAGGGCGGCGGCATATTCATCCGCCTCATACTCATCCCCGCGCGACAGCCGTGAGGCGAGAAGATGCGTCAGCATATTGGCAATCCACGCACCGATGAAGGGAATGAACCGGTTCAGCAGCATCATCAACGCCGCCCGCAGCGCGTTCTGGCCGGAAAAATCGATCATCCTGCGTCGCGCATGCCCCAGCGCCACATGGCCCAACTCATGCGCAATCACGCTGGCCATCTCTTCGGCCGAGACCTCTCCGTTGCAGAATTTGCGATAGAACCCGCGCGTGATGAATATCCGCCCATCCGGCGCGGCCAGCCCGTTCACGGGGTCGATCTCATAGATGTAGACAGGCACTCGATCAATCTCCAGCGCCGCCGCCAACCGGTCGGTCATGCGTTTCAGCGCCGGATCCGCCAGTTCGGTGGATTTCGCATCCAGCTCACGATGAGTGCGCCAGACGGAAATCCGGTACATCACGACGGCATAGGCAATGGCCAGCAGGATCGGGGTCAGGCGAAGCATGTGTTAGATATGGGAGCGCTAGATTTCGAGAGCAAATAAAAAGTGCAAAGTCTGTTGTGCGGGACAATGCGGAAGTTCATTGCGATCGCAAAGAGTGCTCGCTCATCTGCACTAAGCGGACCTCGGCGAATTCAAGATACATTTAGATCGATAACTTTGCGGGCCTCAGCGATCACGTCTTCTCGAAATGCGGCTGGCTCATGCACCTCGGCTTCAGAACCCAGAGACAAGACATCACGAACGGCCTTCACGCCAACCTCCATTTGTACGTTGACAGAGAACCATCCCTTTCGGTTCGGGATCTCAATAAGCGACTGCGGCGCAAAGCCCATTTCCGTCAACATGTTCAAACCTGTTGAGCTGACCCGAAGCGCAACGGGTTGAGACTTCAGCCGACGCTCGAAATCTGCGACCCAGCTGTGCCAAAAGGCGCTGACATCAAAATTCTTCGGGCGTGAGAACGTTTCATCGAGAACCTTGATGCTCCGGATACTTGCAATCTTATAGACACGTGGGGTTTCGACGAGCGCGACGAGATACCAGTTACCGGCTTTCAGCACAATCGCCAGGGGCGACACGACACGGTCCACGACACCGTTCCAGCTCTCGTATTCTATCGACAATTGCCTTTCATTCCACACCGCCGAGGCAACCTCGGACACAAATGGCGCCGTGGTCTTCTTTTGATACCAACCCTGGGGATCCAATAAGAACCGATCGGAAACAACAATTGCCTGATCGCGCGTGGTGCCAGAGAGCGACGCCATGACTTTCAGCTCTGTTTGGCTTGCGGCTTCCAGCAAACCAAGATCATCCAATGCATCGCCAAGCCCCGCCAGAAGCAGGGTGCGCGCTTCCTCCACATCAAGGCCCGTCAATCGGGTCTGGTATCCGTCTATCAACCGATAGCCGCCATTGCGTCCGCGATCGGCGAAAACCGGGACACCTGCATAGCTTAGCTGGTCGATGTCCCTGTGGATCGTGCGCAAGCTGACTTCAAATTCATCGGCCAATTGCTGTGCCGTCATCAGGCCGCGGATTTGAAGGCGTAACAAAATTGACAGTAAGCGAGAGGATTTCATTCGCTCTCCAAAAAACATGACACGGTTTGTCAGGTTATCTCTTTCATAAGCACTCATGTCACGAAAAAAGGAGAGACCATGCACACCGACCTCACCCCCGACGCAGCAGACGTTGTTCAGAATGATTTTGACTTCATGTTCGGGTCTTGGACCGTAAAGCACCGACGCTTGAAGGAGCGGCTGACAGGCAGCCGCGATTGGGACGTTTTCCAAGGGCGTTCGCACACGCAACCAATCCTTGCAGGCAATGGAAATGTAGAAGACAACCTGGTTGAGCTTCCAGGACAATCATATCGCGCCATTGCACTGCGCAGCTTCAACCCCAGTTCAGAGGAGTGGGCAATCTGGTGGCTCGACGGTCGATCACCACACACGCTTGATATACCGGTAAAGGGCACATTCACGGGGGATGTCGGTGAGTTTCGCGCACATGACGTATTGAATGGGCAGCCGCTCATCGTCAGATTTCTATGGAAAAAGGGGATCGTCCCACGATGGGAACAAGCTTTCTCGACTGATGATGGAGCCACCTGGGAAACCAACTGGACAATGGACTTTTCGCCGGTTGCCTGACAAACAATCGGGTTCTTCGGGATGGCGGAGTTTAGTACCGAGCGCTGCATCGGTAAGAATGTGCTCTCTGCAGACTTAGGCGGCCGCGCATCATCGGGGCTCAGGACATCTTGAAACCAGATGATGACGGCCCAGAGCTGCCGTTCGTCGCCAAGATCGACCGCTGCGGTGCGGCCCGTCAGACCGGACTTTCTCTGCCACTGCAAAAACCCGAGAGGTTGCGAATTAACAGATCGCGGACAATACTTTCACTCGCCTGTTGAGGGTGGATGACTACAGGGCAGCCCAAACCGGACTTTCATCGTCGGGCTTTGCAATCCCCAAAATGCGGGACAAACCAACCTTATGACACTTGGCGCCCGATCCTCGGTTCCTGCTTATTGCAATGCACCCAAAAAATGCAACACCGTATCAAGGCTCTCCTTCGACGAGAGAAAACAATTCGATTGGACGAGCAAGGCCACGAACTTCGTGAAACCCACAAGGGGAAAACAGATCAGGGGAGGCGTCGGCAATCGCAGACGTTGCCAGCACTCTTCGGCCAATAGATTTAGTCAAACCCTCAATTCGACTGGCAACGTTCACTGCGCCCCCGAGAACCGTGAAATCAAGTCTTCCAGGACTGCCGATGTTGCCATAGCTGACTTGCCCAACATTGATCCCGATCCCAACATCCAAAGACGGCTTTTTAACCTCGACGCGGCGACGGTTTAGGGTCGTTAAACCGGCCAGTACACTTTGTGCGGCTCGCGCTGCCTTTCGGCATCGGTCGGTGTGGTCAACCTGAGTTGCAATGGTGAAGACCGAGAGAATTCCGTCACCCATAAACTTGAGGACATCGCCACCGTTATCTTCCACAGATTGAACAACCAGATCAAAGTAGCCGCTCAGCGCGTTAAAAACATCTGCCTCGTTTGCAACTTCTGAAAGTGCCGTGAAACCTCTTAAATCAGAAAACATGACTACTGCATCAAGCGTTGTGCGTTCACCTCGCTTGATCCGCCCGTTCCACACAGCGTCGGAGGGCCCATCGCCAAGATATGTTCGTAATAGCCCCTTGGCTGACTTGCGCATCGTGACAGGTTCCAAAGCGCAAGACAGAGCAGGCAGTGCGGCCTCAATCAATTCCAGATGTTGCGGTGAAAAGCCATCTGGTTCCTGTGTGACAAATGTGCAGCCGTGCAGAGATCCGTCGCCATAATACATCAAAGTGGCATAGTAATCTGTGCCACCTAACTCAGCGAATTCAAGATATGATGAATGCTCAGTCTTTGGGTTCAGTTGTCGCAAACTTTTGTGAAGCGGCTTTCTGTGCTCCAGAATGTACTCAAATGAGCTACCAACATACCCTTCTGTCAACATCGTTTCGTGAGTTACGTCGTAGCTGTCGGTCCCATCAGGAGTCCAAACGACCCCCCATGCGATGAGTAAAGGATTGGCGAAACGCTGACCGATATTGACCCGCCAGAGCGGAACACCTTCCTCAATTAATGATGAGCAGAAATGAGAAACTACTTTCACCGGGTCGCCTGAGCGGCGTCCTTCGGTAATCATCCAGTCGGTTAGTTGTGCTATGGAGGCCATGTTCTCTAACTAGTCGCTTGGACAAAATGATCAAAGAACCTTGGCTCTACCCCACTATTGTCGGGTCGCTTGGGGACAAGATCATCGTCGATAGTGAAGTAAGCTCATCAGTGCAGCAATGGAGCCTCTGAATGCCGACAGGAAAACGACCAAATGTGATACTGATCTTGGCCGATGATCTGGGTTTTGCAGATTTGGGAGCCACCGGATCGGAAATACGCACTCCAAACATCGATGGCCTTGCAAGGGACGGTGTACTGCTAACTGCAATGTATAACTGCGCCCGCTGTTGCCCTACGCGGGCATCTCTTTTGACCGGATTGTACCCGCATAACGCCGGCGTGGGCCACATGGGGGCCAACCTGGGAACGCCTGCATACCAGGGGTTTTTACGGAATGACAGCGCCACCATAGCAGAGCACCTACGTGCTGGTGGCTATCGGACCTTGATGTCTGGCAAATGGCATGTCGCAGGAGACTTCATGGCGCGTGAAGTTGACAGCTGGCGGGTTGGAGATGTTGAGCATCCGACGCCGAGACAGCGCGGTTTTGATCGCTTCTATGGGATCATCGATGGCGTCACCCACTTCTTCTCGCCGCATTACATGCTCGAAGATGACAGCCGTGTCATGGCATTCCCTGATGACTTCTATTTCACGGATGCGATCACGGACAAGGCGATTGAAATGATCGAGGAAACACCCGACGGTCAGCCCTTTTTTCTTTATCTTGCACATACCGCACCGCATTGGCCCCTGCATGCCCATCCCGAGGACATCGCTCGCTATTATGGGGTGTATTCAGGTGGTTGGGACGCGATCCGTACCGCACGACACGAAACCATGAACAGCATGAACCTGTTTCAGAAGAACTGGGAAATTTCTCCGCGTGATGTTGCTGTTCACCCCTGGGAGGCCGAGCAGAATACCGATTGGGAGGCACGAAAGATGGCCACCTATGCTGCGATGGTAGACAGGATGGATCAATCCATCGGTAGACTTATCGCTGCGCTAAAGCAGTTGGGGCAGTTTGAAGATACTTTGATTTTGTTTTTGTCCGACAATGGCGGCTGCGCTGAATTCATGGCGGAAGACGGATGGGCAAAGTTCTTCCCGGATACCACAAATGACGGCCGCCCCATCGAAATGGGAAATCGCCCCGACGTGATGCCAGGCGGTGCCCAGACATATCAGAGCTATGACAAACCGTGGGCAAATGTCTCGAATGCGCCATTTCGATTGTTCAAGCATTACGTCCATGAAGGCGGTATTTCGACGCCGCTTATAGCGCACTGGCCCAATGGGTTTACCTCTGAGGCAAACGCGCACGCCGCCTGTCATGTCGTTGATGTGTTACCCACTATATTGGAAGCAACGGGATGCCAGTACCAAAGCGAGGTAGGTGGTCACGAAATTCAACCCATGCAAGGGCAGTCATTGATGGACCTGTTCCGCGGCAAGGACTGGGCGCGAGAAGAGCCTATCTTTTTCGAACATGAAGGAAACTCGGCAGTGCGGCTGGGTCAGTTCAAACTTGTCAGGCAGCATGGGCAAGATTGGGAACTCTATGACATCGAAGCGGATCGCACGGAGTTGACTAATTTGAGAGGGAGCAACGTCGAATTGGAGGCAGACCTGATTGGTCAATACAATAACTGGGCCAAACAGACAGGTGTTATGGATTGGAATGTTGCGCTTCCGAGGCTGCTAGCGGCTTGGAAAATTGAAACAGCAGAAGGATAGTTGACTTCACGCAGCGTTCAGAACCGTCCATCTCAGCACTCCAAGGAGTGGACCCTCTCCAGCCGGAACCGGGCATCCTTCCAACAATAGTAAATTGTGCCTCCGCACGTTGTTTGCTTTCGATCACCGGCAATTATTCCAAAGTTGGTGGCGCTAATCAGGAATGCCTGCGGCTGCCAGCATTTTATAGTAGGCATCATAGATCTCCGGCTTAGCGATAGAGATACGAGCGCGCATATCCCGAAACATTGAAACGCTAAAATCAGGTTCCCGCGACATGTGAATACGCGCGAGCTCTTTTGCTCGGTTCGCATTACCTAGAGCCATCTCCGCGACAAGTTCATTAAGGCGGAATACAGTCACTGTGTTATGAAATGCACGCATTTTTTGAGCGGTTTCCTTGAGACCGCGCCAGTTCTCTTCTGCAATTTGCGATAAGCTAATTCCCATATAGACTCGGTAATTCAACGGATCACTTGGATTGAGCCGGAGCGCCTCTCTGGCATGAGCTTGTGCTATCTGCGCTTCACCCATCAGGCCATGCAATACGCAACTGGATCCCCAAGCTGAAACGCAGTTTGGGCTTCTCTCGACGACTTGGTCCACCAATGACAAACCGTACTCTGTGTCCTCTGACAGAAAAGCGAGAACGTAACCGGCATATGCTTGCGCCTCCAGGTCATGATGTGATGCGGCCAGAGCCTCATGTGCCAGCTGAATTGCGCAATCAAATTGGGCCTCGTTTGGTCGCGTATCCGGGTTCCACAGCAAAGTTCGGATCCAGCCTCGAAGAGCGCTTGCCAATGGGTACTCACTTGAGAGTGAAAGAGCTTTTGACAAATGGTCGTCCGCTTCAGTGAAATTGAACCTGTAGATTGAGGCCTGCGCCCGCAGGAAGTGATCATATGCTCCCAGGGTGTCCGGACGCTTGTGGGCAGATCGGTCTATTTCTGCCTGTCTTATTCCTGGTGCAATTGAAGCTACGACGGCCTCAGTGATCTGGTCCTGGAGGTCAAAAATATCGTCGAGCCTCCCATCGTATCGATCCGCCCAGACATGCGATCCGGTTTCCGCGTCAATCAGCTGCCCAGTCACACGTAACCGGTTACCAGCTCCGCGAACAAAACCCTCCAGCACGTAGCGGACACCAAGTTCACGGCCGATGCGACGAACATCAACCGAAAGTCCTTTGTAAGAAAATGAAGAATTTCGGGCGACCACGAATATCCAGGGCACTCTAGATAAGCTGGTGATTATATCTTCGGTTATACCTTCTGCAAAGTAATCTTGTTCGGCGTCGGACGACAGATTGTCAAACGCCAATACGGCCACCGAAGGCTTGTCTGGGCGAGATTGAATAATCAGGGGTACAGTAGCGAATGCCGCCTGCACTAAGTAGGCGGTCACAGGGCGCGCTATATTCTTCAGGTATTGCGGCCCCAATTCGGTGAACGAAACATCCACTTTGCCTGCAACGTCTTCGTAAATCCGCCCTGAAACGATGATACCTCCGGGTGGAGCCAGACCTTCCAGCCGAGCGGCAATATTGACGCCATCGCCAAGAACGTCACCGTCGTCGTCAAAAACATCACCCGCATGAATTCCCATACGAAATTGCATTTCCGGGCTTTTTCCGCGTGCCGCGTTCCGCTCAACCATCTGGCGCTGCATCGTTTCCGCACAAGCTATGGCGTCAAACGCCGAAGGAAACTCTGCAAGAAAACCGTCACCGGTCTTTTTGAACAGCCGTCCTCCATTCAAAGCCACATGCGGTTCCAGTGCTCGAAAGTGGCCCTTGTATGTCTGCAAAGTGGCTTCCTCGTCAGCACTGACAAGCGCGCTATAGCCAACAATATCAGCAGCAAGTATGGCCGCCAGGTGTCGTTCCAATCAAAAACTCTCCCGCGTATCCATTGTAAATGAATGTCAAAACGATATTAGGAGCTTCGCGTACCAATCGCTCAGACCACATCTCGAAAGTCGGCCGCACGATAAGGCACAATCAGCTCAGAAATCGGCGCCAGGAAACCGCGTTTGCGAAGCGGGTCCGCACTCATGTCGAGTAAGAGTTCATCGTGATAGTGGCACATGTGAAGTAGAAGTGTGGCGGAACGTGCTGGCCCTTCTGGCATCCAGGATTGTTTCCAGGACTTGAGCGCATCGATATCGCTTTGCATGGCCTCAGCATCCGGTATTAGCACACGACCTGCAACGACTTCCGCAAGCCATTTGGCCTGAAGCGCGAAGGTCGTCACACTCATGAAGGAGGATGCCCGACCCACGAATGCAAGGTTTGGCACCGAGGGGTGCAGGACATGGCGGTATAAATAGAACCCATCCGGCCCATCATCCAATGAGTTGAGTATTGACTTCGGTAGATATGGGTAGCCGGTCTTCCAGCCCGTGCCGAAGACCACGCAATCGACCTCAAGAGAATCCCCATCCGCAAGGTCGATCCCGTTGGAAGAGAATGCACTCACACCTGTTCGATGTGCAGAAATCTTGCCTGATCGGATAGAGTCGATGAGCCCCGGACGTGGAACCATGGTCACTTCCGTAAACGCGTCGATTTCGACAGGCGTCTCGGGCATCAGGGTCTCACCACGTGCGATTTGCGTTCGCAATCGTTGCTGGGTACTGAGCAGCAGTTCTACGACACGCCAGAACAGCCAGGGCAACGGATATCCTATTGAGTGGATAGCGCGCACGATTGGGCTGGGTCTGACATACGGAGGGATCAGGGCTGCAACGAGGCGTGTCAGCATTCCCCATTTGAACGGAAGAACACCCAGCAGTTTGCGCGGAACAGGCCAGTGTGCGGTTCGGAATACGAGGTGAACCTTTTCCGCGACATCCACAGCCGAACCCGCTATATCTGTGGCACTTTTTCCGTAACCGATTACAGCGAGACGACGACCTTCGAGTTGCGATATGTCTTTAATTTCGCTGGCGTGAAGAACTTCTCCTCCAAAATCTTCACGTTTGGGAATGTTCGGGACATTTGGTGTTTCTGAATAGAGTCCGGCTGCAACGACAACGAGATCGGCCTCAATACTTTCAGAACTTTCGGAACCATCAACTTCAAGTGACCACCGTTTACCTTTGCGCTCAATCAAGGTGACGCGAGCGCCTAACCGTAGACGCTCTCGTATACCGAAATGATCACAATAATCCTCCAGGTACTCCCGAAAGACCGGCCCCGGAGTGAAATGAGACGCTTCTTCGGAAAGCGGAAAATCCGGGAACTCGTACAGGTCCTTTTGCACCTGAACGCCAAAATCGTGGTATCCATCCGCCCAGACGCCGCCGAGGTACGGGTTGCGATCAAATACAGTGCAGTGAATGCCAACCTTCGTCAGGCATTTTGCGGTTGCAAGCCCAGAAACCCCCGCACCAATGATAGCGGCGGTTTTGACTTCCCCCACTATCATGCCTCAATTCCCCGTCGCAAAATTCGCGATAAACCCAGGAGAACAACGCCAAGAAGCCAGAGCGCCAGAACATAGGCACCGAACACAGTCCAAAGCGCCCATACCCACAGGCCTTGCCAAATTGTCTTGGTTTGATTTAACCCGGTCTGACCGAGGCGAGAACTCAAAATGAACAACATATTGAGCATCCCAATCACGGCGCCGAGTGCTGTTCCAATCCAAAAGAAATCGCCCATAACAGCCCTCCAAGGCGACATCAGGATATCACGAAATCACAGTTTTAGATAGCAAGACGGCCATTAGCGCTTTGGAAATCACAGACGGCATCGAAGTCGCCGTTGCCGTCATGCCCAAGAGAACTCGTTCAATATATTACCTTGCCCGCTCGCTCCAAGATTGTCCCTACAGCCTGTTTCAATGAGTTATTGGAGGAAGCCGCAGCAGCAGCAATTGGTAGCGAGATTGGTGTCGGAAAGGTGAACGCCGAAATTTTGCAAAGTTCTCAATCTGCGGTTTCGCTTTCAAGGGCGGATTTAGATCGCATCGGGGTCATGGTTCTCTCTGGGGTCGAACGAGCCGCC